>NZ_JBFAKB010000007.1:0-553216 GCF_040655495.1 Nonomuraea sp. NPDC050404
CGAAGTGCTCTGCTTCCTCGCCTCGCCACGCGCCAGTTTCATCACGGGCGCCGTGGTCGCGGCGGACGGCGGGTTCACCGCGGCCTGAACGGCACGCTTGCCGCGCGGGACGCGCCCTGCTGGTGGTGCCCCGCCGCCTGCCCTGGCCTGTTCACGGGCATCGTCTCAACGAGAGTAGGTAGTTGTTGCCGACGCGGTCTGTCTAGATAACGGTTCTTACAGTCCCGCCGGCCTGTCGGGTGCGCCATTTCCACGATGTCACGGTGGCGTCGTCCTGGAGCCAGCCGTGCTGGTGTTCCAGGATGGCCTGGATCAGTCGGCGCAGTGTCTCCGGGGCGGTCAGGCCATCGGCTTCGTGTTTGATGACGAAGTCGGTGAAGCGTTGCAGCCCGAACAACTGCCCGTCCGGGCTGTGGGCTTCGATGATTCCGCCGGTGTAGAACAGCACCCGCTCGCCCGGCTGCAGCGTTCAGGTGAGCCCGCTGCGTGAGATCCAGACCGAGGGCGGCAGAGGGTCACTTCGTTTGCTGAACGTCTGTGCCGGATGGCTGGTCGGGCTGATCAAGAGTGGCCGCCCAGCTGGCGAGCAGGCGCAGGGCGTCGTGGGAGGGGGTGTCGGGGGCGGCGGTGTAGACGGTCAGGTTCAGGCCGGGGTCGGCGTGCAGGTCCATGGACTCGTAGTCGAGTGACAGGTCGCCGATGGCGGGGTGGTGGTAGGCCTTGGTGCCGGCGTGGTGCAGGCGCACGTTGTGCCGGGCCCAGCGGGCGCGGAAGTCGTCGCTGCGGGTGGACAGCTCGCCGATCAGCTGGGTGAGGTCGGAGTTGTAGGGGTCGCGGCCGGCTTCGGTGCGCAGGAGGGCGACGGTGATGTCGGCGGAGCCGTCCCAGTCGGGGAAGAACTCGGGCCCGGCGGGGTCGAGGAATTGGAAGCGCGCGATGTTGGCCGGTGGGGTGCGTGCGGGGTCCGATCGTGAGCCGCGGGCGGGGGCGGGGGCGGGGATGCGTGACCGGTAGACCGGCCAGTACATGGCGTGCCCGAGGCGGTTGGCGGCCAGCAGGTCCATGCGGCCGTTGCGGATGATGGCCGGGGCGTCGGTCATGGCGTCCAGCATGCGCTGCAGTCCCGGGCGGACCTTGCGGACGGGGCGGCGGGGGCTGGGGCCGGTACCCGCGGCGCGGGCCAGGTCGAACAGGTGGGCGCGTTCGGCGTCGTCGAGCTGGAGGGCGCGGGCGACGGCGTTCAGCACGTCGGTGGAGACGCCGGTGATGTGGCCCTTCTCGAGACGGGTGTACCAGTCGGTGCTCACCCCGGCCAGCACGGCGACCTCCTCACGGCGCAGGCCGGGCACCCGGCGGCGGCCTCCGGGAGCCAGTCCGGCCTGGGCGGGACTGATTTTGGCGCGCCGGCTGACGAGGAAGTCGCGGATCTCGTCTCGGTGGTTCATCTCTTCACTGTAGGGAGCGGCCGGAGGCCAAGGGGGGTAGAGGTTGTCCCCCCGATAAACGCGACCTCCCGCGCGCGGGAGACAGCCGGTTTCCTGGACATTGCCGCCGGCACGAGGCCGTCCCGTCATGACGGCGCACGTCCCGGTCGGGGGCGGCGGGCTGACTAAAGCGACGTCCAGGAGGAGACCAACCTTTCTCCAGGTGCCGACCACTCGGCCCGATCCCGGATAGCTGGCGGCTGGAGGAGGAGGTGCTGATGCCGAGCGACGACAAGCCGTCCGGTGCGCAGGACATGTTCGGAGACTTTGCTCCGCAGCTGGTGCGGCTGACCGATGAGGTGCTGTTCGGGCAGGTGTGGCCGGATGAAGGGCTGTCGCGGCGGGACCGGAGTCTGGTGACGGTGGCGGCGCTGGTCGCCCTGTACCGGGGCAACGAGTTGCCTTTCCACCTCAGGACGGCGATGGACAACGGGCTGAGCGCCGAGGAGCTCAAGCACGTGATCACTCACCTGGCCTTCTACGCCGGCTGGCCGAACGCGATGACCGCCATGACCGCGCTGAAGAAGATCCTCGAAGAGGAGGGCTGAGCCCGTGCAGCTCATCGAACAGCCGCCGACCAGCAAGGCCCCGGCCGGGATGTTCACCGGCGACGTCTGGTGGGATGTGATCTACCGAGGTGAGGAGCCGTCGCGGGCGCGGGCCAACATGGTGCGCTTCGCGCCGGGAGCGCGTACCGCGTGGCACTCGCACGGCCTGGGCCAGACCCTGTTCATCGTGGCGGGCGCCGCGCTGATCCAAGCCCGCGGCGGGCAGCTCATCGAGGCCCACCCGGGCGACATCGTGCACACCCCGCCGGGCGAGGAGCACTGGCACGGCGCCGCCTCCGGCCACTTCATGGTCCACCTGGCGCTGTGGGAGGGCGACGAGACGACCTGGCTGGAACAGGTCAGCGACGCCGAGTACGCGGCCGCGCGCTCAGGCGCCCGCCGCTGAAGCACATAGCGAAGGAGTTACCACCCATGCGTGGAGCAGTTCTGTACGCCCCGGGCGATGTCCGCATCGAGGACCGTCCGGACCCGGCCATCATCGAGCCCACGGACGCGATCATCCGGCTGACGGCCACCTGCGTCTGCGGGTCGGACCTGTGGCCCTACCGTGGGGTGGACAAGCCCGACGGGCCGATGCCGCTGGGGCACGAGTACGTCGGCGTGGTGGAGGAGGTCGGCGGCGAGGTCACCACGATCCGGCCGGGCCAGTTCGTGGTGGGCTCGTTCTGGGCTTGCGACAACACCTGCGAGATCTGCCGGTCGGGCTACCAGTGCGCGTGCGTGCGGCGGGTGCTGATGGGCACGATCGGCACTCAGTCCCAGCTCGCGCGCATTCCGCTCGCCGACGGCACCCTGGTGGCGACCCCCGGCATGCCGGACGCGGACCTGGTGCCGAGCCTGCTGGCCGCCTCCGACGTGCTGGGCACCGGCTGGTTCGCCGCCGTCGCGGCCCAGGCGGGGCCGGGCAGGACCGTGGCCGTCGTCGGTGACGGCGCCGTCGGCCTGTGCGGGGTGCTGGCCGCCAAGCAGCTCGGCGCCGAACGCATCATCGCCATGAGCCGGCACGCGCCCCGCCAAGAGCTGGCCCGCCGGTTCGGCGCCACCGACATCGTCACCGAGCGCGGCGACGAAGGTGTGGAGAAGATCAAGGAGATGACGAACGGGCTCGGCGCGCACAGCGTCCTGGAGGCCGTCGGCACCCAGGAGTCGATGTTGCAGGCCATCCGCGCCACCCGCCCCGGCGGGCACGTCGGCTTCGTCGGCGTCTCCCACGACGTCGCGCTGCCCGGCGACCTGCTGTTCGACTCGCTGGTGCACCTGCACGGCGGCCCCGCACCCGTACGCCAGTACCTGCCCGAGCTCATCGACCTGATCTGGAGCCGCGCCATCGACCCGGGCCAGGTCTTCGACCTGACCCTGCCCCTGGACCAGGCGGCCGAGGGATACCGGGCGATGGACGAACGCCGCGCCATCAAGGTCCTCCTCCAGCCCTGACCGCTCGGCCAGGCCCTCCCGCTGATCCGAAGGAGAAGTGAGGCATCCATGTCCGACCAGCTCGCTGACGAAGACCGCCGCGACGGGCACGCGCCGTCGGGGGTGTCCCGGCGCGGCTTCCTGTCGACGACCGCGGCCGGTGGCGTGGCCGCCGGTGTCCTTCCGGCCATGCACGCCGAGCAGAACGCCGGCGCCTCGGCCGCCCAGAAGGCGGCGCCCGATGGTCACAGCAGTACGCTGTCGGTGACGGTGAACGGGCGGCGCCACCAGGTGACGATCGACAACCGCACCTCGCTGCTGGACCTGCTACGCGAGCACCTCGCCCTGCCCGGCACGAAGAAGGGCTGCGACGCCGGCGCGTGCGGCGCGTGCACGGTGCTGGTGAACGGCCGGCGCGTCAACGCCTGCCTGACGCTGGCGGTGCGCTGCCAGGACGCCGAGATCACCACGATCGAGGGCCTGGCCTCCGAGGGCGGCGAACTGCACGCGTTGCAGCAGGCGTTCATCGAGCAGGACGCCTTCCAGTGCGGCTACTGCACCCCGGGGCAGATCATGTCCGGCGTCGGCTGCATCCGCGAGGGCCACACCGGCTCCCGTGAGGAGATCAGGGAGTGGATGAGCGGCAACATCTGCCGCTGCGGCTGCTACGTCAAGATCGTCAGCGCGGTCGCGCAGGCCGCGCGCAAGGAGGGCTGACATGGATCCCTTCACCTACACCAAGCCCGCCGACACCCGCGCCGCGCTGGCGGCCGGGGCGCGCGGCGGACGCTACATCGCCGGCGGAACGACCCTGGTGGACCTGATGCGCGAGACGGTGGAACGCCCCGGCACTCTGGTCGACATCAGCGGCCTGCCGCTGCGAGAGGTACGGGCCACCTCGGACGCGTTGCGGATCGGCGCGCTGGCGCTCATGTCCGACGTCGCCTCCCACCCCCGGGTACGGGGCGCCTACCCCGTGATCGCCCAGGCGCTGGAGCTGAGCGCCTCGGCGCAGCTGCGCAACATGGCCACGATCGGCGGCAACATCCTGCAGCGCACCCGCTGCACCTACTTCCGCGACGTCAACGCCGCCTGCAACAAGCGCCAACGCGGCTCCGGCTGCTCGGCGTTGGAGGGCTACAACCGCGCGCACGCGATCCTCGGCACCTCGAACTCCTGCGTGGCGACCCATCCGTCCGACCTGGCCGTGGCCTTGGCGGCGCTGGACGCGGTCGTGCACCTGCGGGGCCCGGACGGCGAACGCGACCTCGCCCTGACCCGGTTCCTGCTGCAACCGGGCGACACCCCCGATCGCGAGCACGACCTGCGGCCGGGCGAGCTGATCACCGCCGTGGAGATCCCCTCGCACCCCACACCGCTGCGATCGGGCTACCTGAAGGTGCGCGACCGGCAGTCGTATGAGTTCGCGCTCACCTCCGCGGCGGTCGTGCTGCACATCACCGGCGGCGTCATCCGCGACGCCCGCGTCGCCGCCGGCGGGGTGGGCACGGTGCCGTGGCGGCTGAGCGCGGTGGAGCGGCGGCTCACCGGTCAGCGCCCGTCGGACCGGCTGTGGGCCCAGGCCGCCGAGGTCGCCGCGGACGGCGCCCGGCCCCTGCGTCACAACGCCTTCAAGGCCGAGCTGCTGCAACGCACCGTCGAACGTCAACTGCGTGTCGTGGGAGGCACCCGATGATGAGACCCGCGGCGGGTACGCCCGTGTCCCGTGTGGACGGCCGGCTCAAGGTGACCGGCCGGGCCGCCTACGCCGCCGAGCACGACGCCCACGGCGCCGTACGCGACGTCGTCCACGGCGTGATCGTCACCAGCACCGTCGGCAAGGGGCGGATCACCGCCATCGACACCGCTGCCGCCACCGGCCAGCCCGGCGTCCTCGCGGTGATCAGCCATCTGAACGCACCGACGCTGCCTTACCGGCCGTTCCGCGGCGTGACCGACCCTCCACGAGGAGAGCACCTGCGCGTCTTCCAGGACGACCGGGTGCGCTTCTTCGGCCAGCCGGTCGCCGTCGCGGTCGCCGAAACCCTGGAGGCCGCCCAGCACGCCGCCAGCCTGGTGAAGGTCACCTACGCCGCCGAGCGGCCCGCGACCGGCCTGGACGCCCCGGCCGGCCCGCCCAACCAGAGCGAGAACTACCAACGCGGCAACGTCGATCAGGCACTCGCGGTGGCGCACACTCGCATCAGCCGCACCTACCGGCTCCAGCGGGAGCACCACAACCCGATGGAGCCGCACGCCACCATCGCCCACTGGGACGGCGACCGGCTCACCGTGTGGGACAAGACGCAGATGGTGCTCAACACCCGGGCCGCCCTGGCCAGCGTGTTCGGCATCGAACAGGACGCGATCCGGGTCATCTCGCCGTTCGTCGGCGGCGCGTTCGGCAGCGGCCTGCGCACCTGGCCGCACGTCACCGTCGCCGCGCTCGCGGCCCGGCAGGTGCGCCGCCCGGTCAAGGTCGTCCTGACCCGCGAGCAGATGTACACCGGGACGGGCTTTCGCCCGGTCACCGAGTACAAGCTGACCTTGGGCGCCGACGAGCGCGGCCGGCTCACCGCGACCGTGCACGACATCCGGGCCGAGACCTCCGCCTACGAGGACTACCGCGAAGCACTGCTGACCCAGGGGCAGATGGTCTACACCACCCCCAACGTCCGCCAGAGCTACCGATCGATCCCGCTGGACGTCAACACCCCCACCTGGATGCGCGGCCCCGGAGCGGCCACCGCCGCGTACGCCATCGAATGCGCCATGGACGAGCTCGCCCACGAAGCCGGCCTCGACCCGATCGAGCTGCGCCTGCGCAACGAACCCGAACGGGACCCGGGCACCGGAGTGCCGTTCTCCACCCGGCGGCTGCGCGAGTGCCTCCGCGTCGGCGCCCGCACCATCGGCTGGGACGACCGCAACCCCGGACCCCGCTCCACCCGGGACGGGAACTGGCTGATCGGCACCGGCATGGCCGTGGCCACCTACCACACCGCCCGCGCCCCGGCCCAAGCCCTGGCCCGGATCGGCGCCGACGGCACCGCCACCGTCCAGTCCGCGACCTCCGACATGGGACCCGGCACCTACACCTCCATGACCCAGGTCGCCGCCGACGCCCTCGGCCTGCCCGTCGCCAAGGTGCGCTTCCAGCTCGGCGACTCCACCATGCCGCCGGCCCCGCCCCACGGCGGCTCCATGACCATGGCCAGCGTCGGCTCCGCCGTCGCCGCCACCTGCGACAAGCTTCGCAAGCAGGCCATCGCGCTGGCCGTCGCCGACCCGGCCTCGCCGCTGCACGGCGCCTCACCGGACGACGTCGTCGTCGCAGGCGGCCATCTGCACCTGCGCGACGACCCCGGCCGTGGCGAAACCTACCGCCAGCTGCTGGCCCGCACCAAGGACTCCCTCCTGGAGGCACGGGGTGGCTACCAGCCGGGCGATGAAGTGGAACGGTACTCCACGCACGCCTATGGGGCGGTGTTCGCGCAGGTCGCCGTCGACGAACGGCTCGGCCTGGTCCGTGTGCGGCGAGTGCTCGGCGTCTACGACGCCGGCCGCATCATCAACCCCAGACTCGCCCACAGCCAGGCCATCGGCGGCCTGGTCGGCGGCATCGGCATGGCCCTGCTGGAACACACCGTCACCGACCCCCGCGACGGCCGCATCGTCAACGCCAACCTCGCCGACTACCTCGTCCCCACCAACGCCGACGTCCCCGACGTCAACGCCATCTACCTCGACGGCAACGACCCCGAGGCCGACCCGCTCGGCGTCAAGGGCCTGGCCGAGGTCGTCATCGTCGGCGTGGCACCCGCCATCGCCAACGCCGTCTTCCACGCCACCGGCCGCCGCGTCCGCGACCTGCCCATCACCATCGAAGCCCTCCTGTGACGCCGACCTGATCGATCCCCTCAACGGCTCCTCATCAGCAAGCAACGCCTGCCAAGCAAGGGCCAGGCCAGGAAAGACCCAGGAGAACGGATGAGTCAGCCTGTTCAGTGCCGCTTCGACGGCCAGGCCGCTCTGGTGACCGGCGCGGCCGGCGGCATCGGCCGCGCCACCGCGCTGGCGTTCGCCCGCGAAGGCGCGAGCGTGGTGGTCGCCGATGTCGCTACCGATCCGAACGAGCAGACCGCCCGCCTGATTCGCGAGCAAGGCGGCCAGGCGCTCGCCGTCACCTGCGACGTCACCCGCGACAAGGACGTGCGGGCTGCTCTGGACGCCCTGGTCGGCGAGTTCGGCCGCCTCGACCTCGCCTTCAACAACGCCGGCGTCGAGCAGCCGGTCAAGCCGCTCGTGGAGATCACCGACGAGGAGTGGGACCGCGTCATCGGGATCAGCCTGAAGGGCGCCTACACCTGCATGCGGCATCAGATCCCGCTGATGCTGCGCAACGGGGGCGGCGCCATCGTGAACACCTCCTCCGGCGCCGGAGTCAAAGGCTTCCAAGGGCAGGCCGCCTACGCCGCCGCCAAGCACGCCGTCATCGGCCTGACCAGGTCCACTGCCTTGGACTACGCCGCCGCAGGCATCCGCATCAACGCCATCTGCCCCGGCATCATCGACACCGAGATGATGCACCGCTTCACCGGCGGCACCTCCGAAGGCCGGCAGGGCGTGATCGACCAGGAACCGATCGGGCGCATGGGCAAACCAGAGGAGATCGCCTCCGCGGTGTTGTGGCTGTGCTCGCAGGAGGCGGCGTTCACCGTCGGCCACGCCCTGGTCGTGGACGGTGGCCAGACCGTCTGACCCGCACCGAACCGTTGCCTAGGCATCCGGCTTATGAAAGGAGAGCACTGATGAACCCCATCTACGACTTCACCGGCCAGGTTGCCCTCGTCACGGGAGCCAGTTCGGGGATGGGACTGGCCACCGCCCGCGCCTTCGCCGAGGCCGGGGCCGCCGTCGCCCTCACCGACATCAACGCGCAGTCCCTGGATGCCGCCGCCAAGGACCTCACCGGCGCCGGCCACCGTGCCCTCGCCCTCGCGTGTGATGTCAGCGACGAGGACCAGGTCGCCGCCGCCATCGACCGCACCGTCACCACCTTCGGCCGCCTGGACATGGCCTTCAACAACGCCGGCATCCAGATCCCGCCCTGCGACGCCGCCGACGAGGCCATCGAGGTCTTCGACCGCGTCAATGCCGTCAACCTGCGCGGCGTGTGGGCGTGTATGAAGCACGAACTGGGCCAGATGCGCACCCAGGGCAGCGGCGCCATCGTCAACTGCTCCTCCCTCGGCGGCCTCGTCGGCATCCCCAGTCGCGCCTCCTACCACGCCGCCAAACACGGCGTCATCGGCCTCACCAAGAGCGCCGCCCTCGAATACGCCCCGCGCGGCATCCGCATCAACGCCATCTGTCCCGGCACCATCGACACCCCGATGGTCTCCGACATGATCGCCAAGGGAGAGCTCGACCGCACCCAGGCCGAGGCCGACCAGCCCATCAACAGGCTCGGCACCGCCGACGAGATCGCCCAGGCCGTCCTGTGGCTGTGCAGTCCCGCAGCGAGCTTCGTCATCGGCGTCGCCCTGCCCGTCGACGGCGGCTACGTCGCCCGCTGATGTCTCACACCCCACCGCCGAGGATTTCCAAGCCATGCGATTGACGGACATCATGACCGCTGCCGGCCTGTCGGCGTTGCTCGCCCTGACGGCGTGCGGCACGCCTGCGCCGGACACCGTCCCCTCCGCATCTGACCAGCCCACGGCGCCAACGGCCCCGCCTTCCCGCTCCGACATCAGCCAGGGGGACGAGGCCGTGGGGACGGTCGTGCGGTTCTCCACACCGGCGACCTCGGTCGAGGTGACGATCGGCCAGGACAACTCGGCCGTCCGCGATTTCCTGTCCCTGCTGCCCCTCACCCTCACCATCGAGGAGTTCGCCGGCAAAGAGAAGATCAGCTACCTGCCCCGGCGGCTGCACCACGACGGCTCCGCCGGGTCCGACCCCGAAGACGGCGACCTGATCTACTACACCCCGTGGGGCAACCTCGGCTTCTACTACAACACCGCCGGGGTCGGTTACTCTGACCAGACCATTCACATCGGCACCTACGACGCGTCGCTCGAACAGCTCGAGCGGCTCGAAGGCTCGAACGTCACCGTCGAGGTCATCGACTGAGGTTAGCCGACTCCTTGATCGCGATCTTCGGAGAGGTGGACGCCACCGTCTCCAGACACCTGGAGGCCTACCGCGACCAGGTGCGTCGCAGCCTGGACGATCACCTGCTCACTGACGCCGGGGTGTGGGATGCGGAAACTCGACCTGGTGCTGTTACCTGCGGTTATACGGTGATCAAGGCTGATCGTCTGGCATGTTCTCTAGGCATGATGTGGTCAGTGCTTTGCATGATCGTCCGGCATCTGGTTGGGGGGTTGGTGCTGCTCGCGCGTAGCGGCGGTGCCAAGGAAATCGAGATCCTGGTGCTGAGGCATGAGGTCGCCGTGCTTCGGCGGCAGATCGTCCGTCCGCTACTGCAGCCTGCGGATCGGGTGTGGCTGGCCGCGCTGTCGCGTCTGGTTCCTCGCGTGCGCTGGAGTGCGTTCTTCGTCACTCCGGCGACGTTGCTGGCTTGGCACCGTGATCTGATGCGGCGACGATGGCGCTATCCCCGCCGGACCCCAGGCCGCCCGCCGATGCCCGATACGGTGCGTGAGCTGGTGATCCGGCTAGCGCGGGAGAACCCGAACTGGGGTTACCAGCGCATCCATGGCGAGCTCAAGCAACTGGGTCACCGCGTCTCGCCGACCACGGTCCGGATGATTCTTGCTCGTGCCGGGCTTGGTCCCGCGCCGCGCCGTTCGGGGCCGACCTGGAGGCAGTTCCTCACCGCCCAGGCCCAGGGCGTTGTCGCCACCGACTTCTTCCATGTGGAGACCTTGTTCGGTGTCCGGCTGTACGCGTTGTTCTTCATCGAGCACTTCAACCGGCGCGTCCATCTGGCCGGTGTGACCGTCCATCCGACCGGACCATGGGTGGCCCAGCAGGTCAGAAACCTCATCATGGACCTCGGCGATCGCTTGGCCGGAGTGAAATTCATCGTTCATGATCGCGACGCCAAGCTCACGGCAGCGTTCGACGAGGTGTTCATCGGTGAAGGATGCCGGATCGTCAAGACGCCGGTTCGCGCGCCGCGGGCGAACGCGATCTGCGAGCGGTGGGTGGGCAGCGTTCGCCGGGAATGCCTCGACCGGCTGCTGACTCTGGGGGAGCGACACTGCAGAGCAGCTCTTCTCGCCTACGTCGATCATTACAACCGCAAACGGCCCCACCGGTCCCTGGACCATTCCCTCCCGATCCGCCGTCGGAACCCGCGGATCTGGCCAAGCACCGGATCAAACGCCATAAGATCCTCGGCGGCATCATCAACGAGTATCACCGCACAGCGTAGAAGAGCCAGTGTCCCCACACGGTACGTACGAAGCCCCAGGTCAGCGCGCAATTCGAGTTTCCGCACCCCACACCTCGAATTCAGGCAGGCCCGCCGATCCTCCGGCGGGCCTGCCTTCTTGCCCTCAGGGGGTGGAGCACAGGTACCGCAGCCTTTCGATGCTGGGCTGGAACGGGCAGGGAGAGTGTCCGCAAGAAGCAGCGGATCTTTTATCTCCTGGTCAGGAACGCCCGGCCGGCGAGACGAGGCGGCTTGGAGAAGGCTTGACCACACAACAGGCCACCGCTGACCAGCGGTGCCGCGCAGGCATTCTGGCTTGATCTTCTGGTGGTCGTCACCAGGGTCTGAACTGACGATGGCGCACTAAATGATCTACCGCCGTACACGGTCCGTACACAAGAGCAACCACCGAGCAACCAGCCATGATCAACAACGAGATCCGAGGCCGGCGAAAACCGAGAAACCCCAGGTCGGACGCGGTATTGGTGAGTAGGGCGGGTGGGACTTGAACCCACGACCCACGGATTATGAGAATCCTCGGTTAGTGTCACCCAGTGTCATGGCGTGGTGTTTTGTATCGCTGTGGCCGGGATCGTCCACAGCGATGTGTCGGCCGGTGCTATGCCGTGCCGGGTTGTAGGGCGTACACGCGAGCAACCACCGAGCAACCATGCGTTCTTGACCATTGGCATTATATGTAATTTGTCCTAATCCAGCGCTGCTGCGTAGAACCGAACTTGCGGGATGGGTTCGCTCTTCACGGCAGATTGAACGCGCATGAGCAACCGCCGAGCAATCATCCGCAAGCAGTTTGTGCCCGTTGCTCACCGCTCAGCAACCTGTTGTGAGGCCCTATGCTTCAGTGGTTGTGTCCGAGCTGCGGTTTTGCTGAACGGCCTGGTCTTCGGCATTCCGGCCAAGCGTCTGCTCGGCAGATTTGAGCGGCCGCCCAGATTGACAGAGGTCCAAGATCGTCCCACTTGACAAGGGCTGCAGTCAGCGCAGGGGTCAGATATTCGAACCCAGCAAGAACGGCGTCATTGACGCAGCCCGAGTTGCCGGTGCTGGCCTCCCGGCCGCGCACCCGGCGAGGCTTGGGAGGGCCGCTAGGCCGCGCGGAGCGCCGCCTAGCGCGTAATTCGGTTGTACCCTGTCCTTCTGCGACATGCTTGGCACATCGGTCTCCACGACCTCGCCGGGTGCGGTCTCTGTCGCGATCGTAGCTGTGGCTGCCCTCGCGCCGCCGGTGGCGCCAATCTATGGTATGAGTGTTAGAACAGTGTGGGATCAATCGGATCCTGAATTGGATAACTGTCGCTCGCCTCTTCGAGGAGTTCGCTGTCGTTTTGCCACTCCATTCCTTGCCGATATGGCGGCAGTCCGAGCATCTCATTGAGAACTCTGACGAGGAGGTGGCGGCGTGCTTCGAGGAATCGAGGGAAGTTCTCGATCTTGCGTAGTCCGGGATCCATGGGAATCCACTGCTCTTCGAGCCGCTCGTGAGGAACGGCGAGCATGTAGATCTCCGGAGACTTAGCGCTGATGATCTTATTGGTCTCGGCGGAGATGAAAGCTAGGTTCGCAATGCTGTTCCAGAGTTCTTTCAGGTAAGTTCCCTGGACCTTTGCTTGGGGAAAAACGTGGTGGTATTCGATGGTCGAAGATGAGGTCAGGGGCTGGTCGATGATCTTGATATTTGTCTTCCAGTCCTTAACTCCCGCTCGAAGAGCGGCGATGTAGAGCAAATTGAAGAATGCATTGCTTGCGTACTTCTGCTCCAGGTCCTTAGGGTGCACCGGAGTGTCGACCGAGCGGGGACCGGATGCTCTTCGGATCAGCTCGTCGAACAGCTCAGCGCCGCCTCGACTGTCGATAAGCCGGGCCTCCGCGTCCAGCTTGGTCTCAACCTGCAGGGAGTAGTGACTGAAGGCCATCGATGTGTAAACCCATCTGCGCAGCATCTCTGGTTCGCCTGGAGCGAGCTCGTTCTGTCTGCGAAATAGCAGATAAGCGGGGGCTACGACCACGTTCGGCGACGTCAGAATCCTTGAGCGAGGGATTCCACACTCACCACGCATGAAGTCAACAGCCCACATCAGTGCCGTCTCGGTGTTGGCCCAGGCTGCCTTGAGTGAGTCCCCGTCCATTTCCCTGCGAAGCAATTGAATATGCCTGGCTCCCGTGCCCGCCAAAAGGCTCATTAGCCTGAGTACTGCTTCCCGATCGAGAGGAAACTGGATGCCTTGGAGCTTCTGGTGAAACGATTCCAGGGTATCCAGCCCTTCTGACCACCGTGCGGCTATTGCACTGTAGACCAGATCTCCCTTGGAGAGCCGACGACCGCCCTTGTTGACTCTGGCGAAGATGTCAGCGACTTCCTCGTAGTCATCTGACTCATGTGTGATCACGTGGATGATGTACTCTCGGATGCCCTTGAGGCGGATCAGTCTGTTGTAGTACTCCTGGAAGAATGGGTGGGTTGGGGTGATGCCGGCTTCATTCAGAATCAAGAACAGCTCGGCATCATCTTGGAGAACTTTGGTTACGGGGATGAGGAGTGGGCTTTTCTTTTGAACTGCATTGGGATTGACGAACTCCTCGTTCTCTAAATCGAAGCGCACGTCGATGACTTTGCCGTCGGCTTTGGAAGAAGGCCGGTAGACCCATGCCAGCGAGGTCAGTCGCTGTTGGCCGTCCAGCAAATACAGTGGGGTGTGCTTCGAGTTGTCCGTTTGGACTATACCTGCCTTTCGGAACGGAGGTTCCTGGGAGGTCTTCCAAAGTAGCAGTGCGCCGACGGGATATCCGCGATAGAGGGAGTCGAGAAGGTCGCGCACGTCGCTTCGGGACCACACGTAGTCTCGCTGGATCGAGGGGATTACAATCCGACCTGATAGAAGGTCCTTGACCTGGTCGATGATCTTTTCGTTACTCAGGCCCATCTAATCCCGTCCTTAGGTATCTCGTTTCAGAGCAAGCTTATCCCTAACGGGGAGACAACCCGAGCTGAAAAGGGTATATGTCCCGTTTCCCCCTGGCGGCGCGTCTGCGGCCTTAGGCGATGGCGATCCAACAGACTAAGCGCACGTCGTCTTCCGTGATCGGCGGCAGGGGAGCGGGGGCAGGCTGGCGGACTAGGCCCAGCCGGTCGGCGAGGTCTGCCACATGATCCACCCGTTGCCTGGGTGTGCCAGGATGCGCCAAGCCTTCTCGTACGGCGCGCAGAATTCGGGGGCTGTAGGGCGCCAGGAGACGGTCAATTAGTTCGTCTTGGCGTTCTCCGAGGTCTAGGCCGTGCTGACGCACGAGGTCGGCGGCATCGCGCATCACCTTGGGGATGGACGGCTGCAGATGGGCTGGATCGGTGTTGTAGGTCCAGGCTTCAAGGATGTGCTGCTTGGCGTGTGCCCACGCCGTAAAGGCCGCCTGGTACAGGGCATCGCTCAGCTCTGCAGGTGTGGCGGGATCGCCTGGGTCGGCGGCGGTCAGGCAGGCGAGCGTGTCGTCGACGACGACAGTGCGGCCCTGCTCATCCTGAGTGATGTTCAAGTCCTCTGTCAGGGGGACGTAGCGGAACCAAGGTCGGAAGTGATCGCCGATGCGGGCGCAAAAGATCAGCCCGGCCTGAGCCCTTCCGACCCGTGTGAAGCCCGCGCCGCTTCCCCAGGGCAGGCGCGTTATGGCATGTCGCACCTGGGGGTTGTTGAGCTGGGCCTGTAGACGGCGCCGGTATTCCTCGCCCGACAGGGCGGAGGCACCACCGGTTTCGAAGAGGGTTGCTTCCTCGCGGCGGAGTCGTTCGATCTCCTCGCGGGCTTCGGTGAGGTTGACGTCCCGGCCTGCGAACCCTGGCAGTACTTCCCCCACACCGGTAGCGGCGGAAGCTTGCTTGAGCTTGCGCTGCAGGCGATCTTCCAGGCGCAGGAACCGTTCGAGTTGCTGGTCTGGGAAGAAGCAACGCAGGAAGACTTCGCGGTGGTCAGAGCCGATACGGTCGATGCGGCCATGCCGTTGGACCAGGCGCATTGGATTCCAGGGCAGGTCGTAGTTGACGATGTGGCGGGCCTGCTGCAGGTTGACGCCTTCGGCCAGTACGTCGGTCGCGATGATCAGGTCGTACAGATCCTCTTCACTTTCGCCGCCCGCCGTGCGAGGAGCGAATCCGGCGATGATCTGTGAGCGGTCGTTGCGGTCAGGACCGGCGGCGGTGGCCACTCGGCCACGGTAGGCGGCCAACCGGTGGTCGGATTCGATCGCAGTCAGCAACCGAGCATGCACGTGCTCGACGGTGTCGGCGTAGTAGGAGAAGACGAGTACCTTGCGCATATCGCGCGTCTGCTGGTCGGTGATGCCCTCGGCGGCCGCATCGGTTGCGATCTGGGAGAGTTCCTCGACGAGAGCGTCGACCTTGGGGTCCGGCCCGGCCTGGTGGTCCTCGACCTCTTTATGGAAGGACTGCAGCAGCGCCAGGTCTGCCTCGATTGCGTCGCGCAACGCGGTTACATCGAAGTCGGCGGCGTTCTTCACCGACTCTGCATTTCCGCCGCCCGCGGGAGCGACGTAAGAGGCGAGGAAGTTGTCGATGTCGTCGCTGTCTGAAGACGACCATTCGTGCAGCGCGTCCCCGGTCAGCACCACTCCCTGGTCCAGGGCGGACAGAAAGGCTTCATGACCGGCGATCATCTTCTCAAGAGTGCGCTGGAACGCATAGGCGGACGACTCAAACCTCTTGAGCAGCGCCGAGCGCAGCAGGCCGGCGTTCTGCTGCTCGTACTGCTCCTCGCGGCCACCGCGCCGGAACCGGGACGGTACATAGCGGGCCAGAGTGAGCACTTCGCCGGGGGCGTCGAGAAAGACCGCATCCGCCGAGCCGTCGAGGTGGTCGACGTGGGCGCCGAGCGCGGTGGCCAACCGGTCGAGCAATCCCGGTAGGGCCTTGTCCAGGTTGTAGTCCACCCGGCGCACGCGCGGCGTTGGGAAGGCGATCTCTCGCTCCGCTCCATTAATCGTGACGCGGTCACCGACGTAGTGATTGCGGACGAACCGGCGGGTACGCCGTACCGCGACCTTGTCGAGTACGTCAAACAGGTGCTCCGGCGATAGGTCGTCGGGGTTCATCGCCATCGCCCGGTCGAAGTACTTCTTCAGGGAGGGCACCCCGGAGCTGGCAAAGGCCGCGTCGTTAGTGACGAAGTAGGAGATCAGGTTGTACAGGTCGTACAGGCCGTTGTTGACCGGGGTCGCGGTCAGCAGCACCAGCCGTTTGGGGGTGTTGCCGGTCAGCAGTGTGCGCAACGCCTCGGCTCGTTTGGTGGAAGCGTTGCGCAGCGCGTGCGCCTCGTCCACCACGACCAGGGCATACTCATCGGGGTTTTGCAACGCCGCACCCAGTTGCCCGGCGTTGGGCAACCCGCTAGTGAGTTCCTCGTAGGAGACTCGGTCGGCTTGCAAGTTCATCTCGCGTAGGAATGGCGTCCAGGTGGAATCGCGCAACGTCGCAGGCGCGACAATGAGCGCCTTCTGTCGGTTGGTGATGACTGCCTCGTGAAGGATCTCCCCCGCAATGAATGTCTTGCCAAGGCCGACCTCGTCGGCAACGATCACGCCGTTGAGTCGGTCGATGATCCGCTGTGCTCGCCATACGCCATCGGACTGGAACGCGGTCAGGTTCAGTCGGGAACGGCCGCGGGCCGCCTGCTCTTGTTCGACTTCGGCGCCGTAAAGCTCGTACAGCATTCGCAGGAAGATCTCCCACGGCGAGTGCGGCTGCCATCGTGACTCGTACAGTCCGGCCAGGTCGAACGGCTTGGCCGCTTGCCACATCTCCTCGAACCAGTCCCGTACTGCCCGTACGGTCTCCGGCTGGTACTGGCCGAGGTTGAGCTCCTTATTCTGCGCCAGCCCTGCGTAAGTGAAGTTGCTGGACCCGGCGATCACGCCGGGGACGCCGCCGTCCACGACGAACGCCTTCCCGTGGAGGAACCCGGCCTCATATCGCCGCACCTCGACGCGGCCCGAGCGCAGCCAGGACACCAGGCGGCGGGCGGCGTGGTCGGCCTCGAAGGTGAATCCCAGCAGATCGCGGTCTTCCTCCAATCGGCGTAGGTGTCCCTCCAGCGTCCGTCGAACCTGCTCACGCTCCCCGCGCCGCCCGAGACCGGTGTTCAGAGGGCGGATCCGTGGCCGGTCTAGGTCGGGGTCAGCGCCCAGCAGCAGCCGCACCGGCCCCGACTGCTCCAGCTCATCAGCGAGCAGGATGAAGCCCCCGGGGTTGAAGTACGCCGAGGCGATCGCCAGCGACGGTGCCTCCGATAGCTTCGTCCGCATGCCTTCCAGCAGCATGTTGATCTCATCGGCAACCGTGCGCCCGTGCTCAGGCTGATTGGTGGCGAACGTGGGCCGGAAGTCCCGGTTGGAGGTCATTCCACCTTGCCCTTCCACGCCTGGTGGTGGCGTAGGACTGCAGCCAGCCGCTCGGTGTAGTCCCACCCTCGGTGGAAGGTCTCGAAAATGTGGATGACCGCACCCCGGTCTAGGCCGTACAGCAGGGCGACGATCGCGTCCAGCTCGGTGACCAGGTCCGCCTTCTCCTCTTCCGTGCGCACCGAGGCGACGGGCACGCCGATCGCGGCTGCCCACGTCACGTAGCGGTTGTCGACGGCCGCGAGGCTTCCGGCGATTTCAATCACCCGTTGCCGCAGCGGACTTTCGGCCAGAGGGCGTGGAACCGGTAGCGTGGCCATGATTCCGCCGGTAACATGCAGTTCGACGTAGCGGCGGGCGTACCAGTCGAGCACGATACTGGACAGCACCCCCAGCAGGTATGCCTCGTCGGCGGCGGTGCCTTTTCGCTGCAGCAGGTAGGGCGCCGAGTGGACCATCGTCGTGCCGCCCGGCACTAGGGCGGCAATGACTGTCCTGGAGTCCGTTCCCCGGGACGTGTCGCGGAAACTGATGCGGGGATGTTTGCAGGGCAGTGTCTCCACATCTCGCGCCCACTCCTCCGGCATGCGATACATCGGGCCTGAGGACATCCGGATCTGACGCTTCCGTTTCGCCTGCAGGTACGGCATTACCTCAGATGACCTGGCGTAGGCGTAGGGGTCGCCGAAATCGGGAGCCCACAGGTTGAATGACCTGACGGTGAGCACCGGCATGTCACCCTTGGGCCTGTCCAGATCGAAGTCGAACAGCTTCTTGTCGCCGGTTGAGTGCAGCTCACGCAGGGGCACGAAGTGCCAGTCGCCGGCAGTGTCGAGCCGTGGGTGGGAACGCAGCGTGAGGAAGACGCTGAAACTGTCCTTGGCGGGCAGAAGGGGGAACGCTGCGTCTTCGGACCAGGAAGCGAATTGGTCGACATCGACGACCTGACCGAGTAGGTGAGCGCCTTCTTCGAACTCCGCCGGGAAGCAGAACGGGCCCCGTAACTCCAGCTTGCCTGCCTGGTCGCTTCCCTTGATTAGAGTCGTCAGCCCGATCGTGTAGCGTGAGTCGACTTCTTCGAAGACCCATTTGCGGGTGTTGACCAGCATCGTGACATTGTCGAATGCGCCTTCCGCCAAGATGGTGTGGCGGAGCTTGGCTCCTCCGCTGCCGTTGAGGATGGTGCGGGGCAGTACGACGCCGACACGGCCTCCCTCGCGCAGCAGATGCCAGAAACGCCAGGTGAACGCTAAAGACAGTTCGGTATCGGTGGCCGACCGCAGGCCCGGGAATGGCCCTTTTGCCAGCACGTTCTTGAGCGCTTGCATGGCCTCGACCTCAGCGTCGTATTCCCTCAGAAGGTCGGGCCGCTCAGCCTTGTACTTGGCGATCGCGGCGTCCTTGTCCTTCTGCGGCATCGACTTCGACCGCAAGCCGGGGAACCGCAGCCCCCACCACTGGTGCTCTTCGACCTTCACCTTCTCCCATGGAGGGTTGCCGAGTAGCACGTCGAACCCGGGACGGTCGCGCATGAACACCTCGGGGAAACGCAGCGGGAAGTGCGCGACCCCCATCTCGGCCAGCCGGTCACGCACCTGATCGGTATGACCTGCCTCAATGGCTTGCTCGGTGGTGAACATCGGCGGTACGACGCCCAGACGGATCGCGACCGCAGCGTCGAATAGGGCGCGCGCGTCCGCCGCGTTCTCCAGCGCCTCGGTATAGGCGCGGGCTGCTTCCTGCACTTCCTGCTTGGTGGCTTCCGAAGTGCGGGCTATCCGGACAAGCTTTTCCCGCGCCGTTTGTAGCGTGGCGCGGATGGACTCCTCGAACAGACTTGGGGCGCCGCTGCCGGCTGTCTCCGGGTCAAGCACGCCCACCACTTCATCGATCGTGCCGATCCCGGTGAGGCTATTGCCGACGATCAGGGCGTGATCGAGGGAGGACATCGGTAGGCCCGGCACGAAGGTGTGGATCCAGATGGCCAGCCGGGCGAGTTCGACCGCTATGAGGTTGAGGTCCAGGCCGTATATGCAGCGACGCGCGATCTGACGGCGCAGCAAAGCCGAGGTCTCAATCTCCACCTCGCCGGCATGCGCGCCGAGGTTTTCGTGGGCGGCCTGCGACAGCCGGGCTAGTTCGTCGCTGACGGCGGCGATGGGGTGCTCGTCGAGGAACGCGGTGAACCTTGCTTCGATGCGGTCGATCGCCGCGACCAGGAAATGCGCCGAGCCCATCGCCAGGTCGGCGACCCGGAAGTCGAAGAATGCCTCAGCCGCCGCGGCTTCGTCCCCGGCGTCCAGCAGGGCTCCGATCTGGTGCAGATGCTCGGTGAGCGCCGGCTCCAGCGCGGTGTCCAGCAGGTGCTCCACAGCGAAGGTCTTGGTGAAGTACGACCCGGTCGATTTGCGTTTGCCAGACCGGTTGTGGAAGTAGACTGCCCCGGCGGGAATCTCGACGGGGTCGCTGTCTCTGGCAGGGACAAACGCCCCTTCCTTGTCCACGGTAAGCGGAGCAGGTGCGATCGACAGCGCCGATTCCAGCAGGCCCTCATACAGGGTGCCGAACTCGCGGACGGTTAGTGAGCGGAAGTCCACTGGGCCCTGGGTACCGTCGAGGCCGGTGTCGACGAGCAATGCGCGTAGCACGGGCCCGAGCTCAGCGTCGGTCAGGCGCATGCCCGCAAGGGCTGCTCCCGACGGGCTGGTCCGCGGGTTGTGGGAGAACAGGCCGCCGTTGTAGGGCGGGATGCCCCAGCCGGCGTTACCACCGTCGACGGCCTTCCACACCGCCTGCATGTCGTCCCACATGGACGTGGCGTTCTTGTCGAATGCCTGGTCGGGTTCGGCGGCGAACTCCTTGGCCAGCGTCTTGATCGCATGCCGGTCATAGCGCGGGTTGCGCCCGTACGGCAGCAGCGAGCGGTCTTCTGCGTAGGCCACGAACAACAGCCGGAACAAGATCATGAGGGTCCGGTGGTAGGCTTCCTGCAGGTCGGCCTCAGTGGTGGCCCTCATCTGCCCGGCCACCGCCACCGCCAGGCCGGGGACCACGTCGCGATAGACACGCTCGCGTAGTCGGCCGCCGAGCTCGGCGGCGAAGTTCGACGAGGCGATCAGGATCGCGCTGACAGTGCCCTCGGGGGCGAGCGCGGTGGGCGAGAAAAGCAGATGGAGGTAGGCGGCGTCGTTCTCTGAGAGCAGTGCAAGATCCAGCTCGGTGAACGTCTCGCCCTGGCTCTTGCGCCCGACTCCGATCGTGGGATTGACCGGGTGTAATCGGATCTGGCTGCCGCGCAATACGACAACCCACGGTAGGTTCTCCCGGGCAGCTACCGAGATGGCATGCGAGACCGGGGAGATCGCGCCGAACCTTGGCGACGGCCGGTCGAAGGTATCTCCCTCCTCTAGCAGCACTGCGATGGACCTGGAGGTGCCCTGGTGCGTGAGGAGCATCGCCGCTGAGCCGCGCGGTGCCGTTCCGTATCCCAGTGCTTGAATCAACTTGAGACCGCGTAGCCTCAGCAGCGGCCTGGCCGCTGCTGCTGCCGCTGCCCAATCGGGCCGACGCGGGACGCCGGTGAGAAGCTCGTGAGTCGCGAACAAACCCCTGTTGAGTAAACCAGGGGTGGCCTCGTCGCGCAGTGCGGTGAGAAGTCGCACGAGCGTGCGCTGGGCCTCGTGCTGGTTCGGTTCAGTCAGGGCGGCGATGCAGATTCGGCCGAGTTGGTCCACGTCCAGATCGATGATCGTGTCTTCGAGGATCCCGCACGTCGCCGCCTTCGTGGCTCCGCCAACGCCGTATAAGGCTACGAGCAGGACAGGGGAGGGCCGGTTGTTGTGTCGAAGCTTCCACAGGCGGCGTAGGTCATCGACCTTCGGAGCGCCCGACTCGCTATATGTGATCGCCACCTCCACGGGGGCGGCCCCGTTGCCGAGCAGGACTCGATCAGTGATCAGAGCGGCTGGCGCATCGGATGGAGCGATCCACGGCAGGTCCCGGACATCAACGTCCTCCAAAAACCGCTCCGCCACATCTGCGACCACGTCCGTGACCCTTCGCCCCAGGATTTGCCGTCGGCTTGTTTTCTGCTAGGCGCACCTGCACGGATAGTCGCTCCTTTTCAAGCAAGTGTTACATGCAGCATGCATGCAGCTGTTCCGCTCATTGGCTCTATGATTGGAATAAAGCGGGCAAGCGTGCGTCTTGGGGATCTACACGGCAACAATACGGTCACGTGGATGTACTTTATTGCGTTGGATGTTGCCGAAGTGTAGGTGCGCGTTAAATCTCGAGATCGGATGTGTCCCTTCAATGGCCTTATGGGAGGTGACGTTCGGAAGCGTGAGCCGTTTGAATTGTTGCTATGGCGGTTCAGTTCGCGTGTATCTCGGCGATGTCGGGCGGTAGCCCTGCTATGGGGCTACCAGTGAAGAGCGGTTCGCGGTGGGTCGTGCATGGTGAGCGGCTGATCTACGACAACGACTGATCCGGCTGGGAGCGGTTCGAGCATCACGCGGTGCGGCTGAACCCGTCGCGCCAGGGGCGGACGTACTGGCGGACGGTGGTACCGCTACCGCGATAGCCCAGAGCCTGGAGGTCCAGTGAAGGATCTCGGCGTTGGTGCACTACACCTCCCACCGCCTGCGCAGGTAGGAACCGTGCACTTCCGGATTCTTGAGCCGCCGGCCAATGCCGTCGTGCACGAGCAGGTCCCGGGGTGGCGGCACGGGAGAAGCGCCTGACGGTGTTGTGGCCCAGGGACAGCAGCTAGCGATCTGGCGCAGCTCATGACCTTGCTGGAGCAGGGCGTGCATGGCGGCATGCCGCTCGCGAATCCTGCTGGCGATGCGGTCTTGACGGTCGGCGGGCGGGATGGACGGCACCTCCGCGAGGTGCCGGCTTGAGTGTTGGGCGTGGCGATCAGGGCTTGCAGGTGGTCGCGGCGGCAAATGATGGTGCGTTCGACGGCTTCGCCGAGGTTGTTAGATCGGGCCTTGGCGCCCTGCCGAGATTCCTCTCGGTGGGTTTCCCTGGCCCGCCCGCCGAACCCGGTCGCAATGTCATGCGATTACGGGTCGCCGTCTCGATCGATGACGGCTGTCCTGCGAAGCTCTCGAACCTCGGCCGAGAGCTCGGGCCATTTCATGAAATCGAACGTCTTTTCCATGACCTGCAGGAGAATGGGCAGGCGAGAGGGATCCTCGGAGATCCTGTCTGTAGAGGCGACCAAGATTCGCGCCATACGATCGACGTCACGCTCTGGCCGATGGGCATCGGCGATGAGCGGTCTGATATGTTCGTCGAACACCTTCCAGGAAACATCGGGCTCACGCTGGCTGAGCTGCTGCTTTAGCCACCAGACTCGTGCCCGACCGACATCGGACAAATGCGTGTTGAGCGCTGCCATCGAGGCGTCTTCGGCGACAAAACTGGCCATCCACGCCGATCGTCGCATCTCGGCGAACTGCGCTGCGCGGACAGCGTCACGTCTTCCAATCGATGCCCGGATGCGAGTGAGGAACTCCACATCTCGATACCTCGATGTGGGTTGCCAGTTGGCGAGTTCGACTCGCACCCGCTGCTCGGCGCGGAAGACCTCTTCAGGGGCAAGGGCTTCGGTAACCGTGCGTGTAATCTCGTGAACATCTGAGAGCACTGCGGCTCGCGCAGCAACCGCGTTGGGATGTAGTTCTGTGGTCGACCCCGCCTGGCTCGCCGTTTCGAGGCGAGCCAGGCGGTACCGCACCCGACCACGTATCTTGAACGAAATTCCAGGGACACGGGTAGGCGCGGCCATCTTAAGTTTGATCGTCCGTGTGCCACGGAGCGGCCTTTCAGGCCACAGTGGCATCATCGAGTCCCTCCATCTCAGCAGCACTTACTGAGCCTCGTGGCTGCTGGATGGCGTACATAAGGACATCGCCGATGATGCCCTGCGTTTCCTCAGCCTTCTGGAGGTCGTAGATGATGTTGCCCCGTGCATTCGGCCTCACAGCAGCGCCGAAGATTGCGACGACGCGGTCCCAGCCAAGCAGGTCGGTGGCCTTCCCCCAGGCCTTCATCACAGCGAGGGACGCTTCGTAGGTTTCCTCGCGTGCGATCGCCTGTTGGAAGGCTTGAGCAACCTTCTCGCTGACGGCCTCCGCGGACACTTCGTGATTGTGCTCGTTCAAGAGCGCGCGGATGCCCTTCTCAGTGCTTGCAAGGCAGAGAAAGGCGCTGATGCCAGCGCGTTCCATCCCTGTCGAGCCCAGCCACGCCCAGATGGATTTGAGCAACACCCGGCAGTGCCGAGAGGTTGCCAGTGATGTGAAAGCCGTCACCAGGGCTGGGCTGGCGGGATTCGGCGATTTGAGTGCGGCCCGACCGAGCCTGGTAATCGCCATGCTGGGTTTCTCTTGCCCGAAGTCGCCGCCGCACACGTCGGCGACGATGTCGATGACCTCCTGCGTGCCGCGGGCGGGCCACGCGTACAAACGATCACGGATGTAGGCGCCGAACATAGGATCCAGCGCTGCGCTTGAGAGCGCTTCGATGAGGAGCTTAGGTCGCTTGGTGGCCAGTGCATCGAACAGCTTCTGGACTAGGGAGTGGAGACGGAAGTGGACCGCCACGTCCATGAGAGCGGTCACTACTCGGCGCGCATCCTCCTCAACCGCCAGCTCCGCCGCTTGGCCGACTGCCCACTTGATCAGATCGTCTCGATACCCAGCGAACTGTTGCCAGAGGTGCAAACGGACCGCAACTGCGAGCCCGTGATACTCAGCCGGCAAGTGGACGCGGTCGTCTTCCTCCGTCAGATTGGCGTCTTTGAGGCGTTTCGAGGGGAAGTCTTCCCCGAAGATGTCAGCTAGGCTCCGGTCCTTCTCTTGGAATTGGGTGCGAAGGGCTTCGGCCATGGCCAGCACAGACGTCGTCAGTCCGCCGTCACACATGGCGGCGGACCAAACCAGGGTACGGGGCTCAAATCCGGCAGGGCAATCGTTGTCGAACCACCCCTTCCAGCCGAGGAACTCGTCCGCAATAGTCTTGCCGTCGGCGCCTGGATTGGCTTGGAGGATGCTGATGAACCTGAGCGTCTCCCCGACTGGCGGTGAGGGATCCCAGATCTTGGCGAAGGCGTCCTCATCGAGACGTTCAACCAGAGATGACTGCCCCGCCGCCCGCAGTTCCTTGGCCGCGAGCTCCCTGCCGTTGGCTGTGCGGAGCCGTACGATGCGGTCGGTGAGTGGTCGGATCCACTCGTCGTTCAGAACTGTTTCGGTCGCGAGAACTGCCAGGTAGGCGCCGGAGGCGATCGCCCAATCTCGCAATTTCTTACCGAAATCAGCGTCGGGGCGCACTCTATGTTCAGACAGGTCGAGCAGGTATCCGAAATTAGGAGCGGCTGGTGGGAGGAGCCGGGTTTGAGGACGTTCCCACCGGGGCTCTAGCTTCATCAGCTGACCCTCGGGACAGCGCTGCCGAAGCCTGTGAAGAGCGGCACTGCCACGTCCAGTGCCGGGCGCGCCTACGAAGATGATGACGCCGGGCTCGTCGAGCCAATACTCGCTTTCGTTCCATCCCTTGCCTTCTCGTTGAACGAACCACTCAGCTGAGCTGGGATGGAGCTCGCTCATCGTGATCGGCACCACTTCGACGAACTCGTCGCCGTAGATGAACGACATGTGAGCCGCGGCGAATGCGGGACCGGGGCCCGTGAATATCGCCTCCATGCTTTGTCACGCTCCACTCGTTGGGGGGTTGCCTGGGATATGCGTATTGATGGTCAGGCCGTGAAAGGTCATTGTCTGGCCGACGATCATTGAGCCGGAGCCTTCATGCCGGGCATTGATGGTGATGCCGTGAGGTGGCGGTGCTGTCGCGGAGAGGTCCACGGCGAACTTGCTGCGGAAGGACGCACGGATGGCGTCGGCGTCCATGTTGCCCGCATGTGGGCCGATGCTTTGGGCGAGTTGGGCAAGCTTGCCCAGGAGGTCGTCGGCGGTCATGCCGCCGGCATGGGCCAGAGCCCTGGCGTCGTCGAGCCCTTGCCGCCAATCGCGTCCGTCTTCAGACGGGTCGACCGTCCAGACGTGCAGGCGCGACAGCACGCGATGGGCCTGTATTTCAGCCTCGGTACGTTGCGTAAGACTGGCTGCCTCGGTCAGTGCTGTAACGACGTGTTCGAATCGCGAGCGCAACTGCCGACGCGTGACGTGCTCGCTGAGCAGGAGTCGGAACGAAGCCGACGTGTGGTGGCTACGTGCCATCGATGACAGCTGCGCGAGATCTTTGAGCTCGTCCTCGGGTCCTCCAGCGGCGACCCCGAGGATGAGGCGGCCACTTTCGAGGTCGTGGGCGCGGGACTGCCATGTCTCCATCGCTTGGCCGAGGACGGAGACCAGCTCCGTGCTGCTGCCCGTGACGGACAGCGTCTTCTTGACCTGGAACTCGATTATGGTACTTAGGTCAGTGGAGCCGGCACGCATGACGACGTCGTCGAGCAAGCTGCCTGCGACTCTCTGCTGGAGCGCGACGCCGACGATGGGTCTGTGGGGCCCCACTGGCGGATGTGCGCCGCGAAGCAGCCTGCTCATTGCAAGCGCGGCCACCCGATACTCAAAGATCGTTCCTGCACCACCCGTAGCCTCAGGGGAGGCAACGCCGTTCGCCATACTTGTCTCCTTGGGACCTCGACGCCACGACAACGATACGAGCGAGGACTGACAAAACTGCGCCGAACGTTGGGATCGCCCGCACACCGCGATCTCGCTCACCAGGCCAACGGCTCACAGAACCTTGCCTGGCTCGGACCCTTCAGCTGTTGAGCGATGAGTGGTTTAACCAGGAAAGTCTTGAGATCCGCGAGGAGTACGGCAGGCAGCAGGTCGTTCCACTGTCTTCAGTATCAGCGAGAAGTCGTGGTGCCTTGTCGAACTTGGCACTGTAGGTGGTCTCAAAGGCGGCGATCGCGGCCAGGCGCGCTCCTTGTTCTCGGCGTTCCAGATCTGCGCGAGGGCCTTCTTCGTGCCTGGGAGGGCGGACTTCGGCAGGCAGCGTCCCGAGAACGTTGGCGATCTTGTGAAACAGCATCTATGCTCCGGCCCGTGGGAATGCCATGTTGATCTTGCCGCTGTCCACGAGCCGCCGCATGTGGTCGTCGGACCGCAAGTAGTGGTAGGAGACGAGCGCGTCGATCACGCCGCCTCCTCACCATCCCACTGCCATTCGACTCCAAGAAGTTCGGCGAGCATCTGCGCCGGTTCCCAGTCAGACACGGCGTCGTTCCAGGCGGCGTTCACCGGGCGGGGCACGGTCAGCCGCACCGCCACCCAGCTGTCCCGCTTGGTGGGTTCGCCCAGCATGCCGACGACCTCGTCCAAGTCGGGGGCGGCGGTGAGCCGCGTCACGTCCGTGAGGTCGGTGTAGCCGGTGTCGGCGAGGCTCATCAGCAGCGCGGCCAGCGCGTCTGGGTCTTCGTAGCCGAGCGCGGCGGTGCGGTTGTCGGCGAGCAGGATCTTCTTCGCCCGCTCATCGTCCACATCGAGCAGCGCGCACGGCTCCTCAGCCAAGCCTCGGTCTTGTGCGCCGCGCCACAGGTGCTCACCCGCGATGGTCCGCATACGGGAACCATGGACGAGGACAGCGCCGTAGAAGCCGTTCTCGTCCATGGACTCGCCGATGACGTCAACGTCACCGCGGCGCGGATTGTCCGGGTGCGGCTCGAGGTTGGCTACAGGGATCAGGCGGTACTCCTGCATGGCGAGTTGGGTCACTACGAAAACCTCCTCAGGCAGAGGTCGAGGTGATCGGATAGAGCTGTCGGGAGATGCGGATGGGTGCTGCGGCATAGCCTCTCGGCAGTCGTCTCTTGGAGTCGCGCGAGGGCGGAGAGGATCGTCCGGTCCGCCCACGATGGCCGGGGCACGGCGACCTGGCGGCGGAGCACAGCCAGTTGATGCCGTAGTACCAGGATCTCTACGTCTTTGGACGCCTGTGATAGGGCGAGTACGCGATCCAGCCGAATACGCGTAAGACGATCAAGTACAGCAGTCGCAGAGCCATCCAGCGATTTTGCCGAGGTGAGCCGCCGAACGCAGCAAAACCCCAGATCAAACCCTGTGACCCGGTTTTTGGCACCCACAGGATTGCCGCCACGGGCTTAGCTAGGTTGTTTGGGGTAAAGCTCGTTGACTTTGTCCTGAATCTCAGACAGCTTGCCTTCGTCGCAAGGCCATCGGAATATCTCAGCTGCGCTGGCAATGGATGATGTAATGGCTGCGATGGAACTAGCAACAAGTTCGCGCACCAGCACGGAATTCTGTATCTGTGTGCGCAGTGCTGTCCTATTTTCAGCGACCTGTTCGAAGCGGAGGTTGACAGTAATCAAATCCATGCGTGCAGCTTCGGCGAGGAAGCGTATATCCAACTTGTGCGCTCTATAAAAGGCGCTGCGATCGAGTCGTGGGAACTGGGCTGGAATACCTACGTTCCGGGACTTGCAGGCAGCGTATATCTCCTTAATGGCTCGCACTGCATGTTCTTCGTCCGAATTTGATCCATTGAGTCGACGCAACTGTCGCTGGAGACCATTGAGCCGATGTCCAGTTTGCATGACCCCTTCATAAGTCGATCGAGAAGGGGAAGTGCCTCAATCGCTCGATTGTCTCGCCGCAGGACGTGGATCGCCTCGAAGAGCGCCACCTGTTGGGAAAAAAGCCCAAAGATGGGCGCTTGCATGGGTGGCATTTCGTGAAACGTGCCGCTGGACGCGATAGAGCCTACGAGAGCTCCGGCTTGGGTGATCAGTGACTCGAGGTCGAGCGAAGGATCCCGTGGGATCGATTGTATCGACGCCTGTCCAGCATTTATGTAGCCAGACTGGCCAGATTCGCCCCGCTTGAGGAACTCCATCCTCTGCGGCCGAAAAGCTAGTCCATCCGCGCAGCGCACAGATAGTTTCTCGGTGAACTTGGCGGAGAACTCGTCTTCGCTGCGTGTCATGCTATGCACGGATGAGTTCCATTCAAGTAGCGGGTACTCCTGCCCGGCCGGAGCGGGATCGGATCCGTGGCCGACAAAGTGGCCGCGAATGAACTTCCTGCTGGACTTCACGTCCATAGGAATACGGTCACGAAGTGTTGGATGTGCTGCATCTAGCCCAAGGAGCACGAGTACGGCGACTCTTACATGCGTGAATGTAGAGTCGACAGCCCTCAAAGCATTCTTATGCACCTTAGACAGATCCATGAATCCGTGCTCCAGGCCATCGCTTGCAGCCTTAGCCGCCGTGTATATGGCTCGGTCTCCCGAGAAGATGAGCTGCTCCCTGCACCAGGACTCCAGCGCGGCTTT
The DNA here is from genome assembly GCF_040655495.1 of Nonomuraea sp. NPDC050404. Taxonomy (NCBI): domain Bacteria; kingdom Bacillati; phylum Actinomycetota; class Actinomycetes; order Streptosporangiales; family Streptosporangiaceae; genus Nonomuraea; species Nonomuraea sp. NPDC050404. The sequence goes on from NZ_JBFAKB010000007.1 coordinate 28,638, forward strand.
CCATCGCGGCCGTTCCGGATCGTCCGGATCAATGTTATTCATCCTTGCCAAGGCCGGCTCGTCAACCCCCAGGCGCGAGCATTCACGCCTGATGATCGCCTGCGTGAGCGCTTCAACGGCCATGTAGAGATGTTCAAGGGCAAGCCACTCTGATCCGAAGTGCCAATTAGGCAGAGCAAGCGCATACTGACGTAGTGCTCGCAGGATTCGTGCATGCTCATCGGATGCGTTGAAGGCATCTATCAAGGTTGCGAGTTCATCGGCCTTAACTATCCTGCCTTCCTTGATGAGGCCGCTCTCATCAGGCAGAAACGACTGAAGGAATTCTCGTTCTGAGCAGTCCGCGGTCGCATCGAAGGCCAGGTGTAGTTCAGGAGAGCCAACATAGGTATTGGCGCAGAACGCGAGAAGCACGCACGACGTCGCAGAAAGTGCCGATGCTGCTGCAATCGCGGCGTCTATCGACGGGAATCGGCCGCGTACTTCGATCCAAAGCTCACGAGGAATTGGCGCTTCAAATCCACTTGCAACCCACCGGGTTCGAAGTTTTACCTCTACCAGTCCTTCTACGCCGTCGACGTCCTCTAAGGACCAACGGCAGCCTTCTTCTGGAAGGAAGCGGGCTGCCGAGGATGCCCGCAAGACAACGACGTAATCGCGTATGTCGCTCATATTCAACCTCTCGGCTCGTAGTACTGATCGATACGCAGTCACGATGCTAGCGGTTTGGGGCACTGCGAACCGATTGGACGTGTAATTTCCTGTGGAAGTTCCTTCTCGCTCTCTTGATACGAACAGAGCGTCAGCCAACTCTGGGGTTACGTCCCGTCGAGTGGTGTAGATCTGGCTACGAAGGAGGCCGTGCCCTCGCCGAGGGCGGCTAACTCGACCAGAGTTGCTCAACGCCTGAGGAACACCTCATCAAGGTGCCACTCGAGAGCATCTCGGTTCGGCCGATCTCGTGGCCGTTCTGGGACAGTGATCTGCTGGCTGGCCTGGCGGTAGAAGTCCTCGCCGTTGCCGAACTCATCGCGTAGTCGCGGGCTCACAAGTAAGCGGTGTTTGGGGTCGACTGCGAGGTAGCCGCGGTCGTAGAGGGTGTGGACGTCTGATCGGAGCAGCAGCCCGTTGTCCAGGCGATGCTCGCCGCCCGCCGAGAGAGGACGGATGTGGGCCGCTTGAAGAACTGGCCGGATCTTGTCGCCTGTGATCGCGCAGCGCCGATCGTAAGCATGCAGGACGACGGCTTGGAAGGCCTGCTGACCGAGTCGACGCGGGGCGAGTCGGGGGTCTCCGAAGGTAGGACCGTCGCGGTGCCACGGCTGGGAGAGGTCGATGTCCTCGCGAATGCCCATTCTGCGCAGCAGGTCCTGGAAGTAGCTGCCCGCAGGTCCGGCCAAGTCGTAGCTCTTGCCTTGAACGATGTTGGACGCGAAGCCCGGTGGCGGTCCGGCGATCCGGTCGGCAGGGAAGAAGAAGACGTCGCGGATGATGATGCAGCCGATGACCGGATCTTCGCCCGGTGCGATGGGCTGGCTACGGTACTTGCCTACCTGCTGTCGTAAGTCGACGAGGCTTGCGGCCCCGTTGCCCTGGCCGAAGAACTCCCACGCCTCGGAGACGCGCAGGGGAGCGAAGCCGCTAAAGAAGCCGCCGCCGACCACGCTGTTGTGAGGGTAGTGCGTCTTGAAGAAGAACAGCTCGCCGTGCTCGACCGCACCAAATCCGCGCCCGCCTCCAGGGCGCCAGAAGTTCACCTCGGTGAGCGTCGGACGCGCGGCCAGGAAGCGGTACCAGCTCTCATCTGTGACCCCGACGTAGGTCTTCACGGAGGCAATTGTGCACGCCCTTGATCATGTTCACCAGACCCCTATTTGGCATCCTCGTGGTGCTGGTAACGAGTTACTGCCGTACTGGGGCTTCACTCGAACGGCGCCAGCTGATCTCTCCCTGCGTTACGTGTTGGCCGTATTTGTCCTGGCCTTGTTGTCAAGGGTTGCAGGAATTGTCCGGAGATGCCGTCGGGTCAAATCGTGCGGCACCGGTCCGCGCCTTCTCGACCTTGCGCGACGCCGGAGCGACGGAAGCCGCCACTCGTGTAGGTGCGGCATTCGCACTGTGTGGTGCCCCGTGGCGCTACAAGAGCCGCTTCCGGTGAGCGGCAGCTTCTGCCCGGACTTCCGCGAGAAACGCCGCGGTGCGGCGCTTCTGCCATTCCTCATCGTCGAGGTCTTCAGCTTCGTCGAGCTCGATCGCTTCTTCCTCGTACAGCAGCCAGCTGCCACGGATGCCGCTGAGCAGGTCCTCCAGAAGGTCGAGGGCCGGGCGGGCGGGGTCCAGCGGCGTGATCCGCAGGCCGGGCGCGTCCATGCCGAGCTCGGACTGGTCCTCGCGCCGCTTGGCGAGCAGTTGCTGGGCGGCGGCGATGCGCTGCTGCAGTGCCGTGATATCAGGGATTTCGCCTTCCGCGACCCGGAGGGCGTCGCGGATCAAGGGCATCACAGCTTGGCGAGGCGAGGCGCCCTCGGCGATCAGTTCCAGGACGAGGGTGGGGGTTTCGTGGGGGAGTGCCTCGATGTGGTCGGCTTCGACCACGATCTGGGTGGCGGGCAGGCCAGCGGATTCGGCGGTGACGGTGGCGGCCGCATCCAGCCAGTGCGCGGCGGCGATGGCGGCTGCGGCCGGGTCGATCTCGGTGAAGAGCGCTTCGGAGCCGAAGGGGTTGTCGTGCAGCAGGTTGTGGGCTTGGGCGACTTGGAGCGGGGAAGCGTCTTCGCGGGTGAGGGCGACGGCCTGGCGGGCGCGTTCGGTCAGATTGCCCAGTTCGGCTTGTTCGATGGCGGCCAGTTCGGCGCCGACGTCGATGGTGACGCGGGTGGTCAGTTCGGCGGCGTTGAGGGCGTGCAGGGTGCGGCCGACCTGGTGGGCGGCTTCTTCGACCTGGATGTAGGACTGGATCATGTAGCCGTCGGAGGGCAGGTTGGGGTTTGTCAAGGCGGTGAGGACGCTGGTGAAGGCGTCGCGTTCTTCCTGTCGGCGTTCGCCTTCGGAGTTGGGCTCGTGGCTGTCGGCGGCGCTGGCCGGGTGGGTGTAGCACCGCCAGCAGGTCTCGGAGAGCTGGGTCAGGGCCTTGGCGAGGTTTAGGGCTTCGTGGCTGGGGATCCCGGCAGGAAGGTCGGCGACGTCTACCGCGGTGTCTCCTGCCCCGGTGTTCCAGGAGGCGATGAGGGTGTTGCGGCGGTGATCGACGGCGTACCGGGTCAAGAGGACTCCTCACAGATGAGCGAAAACGGTGCTGGGACACGCCCAGCATGGAGCATCGGGATCGTGCAAGTACCGAACTCAAGGGCGAGTCCCTTCTTTTGCTCATCTCTGCCAGTCGGTCAGTGAAGGGTGATGCGACACGGTCGTGGATGGGATCGACGTGTCCGGGCCCGAAGCTCGGCTACGCCCCCGGTGTCACGTAGCACTCGGTTCTGTCTTCGAACTAGCGTGAACTGCTGACATTGCTGCGGAGTGAGGTGCGTATGGGGGCGGCCCGGGGTACCGTCGGCGCGTGGATGCGTGTGCTGAGCGGATCGCTTTGTTCCTCGCCGTGCGGAACGTGCCGTACGCCACGGACGGCGCCCATGATGCCGACACGTTGATGACGCTCGGGCGTGGCGACTGCCTGGCCAAGTCCGCCTATCTGATCGAGGGCTTGCGGGCGCTCGGTTACCCGGCCCGGCGCGTCCGGTGGCTGTATCACCTGCCCGACCGGCCAGCAGAAGTACGGCTGCTGCCGTCACGGGAGGACGTGCATTCGGCGGCCGAGGTGCTGATCGATGGCCGGTGGGCGTTGGTGGATGCCACCCACGATCCACCCCTGGCGGCCGCCGGGTTGGCGGTCGGCGTATGGGACGGCAGCACCGACACCGTCCCGGCGTACGAGCCGCGCGGCCCGCTATGGCGAGCGGGGGACGGACCCGAACCGATGCCGAACGCCGACGTCAGCGAACGCACCGACGCCGACAGCGACAACCGCTATCAGACGGCATTCAACCGGTGGCTGCATGAGATCCGCACCGGAGCCGCAACGAACGCACGCGGTACGGGGGCGGCTGATGTCTGACGCCTCACCGCTCTACGGCGATGCCGCTTTTGCTCGTCACACCTACTTGGTCATCGACTTTGAGGGGTTGACGCCCGCCGGGCGGCCCGCCGTTCCGGTGGAGGTGGCGGTCCTTGCCCTCACTGTTGCCGCCGCCGGGCTGTCGCCGCTGTGGAGTTTCGAATCGCTGATCGCACCGCCCGCCGAGGTGCCCGTCACCTCCTCCGATGTGCGCATGACGGGTATCACCGCGGCGATGCTGGCTACGGCCGCCGGCCCTGAGCACGTCATGGCTGACCTCGACCGTCGGCTTACGATGCCGCCGTACCGGCTGGTCGCCCACCACGCGCCCACCGAGGCGGGACTCATCGCTCATCAGCGGCGGCACTGTCCCGTTCTGGCGGCTGTCCCGCTGTTGGACACCGTGCGGTTGGCCCGCGCGCTGTACCCGGAGTTGCCGTCGCACCGGCTGGACGATCTGATGAGGTATCTGCGTATTGAGCCGCCGGGGCGTCGTCATCGGGCGATGCCGGACGTACAGGTCACGGCGCGGGTATTCGAGCGTCTGGTAGTCGAGGGTGGGCGGACGGGGCGCTGGCGCACGCTTCTCGATGTTGACCGGGTGGGTGGGCTGGCGCCCAAACGTCTGGCGTCATCGGGCGGAGTTCAGGTCGGACTGTTCTGAGATTCCAGCACGGTTGCTGCGACTACGTGCTGATCTTTGAGAGGCAGCGTGCGCGCTCCAGATCTGCGGGGGTATCGATTGCCATGCCTTCGTTTTCGACGAGCACGATCCCGATATCTACGGAGTGCTCGAGGAAGCGGAGCATTTCGATGCCTTCGGCCTGTTCCAAGGGTCCTTGAGGTAGGGAGTGGAACATTTCGAGGCCGGATGGGGTGAACCCGTAGAGGCCGAGTTGGCGGAGGTAGGTGGGGCGTGAGCAGCGGGGATAGGGGATGGGTTGTCTGGAGAAGGTGAGGGCGCGTCCGTCGGTGCGGGCGACGGCCTTGACCACGTTGTGGTCGAGGACGGAGCCGATCTCCTGAAGTCGGGTGCAGGCGTTCAGGCCGGCTATCGATGGATCTGCGGCGGCCAGAGCTTGTGAGACGGCATTGATCGCTGCTGGGGAGATGAAGGGTTCGTCGCCCTGCACGTTGATGTAGCCGTCCGCTTTGAGGTGGTGCAGGCATTCTGCGACGCGGTCCGTGCCGGTGGGCTGGTCGCCGGTCAGCAGGCAGGTCATGCCGAGGTCGGCGCATGCCTGTTGGATGCGGGGGTCGTCGGTGGCGATGACGGTCTCCGCGATGTGTTCGGCCTGCTGGCAGCGTTGGTAGACGTGCCACATGACGGGCTTGCCGTTGAGGTCGGCGAGGGGTTTGCCGGGGAAGCGGGTGGAGGCGAATCTGCAGGGGATCACGGCCACATGGTGTGGCGCTGAGCGGTCGATGCCGTGGATGGTCATGGTGCTGTCCCGGGGTTGTAGGAGAGTGCGGGGAGTAGCTGCGCCAGCTTGCTCGCCACGGTTGGTGAGGACACGTCGGCGAGGGCTGCCCAGCGGTAGCTGCTCACTTCTTCGCGTTGCAGGCGGATGGCTGGTTCGCCTCGCCGACCGGTTCGGAAGGCGAAGCGGAAGTCGAAGTGCAGGTGGGCTGGCTCGGCTTTGGCCGGGCTGGCGGGGATCTGGTGGATGTCGATGTCCAGGGGCAGGCCGCTCAGCGTCGCCTCGGGGATGAGTCCGTCGCGGGCGAGTCCTGTTTCCTCTTCGAGTTCGCGGAGCGCCGCCGCTTGCAGATGGGCGTCGGCGTCTTCGAGATGTCCGCCGGGCAGAAGAAGGCGGTCCAGGGCTGCGTGGTGGATGTGCAAGACCCGTTCGTCGGCGTTGATCAGGATCGCGCTGCAGGTCACGTGACCGGTGAAGGTGCCCCGGCGGGTGAGGTTCCCGGGGGTGGTCAGGGCTTGCAGGAGGCGGGTCAGGCGCTGGCGCTCGTTCGGGTGGTGGGTGAGGTAGGCGTCGACGCTTGTGCGGATGTGGTCGCGGGTTATCGGCATGCGGGGTCACCTGTTGAAGTAGTCGAGCCAGATTTCGGCGATGATGCGGCGGGCGTCGGGGGTCAGTTCGTGCAGGCCGGGGGCGTGGTCGTCGCTGGTCAGGAGGGCGGTGGCGGCGAGGATTTCGGCTTGGACGAGGTGGATGTAGGTGCCGACCGAGGCGCCGTGCAGGAAGTTGACGGCGTTGCCGCCGGCCAGGACGTAGAAGTAGTGGCCGGTGGTGGCGTAGCGGGTGAGGTGGGGTCCGGTCTCGGTGCGGCGGTAGAGGTGGTCGAGGGCGGTGAGTTCGAGTTCGTCCTCGGAGGAGGTGACCGAGGCGATGTAGGCGCCGTTGGGTAGGACTGCGAAGTCTTCGTAGCGCAGGGCGAGGTTGCCGGTGGCGCAGATGATGAGGCCGCAGCCGCGGATGGCTTCGGCGCGCGTGGTGGGGACGTGGAAGCCGTGGGCGCGGGCTTGGACGCGTTTGACGGGGTCGTCGTCGTAGATGGTGACCTGGACGTTCTTGGCGTGGAGCATGCGGGCGATGGAGGTGCCGAGTTTGCCGTAGCCGATCACGCATGCGTCGAGGCTGCTGAGGATGTCGCCTCGGGAGCGGATCAGGGCTTCGGTGGAGAACACGATCGAGTGGCCGACGAGGTGGTCTTCGGGTTCTTTGAGGGGTGAGCGGGCGACGGAGTAGAGCGGGCAGGGCAGTTTGTCGAGGTCGAGGTAGCGTTGCAGGCCGTTTTCGGTGTCTTCGATGACTCCGCGGATGTTGCCGGAGAACTGCGCGCAGAGCGGTTCGATGGTGCCGGCGAAGTAGCCGCCTACGTCGAGGAGCAGCAGGTTCTTTCCGGCGGCGGTGTCTTCCAGGTAGGTCAGGGCGGTGGCGGGGTCGGCGAACTGGGCGCGGGTGAGGGTGTCGACGGTGAAGTGCTGGCGGGTCTGCGCGGCGGCTGTTTCGTGGATGGAGCGCGGTTTGGGCAGGACGGCCGCGATGTGGGTCAGGTGGGCCATCGCCTGCAGGAACGCCGGTCGCTCGGGGAGCAGGTGGGTGATGATCAGGGAGCTGGTTGGCTGCGGGGCCGGGAAGCGCTGGGTGACGCGCTGGAAGAAGGCTTCCAGGCGGGCCTTTTCGAAGCTCTCCACGGGGACCCCTTGCTGGGTGGGCGGCATGGTTGTCAGACGGTGGCGGGTTGGTGGCTGGTGATCCAGTCGAACTGTTCGGCCATTCCGGTGGCCAGGTCGACGTGCGGAGTCCAGGCCAGCAGATGGCGGGCTCTGGTGGTGTCGGCGCAGGTGGCGGCGACGTCGCCGTTGCGGGTGGTGGTATCTGTGGTCGGGATGCGGGCTCCGGTGAGTCGGCGCGCGAGCTGGATGGTGTCGGCGATGGAGGTGCTGGTTCCGGTGCCGACGTTGATGACCGTGTTGATGGTGGGGGCGGTTGCCGCGGCGATGGTGGCGGTGACCACGTCGGTGATGTAGGTGAAGTCGCGGCGCTGGCGGCCGTCGCCGAAGATTTGGATGGGCGTGTCGTCGAGGGCCGCGGTGAGGAGGCGGTGGAGGAACATGTCCTCGCGCTGGCGGGGGCCGTAGACGGTGAAGTAGCGCAGCGCGGTGACCGTGGTGGGGCAGTCGGGCCGGGCGGCGTGGGCCAGGCAGAGCTGCTCTTGGGCGAGCTTGGTCACGGCGTACGGGGAGGCGGGGTGCGGGTGGTCGATTTCGTTGCTGGGTGTGCCGTTGGTTGCTCCGTACACGCTGGAGGAGGAGGCGACGACGAGCCGGGGGACGCGCAGGCGGGTGGCGGCGTCCATGATGCGCTGGGTGGCGAGGATGTTGCAGGTGACGTAGTCGCTGAAGCGTGGTCCCCAGGAGGGGCGTACGCCGGGAATGGCGGCGAGGTGGAAGACGGCGTCGGCGTCGAGCAGGAGGGGTTCGATGGCACAGGTGAGGAGTTCGGCGGTGATGGGGATGAAGGCGGGGTGGTCGCGGAGAAGGGTGAGGTTGGTCGCGGCTGCCGGGTCGGAGTCGGCGTCGCGGCGGTCTACGCCGATGACGGTCGCGCCGGCCTGTAGCAGGGCCAGGGTCAGGTGGGAGCCGATGAAGCCGGCTGCGCCGGTGACCACGGCCCGGCGTGGCACCTGGGGATCGGCGCCTACCAGGTGAGGAGTTGGGGCTGTTGACATGAGATCTCTCCATCAGTTGTTCAAGCGAGGTGGTCGAGCAGGGTTCGGCCGTGTTCGACCAGGGAGAGGTCGCCGCGCTCGTGACCTCGGACCAGGGCGGTGACGGCTTCGATGGCGCCGAACTGTGCCAGGAGGGCCTGGTCCTGGGGGTTCAGGGGGTGGCCGTATCCGTCGAAGAAGGCGGTGCGCAGCCGGGGGTTCGGTTTCCAGAGGCGGTGTTCCAATCGGGCGAAGTCTCGTACGCGGGCGTCCGTACGCGCGTGTTCGAAGTCGAGGACACGTACAACGGTGTCTGGGCCGATGATCCAGTTCCTGGGCTGGTAGTCCAGGTGGCAGGTCGCGGTCCGCATGGCGCTGGTCGCCAGGCGGTCGGCGCGGATGAGCAGGGCGCGTTGCTCGGATCCGGTGATCAGGTTCAAGGTGTGCGCACGGCCGGTCCACCAGCGCAGTCGTCCAGCCAGGTGTGCGGCGATGTCGTTGCCAGGTCGCTTCGGGGGCGGGATCTGGTGCAGGAGCCGCAGGGTCGCGCCTGCGCTCTGGTGGGCGTGCAGCTCGGCTGCCGAGCCGGTCGGGAGTCGCGCCGCGCTTCGTCCCGGCAGCATGGTCAGAAGGAGCGATTGAGTCGCGGGGTCGGCGGCGACCAGGGCTGGGGCGAGGTCGCCGAGCTGGGGGATCCAGGTCTGGTAGGCGCGTGTTTCGTTTTCGAAGCGTTGCCGTGAGGTGTGGCGTTTGACGACGTAGGGGGCGTCGCGGAGGTCGGTGATCGTCAGCAGGTGGGCTGGCAAGCCCGGTGACGGGACGACGGTGACCGGGCCGAGGGCGCGGCGGGCGAAGGGCAGGCGTGGGTCACAGGCTTCGATCGACATGGGTGTCCGGGGCGATGGGTGCGGTCAGGTGGGCGGTGTCGTTGTGGCGCTCGAGCATCCAGCGGCGGTGGCCGCGCCGGTTGCGGTGGAGCTGCCAGCAGGTCAGGGAGCCGTGATCGGTGATGAAGCCGGCCTCGCCTCCTGGTGGGAGGCCGAGCAGGAGGGTGTGGGCGGCGAGGATTGTCTCGCCGTGTGCGGCGAACAGGATGCGGTCGCCTTCATGGCGTGCGATCAGGGCTTGCAGGAACGTTCCAGCGCGGTGTAGGTAGCCGTTCCAGGTGTCGGAGCCCGTGGCCCAGGGCCGGTTGGGATAGGTATGAGGGCCGCCGCCGAAGGCGGCTTTCACTTGGTGCCAGGGTTGGCCGTCGGCGTCGCCGTGGATGGGACCGTCGAGGCCCTGTTCGGTGGTCAGCGGGAGGTCCAGGGCGGTGGCGTAGATGTCGCCGGTTTCTTGGAGGCGGGTTCGAGGTCCTGCGTAGATGGCGGAGATGGGCTTGGTCTCGCGTTCGGTGGCGATCCGCTGCGCGGTCCGGGTGGCCTGGTGGCGGCCCAGATCGGTCAGGCCGGTGCAGGTACGGGGTCCGCCGACGAGACCATCGAGGTTGCATCGGGCCTGTCCATGCCGGGTGAAGATCAGTTCGGTGAGGATCATGTCTTGCTCTCCGGCGCGTGGGGGGCAGGCGGGGGCCACGGGTGCTGGTAGTGGCCACGGCCCAGGTAGGGGGCGGTGAAGATGCGGTGCAGCTCCGCCTGGTTGAGGAGGTCCGTCATGGTGGTGTGTCCGAGATGGGAGGAGTGGCGGGCAGCCGCGTGGTTGTAGGTGTTGAGCGCGATGCTGACGGCGGTGTGCGGGAGCGGCCCGTAGGTCATGGTCAGGGTGACGATGAGCTTGGCCAGGTCATAGCCGAAGGGGGCGAGGGTGAGGTCGTCGACGTCGATGACATAGGGCAGGCCGGAGTCTGTGATCAGCGCGTTTCGGGGGTTGCTGTCCTTGTAGAACGCTGCTGGCCCGGTGGCCGTGGTGTGCAGGAGCTTCTCGGCTATGGCGAGATCGGTCAGGTGCCCGCTGTCGAGGCGGGATTGGAGGGCGGCCAGGCGTGGGGTGAGATAGTCCGCCAGGTCGTGGCCCTGTATCAGGGGATGGGGTGTGTCCAGACGGGCGCGGTGCAGGTCGCTCTTCCAGGCGGTCGCGTGGGTGTCGCCGAGGAGGGCGGCCATCATGCCGAGGCCGTCGACGCCGAGGTGACGGCCGTCGATCCAGGCGAAGGCGATGGTGGTGTCGGTGACGGCACGGATAGGGGGCTGCCGGAGGGGGCGTGCGTGCGTGGCGAGCCACCTGTGGTGGTGTACGGCTTTCGCACAGGCGTCCGAGGAGTTGTAGACCTTGGTGAACACCCGTGCGCTCACTGCCCTTCTCCTGTCTGGAGCGCGGCAGTGAGGAACGCGCTGGAGGTGGCTACGGAGCGGTTATCTGCTCCAGCCAGCGGCGGGTGCGGCGGCGGCTGGTCAGGAGAACCACTTGGGCGTGGCCTCCGTACTGTTCGATCTTGGCCAGCACGCGCGGGCGCATCTTTCGCCGGTAGGTGGCCACGTAGCGCAGCACGCCCCAGTGGATCCTGTTGTAGATGCCGCTGGCCTTGTCCTGTCCGTGGCCGTGTCTGAGTTGACGGAAGAAGATGCCCCAGAGCGCCGCCCAGGTGGACACGTCCATGAGGATCACGGTGTCGCAGGCCTCCAGCCGTACCTGGAGAGTGGAGTTGTAGTTGCCGTCGATGACCCAGCGCTCGGCGGAGACCAGGTCGCGCTGCATCGCCTCGAACTTCTCCGGCGGCTGGGGATTCCACTCGTCGTCGTAGTACACGGCGTCGAGGTGCGTCACCGGCGCGTGCAGGATCCTGCCCAGCTCGCGGGCGAGGTGAGACTTGCCGCTGCCACCGCAGCCGACGATGGCGACCCTCTTCATGCGCATAGCGCCTCACGATAGTCACGGCGGCGGACCGAATCTGAACATCGCCGCGGATGGGCTGGTCTGGTGCGCGCGTCATCGTGACCTGCCGATCTTTCGCGATCGGGCGCCGGCGAGCTCTCCCAGCGCCTCCTGGAACTGCCGGACCTGGTGGCTGAGGCGGAACAACTCCAGACGGCGGAGACATTCGGCGATCAGCCAGGTGTGCTGGTGGGTGCCGGCGATGGCGCGCAGGTGTCGCAGCCGATCGACGACCTCCCCGCCGTCTCGGACGATCAGAGACGGGGGCACGAAACGGCGGACGTGCCTGATGTTGTCGGGGGCGAGCGGCAGGCATCCGGCGAGCACGGCCTCGAAGATGCGTTGGGTCATCTGGCCTGCTGAGGCGTACCGCTGAGGTAGGAGCAGCACGGTGGCCAGCGAGCGCATGTACAGGTCGTGCACCTGAGGGAAGGGGATGCGGCCGAGGAAGGTCACGTGCGGCCAGCGAGTGGTGGCGGTCCACTTCCCGGCCACTTGGTGCGGGACGTGTGCGGCGGCGGGCGCGAAGTAGTCGTTGAACTCCTCGTCGCGGTCGTGTTGGTTGCCGACGTAGCCCAGCGTGATGGGGCGTGGGACGGCGGCCAGCGCCCGGGGGTCGGCGCTGTCGAGGAGCTCCTCGTCCACGGGGAACAGCAGAGAGCGGGCTCCCGGGGTGGGGTCGAGGGCGGCTTCGCAGACGAGCACGCCCGCGCGTTGCCGCCATGAGCTGTCGGCCGGTAGTCGGCGATCTTTGTCCCAGATCAGGGTGGGGGTGCCCTGGTCGAGCGTGTAGTGATCGAGGAGTTCGTGTTGGCGGTGCAGGTCGCAGGTGTGGCCGGGGGCGTCGCACGTGGTGGTGTTGCGGCCGGGGATAGGCCAGCGCCATTCCAGGAACAGCAGGTCGATCTCGGGAGACCCGCTGTCGAAGGTGTACTGGTCGGTGAAGCGGTCACCGGCTTCCAGCCGGTCGCGGTCGGCCTGCAGGAAGATGAGGCGGTGGCCTTGGCGGATCAGCGCGTCGACGAGGGGGCGGCGGTGGCTGCGTCCGCCGTCCGGGGTGTCGGTGATTCCTGCGCCGAGGAAGCCCCAGAAGCTGTATCCGATGATCATTTGGTGATCCACCTGCCTTCCAGCAGGAGCGCGTCCAGTCCGGACGAGGCCAGGCAGTCCACGGCCATCTGCGGGGTGCCGCAGATCGGTTTGCCCTTGACGTTGAGCGAGGTGTTGATCAGGACCGGCACGCCGGTGCGGCGGGCGAATGCTTCGAGCACCGCGTGCATGAACGGGTTCTGTTCCTTGGTGACCGTCTGCAGGCGCGCGGTGCCGTTGGCGTGGACGATCGCGGGGATCTGCGTGCGGGCCAGGTCGGTGACGTTGGAGGCCATCGACATGAACGGGGCTTCCTGGCCGAGGGTGAAGTAGTCGCAGGCGCGGTCGGCCAGGACCATGGGCGCGAACGGGCGGAACGGCTCGCGGAACTTCACGGTGGCGTTCAGCCGTTCGATGACGCCGTCCTGTAGCGGGGAGGCCAGGATGGAGCGGTTGCCCAGGGCGCGTGGCCCCGCTTCGATGCGGCCGTGGAACAAGCCGACGATCTGACCACGAGCGAGCTGGCCGGCGAGGAACTCGGCGGGGTCGCCGGGCACGTCGCGGTCGATGAGGGTGGGCCACGCGGACAGGTCGAGATCTGGGGTCGGGAAGGAGGGGCCCAGGTAGCAGGATCGGGAGATGCCCGACAGCGGCTGTCCGCTCAGTTTGAGGTGGGCGGCGGCAGCGGCTCCGATGGCGGTTCCCGCGTCGCCTGGTGCGGGCGGCACGAAGACCTCGTCGAAGATTCCCGCCTCGATGATCTTGCCGATGCTGACGCAGTTGGTCGCCACGCCGCCGCCGACACACAACCGTTTGGATCGATCCAGGTTGCGGGCGAGTATGGCCAGGTGAACCATGACCTCCTCGGTACGCGCCTGCAGTGCCGCCGCCAGGTCGCGGTGCACCTGCGTGACGGGCGCCTGGGACGGTCGGGGCGGGCAGGTCGCCGCGATGAAGCGAGGGGTGACGCGCGGATAGCCGGAGATCAGGACGCGGATGGGAAACAGGCTCGGATCCACAGCGAACCCGTCAGGCGTGAGCCGGATGGCGCGAGCGAACAGCTCTTGGAAGCGCGCGGGCTCGCCCAGCGCGGCGAGTGCCATCACGGTGCCTTCCTCATCCCCGCGCCGCCAGCCGAGGTGTTGGGTGACGGCGCCGTAGACGTAGCCGAGTGAGGCAGGGTCGTGCAAGGCGTGCAGGGTGCGCAGTTCCGGTCGGCCCGGCTTGCCCTGGCGGGCGGTGGCGATGGTGGTGGTCTGGGTTTCGCCCAGGCTGTCCACGATGAGCACCGCGGCGTCGTCCCATCCGGAGGCGGCGAACGCGCACATCTGATGAGCGCGATGATGCTGGACAGGCTGGACCGGAGCGCCGGAGAACATCCGGCTCAGGGCGCGGGTGCGGCCTATCGTGCGGAGGGCGACCTTGGTGAAGCCAGCGGCCCGCGGCAGTGCTCGATCACGCGTTGGTGCGGGTCCGAGGAAGCGGGCTACCTGGGGGACGGCGGCGAGGTAGCGCGGGCCGTGGAAGTTGTAGGCGATCGTATCCACGTCGGCTGCGGTGATCCCGGCTTCGGAAAGGAGCCACTGTACGGCCTGGCGCGGGTAGTCCTTGGTGTGCTTGACCTGCGACAGGCGTTCCTCTTCGACGAATCCGATCAGCTCGCCGTCCATCAGCAGCGCCGCGGCGGAGTCATGGGTGAAGGAGCACAGCCCCAGGACGGTGAAGGGTGCGGTCATGAAAGGTCACCCGCTCGCCACGGAGGTACGGGCTCGAAGCTCTTCGTACCAGTCGAGCAAGGCCAGCCCGAGCGGCGACCGGATCCGTGTGGCGAGGTTCTCCGCGAGGACGTGTTCACCGCACTTCCACAGACGGTAGCTGCGCATCATCTCGCCCACGGCGTCCCACATCGGATGGCCGGTCGGGTCACCCGCTCGGGTCCTGGCCAGCAGGACGTCGAAGCCGGCCCAGGGCGTGATCAGCGACGGCATCTCCGGGCTCGTCGCGGAGGTGCCGACGGCGGCGGCCCGGTCGAGGTCGTGCTCGTACAGGTGCAGGGAATCGATGTGGTGGTGGTAGTCGCCCAGCTCGACGTTCAACCAGCCGGCCATCAGCTCGTGCAGGACGGTGGTGAAGAACAGGTCGTACGGCAGCCCGATCCACGCGTCCTGGCCGCGCATGGTGGTGGACATGTGCAGGCGGTGCCGCCGGATATGAAATCGGAAGCCCAGGGTGCACGGCACATCCCGGTGTCCGGCCGTGTCCCTGGCAGGGTCGTAGAGCTGGATCAGCGCGCGCCGCGAATCCGGATCGGCCCGCAGCTGGTCGACGACGGCGGCCAGCTGATCCACCCGGCCACCCCAGCGGCGCATGCGAGGGCCGTAGGCACCACGCAGAACCCCTTCATCGGCGAACTGGCGAAGCCGCCCGTTGTAGTCGAAGATCCACGGCTCGTCGGAACCGGCCAGGTGCCATACGGTCTCGGCCACAGCGAAGGCCGGATTGAGGACGCGGGCCGACGACGTGAGCAGCCTGGCGCGGGGCCGGGTGAGCCGGAGGTTCACGTCCAGGACCTCGCGGGTGGGCATGCCGCGGGGGCTGACGCGATGGCCGTCCTTGAGCACCGTCGCCACCACGGTGGTGAACAGCTCGGCGACGCTCTCGCCCGTGTAGGACATCATCGGAGGTCTCCTTTCTCGGTCGGGGCTCAGGGCAGGGCGAGGGCGAGTTGAGCCACCGCGGCTGCGGCGGTGCCGTCCCAGCGGCAGATCGAGTCCATGGCCGTCGCGGTGAGGCGCGGTCGCCGGCTTGCCTCGCCCAGTTCGGACAGGGCGTGGGCGACCTCGTTCGCGTTCGTACAGGCTCGCGCCGCCTCGTGCGCGGCAAGGTCGAGCGTTCGTTCGCCGGGCAGATGGAGCTCGATGATGGGGACGCCGAGCAGCATGGCCTCGATGCCGCAGGTGGAGGAGACGCTCACCAGGGCGTCCGCGCCGGCGAGGCATCCTCGTGCGCCGACCTCGTGATCGGCGACGGCGACCTTGAGCCGGTGCGCGGACTCCAGCATGGGAGTGAACACCTGCGGGGCCAGCGCGGGATGCGGAGCGATGACCAAGGCCCAGTCACCTCTCGCGGCGCGCATCGCCTCGAACAGGAGCTCCGCTTGTGCGTTCAGGCGATCGAGGGCGAAGGGCTGACAGGCCCAGACCAGGAAGCGTTCCGGCGGTGTGCCGTGGTGCGAGGCGAACAGCTGGTCCAGGTACGCGCGGTGCCGTGAGTGGCTCTCACGGGTCAGCGCGTCGAAGCGAGGCTGTCCCAGCACGTGGACTTCGGCGTCGTGGTGGCTCGCCCACACGGAGTCCCGGTTGCCCATGACCACGACGTGGCGCGCGTGCAGACCGGGTGTGCCGGTCGAACCCGGAATCCGTGCGCCGTGCTGGACGTAGACGGTGCGGATGTCCATCCGGTCAGCGGTGCGGGTTGCGAGCACGCCGAGAGGGCTGACGTCGTTGCTGACCAGCACCGAGGTTGGCCGGGCGGCGTCGAGCACGTCTTCCAGCCACATCTCGGCGCGCACGGTGGCCTGCCACGACAGTTGAGTGGAGCCGGCGGTGTGCTCCAGCAGCCGCGAGATCAAGCCGATCAGGCGGTCGAGCAGGACGGTGTGTACGCCGATGCGGATGGACCGGCCGCTATCGAGGGGGGAGGGCAGTCCTCCTGACACGTTCAACAGGTCGGGAGGTACTGGCCGTACGTCGATTCGGGGGTCTTCGATGGACGGGCATCGCTGCGCTGGGTCGGTGGCCAGGTCAAGCAGGAGACTGCGCTGCTGGCGATGGCTGACGTCGTGCAGGACCGGCAGCAAGGTCTCGGCATGGCGTGATGACCACGACAGCGCCACCACGGATGCCGGCCCGTTCGCTCCATGTTCGCCACTGATCCGGGGACTTGGCGGGAATGGCTGGCCGGCTGCGTCTGGGCCGCCGAGCAGGTAGGCGATTCCTGGCCAGGTGACCGTGTACGAGCGGTACTCCCGCGTGCCGCTGTCGCGTTCGCCCAGAAACGCTTGGTCCGGCGGGCCAGTGAGGGGTCCCGGAGCCGCTGCGAACGGCGGCCAGGCCGACAGGCGGAGCAGCTTGCGCACCACGTGGATGAGCAGGCGGTGTACCGGCACCCGGTGGACGTCGAGCCAGGACAGCCCGTTCGGGGTCAACGCCACCGCCGCGGCGTGGCACTCCAGCGCGCCCAGGAGCTGCTGGACGTGGTGGCCGATCTCTTCGGGATCGGGCTGGATGGCGTCGAGTTCCTCCAGCGGAGCGCCCGCTGACGCCGGTACGGCATCTCGGTGGGTCAACGCCCATGAGAGCGCTTCGACGGGGGCGATCCAGTCGATAGGCGTGGTCACTGTGGGCACCTCAGGGGGATCGGCGGGGACAGCGCGGGCGTCTGCAGGCTCTGCCTGAGGCAGGCGAGGGAGGCGGGGTCGTTCACGGTCACCGGCTGGGGCGAGGTGGCGGTGCCGTATCCCCAGGCGGCGTGGATGTAGCGCACGCCGGCACGGCGGGCGGCTTCCTGGTCCACGGCCGTGTCGCCGACGTAGACGGCCTGCGCGGGGTCGACGCCGAGCTCGGTCAGCGCCAGCAGCAACGGGTCGGGGGCGGGCTTGCCGCGTTCCCGGCCGGGCGTGCGTATGGTGCCCCACGGGCAGTTCAGGCGTCCCAGCAGCGGCGTCGCGCGGTTGAGCGGCTTGGCGGTGACCACACCGAGCGCCCACCCGTCCTGGATGAAGGCTCCCAACGCCGCCTCGATGCCAGGGAAGGGCGGCGCGAGATGGCCCCACTCCAGCGACGCCCTGTCGTACGTGGCGTGCAGCAGCTCGGCGTCGGCCAGGCCGAGCTGCTCCATGATGTCGGCGAAGGGGCGGCCTACGTGACGAAGGTAGTCCTCGAAGGCGACGTCAACGCGATGGCGTTCCTGGACGACCTGCCAGGCGCGGCACATCACGACGCGGGTGTCGAACAGCACGCCGTCGAGGTCAAGCAGTAATGCCTTCTCAGCTTCGAGGACGGGTGATGCACTGCTGGGACGGACCTCCGGATCAACCATCATCACAGTTCTTCTCCGTTCGAGACGTGCGGTCGGCGGGCAGCGAGCGAGGCAGGACTGGGGGCAGCGCGCTCCAGACAATCGCCTCGGTCAACGGCGCGGAAGGAGGCATGGGCGGTGTCTTCGGGCACGCGCGGTTGGATGGGGTTGTACGGATGAGGAGGCACACGTGAACGACCCCCACTCCACCCCGGCTCATTTCGGCCTGACCGGACAGCGCATCATCGTGACCGGCGGATCCCGCGGGCTCGGAGAGCAGATCGTGCGACGCCTCGTCGCCGAAGGCTGCCAGGTGGCGACCTGCGCGCGCGGCCAGGAACGCCTCGACCAGCTGGCGGCTCAGCTACCGGAACACGCCCTGTTCACCAGGACCCTGGACGTGACCGCCGCCCCGCTGCTACACGAGTTCGTCGCCGAGGTCGCCGGCCATTTCGGCGGCCTGGACGGTGTCGTGGCGTGCGCCGGCGGCGCCCGAGGCGGCATGCTCGATTCGGCGACCCCCCAGGATTGGACGACGACCTGGGAACTCAACGTCGGCCATACCGCTCAGCTCATCGCAGCGGCCGCGCCCCACCTGCGCGCCGCAGGCGGCGGCTCGGCAGTGATCGTCTCATCAGTCTCCGGGTGGAAACCCGGCCCGCAAGCCCAGTACGGAGCGGCCAAAGCCGCCCAGATTCACCTGGCCACGTCGCTGGCCCGGGAACTCGGCGCGGACGGCATCCGGGTCAATGCCGTCTCCCCAGGCTCCATGCTCATTCCCGGCAAGCGCTGGGATCGCATGCGTACCGAAGAACCCGAAGAATTCGCCGCGTTCACCCGCGAATTCCCCGCCGGTCAGCTCGTCGACCCGGCCGAGGTCGCGGCGGTGGTGGCCTTCCTGCTCTCCGGCGCGGCCAGTGGCATATCGGGCGCGAACATCCCGGTGGACCGGGCACAGAACGCCCCCACCCCGGACGGATACTGACCTCAGGCCGCGCCAAGAACAGGACGGGCACGGCGCTCGAACTGGCGCACCAGCGGCTCAGCCCGATGCGCTTCCAACCGGCCCCGGAAGTCGCGCAGCGCCTGGACGGAACGTTCTGAATGGACCGTGTCCAGCAGGCCCAGCGCCGTCGTGGCGGAATCGATGGCCTGATCGAGACGATTCTGCTGCAGATGCGCGGTGGCCAGCACGGCCTGGCTGATGGCTCGGCGTCGGCGCCGGTCGGTGTTCGCGCGTACCGAGTCGTCGGCCAGGTGCTCGGCGCGCTGGGCGTCACCCAGGTCGCGGAAACAGTGCGCCGCCTCGGCCTCCAAGTAGTGGTGATCGAGGAACCGCACCCACGGCGACTCGTGCTCGGGCCCGACGCTCGTCTCCAAAGCGCGCTCGGCGGCGTTCAGCGACGCCGCAGCCTTCGCCGACTGGTTGAGGGCGGCATGGCCTCGGGCCGCCATGGCGTGTAGCCGCATCAAGCCCAGCGGGCTGCCCGCCTGCTTGGCCGTGACCAGACCGCTGCGGGCGAGTGCCACTCCCTCATCGGGCCGGCCCAGGCTGGTGGCCAGGTGCGACAACCCGGCCAGGATCTGCCCGCCCAGCACCCGATCGCCGCCTTCGGCGCACAGCCGCAACGCCTGAATCATGTACCGCTCGGCGAGCCCGTACTCAGCCGAGTCGTACGAACTCCAGCCGGCCATCGCGGAGAGCTTCGCCGCCGCGGTGAACAACTCTCTGCGCTGGTTCTCCATCGTGCCGGAGCGGTGCAGCAGGGGGACGACTTCGGCGCTGAGGTAGTGCACCACGCTGGTACGTACTTGCCCGCCACCGAACCGGTTGTCCATCTCGTCGAACATCGCGATCATCGCGTACACGCGCTCGACCGGACCGCCACTGGTGACCGCGGTCAGATGCGTCGCCTGATCGTCCTCAAGCAGCCACAACAGCCAGCGGCGCTGGGGATCCACCAAAGCTGCGGCGACGAAGGGCACGGCGCCCAGGGCCTGGCGGCGAGAGAGATCGGTGGAGCTGAGTTCGGCCAGAGTACGCAGCGTTTCACCCACCTCCTCACCATAAGCGAGTGAACGCGTCGCAACCGGGCTCCGCAGCTCCTCCAGGAAACCGATTTCCGACAGGGAAAGAGAACGCCCGAGGCGTTCACCGAGCGCAGCGGCTATGAACTCCGGCACCTGACCGCGCGGCTGCATGCCCTGTATCCATCGGGTGACAGATGCCTTGTCATAGCGCGTCACGATGCCCTGGCGGCCCGTGAGTTCGTTCACCCGGTTCGCCAGCGCACCATGAGAGCAGCCCGATTCCGCAAGCACCACTGCCAACGCCGTGTTGCCGCCCAGGAGCGCTCCGTCGCCGTCCATGCCTTGATAGTGCACGCATGAGCAGCCCGTGTCCTCCTCCCAGAGCAAGCTCGATACCGATTACAACCCTGCGTGCCACCGCACAACCCCTTCACAGGCCCGAGGGAGGTGGAGCAATTCGGTTCGCCAATCGTGCGGGCGACAACGAAGCCGTCGTAAAGTTCCTGGGAGTCCCTCTGCTCGTCATGGATGCCGTGATCCTCAACGTCTGGGGCAGCCGGGGGTATAGCAGGCTGGCCCGCTTACGCCGACTTTCACGATGCTCGAGGCGTTTAGGTGGTGTTGTTTGACCTAGGGCGCTGCCCGGACCGGGATTTGCCTCGCCCGCAGTAAGGGCATTCACCACAGGCTCTGGTGACGAGGGAGCGTATGAACGGTTCGCTCGTGCGTACGGGAGCGAGGCCACCGCGTGCGCCGGGTTCGAGACGCTGAGGAGTGTCCGGGCGTTCCGGATGACGAGCCTGGGCACCCAGGTTGTCACCGAGAACCGTGCGCGGCACGAGGAGGTCATGTTGCGGGTTTGACGTGCAGGTGTGCCGCGCTGGTGCGGTGAACGCCCGTCCCGCAGCGTCAGACCCCCTGCAGGGCTCGGCTATGGTGAGCGAACTCTGCAGAAGGTTGCTGCCGCGACAGGTTGCCCTGGTCCTGGGACGATGTGCGTGGTTGATCAACTGAAGAGACGATGGCATGCGACGTTGCGCAGCCGGGAGTCACTCTTGTGAGGCGGGAACAACTCGTCGCACCTCATGGCGATCAGTGACCGGCTCTCGTCCGATTCGAAAAGGCCGGGTGCGGGCAGGCCTAGGTCTCTTGGTGCGCGCTTGGCCCTGGGGATCGACCGGGGAGTGTGGCGGTCACCAGCAGGATCGGCAAGCGGTCGTGGGCGTGCGAGTTTGTGGCGGCCGTGCGGCTCATTGATGGGTGTGCGGTTTCTGGTCGCCCTCATCTGCTCGACATAGACCGTGCGCACGCCTCGTCCTTCGGTCCTGCTGCGGGGACGGGCCGGCGCCACCAGCGCTAGGGAGGAAGAGCGCCACGGCAGAGAGGCCGTAGCAAGACCTTGGTCGGTGACGTCTCGCGCAGTGTCCACGGCGTGAAGCGAGGCGCCCTGCTGGTCGCCGGGCCTGTTCCCCACATCGCCGTATGCGGCGGCTGTGCTGGTGGTTACGACGATGGCGGCGGTACCCGCTAGCAGTCCAAGCTGGGCGCCCAGTCGCCGGCGCGATGCCCCTGGTTGTTCGCCGTTTTCAGGCATTCCCGACTCCCCAATCCTCTTGATCGCTACGTTGCGTAGCGTATCTGTGGCGCTTCGGGTGTTCTGCGGGTTTGGATCTTCCCTCGACAATTCCTGGCGTTACATTTCCGGGGGTTCGCTGGAGCGGCTGTGCCCTCGCAAGAGGCTTCTCCGGCGGGAAGTGGCCTCTTCGTCTGCAGGCGCTTCGCACGAAGGATTGCGCAACGCGTCAGATGGTCGAAGCGGCGTGATGCTCGCTTTCGCCTTTACCGAGAGTGCGCCTCGAATGTGCAGAGATGAGCTGTTGGCGAAGAGCGGCCTAGTCTCAAGAAGCTTACTGATGGGATACCAGGCAAAGCGAAGTAGCTTACGGTAGCTTGAAGATTGCTTTGCGTCACCAAGATAGCTGGAGCGATCGTGCGTATGCCTCTGCTGATCACCGGTGCCGGTCTTTGCGCCGGCCTCGTTCTGACAGCCATCCCGGCTCAGGGAGCTGCCCGGCCGAATTCGGTCGTCCTTACCGTCACGGCGCATGGGAGCAGCAGTCTGAAGATGGTCACCCTACGGTGTCCAGGCCTGACAAGGGGGCATCCGTACGGTGAGGTCGTGTGCGCCGTCATCGATGCCGTTGAGGGGGACTTCGATCGTCTTCCCGGCGACCCGGGGCGCCGGTGCAGCGAGAAGCGAGACCCGGTCGCAGCGACGATGTACGGCATGTGGCGGAACCGGACGATCGGCTGGCAGAAGACCTTCCCCAACGCCTGTGCGCTCACCGCCGAAACGGGTCCGATTTTCCGCTTCTGAGGAGGAACCCCGGGCTCGTCGCCATCGGTCCCAAGGCAACAGTCAGGGAGGGCCCGCGCGCACAGAGTGCCGCATGACCTCAACTTTTGTGGTTTGTATTCCATTTCCGGGGCATGCCACATAGGCCGTGGTGGTAAATCGGCTGACGTGCCGACCCTCTGGAGAAGCCTGGCGCTTCAGGGATCTATTCCCAGCGACCGGAAGAGACATTCTGGAACTCTAAGTCGTATTGTCATCACGGGCGTTCTGGCGGCGGCCGTGATGGATGGCTCGAGTGTGGCTTTGGCTAGGACTGAGCCATATTGTCCGCCGGTTCCAGAGGAAACGCACCAGATGATCGATATGGATAAACTGTGCGCGTTGGTACACCGGGATGTGGCTGAAGGACGCGGGCTTTCCCAGATCGGTGATCGGTTGGCAGAGTCTCAGCGTGTGCCTGCGGGAACAGCGTCCTCTCCGAGGCCACGAGTGCGTTCGACGCCGAAGCCTTCGGCCCCCAGGCAGAGACCACCCAGGCCTGCGCCCGCCGAGCGCGCAGATCGAGAGGAAGCCAGGCCGCGCCGGTGGCGTGAGGCTGAGCCACGAACGGAGCAGCCCTCGCAACCGGCCTCGGGCCGGCGTCGTAGTGCCAGGAGCGCCGATCGTCGGCCTGGTCACGACCACGACATGCGGTCGCCACGACATCGTGCTGAACCTCGTCCGCCCTCTTCACCGTTGCCCTCTCCCTCTCCCTCTCCCTCTCCCTCTCCCTCTCCCTCTCCCTCTCGATCTCCATCTCCATCTCCTCCGTCTTCTTCACCTGCGGCGACCGGCAGTGAAAGCCCTGCGACGTGGCAGCGCGCGGCAGGTTCGTCCGATGCACAGGCGCGGCTTGCCTCTTCGCTGGTGTTCGGGCTGGTGGTCATGCTGCTCGGCGCCGCGCTGATCCTCCGTCGACGTCGTCAGCCGGGAATACCCGTCGCTGCTTCTACGGGCATCGTTACCGACCGACGTCCTGATGAGGTACCAGAGGGCGATGCGGCGATGGTGGCCCCTGCGCAGGTGCCTGTGATCGACTACGCCATGGCTGGCCTCGCGGCCGGTACGACCGAGAAGGCGGAAGTCGTTTTGCCTGGGCTGAGCGAGGCGGAGGCAGAGACCGGTGAGGCGGACGTCGTTGACCCAGGGGACACGGCGCCGGCTTCTCCGCCTGCGCAGCTGGTGGAGCCGGGATTCGTATCGGAGCCGGGCAAGGGGAAGGCGGAGGTGCTCGGAGCGCTGCGGCTGTCGTATGGCGGGGTGGAGGTCTCATTCGGCCGTGCGGTGGCGTCCGACTTGTTCGCTTTGTTGTCGACCTCACCCGAGGGACTGTTGGCAGAGAGCATCATCGAAACCCTGTGGCCGGGCGATGACGAGCGGGGCGCTCGCGCGCTGGAGTCGGGGGTTCGGCAGCTCAACCAGGTGATGCGGCAGGCGTCCGGTCTTGCGGCGAGCGTGAAGTTCGTGGTGAAGACGCGGCAGCGGCGTCACTTGGCGTCCGCCTACTTCGATGTGGACTATTGGCGATTCGAGAGGGCCTTCATCCGGGCGAACAGCACGGGGGAGGAACCGGATCGGCTTGTTGCGCTGCAGGAGATGCTGACCCTGTATCAGGGGCCGTTGCTGGCCGGGCGAGATGCTCTATGGATCCTCCCGCTGCGGCAGGCCGCTCAGCGGCAGGCGGTCGATGCGGCCGAGCGGCTGGCCGAGCTGGTACGCGAGGGCGACCCGGATCGGGCGTTGGACGTATTGCGGTTGGCAGTGGAGCGCATCGACCCGTACAGCGAGTTGTTGTGGTGTCAGCTGATCACGATCCAGGGGGAGCTGGGCCGGACTTCAGCGGTACGGCGCTCGTTCGGGCTGTTGCAGGAGCGATTGGCGGAGATCGACGAGGCCCCGAGCGGTGAGGTCCGCCAAGTGTGTGAGCGGTTCCTCTGCTAGCCGGCCGCGGTGTGTTGAAGGGGGCGGCGCGGTCCTGGTCAGGGTCTTATCTGGTTCCTCGGTGGAGGATGTGCTGGTCGCGCGGGGTGTAGGTGGCGATCATGGCGGTGGTGAGCAGACGGACGGGCTGGGTGCCGTAGATGCGGGCCAGGAGGTGCAGGGTGTGGACGGAGGGGCGCCGTCCCGCCTTGGGCCATGCTTCGTGTTCATAGAGGCGCGTTTCGCGGAGTCCGGCGCCGGTGGTGTCGGCGAGGTGATGGAAGGCGCTGACCGTTTGGGCGGCGGTGAGGCCGGCGGCGTAGCGGTAGAGACGGAGTGGAGTGGCGGGATGGTCGAGCGCGAGGATGATGGCGATCTGGTCGATGGTGAAGCTGTGCTGGCGCAGATAGCGGCTGCGGCGGCGGCAGTCGAGCAGCGTCTGGTAGCCGGTGCCGGGCATGGGCAAGGTTCCCTTTCTCGATCAGCGCGTGATGGCGCGTGATTCCCCGGGTGTCCGGGGGTTGGGGGACGGTAGGCCGGCTTCGGGGAGGGGCTCCAGTTTCTGCGTGGGGTGATCGTCGGAGGTGGTGGCGGGCCTGTGCTGGTGGTGTGGGCGGCGTTGGTGCTGGTTGGGGCGGTGCCGGGGGCGGGTTGCGGGTTGGGGGTGTGATTCGGGCGGGGAGGTGAGTGATCGTGCTGGTCGCTTCCGGATGGGCCGGGGCGTGATCGGAAAGGGATCGCCAGCATGGATGAGCGCATGCCGCACTTCTCGGGTGAGCCGAGCCGCCTTCCCGCCTCGTGGATGTCCGGGCAGCCGGTGGGGGAGGAGTTCCCGGATCTGGCGCCGGGAGTGGTGATGTCGAGCTTCGGTTCGCGGCCGGTGTGGGGTGGGATGGCGTGGCGGCGTGCGTTCGTGGGGCGGGGGGATCAGTCGGCTGCCGCGCGTCGCATGGTGGGCCGGGTGCTGGCCGACACCGGCCGGAAGGACGACGCGGAGTGGGTGATGGCCGAGCTGATCAGCAACGTGTTGCGCCATTCGCTGTCGGGGCGGGCCGGGGGATTCTTCGTGGTGGAGGTGTTGCGCGGCGCCCAGGTGGCGCGGCTGGTGGTGTATGACCTGGGCGGTGGGTCGGTTCCGGATTTCTCGCAGACGCCGGGCTCGCTGTCGGCGCTGGCCGAGCAGGGGCGGGGGCTGGCCGGGGTCGCTGCGCTGGCGCTCCGGTTCGGCGTGGCGGGCGATGTGAGCAGCGGTCATGCGGTGTGGGTGGATCTGGCCTTTCCCGGGGAGGTGGCGCTGGCGGGTACTGCCAGCGATGCGGCAGGTGCCATCGGGTGGGAGGCGCAGCCGGACCGCTCGTCCAGCGTGATGCCGGTAAATTTCGGGGAGGCCGCAGCCGGGGCGGGGCGTGTGGTCGCCAAAGTCCCGGCGGGCTGCGACAGAACCGCCGGTGATCTACCCGCTGGCCTCATGGACACCTCGTCGGCCTCGAGTGGACCGGGTGCTGGCGCCCGGGACGGGGGCGATGGCCGGGACTCTTCCGGGCCTCGTGTGAGAGGGCTGCTGGAGCAGGAACCGGCTCGAGTGTCGGCGTTCGGCCAGGAGCCATGGGCGCGGCGGGCGCTGGCTGGGCTGCGTCGGGACTGGCCGCATTGGGGTTTTCTGGTGGTGGAGCATCGGTGGCTTGCGATACGCGGCCCTCAGGTCATGGTCAGCGCGACCGGTCCGGAGGAGCTGCGTCGAGCGTTGCCGCCGATGTCGCGCAAGTTCGGTTCGGCCGAGCCCGGATCGTCCCCCACAGGCTTGCGCGGGCCCAACACGAGGGAGCCGGACCCGGCTGCGCCGACGGTGCCCGGGCTGCTCGGGACGCGGTCGGATACGGGCCGTGCGGGGCCGAGAACACCGCCGTCACCGCCGTCACCGCCGCCACTGCCACCGGCGGCATCAGGGGCGGATGCGGGTGGGGTGCGCGGCGGTGATGGTGCCGGGCCGGGGCTGAGCGGCCCGACGGCGGCGGGTGCGCCGCCGTCGGGGGCATTGGCCACCGAACGGTCGGGGACGGGAACGTGGGCGGTTGTCACCGCTGATCCGGTGCGGGTGGCTTGGTGGCTGCCCGGGGTGCCGCGGTGGCCTTGGGCCAGGGCCAGGGCCAGGGGCGGTTCGCGGGCAACAGCGGAAGCCTTTACTCATCCGGCCGGGGCGCCTGGTGAGGGTAGAGGCCCTCGTCATCGCCAGGTCCGATCGAAGTCCACGGCGGTGGCCACGTTCGTTGCCGCCTGAGACGTGGGGCAGCCGGGCATGGTCCGGGGTGCCACACCGTCACGGGAGCGAGCTTGACAGGTGGGGTCCAGGTGGGTGTCGATGTATCCGTCCGGCACGGCCGGGGACGCCGGAGGCGTGGGTGAAGGGTCGGCTCTGGTGGGGAGTGGCGGACCTCGTCGCCTGGGACGTGAGGTGGTTGCCGAGCCCGTGCGTGGTGTCGCGTTGGCTGTTGCGGGTGCATGCGCGGGGCGTTGTTCGGTGTTGTGTTAGGTGTCGCGTTTTGTTGTCGCGTTCGGTGTCGTGGCTGAGAGCGCGACGCCTCGTGGTGTGCCGTCTGCTCAGGTCAGGCGGGTTTCGGCTGTTGCGATGGCCGCCCCGAGTCGCCTTAAGGCGAGTCCTTGAATATGTGTGCGGGTTCGTTGGCGGGCTGCCGGCTTGCTTTTCTCTCGGTGTGCTCCCTGCCGGTGGTCGCTTACCGTCCGTCGTACTGGTGTTCAAGCTTTTGCTGATGGCTGGTGCTGGTGGCCGGCCTCTGGCGGTGGCTTGTGGGGGAAGGCCTCGGTGAGCAGGATCCGCCCGCCGCCCGCCGCCCGCCGCCCGCCGCCCGCCGCCCGCCGCCCGCATGATCGCGTGGTCGTGCGTGATGGGGCGCTGTACGCGGGCATGGGTGGGCCCCGGTACCGCTGTTGGGCGGTTCCGGGGTCGTTCCCTTGCCGGGGGCCGGTTGCTAGGCCGGGGCGTGTGTGTCGTTCATGTCGGCCGCGCGTGTGGCGTCCGTGATGGCGGTGGTGTTGTCCTGGCCAGGGTCGAAGTCGCCGAGGCTGCCGGTCAGGTAGGTGGCGATGGCGTCATAGTCCGGGTGGTGTCCGGGGCCGCCGGTGGTGCCGTCGGCGTGCGGGTGGTGGACGCTGAGGTTGATCATGTGCTCGTGGGTGCAAATTTCGAGGAGTGCGTCGTCGTCGCGGTCATGGCGGGTGATGACGGGCTGGGTGTGGTCGTCGTGCCACATGAGGGCCCAGCCGGGGCCGTGGGCGGCCAACGCGCGGACGTCGGCCGGTTCCACGGTGATGTAGCGGGGGGTTTCGGGAAAGCCGGTGTCGTGGGCGTGGCGGTAGCCGGTGGCGGTGTGTGGGGGGAGGCCTCCGGCGGCGGCGATCAGGGCGGCGACAGCGGCGGGCGGCGTTTGGCGGGGCACGGTCACCGTGAACATGGGCACGCTGCGGCCGCCGGGGTGGGGGCCGGTGATGGTGATCGTGATGGGTGCGGTTGAGTCGGTGGCGTACGGCATGGTGATCGATGCGGTCGCGCCGGTGGGGGTGATCCGGTAGTCGGTGGTGATGTGGCGGCCGTCGGCGTCGGGGCGGCTGGCCTGGTGGCGATGGATGCCGTGGGGGCGTAGCGCGGTGGTGTAAGGGCCGGTGGCGGCCGTCATGCGGGTGGTGTGCGGCCATTGCCGCAGGCGGATACGGGCACGGCCGGTGATGACGGCGGCGACGGTGACCGCGATGGCGGCGGGGCCGTCCGGTTGGTCGTGCCGAGCGTACTGATCGTGGATAGCGGTGAACCCGGCGTGGTCGATGATCTCGAAAACGTCCCCATGGTCAGCCAGCTCGGTGGGGGCGGCGAACACGTCGTGTCCGTCCCACATGAGCGCCCATCCGGGGCCGTAGGCGGCCAGGCCGCGTAGGTGTGCGGTGTCCACCGTGATGTCGTCGGCGGCCATCGTGGGTGCCATGCGGTTTCCCTTCCGTTCCCCGGCGCGTCACCCCGGGTCGTTATTCGGCGGCGATTCACCGCCTAATTCCATGGACGCTCCATTGCGCATCAATGTCAACCCGGACGCTCATTAATATCTGAGATTCCGCAACCGGGAATCGGGCATTCGGGGGTCGTTCGCCGTCGTTCGGTGAAATGCGTGAAGAGTCGGGCCGGCCGCGTATGTCAAGCTGAAACAGCGGTCCCTCATTGAGATGTTTCCGCAGATCAACGATCGTTTATGAGGGTAGCCTCTCCAGCCGTTCCGGTGACGGAAAATGTTCCCGGATCGGCTTGCCAGTCGTTATCAATGCGAGGGATGGTCGTCGCACAAACAAAAACACCGGCCCGGAACAGGGCCGGGAAACGCGACCGGAAAGGGACATGCGCCATGGCTATCACTACGCCGGAAAACACCGGCACCGAAAACATTCCCGCTGACACCGACGCCGCCATCAATAACGCGGATGCCGCCGTCCCGGCCCCCGCCGCCGGGCCCCTGACCGCCCCTGACCGCCACGGCACCGCCGCCCCGAACACCGGCCCCACGGTGGGCACCGATACCCGTACGGAGGCGGTGTGGGCGGCGCTGAACGCCGAGCCGGGCGCGACCGCCACGGCGATCGGCGCGGCGGCCGGGCTCAGCCGGATGGTCACGGGCAAGATCCTCAACCAACTCGACGCCGAAGGTCGGGCCCGCCGCGAGCCGGGGACGAACGACGGTCAGACGCGGGGCCGCGCCGCTGACCGGTGGTACCCGATCACCACCGACACCACCGCCCCGGACACCTCCGCCTCGGACACCCCGGATGCCGAAACGCCGGGCACCGCGCCCGCCGCGCCGGACGCTGATGCCCCCGACGCTGACACCTCGCAGGGTGACCCCGTAGAAGCATCGGAGGAGGAGACGCTTCCGGCCGACAGCGGCACGGCCGCCCCCACCCCGGTGGCCGCGCCGAGCGACGAAGAGGAGGCGCATGATCAGCCGGAGGAGCTGACCGGCGACGAAGCGTCCGATGAGGGTCCGGACCAGACCCACGTCCCGGTCCCCGGCGCTGACCCGTCCGAGCCTGTGTCCGACCCTGTGTCCGAGTCGGTGTCTGGGCCGGTGGTGGATGATCCGGCGTGGGCGCGGGTGCGGGCCGAACTGGCGGAACTGACCGACCTGCTCGGCGGGGTCGCCCTGGCCAAAGACGACGGTAACGACGTGATGGCGTTGGGGTGCCTGGAGATGGCGATGGCCAGGATCGCCTCGGTGCACCGTGACGCGCGCGCGGTGCTGACCGGTATCGACGCCGCCCCGGCCCGCGCCGTGCCGGGGGCCCGCCCGGGCGGCGCCAGCGGCGGCGTCGGGAGCGGGGTACGGCCGGGGGCGTTGCGGGACCGGGTGTACGCGCACCTGATCGAGTACCCGGGCAAGGACTTCACCCCGTACGAGATCGGCAAGGTGCTGGACGCCTCGTCCGGTGCGGTGGCCAACGCGTTGGACCGGCTGGTCAACCTCGGACACGCGGAGCTGACCTGTGAGCGGCCCCGCCGGTTCGCCCTCACCCCCACGGAGACCGCCACCGCGACCCGCGCAGATGCCCGCGACACGGCGGTAGGTGAGCCCGGCAACACGGTCCCCGACGGCTACGACGACTGAATCAGGGCGTACGGGCGGGCCGCCCTGCCACCGGCCCGCCCGGACCCCGTAGGCCGGTAGGCCGCCCTACCGATGCCCGCAGCAGCCCACCCGCCCCGTACGGCCCCCGCGCGCGCCGACGCCGACCGCACGTCCCGACGGGACCCCCACGATCATCAACTGATCAGCGGCTCGGCGCCCCGCACGAAGGGACGGGACCGCTAATCCCCGATCCGTCATCGCGTCTGTTTCGCATGCCCACACATCAGAAAGGCCTTGTCATGGCTCACGAAATCGAGATCTTCGCCAACGGTTCGGCCGGGTTCGCCGCCGCCGGTAAGCCCGGTTGGCACGGGCTCGGCTACACCGCGCCCGGCCCGATGACCGCCGAGGAACTGCTGTCGAACGCCCAGCTCGCCGGGTGGAACGTGCGCAAGGTGCCGGTCGGTCAGGTGACCGACCCCGTCACCGGACAGCCGGTCACCACCGACGAGGACTTCCTGGTGGTGCGCACCAACCCGGTCACCGGGGCGCCGGAACGGCTCGGCCGCGTGGGCAAGGAGTACGAGGTGTTGCAGAACGAGGAGGTGACCGCGTTCCTGCAGACCCTGGTGGACGAGTCGGGGGCGGTGTTCGACACCGGCGGGTCGCTGAACAACGGGCGGCGCATCTTCGTCACCATGCGTCTGCCCGAGCCGCTCATGGTCGGCGGGTTCGATCAGATCGACCTGTACCTGGCGGCGTTCTCCCGGCATGACGGGTGGGGCGCCTTCGTGACCGTGGCGACGCCGGTGCGGGTGGTGTGCGCCAACACCGAACGGGCCGCGCTGGCCAACCATGCCTCCAAGTTCACCGTCCGGCACACCGGCCGGATGGCCGGGCGCATCGCCGAGGCCCGCGACGCTCTGAAACTGACCTGGCGGCACGGGCAGGCGTTCGCCGCCGAAGCCGAGAAGCTCCTCGCCATGCCGATGGAGGTGAAGGAGTTCCGGCAGTTCGCCAGCCGGCTCCACCCCCTCCCGGCCGACGCGAAAGAGCTGGCGAAGCGTAATCGCGATCTGACGATGCGGGAGCTGGAGTACCTGTTCACCACCGCGTCGACGCAGGAGCCGATCCGGAACACGCGGTGGGCGGCATACAACGCGGTGACCGAGCGGCTGGACCACAAGAGCCCGGTGTTCGGCAGCCGCGACGTGGCCACCGTGCGCGCCGAGCGGGCCCTGCTCGATGACCACGACAACGCCAAACTCAAGGCCCGCGCATTCCGGCTCCTGGCCACCGCCTGACCCACGACCCCCGGCATCCGGTAGGGCCCCGGGCACGGGGCCCTACCGGGCACCACGCCGCCACGCGCGGTTGTGCCGGGACCCCACCCCTCCACACACCCGGGACGGGCGGTCGACACCAACACCCCGGACCGCTCTGACCGGCCGATACCCCGCCCCGCGTACGACATCAACCAGCCCACTGAAGGAGATCATCATGGGACGACTCGAAGACCTGGCCGTCCACTACGCCAACGCCGCCCGCAGGGAACTGAGTGAGGCGCTCAACCGCATCGCCTCCTTGGACGAGGAGGGCACGTTGCACGACAAGGACTTGGGCCGGATCGCCTACGCCTACCAGCGGATGTCGTGGTGGCAGCAGGTCACCGACCTCACCCACGGCCGCGAGGACACCATGGATGGCGGCACCGCACTGCTGACCGTACGGCAACGGGCCCGGAATCTGTTGATCAACGCCCGCCCGGTGTCCAATGGCGGCTTGTTCGCCCTGGCGATGGCCGAGGTCCGCAGGGGTGGTGCTCGGGCCTTCCTGGATGCGACCGAGAAACTCGCGAACGCGCTGGCGCTGCTATCCGAGCGCGGCACCCGCCCGCCCGAGAACACCACACCGGACACCCTCGCAACCGAGCAGGCCCCGGCCGGGGGCACCGGCCGTGACGCCGCGACCGCCGGATGTGGCTTCGAGCCGCCGACCGGCGCTCACCCCTGACCCTCACCTCTCACCAACCCCTGTCACCCAGCGAAAGGGACAGCACACGATGGATAACTCTTGCCAGCCCGGCCCTCTGGCCCCGCCCCGTCCGCCGGGCAGCATCACCCCTGCCCGAGGCAGCACCACCACCGGCCATGACGAGCAGGCATGGCCCTCATGCGATCAGCTGACCACCGAGAAGATCATCGCCACCCGCCACGCCTGCTACACCGCGGCCGCCAAGGCGATCGTCGCCTTGCAGAACGGGCAACGGCTGACCGGCGAGCAGTTGTTCGCCACCGCTCACGCCCAGGCTTCCCGCGCCTGGTGGGAGCTGGTGGCGGAGGAGATCACTGGTAAGAAGCTGACCTCCGATCACGCGCTACGCCGGGTGCGGTCCTGGGCCCGCCACTACCTCACCGGGGAACCTCCGGCGACCCGGCCGGGCACGTTGTTCGATCACGCCCTCGCCCACGCCGCTCGGATGGCCGCCCGCGACTTCCTGGACGACAGCGGCCACCTGCTCACTCAGCACCTCATCCACCAGGCAACCAACCCGGCCACGCCCGCCGACTACCAAGGCGGCTCGCTCATGCCATCGGCGACGTCTGCAGCGCCATGAGCGAGCAGCCGATCGCACGAGCGCATCGCGGCGCTGGTGACACCCCCGAAGAAAGGGGCATCAAGATCATGAACAACCCCGAGCGGCATCCGGCTACCGGCGCACCACTCGAAGGAGGCCCGGGCCGATTGGAGGCGATCATCGAGCAGGCTCGTAGCGCCCGCAAGGATCACACCGACGACATCTTCCGGCGACTGGGCCGGGGTGAGCGGCTGAGCGCCGCGCAGCTCTACGACCTCCTGTATGCGCAGACCCTGAGCACCTGGTGGCTGCTGGTGGCCCGGCACATCGAGTACGCCGACAGCGGCGGCCTGCGCCCGGCCCAGGCCGTCGCCAGGTTCATCTCCTGGATCGCCCCCTACGCCGACAACCCCACCCCACCCCAACCCGCGACGGACACGCCGAACCCCGGCGCGGACGTCGAGCGCGAACGGGCCCTGGACCACCTCGAGCGCAGCCTGGCACTCATCCGGCACGACGCCGCCCACACCTTCCTCCGCCAAGCCGAGACACTCGCGCCGGCCTGCTCCCACCAGCAGACCCCTGCCGCTTCGACCGGGCAGGAGGGCACGGCATGACCCACCCCCACCACACCGCCACCAGCGATCCGACCGGCCGCGCTCCGGAGCCTCCTCCCAACGGACCGCAGCCGACGCGGACGGACCACTCGCGTCTGGAAATTTTCCAGATGCTCGGCTGGAGCTGGGACATCACCGCCGCCAAGAAGCTCACCCAGGGCCGATCCCCGGACGGGGTGATCATGACCGAATGGTGGGCGGCCATGCTCAACCTGATCGCCATCGACGCCGAGCACGCGGCCCAGGTGGATCTGTCCGAGCCGCTGATCGCGGCCACGGTCCCGACCGGCGGCATCCTGATCATCGACGGCTGGCACCGCCTCTGCAAGGCCGTGACCATCGGCCTGCCGGAGCTGTCCGCCGTGGTGCTCACCGCCGAGGAGGAACGCGCCTGCCGCATCAGTGGCGGAGAAGAGCCACTCGAGGACGAGGAGGAGGAAGACGACGACGTGCCTGACAGCGACTGAGCCGGTGGCGTAGGGGGCATGCCCCGCCCAGCACAAGTCCAGTGTGCTGGCCGGGGCACACCTCCTGCACCACCGGATCAGGCCCGTCTCCCCGGGCCTTTCCCCATCACCGGAGGGTGCTTACCCGCCATGATGAGCGCGATCTTCTTCCTCACCTTCTCGGGCGTGGGATCCCGCATCAAGTATGGGTTCGGCCCGAGACCGAGCGGGCTCACGTAGGGGGCGGGCTTGTCCGGCTCAGGCGTGGGTTCAGGTTCGATCTTCTTGAAGAGGGGGCCGCCACCGTCGGGGGCGTCGGCCGGGGTCGGGTAGAGGGTGTGGCCGATGAGCCGCAGCACGGACTCGATGGGCAGCAGGTAGTCGATGAGGCTGGTCTCGTCGTCATCGGACAGGGTGGGGTCGCGGGGCCGGTTGCGGTTGTGCAGATCGACTTGTCCGGCCTTGGCGAGATGGTCGTAGAGGCGGCCTTCCAGCCAGCCGGCCTCGCTGCTGTTGAGCGTCTCATTCTCGTTGGACTCATATCGGATGAGCAGCGCCCGGTACCAGTGCGCGCGTTCCCTGAGCTGCTGCAGGACACGGTGGCGGAGCCCTGGGGTGGCGGCCTTGCCGACGTAGGCTCCCCAGCGTCCCTCGGCATCGGGCCGGTCGAGCAGGAGGTAGACGCCAGGCACGTTCCAGCCTCGCTCGAGGCGGTTGGCGTGGTCGCGGTCGAGCAGGAGCATGCCGGCGACCTTGTGCTTGGCGCGGATCTTCATCGGGTTGTTCAGGTCGTAGGAGAGGCTGACGACGAGCTGGGACGGGGCGAACCGCATCGCACACACGTAGGCGTCTCCTTCACCTGGTGCTACGGGAAACTGTCCCGAACAGTATCGGACACATCGCTGTAGGTAATTGAGGGTTCGGAGAAGAAAGGTGCAGCTCACCCGGCGGATAGGTGCCTCCCCACCGCTGAGCGGCACTGTCCGGACGATGCCACGGTCCCGATGGGGGGCGTCATCCCATGCGGTCAGCCAGAGGCCCCGTTCGTGAAGGGCCGTCCACAAACGGTGGGGGTTGCACGGCGGTCGGAGTCACGGACGGTCAGCGTGGGTCGGGCTGGCTGCTGGCAGGGTGCGCGATCGGACGGCTGAAGCTGATCAAGTCGCGGCGATGGTAGGTGTCGATTCTGACCACGCTGCGCCGGTTGGGTGCGTGGATCATCTGCCCGTTGCCGATGACGAGGCCGACGTGTCCGGGGCCGTCGGCTTGCATGTGGAAGAAGGCGAGATCGCCGGGCTGTTCCTGGCCTGCGGGGATGGGTGGTCCGTGGCGCCATTGGTCGGCGGCGACGCGGGGGATGGCGATACCGGCTGCTTGGTAGGCGCGCATGGTCAAGCCGGAGCAGTCGAAGGCATCAGGTCCTTCGGCACCCCATACGTACCGCTTGCCGAGCTGGGCGTGGGCGAAGGCGAGGACGGCGGCGACCTGCTCGCCCGGGATGAGCGGGATGCAGGTTCCGGTGAGAGCGTCAGCAAGGCGTTGAGCGTGCGGTTCCCACGGGGCGTAGGCGTCGGGGCGGGCGGAGCGCTGGACGGCTTGGGAGGCCCGGGTGAGGGGGAGTTGCTCCCAGCGCCGCACCTTGATCAGGTGGTCGTAGAAGGTGCTGGTGGCGTGGCGGGGGTCGAGGATCTGTTCGGGTGTTCCCCAGCCTTGCGAGGGGCGCTGTTGGAACAGGCCCAGGCTGTCGAGATGGCCGTGGCGCAGGGTACGCAGCTGGGATTCTTGCAGGGCGGTGGCGATCGCGATGACGGCTGCCCGCGCGGGCAGGCCGCGCTCCATCGCGAGCTGGACGATGAGCGCGGCGTTGCCCTGCTGCTCGGCGTCCAGGTCGAGCATCGGCACCGCGCGTGGTGGAGCCGCGACCGGGCTGCCTGCCAGGCTGCTCGCTGTGCTGGGCGGGATCGCGCAGGTGACGCTACCGGGTGTTCCGGAGGCGGTCAGGATGCTGATGGCGGCTGCGACGAACGCCGAGACGAGGAGCAGCAGGAGGGCGGCGCCGGCCGCGGCGGCCTTCACCTGCTCTGGTCTTGCTGCGGGGACAGGCTCTCGAGAGAGTCGTCGTCGGGATCGTTGGCAGCGGTGGCGGGACCTTGCGGGCGGCCCTGAACAAGGCGGGGCCACGCTTTGAGGAGTTCGGCGAGTCGCATGCGTGCCTGGCCGGTCTGGCTCGGGAGAGGGAGCCAGCAGGGTCCGGCGGGGCCGTCGTCGAGTTCGGTCTGGACGGCGGTCGCGATCGGGATGTCGGTGGAGTTGATGAGCGCACGGAGGTTGGTTTCGCGTTTCCGGCTGGGCAGCCAGAACAGCACAGGGGTGGTGATCTGGGTGACCTCGGCGAGGTCGGCGTAGGTGGCGAGCTTGTCGGCGACCTTGGCCAGGGTCATGCTGCCGGTGTCGTGTTCCAGGAAGAAGTCGATCTGGCGGCCGTTCTCGGACCAGCAGCCGAAGGCGTCGGGACGGGCCAGGCCGCCCCAGATGGTGGCGCACTGCTTTTCCGACAGCCACGCCCGCAGACGAGTTCCCGGAGTGTGGCGGGCCAGGTGCCGCAGGTCGGTGAAGAAGTCGTTGACGCCGATCTGGTGGCCGCTCTTGTCCGAGACGGAGATCGACATGGCCAGGTCGGGATGGTAGCCGAGCTCTTTGACGGTGGTGTGGCTGCGGAGGGCGAGGAGTTCGGCTCCGGCGCGGCCGAGTACCCAGTGGCAGGGTGCGGAGCCGCCGTAGGGGGTCCAGGGCCGGTAGCGGGTGATGGTGTGGAGCTTGTGCAGGATGCCCAGGCGGCGGCGGGTGGGCTGCGGTTTGGTGAAGAACAGCCGCTGGAGCTGGTGCGTGGTCAGGACACGGTGGTGCAAGAGGTGCTCCAGAATCTGGAAGTCGCGGGGCGTGAGCCGGGCGGCGATGGTGGCCATGGCGGTGGCGTCGAACCGTGGCAGGCCGAGCGGGATACGAGCTGCGGGCATGGCGGAATCTCCTCAAGGTGAGCGGTACCGGGCGCGTGGGCTGAGTGGTGGGTCAGGCGGGCTCTTCGTGCTGGTCGGGAGGTCCGCTGCGCAGGTCGGTGCGCAGGTCGGGTGCGTGGCCGACTTGGTGGCGTGGCCTGCGAGTGGGCTGCTGGGCCACGTCGTCCGGCTGGGTGAACTGCTCGTGGGATGCCTGCCGGATCTCCTCGGCACGGCCCTCGATCAGGCCGGGGAGGGGGCGGGTGCGCAGGGTGAAGGCGGAGATCTGTTGGCCGTCGATGACGAGGCGGGCGGCCGTCTGGTAGGCGCCGAGGTGGGTGAGGTCGTGTGGGCTGATCAGCGGCGCGGTGTGGTGCTTCAGTTCGTTGGCGTCTTTGGGCGAGGCGTTGAAGTAGATCTTGTTGCGGGCGTCGGCGGACAGGGCTTCGCGCAGGTCGCCCGGGAGCTGGTCGAGGTGCTGGTGGGCGAGTACGAGTGAGAGTCGGTAGCCGCGTGCCTCGGCCAGCACGTCGTTGATGTGGCCGGGCAAGTTGAGGAAGTTGTGGCACTCGTCGATCACCAGTGAGGCGTCGGGTCGGTCGGCTTCGGCGAGCTGGGTGCGGCGGGTGGTGGCTTGCCAGGTGTGGGCGAGCAGGATGGAGCCGAACAGCCGGGCGGCGTCGTCGCCGAGGACTCCCTTTGGAAGGCGGGCCAGGATCAGGCCGCCTTGGTCGAGAAGCCGGCCGATGGGGACGGTGGTTTCTGGGCTGGCCAGGGCTTGCCGGACGAACGGGCGGAGCAGGACGGCACGCAGTTTGTTCATCACCGGGCCGATCACGGTCGCTTGCCCGGCGGGGGTGAGGGCTTCGTAGGAGTCCCAGAATCCGCCCAGCAGGCTGTCCTCCAGCTGGGCGACGATCTGGGCGCGGAACGCGGGGTCGGTGAGTAGCCGGGGCACCTCGGCCAGGGTCGCTTTGCGGCCCAGGACGTTGGTCAGGGTGAGGCAGGTGGAGCGCAGAAGGTCATCCACGCGGGGTCCCCAGGCGGTGGAGAAGCAGCGGTGGAAGATGGTGACGACGGAGTCGACGGCGAAGGCGGGGTCAGGCCCGGCCAGGATGTTGATCGACGGCGGCGGGGCCGGGTCCTGCGGGTCGAAGACGACGGTTCTGCCGATCGCTCGCTGGGGCAGCCGGTGGAGGATGTCAGTGATCAGGTCGCCCTTCGGGTCGATGACCAGGGCACCTCGGCCTGCGGCGGCGTCAGTGAGGACGAGGTTGGCGAGCAGGGTGGATTTGCCGACGCCGGTGCCGCCCAGGACGTGCGTGTGGTGGCGTGCGTCGGCCACCGGTAGCGC
Source organism: Nonomuraea sp. NPDC050404 (assembly GCF_040655495.1). Taxonomy (NCBI): domain Bacteria; kingdom Bacillati; phylum Actinomycetota; class Actinomycetes; order Streptosporangiales; family Streptosporangiaceae; genus Nonomuraea; species Nonomuraea sp. NPDC050404. The sequence continues at coordinate 65,922 of NZ_JBFAKB010000007.1, forward strand.
TACGGGGCGCGGTGGGCCGCTGTCGGCGTCGCCCAGGACGCGGGCCGTTCCACCAGCCGTGGTGCGCGGTACGGCCGGGGACGGCGCAATGGGGCGGGCTCCGGCACGGGTGATGCCGGGCGCGTCGATGTCCCACGGCAGGTGGGCCAGCGCGGCCAGCTCGGCAACGGACAACAGATATCCGGCGTCGAGGCGCCGCGAGCCGACCGCCCGGCGGGCGCGCCAGAGGCGGGCTCGGCGCAGGTACTGGTGGCCGCCGGTGTACAGGGCGAAGACGCCGGCCAGGGTGTGCGCGTGGCCGCGCAGCCAGCCCCGTACGAGATCAGCTGGCTCCGGGCGGACCTTCGTGCACGTAGTGGGAATGGGTTTGCGGCTGGTGGCGACGGCGTAGCGGATCGCCACGGTGTAGCGCGGTTGACCGGCCTTGGTCAGGATGGCACGGACTTGTTCGGCGCGTTCGGGAAAGTCGCGGGCCAGATCGCTGCTGTGGTGCCGGTCGCGGCGGGCGTCGGGGAGGGGGAGAAGCTCGTCGAGGACGCGGCCGAGGAGCGGGCGGCTGCCTCCGCCGCGCAGGTGAGCGGCTGCTCGGTAGGCGTGCCGCAGCCGCCGGCCGGTGGTCGGGCGGGCCAGCACCTGGACGACGGCGTGTTCGCCCTCGCGCAGCCCGCCCATTGCCTCCAGTAGGGAGCGGACGGGGTCGTGGTCGTGGTCGGTCCTGAGCGGAAGGTGTTCGGGCGCGGCCAGGATGAGCCGCCCGCCTGCGACTTCGGATGCGGCGGGGAGCGGCGAGGTGGCCGGGCTGGTGGTGGTGGTCGCGCCCGGCCAGGCAGCTTGGACGGCCTTCTCCACGATGCCGGGCGGGATGGTGCCGGGCACCCACAGGCGGATACGAACTCCGGCGTCGCTGCCGCAGTACTCCCACACCAGGTGCGGCTGGCCGGTGAAGGCGCGCTTCCACGCAGGCCGGAGCAGGCCGACAAGTTGCCGCCACAACACCACGGCGCCCTCCGGGTCACTGCGGGGCGGGCTGGAGATCTCGATGAGCCGGGCTTCGGGGGACATATCGGCGTGGTGGAGCCAGCCGAGCATGGAGCGCACGGCGGCGGTCACGGTCCAGATGACGGCGAGGGCCAGGGCGAGCCGGGGCCCGTAGGCGAGGGCGAATTCGGGCAGGCGAGCGGGTAGCTCGGCCAGGAAGTCCAGAGCGGTCTGCACGTCGTGGTCGTCGATGCCGCACAGCAGGCACGAGCCGTCCTGGCGGGCTGATTGGTTGATGCTCAAAGCGGGTCGCTCTCCTCGTCCTGGTGGCTGGTGCTGATCTGGTCGGTGTCGGGTGGGACGGGAGGTCGTGGTGGTGGAGGCTGGGCTGGTTGGGGGTGCTGCTGTTCGAGTTCGGCGAGCACCTTTGGGTCGGTCGTGACCAAGATCGCCTCGGCTGGTGAGGAAACGATGCTCAGGGCTGTCCGGCAGGCGGGTCCGGCAACCAGGAGGGCTTCGCCGCGTTCGGCGGTTAGCAGGAATTGGCGTTCACCGTCGGTCAGGTCGAAGGCGTCACCGACCGCGCCGATGGCCTGGGGTGCTTGGCGGAGCAGGATCTGGCTGGCGGCGTTGGCCACGATCGCCTGCCCGAGTTCGGAGCCGAGCAGGTCGGCGGCGTCCTGGGTGATGACGGCGAGTCCGGCCCAGTGCTTGCGTGCGGCCTTGGCCATCCGGAACAGGAAGCGGGCGCCTTCGGGTTCCTTCATCAGCAGCCAGGCTTCGTCCACCACGACGAGCCGTTTCTTACGGTCGCGGGGATTGGCCACCCGCCGCCAGATCGCATCCAACGCCAGCAGAGTGCCGACCGCTTTCATCTCCTCAGGCAGGTCACGCAGAGAGAAGACGGTCAGGTACCCGGCCGGGTGGGTGGTGGTGGGGCCGTCGAACAGCTCCCGGTGCGAGCCGGTCACGTACGGGGCGAGCTGCGCGGCCAGGTCCGCGCCGTGCTTGCCAGCCTTCAACGTGGTGACCAGGTCGGCCAGCAGCGGGGCGGGCCGGGCCCAGGTGTCCGGGTTGCGGGTGATCCCGGCCGCCGCGTACGTGGCGATGATCGCGGTATCCAGGGTCGCCCGGCTCTGTGGGGTGAGCGGGGTGCCGCCGAGCATGGTGGCGATCAGGGTCTGCAAGAACATCGCCCGCCGGGACAGCACGTCATCATGCGGGCCGTGGCTGGCGGGCAGGTCGAAGGGGTTCCACCGCACCCCGGCGGCGCCGAGCCGCAGGCAGGTGCCGCCGACCGCGCAGGCAAGGCGGGCGTACTCGTCTTCGGGATCGACCACGGCGACCTCGACCCCCTGATAGAGCAGGCGCAGGGCTTCGAGTTTGGTGAAGAAGCTCTTGCCGGAGCCGGAGCGCGCGAGGACGACGGAGTTGTGGTTGTCCTGGGCGTAGCGGTCCCACACGACAACGCCGGAGCCGGTGGCGCTCAACCCGTACAACACCCCGGCCTCGTCGGCAGTGGTGGGGAGGTCGGGCGAGGTGAACGGGAAGGCCGCTGCCAGCGCGGTGGTGTCGAACGTCCGCGTCTGCTGGAGGGAGTCAACCCCGAGCGGGAGGCCGGTGGTCCAGCCTTGCATGGCGCGGAAGGTGGCCGGTTGCGCGTCGAGCAGCAGGGATGAGGCCAGGGCTCGGACCCGTTCCACCTCGGCGGCCAACTCATGCTCCGTGGCGGCGGTGACGGTCAGGTAGAGACCGACGGAGAACAGGCGGCCGTGGCCGCGGGCGAGCTGGGCGGCCAGGTCGGTCGCGTCGTCGGCGGCGGCCTCGGCGGCGAAGTCAGCCAGGCGGCCGTGGGCGGCGTCGGCGCGGCTGGTGGACTCCAGGCGGGCGAGCTGGCGGCGCAGCCGCATGGCTGCTACGGCTTGCGGGATCGGCTCGATGTGTAGCGAGACGTCGAGGTGGCCGGGGTAGGTGAGCAGTGGTTCCAGCCATCCTGCGCCGACTTCGCGTGGGTAGCCGGTCACCGCGAACGACGCGCAGACCGCATTCGGCAGGGTCAAGGTCCGGGCGCCGACGTGTGCCGATGCCGGGTGTGCGAGGGCGTTGGGCTCGTGGCGGCGGTGTGGCTTCACGATGTGCTCCCGGTGGTCGAGGTGATGAGTTCGTCGGGCAGGGCCTGGCCGTACGGGTGCCGGCCGCCGGGGTCGAGACATTCGGCCAGCGCCTGGCTGGCGGCGTCGGCGTCGAGCACACGGGTGGCGACTCCGAGCGCGGCCAGGCTGCGTTCGGCTTCGGCGGCGCGGCGCAGGACGACGGCGGCGCAGGCGTCCCGGCGTACCGCGCGACGTCCTCGGCCGGTGGCGGGGTGGTCGCGGAGCACGATGAGCACCTGCCGGGCCAGCAGCTCGCGTGAGGCGTTCAGCTCGGCCAGGTAGCCGGCGTGTTCGCGGGCGGCGCCGGCCAGCGCGGCATGCGGCAGCACCTCTGCCTGCCGTTCGACGGTCTCGGCCAGATCAGCGAGGTCGGCGGGGCGGGCCCGGGCGAGGACTTGCACGGGTGCTTCGAGCGAGTTCAGCCACCGGCCGAACGCCCCCACCAGCGCGGCCTGCTCGCCGGTGGTGCGCAGGTGAAAGGACAGGGTGCTGGTTTCGACCAGGACGGCGACGCCTCCGTCAGTGAGTTCGAGCGCGCCGTCGGTGCGGATCGCCCGCACCGGCAGCCGCAGCGGGGCGGGCAGCCTGCCGCGCAGCCTGCACCACCTCGGCGGATCGGCCACCCCAGCGGATGCGGAGACCAGCCTCTTGGACGCACGGGCGTGAAGCAGAGCGGCCAGGGTCAACCGGTCCAGGCTGAGCCCGTCGCGGCGGCCGAGCGCGATGGTCAGACCGAGCGCCACCAGCGGCAGCACGATGGCGGCCAGGATGATGACGGGCAGCAGGCGGTGGAACAGGTAGTAGATGGCGGCGGCGATACCGCCGGTCAGGGTAACGATGAGGAGCTGGCGAAAGCTCAGCCCATAGGCGAGTGTGTCAGGGCGGTTGATGTCGGCGGGAATGTTCGTGATCAACGGTTCTGGTTCGTTCACTGGCCGTCCCTCCTGCGAGTGCGGCGGGGCGGCGGATCCAGATGGAGCTGGAGTTGCCGGGGCCGGGCCGCTCTGGTGGGCATGCCGGGCAGCATCGGCTGGGTCCAGGGCGGTTTCTGCCGGATCCACGGGCCGCTCGGCGGTGCCGGTGCGGACGGTGGTTGCGGTGGACGGGGCACGCGGGTGACCGGGAACGGCAACGCCAGCTGACGGCCGCGCGCGGCGGTCGAGCCTGCCTGCGGCGATCCCGGGCGCGCCTTCGCGGGCGGGAGGTTGAGCGGTAGTTGGAGCTGTTGCGGGCCGTGCTGAGCGGCCGGGTTGGGTGTGTTCACCGGTGTTCCTCCCGTGGTGGTGCGTCCGCCCGCTCGTTGGGTTGCGTGTGGTCCGCCGCGTGGCCGGGGTCCGTTGGGGCCGCGCCGTCTGTTGCCGCTGGTGGTGGGCGGGCGGCCGGGGCGGCGCCCGGTCCTGGTGTTCTTGGTCGCGGTGCGGGCGGCCCGGCCGCCCTTGGTCAGGGCGGTTCGGGCCAGGCCGAGGGTCTTGTAGACGATCAGCGCTTTGAGCAGGCGGCTGAGCAGTTGAGGTTGGGCGGGCTGCCAGACGGAGCGGGCCACCCAGCCGGGAATTTTGATCAGGATGAACAGCAGGCCGATCAGCACCAGCGTGTCGATGGCGCGCATGACGATCGGCTTGAACGCCGCCAGGACGGGCTCGTCGGCGGGGGTGGCGAAGGTGTCGGTGGCGTCGGTGAAGTACACCTTGAACGCCAAGATGAGCACGAGCGCCTGCAGGACCTGCATGATGAGGACGCCGGTAAAGGCGCGCCACCACAGCCGGGCGATGTGCTCGGTCTGCGGCAGCGCGTGACACAGCAGCGCGAGCGGCGCGGCGATCATCAGGAACAGCAGCAGCGTGATGCGCACGACCGCGATGAACGCCAAGATCAGGCCCATCACCACGGCGATCCCGACCATCCAGATGAAGAACATCTGCGGGGCCGCCAGCTGGCCGACCGGATTGACCAGCTTGTTGGCGATCAGGTCACCGGCCCGCCTGCCGTCCACGCCGTCGCCGAGCAGCGCGCCGACCAGGCCGTTGGCCAGCTCGATAGCGTACTGGCAGACGGTGAGCGAGAAGTTGACCGTGATCGCGGCCACCACCACGCGCGGCGCGACCTCGGCGGCAGTGGTCGAGGATTGCACGCTGCCGTACGCCATCACGATCACACCACCGGCCAGCACGAACAGCGCCAGCAACGCGTTGGCCACCACCCGCACATGGGCCGTCAGCTCCTGAACCCGCTCCACCATGTCCGGGGGCGGCGAGGACAGCAGCAGCGTGCCGACCGTCTGGAAGGCCGGCTGGATCGCCTCGGTCACAATGAGGCCGAACCAGCCGTTCAATGCCTGGTTGATCTTGCAGCCGAAGTCCAGCCAGCCGCACTCTTCTGCCTCGCCGCCTGGCGGCGTCTTCGGCTCTGATGCCGGAGCGGCGGGCCTGGCGGACTCGCTGGGCCCGGTGCTCGGATGCGGCGGTGGTGTCAGCATCGGCCCCGTCGGCGGCGCTGGGAACACCGGCGGTGCCGAAGTGGCGGGTGGCGTGGGCTGCTGGTTCGATGTGGGCGACGGTTCCGGCGGAGGCGTTTTGTCCGCAGCAACCGTGACGGCCATGGTGGCTGTGACGGCGAGCGCGATGGCGAGAAGGATCAGGACCTGCGCCACGCGGCGCATGACGGGCGACAGCGTGCCCGCCGTGGCCGGCCGAGGCGGTGGATGGCGGGTCATCAGGAACCGACGATGCCCTTGAGGACGCTGACCAGCAGCGGAGCCAGCACCGCGATGCCGTAGCCGAGAGCGGCGTAACGCAGCGTCTTCTTGGCCGATTCGACCTCGCCGGGGTCGCCGCCGGCCAGGATGTAGCGGACCCCGCCGACGGTCAGGAACAGCGTGGCGAGGGCGACCAGCAGGCCGACGATGACGTTGCGCAGGTTGTCGATCACCTGGTTCAGCGAGCCTGCTCCCTTGCCGCCATCGGCGACGCCGTCGAGGAACAAGCCCGCCGCGGCGGCTTGGGCGAAGTGGGCCAGTGCGAGCTCCAGCAGGGTGCCGAGGGTGACGGCGACGACGATCACGGCGGTGATGAGCAGGCTCTTGCGGGTGGTGAAGCGGGAACGCGGGTTCACGGCTACCCCTTCCAGGGCGAAGCGTCGAAGAAGCGTGGCTAGGTGGTGAAAGGGGCGACGCGGAGGCCCGGACCCGGACAGGGCCGGGTGGGCGTCCTCCTTCGAGCGGTGATGCGGGTGGCGTCCGGTGGTGACAGGAACCGGTGGCCGGGTGTGGCCTGGTCCGAGTCCGGTGCCGTCCGCGCCGCTCCTTTCACCAGCTAAAAGACCGGGGTGAAGGGCCGAGATCGGACACCAGGGGTGTCGGAATTTGCCCGTTCATGACGGTCGGCCCCATCGGGTGGCACAAGCTCGACGAGTTGATTCACTCGGTATTGCCGGACAGCTCGCCGCTGAGGAGGGCTTGCCGGAGGCGAGTCTCGGCGCGCTGGCGGCGCTTGAGCTCGGTGCAGTACAGCAGGCCGCGAGCCCGGCAGTAGGTGCTCAGCGAGACGCTGTCCAGCCGCGTCATCGAGATCAGCTCGGCCGCCTGCGCGGTGATGAGACCCAGCTCGACCGCGCGCTCCAGCAGCATGTCGGCATGCCCGGCCGGGTAGCGCAAAGCCTGGTGCCCGTCGCTCATCTCCGGCTCAGGCAGCAGATCAGGCCGGTCGATGGCATGGGCGCGCAGGACGGCGAACTGGGTCAGCCGCGACAGCCGCAGTACCGGATGTGACCAGGCCAGCTCCACTCGGCCCAGCGCCTCCATGAAGCAGGCCAGCATCTCGGCCTCCAATTCCTCACGCTCGACGGGAAGCGTCTGGGTGAGGGTCTTGAGCAGGCTTCGCAGCATGGGGGCCGCCAGTGCGACGGCGGCCACCATCCACGCTCCCCGGTGGGTGAGCGCCTGCTCGATGAGGTGCCGCCAGACTTCGTCCCGGGTAGCGCGAGGACAGGACGGGTGTAGGAGGAGAGCGCCCAGCTCATCGAGCGGCAGCGGGCGGGCCGGCAGCCCGAGTCCGAGGGCAGCCCCGTCGACCGCCAGCGGCTGCGGTCCCCGCATGAGCAGCTGGAACGCGTGCTCAGCCACAGCCAGTGGGCGTCCCTGCCCGGACGCCGTCGAGGCGCCGCCCGAGCCGTAGGACGACGTGGCCGTCATGTCCAGGCAGGTCTCTGCAACAATCGCGGCGGCGGTCGAAGTGGTGGCGTCGGCCGAGCGGGTGTCGTACATGGCAGCCCCCGAGAGCAGGTGAGCGGATCGGATGCTGCTCATGCCGCCAGAGACCCCGTACAGAAACCGGACGACTTTCGGGCAGACATCGGCCCGGATAAAGATCACCTCAAAGATGAAGAGGAGTCGTGAAACCGCATCTGACCTGCGCAGACAGTGCACTCGGAGGTCTCCGCGAACCGGAGAGCGGTTGAGGCCGGCCGGTGTCCGGATCACGACCGAAAACGGCCTGACCTGGAAGAACACCGATGCGACGAGATCGCGAGGTCAAGTTTGCGCAAACCCTGCTGCACGCCTTGCGGTCGGCACAAAGGGGTGGCCGGGCCCCCGGGGGTGCGCTGGCCGGAGCTCAGGCGGGCTCGGTGAGGTGGATCCCGCCCATGCGTTCGATAACGTCCGCGCCTGTTCCACATGGTCATAGGCGCGGACGGCCGACATCGCGCCGGCGATCTCCAGCGGGGCGTTCAAAAGATCCTCGCGGACCTGTACGACGCCGGGTATCTGACGCGTCAGCGCGTCGGCAGGCGCAACCACTACAGCCTCAACCTCGACCACCAGTTCCGCTACCCGACCGAGGCTGGGCTGCCAATCCGCCTGCTGATCGACAATTTCGTCGATTGGGACGCGCCCCGTAGAAGAGACGGGCGTTGGCACCCGGGACAAACGTCCGCAGCAGCGGCACACGCCCAGGCAGAGGCGGATTGCGCGGACCGATGCTGGAGGACCGGTGGCTGCGCGCGGTCGCGGACCTGGACAACCTGCGCAAGCGCATCGCACGCGACGCCGAGCGGATCAGGGCCGAAGAGCGGTCCAAGGTGACGGCCGAGTGGCTGCCCATCCTGGACAACCTGGAGCTCGCCCTGAGCCACGCGGTCCGCGGCGACGGGGGCGCGGACGCCGTCCTTGAAGGGGTACGAGCGGTACGGGATCAGGCGGTCACCCTGCTCAACAAGCTCGGCTACCCCCGTCACGACGAGACCGGTGTGCCCTTCGACCCCGCCCGCCACGAGGCGGCGACCACAGTCGAACGGGCAGACGCCGATCCGGGCACTGTGGTGGAGGTGCTCAGGCCCGGCTACGGCGACGGCGAGCGGCAGCTCAGGCCGGCGGTCGTGGCCGTCGCGAAGAAGGGGGAGTGATGGCCGAACGCCGGGACTTCTACGAGGTGCTCGGCGTCGACCGGAACGCCGACGCCGACGAGATCCAGCGGGCCTACCGCAAGCTTGTGCGCGCCTACCACCCCGACGTCAACAAGGATCCCGGCGCCGAGGACAGGTTCAAGGAGATCTCGGAGGCCTACAGCGTGCTCTCCGACCCCGAGACTCGTCGCCGCTACGACGCGTTCGGACACGATTTCCGCCAGGTGCCGCCCGACGTCGATCCCGCGGACTGGGCGCGCGCACGCAGCCGAGCGGGCGCGGGTGCGGGTGCGGGCGCGCGGGCCGGCGCTGGGGGTGGCCGGTGGCGCTCGACCGGCGCCGAGGGCTTCGGCGCGGACGAGGGCATCGACCTGGAAGACCTGCTCGGCGGCATGTTCGGTGGCCGGGGCAGACGGCAGTGGGGGCCGGTGCCCGGCGCCGACCAGGAGGCGGAGCTGACGCTGACTCTGGAGGAGGCGTATCACGGCGGGCGGCGCAGCATCACGCTGCCCGGAGGCAAGCGGCTGGAGGTCACCATCCCGCCCGGTGTCACGAACGGGCAGCGGATCAGGCTCGCCGGCCAGGGCGGGCACGGCAGTGAGGGAGCCCAGCCGGGCGACCTCCACCTGATCGTGCGGATCGCCGACCATTCCCGCTACCGCCTGGAGGGCCGCGACATCCACGCCCCGCTGCCGCTGGCTCCCTGGGAGGCGGCGCTCGGCGCCACGGTCGCCGTCGACACGCCGGGCGGCGAGGCGAAGGTGAAGGTGCCGCCGGGCACCTCCACGGGCCGCCGCCTGCGCCTGAAAGGACGCGGCATGCCCCATCCGCGCGGCGCCGCGGGCGACTTCTACGCCGAGTCCCGGATCATGGTGCCGCCCAGGCTCACGGACGAAGAGCGGCGCCTGTTCGAGCAGCTCGCCGCCGTCTCGCACTTCGACCCCAGGAGGCGCTCATGAGCTACGCGCTCGTCCGCCCGGTCCGGCTCGACCTGGACGCCTACGCGCGGGCCACGGGCCTGCACCCGCAGGCCGTGCGCCGGCTGGTGGCGCTCGGCCTGCTGGAGCCGGTCAGGAACGCCAGGGGGGAGCTGTGCTTCACGCCCGCCCAGGTGGCGGCGGCGGCCCGCATCCAGCGGTTGCACGAAGGACTGTCCATCAACTACGCCGCGATCGGCGTGGTGATCGACCTCCTCGACCGGATCGGGGAGCTGGAGGCCGCCCTGCGTGACCTCCCACGACCACGCTAGGGGGCTGGAGTGGACCCGAACAGGATGACGCAGAAGTCGCAGGAAGCCATGCACGACGCCCAGACCAAAGCCTTGCGCTTCGGCCACACCGAGGTCGACGGCGAGCACCTCCTGCTGGCCCTGCTCGACCAGCCCGAGGGGCTGGCGCCCAGGCTCCTGGAGCAGGCCGACGCCGATCCGCGCCGACTGCACGCTGACCTGGAGGACGAGCTGTCGCGACGGCCCAAGGTCAGCGGCCCGGGCGCCGCGCCCGGCCAGGTGTTCCTCACCCAGCGCCTGTCGCGGCTGCTCGACGCCGCCGACCGGGAGGCACGCCGGCTCAAGGACGAGTACGTCTCCGTCGAGCACCTGCTGCTGGCTCTCATCGAGGAGGGATCCACGACGGCGTCCGGACGTCTCATGCACGGCCAGGGCCTGAGCAGGGACCGGTTCCTGGAGGCGCTCACCGCCGTGCGGGGCAATCAGCGCGTCACCTCGGCCATGCCCGAGGTGGCCTACGAGGCGCTGGAGAAGTACGGGCGTGACTTGGTCGCCGACGCCCGGGCGGACAAGCTCGACCCGGTGATCGGCCGCGACGAGGAGATCCGGCGGGTGATCCAGATCCTGTCCCGTAAGACCAAGAACAACCCGGTCCTGATCGGCGATCCCGGAGTCGGTAAGACGGCCGTCGTCGAAGGGCTTGCCCAGCGCATCGTCCGCGGCGATGTCCCCGAGGGACTGCGCGACAAGACCGTCTTCAGCCTGGACATGGGCTCCCTCGTGGCCGGCGCCAAGTACCGCGGAGAGTTCGAGGAACGCCTCAAGGCCGTACTGAACGAGGTGAAGGCGGCCGAGGGCCGGATCCTGCTGTTCGTGGACGAGCTCCACACGGTGGTCGGAGCCGGGGCAACCGAGGGCGCCATGGACGCCGGCAACATGCTCAAGCCGATGCTGGCGCGCGGCGAGTTGCACATGATCGGCGCGACCACGGTGGACGAATACCGCAAGCACATCGAGAAGGACGCCGCCCTGGAGCGCAGGTTCCAGCCGGTGCTGATCGACGAGCCCTCGATCGAGGACACCATCTCGATCCTGCGCGGCCTGCGGGAACGCCTGGAGGTCTTCCACGGCGTGAAGATCCAGGACAGCGCGCTCGTCGCCGCCGTGACGCTGAGCCACCGCTATATCTCCGACCGGTTCCTGCCGGACAAGGCGATCGACCTGGTGGACGAGGCGTGCGCGATGATCCGCACGGAGATCGACTCCATGCCGGCCGAGCTCGACGCCCTGACCAGGCGGGTGATGCGACTGGAGATCGAGGAGGCCGCGCTGGCCAAGGAGGACGACCCGGCCAGCGGGGAGCGTCTCGCCGAACTGCGCGAGGAACTGGCCGCCACGCGGGCCGAGGCCGAGGCGATGCGGGCACAGTGGGAGGCCGAGCGCTCGGCCCTGCGTAAGGTCCAGAGCCTGCGGCAGGAGATCGAGGCCGTGCGGCGGGAGGCCGAGCAGGCCGAACGCGACTACGACCTCAACCGCGCCGCCGAGCTGCGCCACGGCAGGCTGCCCGAGCTGGAGCGTCGGCTGCGCGCCGAGGAGGAGCGGCTGGGCACCCGGCAGAACGGCCACCGGCTGCTGCGCGAGGTGGTGACTGAAAAGGAGATCGCGGACATCGTCTCCCGCTGGACCGGCATCCCGGTGACCCGGCTGCAGGAGGGCGAGCGGGACAAGCTGCTCAAGCTCGACCAGATCCTGCACGAGCGCGTCGTCGGCCAGGAGGAGGCCGTGCGGCTCGTGGCCGACGCCATCATCCGTGCCCGCTCGGGCATCAAGGACCCCAAGCGTCCCATCGGGTCGTTCCTGTTCCTCGGGCCGACTGGCGTCGGCAAGACCGAGCTGGCCAGGTCCCTCGCGGAGGCCCTGTTCGACACCGAGGACAACATGGTCCGCATCGACATGAGCGAGTACCAGGAACGCCACACGGTCAGCCGTCTCGTCGGCGCCCCTCCCGGCTATGTCGGCTACGAGGAGGGCGGGCAGCTCACGGAGGCGGTGCGGCGCAAGCCGTACTCGGTGGTGCTCTTCGACGAGATCGAGAAGGCCCACGCGGACGTCTTCAACGCGCTGCTGCAGGTCCTGGACGACGGCCGGCTGACCGACGCGCAGGGCCGCACGGTCGACTTCCGCAACACCGTGATCATCATGACCTCGAACATCGGCTCCCAGCACCTGCTGGACGGGGTCACCTCCGACGGGGAGATCAAGCCCCAGGCACGTGAGAGCGTGATGGGGGAACTGCGCCGGCTCTTCCGGCCCGAGTTCCTCAACAGGATCGACGACATCGTGCTGTTCAAGCCGCTGACCGAGGCGGAGATCGAGCGGATCGTCGACCTGATGTTCACCGACATCAGGCAGCGGCTGGCCGACCGGCGGCTCACCCTGCAGGTCACCGAGGAGGCCCGCAAGCTCATCGCCAATCAGGGGTACGACCCCGTCTACGGTGCCCGGCCGCTGCGCCGGTTCATCGCCCGCGAGGTCGAGACCAGGATCGGCCGGGCGCTGCTCGCCGGAGACGTCTCCGACGGGTCGACCATCGTGGTCGGCGCCGACAAGGGCGAGCTGAACGTCACCTTCTACACCCCGGGAAACTGACATGCACACCGTGCGCTGCGCCAACTGCGGGAGGCCGAACAGGGTTCCGGACGCCGCCTCGGGCACGCCCCGCTGCGGCAACTGCCACCAGCCGCTGCCGTGGATCGCTGAGGCCGGCGACGACACCTTCGCGGAGGTCGCCGAACGGGCCGACCTGCCGGTACTCGTCGACTTCTGGGCGGAATGGTGCGGGCCGTGCCGGATGGTCACGCCCGCGCTCGAACAAGTCGCTCGAGAGATGGCGGGACGCGTGAAGCTCGTCAAGGTCGACGTGGACCGGTCCCCGGCCCTCTCGCAGCGCTTCACGATCACGGGCGTCCCGGCGCTCATGATGCTCAACGAGGGCCGCGTCGTGGCTCAACGCGTCGGCGCGGCCCCAGTGCCCCAGCTACGCGAATGGGTCGAGGACACGCTGAGGACGCCGTCATGACCCGGTCGCCGGCCGCCCTGCCCGAGACACCGGATCTGTACGGGGCCTATCCCCGGCTGGACGAGCGGCGCATCGCGGACCTGTCGCAGTGCGGCGAGCGCAGGCCCGTGTCGCCCGGCGAGGCCCTCTACCGGGAAGGCGAGCCGGTCGGCGAGTTCATCGTGATCCTTTGCGGCACGGTGGCCATGGTCGAGGGGTATCGCAGCGGAGAGGAACGCACGATCGCCGTCCACGGCCCCGGACGTTTCCTCGGCGAACTGGGCCTGCTCACCGGCCAGGCCGGGTTTCTGACCGCGCTCGTGTGGGAGCCCGGCGAGATCCTGGCCGTCGGGGCGGACCAGGTGCGCACGCTGGTGGCCGGTGACCCTGCGCTCGGGGACCTCATCCTGCGGGCCTACCTGACCCGCCGCACCCTGCTGATCGGCATGGACGCCGGCTTCCGTATCATCGGCTCCCGCTACTCGCCCGACGTCCGCCGGCTGCGCGAGTTCGCCGCACGCAACAGGCTCCCGCACCGGTGGATCGACCTGGAGGAGGACGAACAGGCGGAGGCGCTGCTGCACCAACTCGGCATCTCCCCGCAGGAGACGCCGGTCGTGATCTGGCACGGAAACCAGGTGCTGCGCAACCCGACCGCCGCCACACTGGCCAAGGCCATCGGCTTGCCCGCGCCGCGGCCCGGCAACGGCGCGTGCGACCTGATCGTCGTGGGCGCGGGTCCCGCCGGCCTGGCCGCGAGCGTTTACGGGGCCTCGGAGGGCTTGACCACGGTCGTGCTCGACGCGGTCGCCGCGGGCGGCCAGGCGAGCACCTCCTCCCGCATCGACAACTACCTCGGTTTCCCGTCGGGCATCTCGGGCGCCGAGCTCGCCGAACGCGCCGTCATCCAGGCGGCCAAGTTCGGCGCCCGGCTGACCGTACCGGCCGAGGCGAGCAGACTGGAGTCCGACAACGGCCGCTACAGCGTGCTCGTCGAGGACGGGCCCGCCGTGCAGGGCCACGCTGTGCTCATCGCCACCGGCGCCCACTACCGCAAACTCGACGTTCCCTACCTGGAGAAGTACGAAGGCTGCGGCGTCTACTACGCGGCGACGCCGTTCGAGCTGCGCATGTGCCGGCAGACGCCGGTGGTCATCGTCGGCGGCGGCAACTCCGCCGGCCAGGCGGCACTTTATCTGGCCAGGAATGCCTCGTCGGTGCGCATGCTCGTCCGCGGCGGCGGTCTCAGCGAGAGCATGTCCCGCTACCTCATCGACGCGATCGGCCGGACGCCCGGCATCGAGATCATGTTCCACACCGAGGTACGCGAACTCCTCGGCGACGGCTCCCTGCGGGCCGTGCGTGCCCAGAACAACCAGACGGGACAGTTCATCGAGATCGAGACCAACGCGATGTTCGTGTTCATCGGCGCGGATCCGCACACCGGCTGGCTGGCGGGCGTCGTCGCGCTGGACGACCGGGGCTTCGTCATCACGGGAAACGGCTCGTCGCACTGGGAGGCCCTTCCCCTGGAGGCCGGGCGGCCGGGCGTGTTCGCCGTAGGGGACGTTCGCAGCGGGTCGGTCAAACGGGTCGCGTCCGCTGTGGGGGAGGGTGCGATGGCCGTACGCCTGCTGCACGAAAGATTCACCATGACAGGGCATCGACAGCAAGGACGGTGATCCAGATGCCAGTGATCGCGGTGTCCAGGTTCGAGCACTTCTTCCGCGCTGCTGCGGGACTAGATGTGGACAAGTCCGACCGCTGGATCTGTCGCTCAGCGAAGAAGCCGAGGCCCGGCTACGGCCGTGGCGGGTGGGCTCTCCGTGGCGCTCGCCAGGGCGATCAGAGCCATGGAGCCTGACCGCAAGAACCCGGCGAGCAAGGAGTGGACACGCACAATCCGTGTCTTCGAGTTGCTGCTATGAGGAGATTCGGCGCGTTGCTGGTGCCTCTGCTCGCCACGCGATCGGATGGCGGCTGCTCGGGCGCAGACAGGCCTGGCCAACCCCGCAGGGAGGACGGGCTCGAGCGTGATGGGTAGTAGGTGTGTTCGAGAAAGGAGGATGCCATGCGTCACAACAGTCTGCGTACCGCGGTGCTGCTCGGCGCCCTGTCTGCTCTGATCATCCTGGTGGGGTGGTGGTTCGGTGGCAGCACCGGAATCCAGATCGCCGTCCTGGTCGCGCTCGTCAGCAACGGCGTAGCCTACTTCTTCTCCGACAAGATCGCGCTGTCGGCGATGCATGCCCAACCCGTCGGCCCCGGTGACTGGCCCGCGCTGCACCAGATGGTCCGCGAACTGTCGGAGCAGGCGCACCAGCCCATGCCCCGGCTGTACGCTTCGCCGGTCCTGCAGCCGAACGCGTTCGCCACCGGGCGCAATCCGCCTCATGCCGCAGTCTGCGTGACCTATGGGATCTGAACGAACGCGAGCTGCGCGCGGTCCTGGGGCACGAACTGTCGCACGTCTACAACCGCGACATTCTGATCTCCTCTGTGGCAGGGGCGCTGGCCACGATGATCACCTACCTGGCCTACATGGCCGGGTTCTTCGGCGGGGGAGACGATGATGAGGGTCCAGGCCTCCTCGGGGCTCTCCTGATGATGATCCTTGGGCCGGTGGCGGCCGCGATGATCCAGATGGCCATCTCCCGAGCGCGGGAGTATCAGGCCGACGAGTCCGGCGCCCGGCTGACCCGTGACCCGATCGGGCTGGCCAGTGCGCTACGGAAGATCGATGCGGGCACCCGGCAACTGCCGCTGCCAGAGACCGGCCGGCTCTCCTCGACCTCGCACCTCATGATCGCCAACCCGTTCCGTGGCGGGGGCATCGGGAGACTCTTCTCCACCCACCCACCGATCGCCGACCGGATCGCACGGCTGGAGGCCATGGCCGGTTACCGCCGCTGATCAGGGCTCGGGGCCGGCGGGTAAATCCCTCAGGGTGAGGGCAAGGCCGGCGACAGCGAGCGTGCGCTGGACTCATACGTCGAGGGGGCGGAGATGGTCATGAGACGAAGAACTCGCGTTGTGGTCGTGGGGGCGGGTTTCGCCGGGCTGGCCGCAACGCGAACGCTGGCCAAGGCGGGCGCGCTGGTCACGCTGATCGACCACAACCCGTACTCGACCTTCCAGCCCCTGCTCTACCAGGTGGCTACGGCCGGGATGAGCGTGTCCGACGTGTCATACCCCATCAGGACCTACGCCGCCAAGTGGCCGAACGTGCGCGCTCGTCGGGGTGCGCTCAGCAGGGTGCTGCCCGAGAAGCGACGCGTGGAGTTGGATGACGGAAGCACGCTGGACTACGACTTTCTCGTGCTGGCCACCGGTGTGACCACCAACTGGTACAACGTGCCGGGCGCGCCGGAGAACGCACACCCGCTTTACTCGCTCAACGACGCGGCAGCGTTGCGGCGGCGACTCCAGCACTGTCTGGAGGACGCGGTGGCGGGCCGGCGCGACAGCGCCCACATCGTGGTCGTGGGCGGGGGGCTCGACCGGGGTCGAGATCGCCGGGACGCTGGCCGAGCTGCGGCGGCGCACGCTGCCGCTGACGCATCCCGAGATTCGTCCCGATCAGACCAGCGTGACGCTGGTGGAGCGCTTCGACTTCGTGCTGGCGCCGTACAAGCCGCGGCTGCGAAATGCTGCGGCGGCCGCGCTGCGCAAGCGAGGGGTGCGGCTGCGGCTGGGCGCCACGGTGGCGTCGGTGGAACCGGATGCGGTGGGGATCGTCGACGGGACGGACGTGCCGAGTGACGTGACCGTGTGGGCGCTCGGCGTGACCGCGCCCGCCTACGTGGCGGAATGGGGGCTGCCGCAGACCAAGGGCGGCAGGATCAGGGTTACCGAGGCTTTGAACGTGCCGAAGCATCCCGAGATTTTCGTGGCCGGCGACCTGGCCGGGCCGCCCAAGCCGCTGCCCCAGCTCGCTCAGCCGGCGATCCAGATGGGAAAGCACGTGGGCAGGCAGATCCTGGCGGCGGCTCAGGGACTGCCACTGCGGCCGTTCTCGTACCGGGATCCGGGGATCATGGCGACCGTGGGCCGGGCCGAGGCCGTGTTGCAGCTGTCCAACGGATTGACCATGCGTGGGTGGCCGGCGTGGCTCACGTGGATCTTCATCCATGTGGCGTACCTGCTTGGCGGGCGCAACCGGATCGCCGTGCTGGTCAACTTCTTCTGGCGGTACGCCGGGCCGCGCCACGCCGCCACCAGCGTCAGCCAGTGAGCGCCGCCGTCAGGGCGGCCAGGTCACCAACGTGGAGACTGTCGCGCCACAGCCGAGGCCGGGCCGGGCGGGCTCGCCAGGGCCACGGTCCTGGCCGCCCCGTCACCCTCTGCCGCTGTTGTTGCCTCCGTCCGGCCGGCCGGTCGCGGTGCTCTTCACAAACCAGACCCCGGCGTGTCAAAATCATGTATATCCTGTAGGGAAAATGTACTTTAGAAGGGCGAGAGTATGGCGGCGCGTGCGGCCGGAGTGGGGTTGCGCGGTGTCGGCCACACCTTCAGCAACGGTCACGTCGTGCTGCGAGACATCGAGCTGGACATCCCGCCCGGTGAGATCGTGGCCATCCTGGGTCCGTCGGGATGCGGGAAATCGACCCTGCTGCGGCTGGTGGCCGGGCTCGAAGCGCCGGCCGCCGGCGAGGTGCTGGTGGATGGCCGCGCCGTCCGGGGCGTAGATGAGCGCTGCGCCGTGGTCTTCCAGGAGCCGCGGTTGCTGCCCTGGCGCGACCTCATCGGAAACGTGGCCCTGGGCCTGCCGAAGGGAACTGGCAGGGCGGATGGGCAGCGCATCGTCCGGCACTGGCTCGACGTCGTCGGCCTCCACGGCTTCCACGGACACCGGCCGCGCCAGGTGTCCGGCGGCATGGCCCAGCGCGCGGCGCTCGCCAGGGCGCTGGCCCGGCAGCCCGGCGTGCTGCTGCTCGACGAGCCGTTCGCCGCGCTGGACGCGCTCACCCGGTTGCGGATGCAGGATCTGCTGGCCGACGTGCAGCGCGGCGCCGGGACCACGGTCCTGCTCGTCACCCACGACGTGGATGAGGCCCTCCACCTGGCCGACCGGGTGATCCTGCTCGGCAGCAGGCCGCCGCGTGCGGGCGCGACCGTTGTGACAGTGCTCGGCGTGTCTCATCCCCGGCCGCGTGACCGCGCACACCGCGAACTCGCCGCGCTCCGCGCCGATCTGCTGGAGCGACTCGGTGTACCCCGGCCCGTCCCCGCACAAGAGGCAGCCCCGTGAGAAACCTGATCTACCGTCGCTTTCTGGTCACCGCCGCCCTGCTCGCCACCCTGGCCACCGGTTGCGTGCGGGGGGAGAGTGACGCCGCCCCGTCCGCGTCGGGACAGTTGCGGCTCGACTACGCCTACTACAACCCGCTCAGCCTGGTCATCCGCAAGCAACGCTGGCTGGAGGCCGAGCTCAAGGGCACCAAGGTCACCTGGGTGCTGTCGGCAGGCAGCAACAAGGCCAACGAGAACCTCCGCGCCGAGGCCATCGACGTCGGCTCCACCGCCGGCGCCGCCGCGCTGCAGGCCCGCGCCAACGGCACGCCGATCAAGACCATCGGGATCTACAGCCGGCCCGAGTGGACGGCGCTCGTCGTCGCCAAGGACTCGCCCGTCATAGAGGTCGAGCAGCTCAAGGGCAAGAAGGTCGCCGCGACCAAGGGTACGGACCCGTACTTCTTCCTGCTCCAAGCGCTGGAGGAGGCGGGACTCGGCGGCACGGATGTCGAGGTCGTCAACTTGCAGCACGCCGATGGCAGGACGGCGCTCGAACGCGGTGACGTAGACGCCTGGGCGGGGCTCGACCCGTTGATGGCGCAGAGCCAGGTGGACGCCGGCTCCAAGCTCTTCTACCGCAACGCGGCCTTCAATTCCTATGGCTTCCTCAACGCCCGCGAGGACTTCCTCTCCAAACATCCGGGCCTCGCACAGAAGGTGATCGACGCCTACGAGCGGGCGCGCGCGTGGATCGCCGCGCGCCCCGACGAAGCCGTCCAGTTGCTGGCGGCCGAGGCCAAACTCGCCCCCGAGGTCGCCACGGTGGTGCTGAAGGAGCGGACGCAGACGGAGATCAGCCCGGTGCCGGGCGCTGAGCAGCGTGCGGTGCTGGAGCGCATCCTGCCGACCCTCGTCCGTGAGAGCCAAGTGCGCTCGGAGACGGAGGCCCGCAGCGCGCTGGACTCGCTGTTCGAGCCCCGCTTCGCGGAGACGGCGCAGGGGTCGTCGTGACCCCGCGTGCCGGCGACCCCGCTGCCTCGCCACCGGACGCGAGCAGCACGCGCGCCGGCGGGCGTGATCTCTCTGCATCGTCCGCCGGCGGGCGCGATCCCTCCTCACCGGCCGACGGCGGGCGGCCACGTGCCGGAGGCCACTGGTTGTCACGGTCGAGACGGGTCGCCGCGGGGCTGGTGGTGCCGCTGATCGTGCTGGCCGTCTGGCAGGCAGCCACGGCGGCCGGCGTGTTCACCTCCGCTCAGCTACCCGCACCCTTGGCCGTCCTGGCGGCGGTGGCGGAGCTGACCCGGCGGGGCGAGTTGTGGCAGCACGTCGCGATCAGCGGGCAGCGTGTCCTGCTGGGCTTCGCCGCCGGCGCGTCCGCGGGCCTGCTGCTCGGTGCGGCGGTCGGCTTGTACGCGCCGGTCAGGGCGCTGCTCGCACCCAGCGTCGCCGCCCTGCGGGCGGTGCCGTCACTGGCATGGGTGCCGTTGCTGGTGCTCTGGCTGGGCATCGCCGAAGCCCCGAAGATCGTCCTGGTGGCGATCGGCGCGTTCTTCCCCGTCTACACCACGGTCGCCGCGGCACTGGCCCACGTGGATCCACATCTGGTCGAGGCCGGCCGCGCGTACGGGCTGCGCGGTGTGTCCCTGCTCACCCGCATCCAGCTCCCGTACGCCGCGCCCGCCGTCCTTGCCGGGCTGCGGCTCGGCCTCGCCCAGGGCTGGCTGTTCCTGGTCGCGGCCGAACTGATCGCCTCGTCCATGGGGCTCGGCTTCTTGCTGATCGACAGTCAGAACACCGGCAGGACGGACATCCTGCTGCTGTCGATCCTGCTGCTCGCCCTGCTCGGCAAGGCCGCGGACGCGCTGCTCGGCCTGGTGGCGAGAAGCCTGTCCTGGCCCTTCTCCCACGACTCCGGCTGACGCCGGCGTCAGGCGACCGCGCGCAGCGGAACCGCGTTCACCTCGTCGGCCAGCGCGCGGAGCCGAGGGCGTAGTTCCTCGGCCAACGGCGTGATCTGCGTGTCCAGCACGAACAGCCCCCTGGTCACGTGCCGCGCCCCCAGCACGCTGAGCACCGGCCGCAACGCGTAGTCCACCGCCAGCAGGTGCGCCTGCGTGCCTCCGGTGGCGATCGGCACCACGGTCTTGCCCGCGAAGGCATTCTGCGGCAGCCCGTCGAGGAATGCCTTAACCAGGCCCGTGTAGGCGGCCTTGTAGATGGGCGTGGCCAGGATGATCACATCGGTCTCGGCCACGGAGCGCTCCGCGGCCACGAGGTCGGGATGGTCGCCGTACCCGAACAGGAGCGGCTCAGCGGGCAGGTCGCGCAGGCGGAGCAGGGATACCGCACCGTCCAGGAGCTCGGCCACGTGGTCGAGGAGTCGTCCGGTGCGGGAGCTCGCGGAAGGGCTGCCCGATATCAGGAGCACGCGGGTCATGACGAGGAGTGCCTTTCTAGAACAGGCCGTTCAGCGGCGGTTGCGCGCCGGTGAGGTGGTAGGCGCCGACGACGGCGGCCTTCCAGGCGCGGGGGTTGTGGTTGGCGACGGTTCTGGCGTTGCGCCAGTGCCGGTCGAGATTGTGGCGACGGGAGACCGCGGAGCCGCCGCCCACGTCGAACAGCAGCTCGGCGGCCTTCAACGCTGACTCCGCGGCGACGAACTGTGCCTGGGCCGCCTCGACGGCCGCCTCCGTGAGCAGACCGGGCTCCAGGTCGCCGGCCCAGGCCCGGTCGATCGCGGCGGCGGCACGCAGGACCGCGGACTCGGCGGCGTAGGCGCGGGCGGAGATCTCGCCGACGGCGTGGCGCACGTACGGGTCGTCCACGGACCGGGTGGCGCTGCTGTGCTGGATCGGGCGGGCGCGAGCGCGGGTGAAGCCGACGGCGTCGGTCAGGGCGTTGCGCGCGATCCCGGCCAGCACAGCGGCCAGATAGAGCTGCATGAACGCACTGACGGGGGAGCGGGCGCCGTTTCCCGCGCGTTCGGCGACCTCCTCCGGCAGCACCTTGACGCCGTTGAGCAGGGTCGTGCCGCTGGCCGTGAGCCGCTGCCCGATCCCGTCGAAGTCGTCGAGCAGTTCCAGCCCATCCCGGTCGCGCGGCAGAGTGAAGAAGATCCGCTCGCCGGAGTCGTTCACGGCCGACGCGCTGATCCAGTCCGCGTACAGCGCGCCGGTGCTGTAGTACTTGCTGCCGTTCACGACGCCGTCGCGGTCGATGCGGGTGCGTACCTCCCCGCTGGCGCCGCCGACCTCCCAGCCCGCGTTGCCGAACACGTCTCCGGCCAGGAAACGCGGGAACCAGCGTTCCCGCTCGGCGGAGGAGGCGGTGAGCAGGTGCTCGACCCGGCCGAAGCCGGGGCGCAGCGCCTGGGCGACATTGGAGTCGGCGGCGGCCAGGTCGATCAGGAACCCGAAGACGTCGGCCACGCCGGCGCCCGCCCCGCCGTAGGCGGCGGGGACGCGGAAGGTGAGCAGGCCCGTGGCGGCCACGGCACGAATCTGCTCCCGGGGGAGTTCGCGGGCCAGCTCCCGCTCCCCGGCACCGGCCGCCAACCCGGGAAGCAGGTCGGCGGCGCGCCGCCGCAGCTCCGGCAGGGTGCTCACCGGGCTCCCGCCGTGGCGAACGGGATCGAGGCCGGCTCGGCGGAAGTGGAGCTCTCGGAGGGGTGCTGCCACAGGCCGCGCTCGCGCAGGATGGGCAGCACACCCTCGCCGAACCAGTACGCCTCCTCCAGGTGCGGGTATCCCGACAACACGAACTCGGTGAGCCCGAGGCGGTGATACTCCTCGATGCGGTCGGCCACCTCGGCGTGGCTGCCGACCAGAGCCGTTCCCGCCCCGCCGCGCACCAGCCCGACGCCCGCCCACAGGTTCGGGTAGATCTCCAGCTCATCGCGCCTGCCGCCGTGCAGGGCGAGCATGCGCTTCTGCCCCTCCGACTCACTGCGGCCCAGCCCCGCCTGCACCTTTTCCACGGTCGCCTGGTCGATCCCGTCGAGCAGCCGGTGCGCCTGCGCCCACGCCTGCTCAGCGGTGTCGCGGGTGATGACGTGCAGCCGGATGCCGTGCCTGATCGTCCGGCCCTCGGCCGCGGCCAGGCCGTTGATCCAGGCGATCTTCTGGGCCACGGCGTCCGGCGGCTCGCCCCAGGTGAGGTAGGCGTCCACGTGTCGCGCGGCCACCCGGCCGGCGGCGGGGGAGGAGCCGCCGAAGTACACCTCCGGCACCGGATCGGGCAGCCGGTTGAGCCGGGCGTCCTCGACCTGGAGGTGCTCACCGGCCAGGCTCACCGTCTCACCCCGCCACAACGCCCGTACCACCTGCAGGAACTCGTCGGTACGCGCGTAGCGGGCGTCCTTGCCCAGGAAGTCCCCATAGGCGCGCTGCTCGTGGCCCTCCCCACCGGTCACCACGTTCAGCAGCAGCCGCCCGCGCGAGTGCCACTGGAAGGTGGCCGCCATCTGCGCGGCCAGCGTGGGCGAGACGAGGCCGGGCCGGAAGGCCACCAGGAACTTCAGCCGCTCGGTGGTGTCGGCCAGCATGGCGGTGGTCAGCCAGGCGTCCTCGCACCACGCGCCGGTGGGCGTCAGCGCGCCGACGAAGCCGACCTGCTCGGCGGCGTGCACGATCTGGCGCAGGTAGGGCAGGGTCGCCGGGCGGGCCCCTGAGGCCGCGCCCGCCGGGAGCCCGTGGCCGCCGCCCACGACGTCGCGGCTGTCGCCGTACGTGGGCAGGAACCAATGGAACGTCAAGGTCATCGTTTCTCCTAGAGCAGGCCGTGCCGCGGCGGTAGCCGGCCGTCGAGTACGTAGCGCCCGATGTGCTGGATCTTCCAGCGGGCCGGGTCGTGCAGGGTGTGGGTACGGGCGTTGCGCCAGTGGCGGTGCAGGTTGAGCCCGTCCAGGCTGGACCTGGTGCCGCCCAGGTCGAAGATCGCGTTGCCCAGCTCCACCGCCACCGGGCCGGCGAACGCCTTGGCCGCGGCCACGGCGATCGAGGCCGCGCCGGCCGACTCGTCGGTCAGGTCGTCCGCGGCGGCATCCACGGCGGAGGCGGCGCTGTCGAGCAGCGCCTCGGCGGCACGCACCTGGAGGGCCAGCTCACCGGCCCGCTGGATGACGAGCGGATCGTCGGCCGCGCGCTCCTGCCCGCTCTCGAACCACGGCCTGGCCTTGGTCCGGACGAACTCCAGCGCCTCTTCCAGGGCGCCGCCGGCGATGCCCACGTCGATGGCCGCGTGCAGGAGCTGCGCGAATGCCCCGTGAAGCTGCGGCCCGGTGAACGTGAGGTGGTGCGGGACCACCCGATCCTCGGGCACGCGCACGTCCTCCAGCAGCACGGTGCCGCTGGCGGTGGTGCGCTGACCCATGCCCGCCCAGTCGTCCACCACGGTCAGACCGGGGGCGTCGCGCGGCACGTACGCCACATGCAGCGTCCGGTCCTCGCGCCGTGCCAGCACCGGGACCCAGTGCGCGAACAGTGCGCCCGTGCTGTAGTGCTTGGTGCCGTTCAGCAGGAAGCCGCCTCCGGGGGCGGCGGTCAGTGAGGTCCGGTAGTCCTGGACATGCCGGGTGCCGGCCTCGGACTGGGCGTTGCCGAAGCGTCTGCCGTCCAGCACCTCGCCGCTGAAGAACTTGCGCTGCACGTCCGTGCCCTGCCGGAGCAGGACGTTGACGTAGACGAAGTGGCTCTGCGGGATCTGCGCGATGTTCGGGTCAGCCGAGGCCAGCAGCCTGAACACCTCGGCGACGGTGCGCGCGCTCACGCCGGCACCGCCGTACGCACGCGGCACGGTGATGGCGAGCAGCCCGCTGGCCGACAGCCGATCGAGCTCGGGCTCCGGCAGGCGGCGATCGGCGTCGCGGGCCGCCGCCTCCACCGCGAACCCGGCGGCGAGGTCTCGCGCCGCCGCGAGCGCCTCGGCGTCATCGGCGATCACGTGGGTCATGTTGTTTCGTCCGTTCTGCGTGTTACGTTATGGTTCACCGTAATCCCTGCAATGCAGGTAGGCAATACCTGTTAAGGATCCTCCATGCCCACCCGCTCCACGATGCTGCTCGTTACGGCCCTGCTCACAACGCTGCTGGCCGGTTGCGGCGCGGACGCCGCGCCACAACCGGCTGGCACCAGCGCAGGTCCGAAATCCGGAGGCACACTCGTGCTCGGTGAGAACGGCGACGAGCCCGCCTGCCTCGACCCCCACCAGCTGTCCACCACGAACACCACGGTCGTCGGCCGCCCGATCTTCGACTCGCTGCTGTGGCAGGACGCCGAAGGCGAGCTCAAGCCGTGGCTGGCCACCGCCTGGAAGGTTTCGGAGGACGGCCTGACCTACACCTTCACCCTGCGCGAAGGCGTGCGTTTCCACGACGGGTCGGCCTGGAACGCCGAGGCGCTGCGGCTCAACCTGGAGCACATGCGGGATCCGGCGACCAAGTCGCCGCTGGCCGCCGCGTACATCGCGCCGTACGAGGAGTCGAAGGTCGTGGACGAGCACACCCTCGAAGTACGGCTGAGCTCGCCTTACTCGGCCTTCCTCAATGTGCTGGCGCAGTCGTACCTGGCGATGATCTCGCCCAAGCAGCTCAAGGAGGATCCCGCGGGCACCTGCGAGCGCCCGGTCGGCTCGGGGCCATTCGTCTTCGACCGGTGGACCAAGGGCCAGAGCGTCACCTACCGCAAGAACCCCGGTTACGCGTGGGCGCCGACCGGCCGCACGGGGCCGGCGTACCTGGACCGGCTGGAGATCCGCTTCCTGGCCGAGGACGCCACCCGCCAGAACGCCCTGCTCGCCGGAGAGGTGGACGTGATCGACAACACCCCGCCCGCCGGCGTCGAGGACATCAAGGCCAACCCCGACCTCGCCTTCACCACCGTCGACCGGCCGGGACACCCCTTCTCGGTCTGGCTCAACACCGGCCGCGCCCCGTTCTCCGACGTCAAGGTGCGCCAGGCGCTCACGCTCGCCGTGGACCGCAAGGCGATCATCGACAGCGTCTCCTTCGGCCAGTGGACGGTCGCCACCGGCTTCCTCACCCCGCCCACCCCCGACTTCGCCGCCGGCGGCGGCATCTCTCACGACCCGGCCGGTGCCGACCGGCTGCTGAACGAGGCCGGCTGGGGGACCAAGGGGCAGGACGGCATCCGCGTCAAGGACGGCAAGCGGCTCACCGCCGTCGCCCTGGACACCGGTGTGAACCCGCAGAACACCCAGATCCTCGTGCAGACCCAGGCCGCCGCCGCCAAGCTCGGCATCGAGATCAAGATCGAGAACGTTCCCGCGCAGGCCGCCACGGACCGCACGGGCAAGGGCGACTTCGACCTCTCGGCCGGCATCTGGACCACCAACACGGCCGACGTGTTGTGGATCCAGTACCACTCCAAGAACATCACCACCGACAAGCGGCGCGGCCAGAACACCACCAGGCTCTCCGACGACCACCTCGACGACCTGCTCGAACAGGCCCGCAAGAGCACCGACGCCACCGAACGCGCGGCCATCTACGGCAAGGCGCAGACCCGGCTCAACGAGCTGACCCCCGCCATCCCGCTCTACGACCGCCCCAGCCTCGTCTCCGCGAACAAGCGGGTGCATGGGCTGACCTGGGACCACGCCTACGGCGCGATCGCCTTCCACGACACCTGGGTGAGCTGAGGACATGACCAAGACCCCCCTCGCCGTTCTCACGGCAGCCCTGCTGCTGACGGGATGCGGCGTCACAACAGGCGGCCCGGACGACGGCACGGCCGGCGCGAGCACCACCCCCAAGCGCGGCGGCACGCTGATCCTGGGTGAGAACGGCCAGGAGCCGACCTGTCTCGACCCGCACGGCAACGCCAGCTCCGACGGCCCCGTGAGCACGGTCCCGGTGTCCGACTCGCTGGTGTGGTTCGACGCCGACGGAACCATCCAGCCATGGCTGGCCGAAAGCTGGAAAGTCTCCGGCGACGGCCTGACCTACACCTTCAAGCTCCGCCAGGGCGTGAGATTCCACGACGGCGCGGCCTGGAACGCCGAGGCGCTCAAGAGCAACTTCGAGCACATGCGCGACCCGGCGACGAAGTCACCGCTGGCGGCCTCGTACATCGCGCCCTACAAGGACGGCGAGGTCGTGGACGAGTACACGCTGAAGGTGAAGCTGAACTCGCCCTACCGGCCCTTCCTCGACATCCTCGCCCAGGGCTACCTCGGCATGATCTCCCCCAAGCAGATCAAGGAGTCGCCCGAGAGCATCTGCACTCACCCCATCGGCTCCGGCCCGTTCATCTTCGACCAGTGGACCAAGGGCCAGAGCATCACCTACCACCGCAACCCCGACTACAACTGGGGCCCGAAGAGCGCCAAGCACACCGGCCCCGCCTACCTGGAGAAACTGGAGATCCGCTTCCTGGCCGAGGACGCCACCCGCTACAACGCTCTGGCCTCCGGCGAGGTGCACGCCATCGACTTCACCCCGCCGCAGAACGTCGAGGACGTCAAGGCCAATCCCGACCTCGGCTTCCTCAGCGCGATCAGGCCGGGGCACCCGATGGCGTTCTGGCTGAACACCTCGCGGCCCCCGTTCGACGACGTCAAGGTGCGCCGGGCGCTACTGGCCGCCGTGGACCGCGAGTCGATCATCAAGGGCATCTCCTTCGGCCAGTACCAGGTGGCTCAGGGCTTCGTCACCTCCTCTACGCCCGGCTACGCCGAAGGGCTGAGCGGCACCATCAAGCACGACGAAGCACAGGCGAACAAGCTGCTGGACGAGGCCGGTTGGACGGCCAGGGACAAGGACGGCATCCGGCTCAAGGACGGCAAGCGGCTGACGGCGTACTTCCCCATCGCCGCGAACTTCCCCGCACAGCGCATGCAGATCGCCGTGCAGACCCAGGCCGCGGCCAGGAGGATCGGCCTGGACATCCAGCTCCAGACGCCACCCGAGCAGGAGCTCAGCGACCGCTCGGTCAAGGGCGACTATGACCTGAGCTCCGGGCTGTGGGCCACGAACACGGCCGACGTGTTGTGGATCCAGTACTCCTCCAAGAACATCACCACCGACAAGCGGCGCGGCCAGAACGTCGCCCGCCTGTCCGACGCCGGGCTCGACGACCTTCTCGAGAAGGCCAGAAGCGCCGAGGACCCCACCGAGCTCTACAACCAGGCGCAGGCACGGCTCCTCGAACTCGTCCCCGCCATCCCGTTCTACGACGACCCGCGCCCGGTCGCCTACCACAAGAAGGTGCGCGACCTGTCCTTCACGCCCGCCTACCCGTCGCCGTACTTCTACGACACCTGGCTGGAGGAGTGATGAGGACGGTGAAGTTCATCGGGTGGCGCCTGCTGGCCGGGGTCGGCGTGCTGTGGGGTGCGGCGACCCTGACCTTCCTGGTGGTGCACTTCACCCCCGGCGACCCCGCCGAGGCCGTCGTCGGGGGTGAGGGCGCCGCCCCGACCCCGGAGGTGCTCGCCCAGGTCAGGTCCGAGTACGGGCTCGACCTTCCCTGGTACGAGCAGTACGCCGCCCACCTGTGGCGCATCGTGCACGGCGACTTCGGCACCTCCTACCGCCTGCACACCCCGGTCACCCAGGCCATCGGCGAGCAGGCCGCCGCCACCGCCGAGCTGGCGCTGGCCGCCGCCGTCACCGGACTGCTCCTGGCGGTCGTGGTGGCATTGGCCACCGCCGGGCGCCGCCGCTGGCGCGGCCTGGCCTCGGCGGTGGAGCTGGTCGCGGCCTCGACGCCGACGTTCTGGCTGGGCATCGTGCTGCTGACCGTCTTCTCCTTCGGGCTGCGGTTGTTCCCGTCTTCGGGCGGGCAAGGGCCGGCCTCCCTGGTGCTGCCCGCGCTCTGCCTGGCGCTGCCGATCGCGGGCGTGCTCGGCCACGTGCTGCGCGAGGCGCTGGAGGAGGTGCTGGACGAGCCGTTCATCGTCAGCGCCCGCGCGCGTGGCCTGGGCGACACCGCCGTACGGCTGCGCCACGCGCTCAGGCACGCCCTGACCACGCTCGTCACCATGACCGGCTTCTGGGTGGGTGCCCTGCTCGGCGGCGCGGTCGTCACCGAGACGCTCTTCACCCGCCAGGGCATCGGCCGCCTGCTGGTCTCGGCGGTCAACGCCAAGGACCTGCCGCTCGTGCTCGGCGTGGTGCTGCTGTCCGCCCTGGTCTACGTCCTGGTCAACCTCGTGGTCGACCTGCTCTACCTGGTCATCGATCCCCGATTGAAGGAGGCCGCGTGATGGCCGCCGACCCCCGGCCGAGGAGGAAGAGGTGAACCGGCTCGGCGTGTGGCTCGCCGGGGCCGTCCTGGCCGTGCTTGTCCTGACCGCGCTGGCGCCCGGCCTGTTCGCCGGTCAGGACCCGCTCGCCGTGGACAGCGGCGCGACCCTCCAGGCCCCCAGCGCCGCGCACCTGCTCGGCACCGACGAGAACGGCCGCGACGTGCTGTCCCGCATCGTGCACGGCACGCGTGCCTCGCTGCTGCTCGGCTTCGGCGCGATCGCCGTCGCTCTGGTCATCGGCGGGCTGCTGGGCCTGGCCGCCGGGCTGGGCAACCGGCTGGTCGAGAACGTCATCATGCGCCTGTCCGACGTCGGCATGGCCTTCCCCGAACTGCTGCTGGCCCTGGTCGTCATCACTGTGGCGGGCGGCGGCACCGCCAACGCCATCCTCGCCATCGGGGTGGCCAACATCCCCTCCTACGCCCGCCTCGTCCGTGCCCAGACGCTGGCCATCCGCCGCTCCCTCTACGTCGAGGCGGCGTACGCGCTGGGACTGCCGGGACCGCGCGTGATCCTGCGGCACGTGCTGCCGAACGCCGTCAAACCGGTGCTCATCCTGGCCACCATCGGTGTCGGCACGGCACTGGTGGCGGGTTCGGCGCTGAGCTTCCTCGGGCTCGGCACACCGCCGCCCGAGCCCGAGTGGGGATCCATGCTCTCCACTGCCCGCAACTTCATCTCGCGGGCCTGGTGGTACGGCGTCTTTCCCGGCCTGGCGATCACGCTGACGGTGATCAGCGTGACCGTGGTCGGCCGGGCACTCAGACTGCGATCGGAAGGGAGGACCTGGTGAGCCTGGTCAGAGTAAATGACCTGCGCGTCGCCTTCGGCGCGACACCGGTCGTGCACGGGGTGTCGTTCGAGATCGGGGCGGGGGAGTGCCTGGCCCTGGTGGGCGAGTCCGGCTCCGGCAAGAGTGTCACGGCGCGCACCCTGGTCGGCCTGACCGGCAGCGGCGCCCGCGTCACGTCCGGCGAGCTGACCTTCGCCGGACAGGATCTGACCCGCCTGCGCGAGCGCGGCTGGCGGCGCCTGCGCGGCGGCCGGATCGGCTTCGTGCTCCAGGACGCCCTGGTCTCGCTGGACCCCCTGCGCAAGGTCGGCAAAGAGATCGAAGAGGTCCTGGCCGCCCACACCGATCTGTCCGGCACGGCCAGGAAGGCCCGGGTGACGGAGTTGCTCGCCTCCGTGGGCGTGCCAGAACCGGAACTGCGGGCCGGACAGCTCCCGCACCAGCTGTCCGGGGGCCTGCGCCAGCGCGCGCTGATCGCCACCGCCCTCGCCGCCGACCCCGAGCTGATCATCGCCGACGAGCCCACCACGGCCCTGGACGTCACGATCCAGGCGCAGGTGCTGGACCTGCTGGCCGGGATCAAGGCCCAGGGCCGCTCGCTGCTGGTGATCAGCCACGACCTGGCCGTGGTCGCCCGGCTCGCCGACCGGGTGGCGGTCATGAAGGACGGCGTGATCGTCGAGCAGGGACCCGCCGATCAGGTGCTCACCGCGCCCGGCCACGAGTACACCAGGCGGCTGCTCCGCGCCATCCCGGCCGAGCACACCAAGGGCACCCGCCTCTCCGACGGCGCCCCGTCCCCTTCCCGGCGCGCCACGGGCGCGGTCGTGGTGCGGGCCGAGGGCATCGGCAAGTCGTTCGGCGACCGGTCCGCCGTCGAGGAGGTGTCGTTCACGCTACGCGCGGCCGAGACCCTCGGCATCGTCGGCGAGTCCGGCTCGGGCAAGACCACCACGGCCAGGATCGCGCTCGGCCTGACCCCGCCCGACACCGGCACCGTGGAGGTGCACGGCAGGCCGTGGACGAAGGGCGACCGGGCCCAGCGCCGTGGCGTGCAGGTCGTCTACCAGGACACCCTGGCCTCCTTCGACCCCCGCTACACGGTGGCCAAGGTGCTCGCCGAGGCGCTGGCCGTGGCGGGCGTGCCGCGCGAGCGGCGCCGCGACCGCTCCGTCGAGCTGCTCGAACTCGTCGGGCTCGGCGCCGAGCACCTCGCCCGCCGTCCGCTGCGCCTGTCCGGGGGGCAGCGGCAGCGGGTGGCCATCGCGCGGGCACTGGCGCCCGAGCCGTCGGTGATCGTGTGCGACGAGCCCGTGTCGGCGCTCGACGTGTCCGTCCAGGCGCAGGTGCTCGACCTGCTGGAGGACGTGCAGCGGGAGACGGGCGTGGCGTACCTGTTCATCTCCCACGATTTGGGTGTGGTGCACCACCTGTGTGACCGGGTCCTGGTCATGAAGGACGGCCGCGTGGTCGAGGAGGGCCCGGTCGGGACCGTCTTCCTCCAGCCCGCGCACCCGTACACGAAAGAACTGGTGGCGGCGGTCCCGAGGCTGGCGGCGGCGTGACATGGCACATGTGATCAAGACCGACGAAGAGGCGATCGAGGTCGCCCGCGAACTGGCGGCGGGCTTCGCCGAGGGCGCCGCCCGCCGCGACGCCGAGCGCATCCTGCCCACGGCCGAGATCGAGGCGCTCTCCGAGAGCGGCCTGCTCGGCATCACCGTCCCCGCCGGGCACGGCGGCGCGGGCGTGCGCACCGCGACGCTGGGCGCGGTCATCAGGGAACTTTCGGCGGCCGACGGCAGCATCGGGCAGATCCCGCAGAACCACTTCTGGTACCTCGACTCCCTACGCGAGCACGGCACGCCGGGCCTCCAGACGTTCCTGTACGCCGAGGTGCTGGCGGGCCGCCGCCTCGGTAACGCCGCCGTGGACGCCCGCGGCCCCGATGGGGAACGCGAGCGGGCGACCCTGCGCCCGCACGACGGCGGCTACCTCATCTCCGGACGCAAGATCTACTCGACCGGGGCGCTGTTCGCCCACTGGATACCCGTGACCACCCTCGACGAGGACTCCCACCACGTGGCCTTCGTTCCCCGGGACGCGCCCGGACTGACCGTCGTGGACGACTGGGACGGCTTCGGCCAGCGCACCACGGCCAGCGGCACCGTGCTGCTGGAGGAGGTGTTCGTGCCCGCGGACCGGATCATGCCGGTGCGCAGGCAGGACGTCACCACGTTCAGGAGCTTCGGGCTGCTGATCCACGCCGCGATCGACACCGGCATCGCCGAGGGCGCGCTCGCCGACGCCGCCGCGTTCCTGCGCGGCTACACCAAGGGCGGCTGGCCGGGGGCACGGGCCGAGAAGGTCGTGGACGATCCGGTCGTGGTGCAGCGCTTCGGCGAGCTGGCCGTGCAGACCAGGGCGGCCAGGGCGCTGCTCGAAAGCGCAGGCGACGCCGTGGACCGGGCTCGCGCCGCCGCCCCCGAGGACTTCGAGCGGCTGGCGGGCGAGGCTGCCGTCGCGATGGCCGCCGCCCGCGCGCAGGCCGACCGGGCCGCCAACCGGGTCACCGGCGAATGGTTCGAGCTCGCCGGCGCCGGCGCCGTACGTGGCCCGCTCGGCCTGGACCGGCACTGGCGCAACGCCCGCACCCACACCGTCCACGACCCCCGCCGGGCCAAGGTGCACGACGTCGGCAACTACCACCTCAACGGCATCGCCCCCAGGAGCTACCCCCGATGAGCAGCGGCATCATCCACTTCAACCTGTTCGAGATGAACTGCGTCGGCCACATCCAGCACGGCCTGTGGACCCACCCGGCCAACAACCGTCACCGCTACACCGACCTGAAGTACTGGACGGACCTGGCCAGGCTGCTGGAGCGCGGCCTGTTCGACGCCGTCTTCCTGGCCGACGTCGTAGGAGCCTACGACCGTTACCGCGGCGGCCCCGCCACCGCGATCCGCGAGGCCGTGCAGATCCCCGCCAACGACCCGCTGCTGGTGGTGCCCGCCATGGCGGCGGTGACCGAGCATCTGGGATTCGCGGTGACGTCCTCCACGACGTACGAGCCGCCGTTCGCGCACGCCCGCCGCATGTCCACGCTGGACCACCTGACCAAGGGGCGGGTCGCCTGGAACGTGGTCACCTCCTACCTGCGCAGCGCCGCGCGCAACTTCGGCCTCGACGACGAGATCGAGCACGACCTGCGTTACGAGATCGCCGAGGAGTACCTGGAGGTGCTCTACAAGTTGTGGGAGGGCAGTTGGGAGGACGGCGCAGTGCTGCGCGACCGGGAGCGGCAGCTCTATACCGACCCGGCCAAGGTGCACGCCATCGACCACATCGGCAAACACTTCCGGGTGGCCGGGCCGCACCTGTCGGAGCCGTCGCCGCAGCGCACCCCCGTCATCTACCAGGCGGGCAACTCCGACCGCGGCAAGGAGTTCGCGGCCCGGCACGCCGAGGCCGTCTTCACCGGCGCCGCGACGCTGGAGGCGCTGCGCGAGGACATCGCCGACACCCGCCGCCGCGCCGCCGCGTACGGCCGCGACCCCGCCCACATCACGTTCTTCCCCAGCGCGTCGGTGATCGTCGCCCCCACCCGGCGGGAGGCCGACGCCAAGGTCGCCGACCTGCAGCGGCACATCCGCCCCGAGGGCTTCCTCGCGCAGCGGGGCAGCGGCATCGACCTGGCCGCCTACGACCCGGACGAGCTCATCGACGACATCGTGGCCCGCGGCGGCGACTTCACCGAGCGCGCCGTGCGCCCGCTGGTCGGCCGCGGCCTGCGGGTGCGCGACGTGCTCGACTCCGTGGGACGCATCGGCGCGGGCCCGTTCTTCGCCTCCGGCACCCCGCGGCACGTCGCCGACGAGATCGAACGCTGGGTCGACGGGACCGGCGCGACCGGTTTCAATCTCATGCAGTACCTGTCACCGGGCACCGCCGAGGACTTCATCGAGCTGGTCGTGCCCGAGCTGCAGCGCCGGGGCCGCTACCGGACCGCTTACGGCGACTCGACGCTGCGCGAGCGGCTGCTCGGCCCCGGAGTTCATCGGCTGCCCGACACCCACCCGGGCGCCGCCCACCGCCGCCATCCGGCCTCCCGGCTCTGAGGGCACGGCCGGCCGCGCCGCGCTCAGCGCGGGGCGGCCGGGCCGAACGGGCGGTCGCCGCGCAGCGTGATGCGGTGCATCACCCGATGGGCGTCCCCGTAGTCGCGGTTGGCGTAGTGGGACGTGCTGCGGTTGTCCCACATGGCCACGTCGCCGGCGCTCCAGCGGTGGCGGACGATGTGCTCGGGCTTGGTCAGGTGGGCGTAGAACAGGTCGAGGAGGTGGCGGCTCTCGGCCTCGGAGACACCGACGATGTGCGAGGTGAAGCCGGGGTTGACGAACAGGCCCTTGCGCCCGGTCTCGGGATGGACGCGTACGACGGGGTGCTCCACCGGGTCCAGCCGGGTGACGACCTCGCCGTCCCAGACGCTGCCCCGGCCACCGCGCCGCTGGGCCAGGTAGTAGCCGAACTCGCGGTTGCCGTCGTGTACGGCGGTGAGCTGGTCGGCCAGTTCCCTGACGGGTGCGGCGAGGGAGTCGTAGGCGAGCTGGCTGTCGGCCCAGCTGGTGTCCCCGCCGGTGGGCGGCAGGGTCACGGCGCGCAGGATCGAGCCGAGCGGTGGGCGGGGCATGAAGGTGACGTCGGTGTGCCAGACGTCGGCGAAGCCGTTGTCGGCGCTGTCGAGTGCGTAGATCTCCGGGTGCGCCTCGTCCACGCCGCCGACGACGGGATGGGAGGCGGTCAGCTCGCCGAGGCGGCGGCCCAGTGTGACCTGGCCGTCGTCGTCGAGGGTCTGGCCGGAGAAGAAGAGCACCTTCCGCTCGACGAGGGCGGCCCGTACTTCGGCCAGTTCCCCGTCGCCGGCGGTGGCCAGGTCCAGCCCTTCGATCCGGGCGCCGAAGTGCGGTCCGAGCGGGCGCAGGGTGAGCTTGGCGGCCAAAGTGGACATGTGCGCTCCTGTTCGATGATGGTCATCCGGCGGCGTCGCGGACGGCGTGGCTGAGGACGGCACGCAGGGCTCCGTATTCGGGAAGGGCGCGGAGCTCGTCGGGCTCCAGGCCGGTACGGGGCAGGGGAATGTCGAGGTCGAGGGCGATGCGGCCGGGCCTCTTGGTGAGCACCACGACCCGGCTGCCGAGGAAGACCGCCTCTTCGACACTGTGGGTGACGAACACGGAGGTGCGGCCGGTCCGCTCGCTCACCAGACGCAGGTCCTCCTGCAGCCGCTCGCGGGTGAGCGCGTCCAGGGCCGCGAACGGCTCGTCGAGCAGCAGCAGCGGATCATCGCCCGCCAGCGCCCTGGCGATGGCCACCCGCTGCTGCTGGCCGCCGGACAGTTGCCAGATCCGGCGGTGGGCGACGTTGTGCAGGCCGACCCGTTCCAGGAGCTCCGGCACCCGGCGGGCGCGCTCCTCGCGCGGAACGCCGGCATAGCGCAGAGCCAGCTCCACATTGCCGCCCACGCTCTTCCACGGCAACAGCCGGGGCTGCTGGAAGACGACCCCCGCGCCGGCGCCGGGCAGGGGACGCTCTCCGGCGGTACGGACGGCGCCGGAGGTGGGCTGCTCGAAACCGGCGATCAGGCGCAGCAGCGTGCTCTTGCCGCAGCCGGACGCGCCGACGATGACGAGGAAGGAGCCCCGGGGGACGTCGAGGGAGATCGGGCCCAGCGCGGTCACGGCGTCGGCGCCGGTCCCGTACACGTGCTCGACCTCCTGCACCTGCACGGCGGCGGCCGTACCGATCTCAGGGGGTGAGGACATCGGGCAGGCCCTTGGTGTAGATGGCGCTCCGCACGGTCGCCAGGTCGGGAACGGCGTCGATCTTCTGCAGGTCCTTGAGGAACTGCGCGGCGCTGACCAGGTTGTCGGCCAGCGCGCCTGGCCGCTCGGGTGTGCCCAGCCATTCTGGCGCGGCCAGGTCGGCGGGCTTGAGGAAGACGCCCTGGCCGAGCTGCTCCTCGGCATCCTGCGAGGTGAGGTTCAGCTCGGCCGCCACGGCCGCGGCGGCCTGCCCGCGGTTGTCGGCGATCAGCTGCAGCGCCCTCGCCTCGGCCTTGCGCCAGGCGTCCACCGCCTCCGGGTGCGCCTTGAGGAACGCGGTGGACACCACTCCGAGGTCCAGTGTGGGCTTGCCGGCCGTGGCCAGTTCCCGGCTCGCGATCAGGACCTTGCCGTTCTTCTTCAGCTCCTTCAGGGTGGGCAGCCAGGTGTAGGCGGCGTCGATGTCGCCGCGCGTCCAGGCGGCGAGGATGTCCTGCGGTTCGAGGTCGACGATGGTCAGCTCCGACTCGCGCACTCCCGCCTGGTCGAGTGCGGCCAGCAGGCTGTAGTGCGAGGTCGAGGCGAACGACGTGGCGACCTTCTTGCCGCGCAGGCCCTCGATGGCCGACACGCCGCTGCCGTTCCTGACGACCAGGGCCTCGTTGTCACCGGCCACGTCGAGGACGAACGCCACCTGGTACGGGATGTTCAGCGGCGCCGACAGCCCGCGCGCGACCGGGCTGGAGCCGATGGCGGCGATGTCGACGCTGCCGGCCACGAAGGCGGTGTTGATGCTGGCGCCCGAGTCGAACTTCGTCCACTGGATCTGGAAGCCGGGCAGTGCCTCCTCCAGCCACCTCTTGTTCTTGACGACAAGGTCGCCGCTGGGAAAGGCCTGGTAGGCGAGGCGGATGCGCTTGTCCGCCGCCGCTCCACCGCTTCCCTGGGACGCGGTGCCGTCACCGCAGGCGGCCAGGGCCGCGATCAGCACGAAGGACAGCAAAAGTCTCAGGCGCATGGCGGGCTTTCTCATGAGGGACGTGCGGCGGGTCACGAGCGCCCCCGCCAGGGGATGAGCCGTTTCTCCGCGACCCGCAGC
The DNA here is from genome assembly GCF_040655495.1 of Nonomuraea sp. NPDC050404. Lineage (NCBI taxonomy): Bacteria > Bacillati > Actinomycetota > Actinomycetes > Streptosporangiales > Streptosporangiaceae > Nonomuraea > Nonomuraea sp. NPDC050404. The sequence goes on from NZ_JBFAKB010000007.1 coordinate 101,960, forward strand.
AGCCCGTCGATGAGCAGGCCTGACAGGCCGATGGCCAGCAGTCCCAGCACCACGACGTCGGTCTGCAGATAACGCTGGGCGTCGCGCACCATGCCGCCGATGCCGGGCACGCCGTTGACCGTCTCGGCGGCGACCACGGAGGAGTAGGCGATGCCGACGGCCAGGCGCACGCCGGTGAAGATCTCCGGCAACGCGCTGGGCAGCACCACGTCGCGGATGACGTCCCGCCGCCGTGCTCCCAGCGCCCTGGCCGCTTCGACCAGGTCGGCCGGTGCTCCGTGCACGGCGGCGGCGGTGGCCACCGCGACCGGCGGCAGCGCCGCGATCGCCAGCAGCCACAGCTTGGGCGTCTCGTCGATGCCGAACCAGATGATGAGCAGGCTGAAGTACGCCAGCGGCGGCAGCGCCCGTACGAACGTGACCACCGGCTCGGCCACGACGCGGATCCACGGGACGGTGCCGAGCACGACGCCCACGACGAGCCCGCCGGCCACGCCGATCGCGGATCCGATGAGGATACGCCGCAGGCTGATGCCCAGGTGCTCGACGAGCAGGCTGCCGCTGTAGCCGCGGATGCCGTCATGCGTCGTCGACAACAGCACGAGCTGGTTCCACACGGCGCCGGGGGAGGGGATGAAGGAGGGATTGGCCGCCGCGACGGCGGCCAGCTGCCACAGGCCGAGGAGCGCGACCCCCGCCAGCACGCGCACCACGATCCTGCGGGTCGCCGGTCGTCCGCGCCGGGCCGGGGCCGCGGGGCGGCCGGCCTCGCCGTCGGCGGCGGCGGTCACGGAGGTGGCCGCCGGGACAGGAGTGGTCACCGGGCGCGGTTGCGTCGCTGGAGCATGACCATGAAGCTACGGCGACGCCCCCCGCGAAGTCAACATTTCCTACTAGGAATATTGGTATTTAGCTCCGGCCGAGCGGCTCGGCTATTGGAGCCCGGTGCGGACGGACGTGATGCGCTGGGTATTGAAGCCGAGCCAGTGCATCCGGCCCACATAACGGGCGTGCTCGACCTTCAGGCAGCGGTCCATGACCACGCTCACCCCGCCGTCCTCGGCGATTCGCGCGCCCTCCTCATTGATCACACCGAACTGGCACCACAACGCGCCGGCCCCGACCGCCACGGCCTCCCGCGCGATGGCGGGCAGCGCGTCGGGCGCGCGGAAGACGTTCACGAGGTCCACCGGCACGGGCACGTCCGGCAGACTCGGGTAGCTGGTCTCCCCGAGGATCTCCCTCTCGCGCGGATTGACCGGGATCACCCGGTAGCCGTGCCGTTTGAGGTAGTAGCCGACGAAGTGGCTGGCCCGCAGTTCGTTGCCCGACAGGCCCACGATCGCGATCGTCTGAGTGGAGTGCAGCACGCGCTGGATCGTCAGCGGGTCCTGGTAGCGGTCGAGTCCGGTCATGCCGTGGTCACCTCTCCGACGCGGGCGAACCCCTGCTCCAGGTCCCAGATCAGATCCTCGATCGACTCGGTGCCGACCGACAGCCGTACCGTACCCGGCCCGACGCCGGCCGCCCGCAGCTCGTCGTCGCCCAGCTGGCGGTGCGTCGTGCTGGCGGGATGGATGACCAGGCTTTTGGCGTCGCCGACGTTTGCCAGATGCGACCAGAGCGTCAGGCCACCGATGAGGCCCTGCCCGCCGGCCCGGCCGCCGGCGCAGTCGAAGGAGAACACGGCGCCGGCGCCGCGCGGCAGGTACTTGTCCACCAGCGGCCGGTACCTGCTGTCCGGCAGGCCCGGGTAGGTCACGTTGGCGGCCAGCTCGTGCGACCGGAGGAACGCCGCGACCGCGCGCGCGTTGTCGACGTGGCGATCCATGCGCAGCGACAACGTCTCCAGCCCCTGCAGGAACAGGAAGGCGTTGAACGGCGAGAGCGCCGCGCCGAGGTCGCGCAGGGTCTCGGCGCGCAGCTTCATCAGGTAGCCGTAGGCGCCGAACGTCTCGTGGAAACGCAGGCCGTGGTAGGCGGGCGACGGATCCGCCACCACTGGGAACCGGCCATTGGACCAGTCGAACGTGCCGGCCTCGACGACCACGCCGCCGATGCTCGTGCCATGACCGCCGATGAACTTGGTCGCCGAGTGGATCACGATGTCGGCGCCCCACTCGATCGGGCGGCACAGGTACGGCGTCGCGAACGTGTTGTCCACGATCAGCGGCAGCTCGTGCTCGTGGGCGATGGCCGAGACGGTCTCGATGTCGAGCACGTTCCCGGCCGGGTTGCCGATGGTCTCGCCGAAGAACGCCTTCGTGTTCGGCTGGACCGCCTTGCGCCACGCGTCGGGATCGTCGGGATCGACCCAGGTCAGCTCCACGTTCATCTTGCGCAGCAGGTGTTTGAGCTGGTTCACCGTCCCGCCGTACAGCGCCGAGGAGGACACGACGTGGTCGCCCGGCTGCAGCAGCGTGAACAGCGCGGCCGCCTGCGCGGCGATCCCGCTGGCGAACGCCACCGCGCCGCTGCCGCCCTCGAGGTTGGCCACCCGCTCCTCGAACACCGCGACGGTCGGGTTCATGATGCGCGAGTAGGTGTTGCCGTATTCCTGCAGGTTGAAGTACGCCGCCGCGGACTCCGGATCCTCGAACACGTAGCTGGTCGTCTGGAAGATCGGCACCGCGCGGGCGCCCGTGTTCGGGTCCGGTCGTTGCCCGGCGTGCAGTTGCCGGGTCTCGAATCCGAACTCGCGGGCTTGTTCCGGACGGGGGAGCTGGTTGGTCACATGAACCTCTCAGACTGGCTGGGCCAGGAACCGGCGGATGATGGGGGTCTGCCGCGCTTCCTCCAGCAGGAAACAGTCGTGGCCGTACGGCGCGTCGATCACCTGCAGCTCGACCGGCTTGCCGAGAGCGCGCAGCGCCTGCTCGATCTCCTGCGACGCCGACGGCGGATACAGCCAGTCGGAGCTGAAGGCGATCAGCAGCGTGCGCGCCGCCACGCCGCGCAGCGCCCGCGTGAGCGACCCGCCGCCGTACTGGCGGGCGAGATCGAAGTACGTCAGCGCACGCGAGGTGTAGAGGTAGGTGTTGGCGTCGAAGCGCTTGACGAACGAGTCGGCCTGGTGACGCAGATAGCTCTCCACCTCGAACTCCGGCTCGGTGATCGTGTAGCGCAGGTCGTCGGCGAACTGCAGCCGCCGGCCGAACTTGCCCTCCAGCGCGGGCGCGGACAGGTACGTGACGTGGCCGACCATCCGCGCCACGCCCATCCCGGCGTCGGGCGCGCGGCCCGTGCCGTAGTAGCGGCCGCCCTGCCAGGCCGCGTCCCGCATGATCGAGTCACGCGCGATCGCGTTCCAGGCCACACCCTGCGGGTGCAGCGCGTGCGTGCTGGCGATCACCACGATGGCGTCGACCCGGTCGGGGAACAGGACCGCCCACTCCAGCGCCTGCATGCCGCCGAGCGAGCCTCCGGCCACGGCCGCGAGCCGCTCGATGCCCAGCACGTCCAGGAAGGCGCGCTGCGTCCGTACCATGTCCGAGACCGTGATCACGGGAAAGTCCGGCCCGTACGGCTCGCCCGTCGCGGGGTCGATGGATGAGGGCCCCGTCGTTCCGCGGCAGCCGCCGAGCAGGTTCGTGCAGACGACGAAGAAGCGGTCGGTGTCGAACGCCTTGCCGGGCCCGATCATCCCGTCCCACCAGCCGAGCCCCCTGCCGCCCGCGCCGTCGCGGGCTTCGGCCCCGAACCCGTCACGGGTGCTTTCCCCGGGCGGTGTCTCGGATCGGCCGGCCGCGTGGGCGTCGCCGCTGAGCGCGTGGCAGACCAGGATGACGTTGTCGCGTCCGGGTGAGAGGGATCCGTAGGTCTCGTACGCCACGCGGACCGGATGCAGCTCCCGGCCGCAGTCGAGGCGCACCGGCTCCGGCAGGTCGAGGTACCGGGTCTGCACGGTGCCGGCAGATCCGGCCGTGAGCGCCGGGGCTGACTGCGACATGGGACTCATGGTAGCCGCCACGGCCGATATATGGTCAAATACCTACCGGAAATACAGGAAGTGGCCGAAAGGGGCGGAACATGACCACGGTTGCCAACGGGGTGAACGTACAGGCGCTGCTGGACGCGCGCGACGTGCTGAAGAACGCGCCCGAAGCCGCCCAGTTCATCTGGCGGGCCTCCTCCATCTGGCGCGACGGCGTGCACAGCACCACCACCGTCAAGGAGTTCTTCGGTCTCGGGCAGGAGCAGAGCCACAAGCGCGAGACCGTGTTCGACGCCGACCATCCCGAGGTCTTCGCCGCGCAGGACAACGGCATCACCCCCATCGAGTACCTCCTCGTCGGCCTGGCGAGCTGCCTGACGGCGGGCGTGGCCTCCGTCGCGCAGAACCGGGGCATCCAGTTGCGCTCGGTCGAGGCGACGCTCGAAGGCAAGCACGACATCCGCGGCATCCTCGGCGCCGACAGTGACGTACGCAACGGCTTCAACGACATCAAGGTGACGTTCACTATCGACGCGGACGCCTCGAAACAGGACATCGAGGCGCTGGTGGCCCAATCCCAGAAGCGCTCGGCCGTGTTCGACGCCCTCACCAACCCGACGGACGTCACCGTCGAAGTCGCCTGAAGAGCCGAGTCGCCGAGCACGTCACCACCGTCGAACTCGCCTGAAGGGCCGAGTCGCCTAGCACGTCACCACCGTCCAAGCCGCCTGAAGGGCCGAGCCATCGAGCACGTCACCACCGTCGTCATCGGCGCCGGGCACGCGGGCCTGGCCGCGAGCCACTTCCTCGCCCAGCGGTCGATCGACCACCTCGTCCTGGAGCGCGGCGAGGTGGCCAACTCCTGGCGGCACGAACGCTGGGACTCCTTCCGGCTGCTCACCCCCAACTGGCAGAGCCGCCTTCCTGGCCTGCGGTACGAAGGCCCGGACCCCGACGGCTACCTGAGCACGAAGGAGGTGACGCAGTTCATCGAGCGCTTCGCCGCGCAGACGCGGGCGCCGGTCCGGACCGGGACGAAGGTCACCTCCGTACGGCGTACCGACGAGGGCTACCACGTGACGACCAGCCGCGGCGAGATTCGCTGCCGTGCCGTGGTCATCGCGACCGGCGCCTGCAACCGCCCGGCGGTTCCGCAGCTCGCCGCCGCGGTCCCGGCGTCCGTCGGGCAACTGACGCCGTTCGACTACCGCGAACCCGGCCGTCTCCCCGACGGTGGCGTGCTCGTCGTGGGAGCGTCGGCCACCGGCGTTCAACTGGCGGCCGAGTTGCGGCGTTCGGGCCGGCCGGTGACCCTGGCGGTGGGGGAGCACGTGCGGTTGCCCCGTACCTACCGTGGGCGCGACGTGCTGTGGTGGATGGGCGCCTCGGGCGTGTGGGATCAGCGCTATGACGAGATCGACGATCTCGCGCGGGCCCGGCGGCTGCCCTCGCCCCAGCTCGCCGGGACCCCTGAGCGTACGACGCTCGATCTGAACGTGCTCACCGCGATGGGCGTCGAGCTGGTGGGCCGGTGGGCGGCCGTGCGCGACGGCCGTGCGCTGTTCTCCGGCGGGCTGCGCAACGTGTTCGCCCTCGCGGACCTCAAGATGGAGCGCCTGCTGGACACGTTCGACACATGGGCACATACGCACGGCCGTGACGCCGAGGCAGGCCCGCCCGAGCGCTTCGCGCCGACCCGGGTGCCCCAGTCGGCGCGCCTGCAGCTCGACCTGCGTCGCGGGGAGATCCGCACGATCGTGTGGGCCACGGGTTTCCGGCCCGACTACAGCTGGCTGCACGTTCCCGTGGCCGATGAGAAGGGCCTGCTGCGCCACGACGGCGGCGTCGTGGAAAGCCCTGGACTGTACGCGCTGGGGCTGCCTCTGCTGCGGCGGCGCCGGTCCACGTTCATTCACGGGATCGAAGACGACGCGCGCGAGGTGATCGACCACCTCGCGCTCTACCTGACCGCACGACGGTGATCCAAGCCCGCTCTCCCGCCGAACGGTGACGTCCTTGACAAAGTCCTTCCTGCCGAAGCAGGCGGTGTGGGAGCTTGAACCGGTATGGAGCCAGATGAAGCCGTCGTGACGACGCGCGGATCGCGGTCATTACCGCTGGCGTTCGCGGCCGGGGCGGCGGTCGGCGTGCTGGGCGGCATGGTCGGTCTGGGCGGCGCGGAGTTCCGGCTGCCTCTGCTCATCGGCCTGTTCGGTTTCGCGGCCCTTTCCGCGGTCATCCTGAACAAGGCCATGAGCCTCATCGTGGTGCTGACCGCGCTGCCGGCCCGGCTGGCCGCCGTCTCTGCCGCCGAGCTGGCCGCGCATTGGACGGTCGCGGGCAACCTGCTGGCCGGCAGCCTGCTCGGCGCCTGGGCCGGTGCGTCCTGGGCGGTACGGATGCGCAGTTCCACCCTGTACAAGGTGCTGGCGATCCTGATGGTGGGCATGGCCGTGGCCTTGATGCTCACCCACGCCACGACCGTGGGCGCCTTGCCGCTGTCCGGGGCAGGGCAGGCGATCGCCGGTGTCGTCGCGGGGTTCGGTATCGGCGTCGTGGCCGCCATCATGGGGGTGGCCGGCGGAGAACTGCTGATCCCCGCGATCGTGCTGCTGTACGCCGTGGACATCAAGACCGCCGGCAGCCTGTCGCTGCTGGTGTCGCTGCCCACCATGCTGGTGGCCTTCGCCCGCTACAGCCGGGACGGCAGCTTCGCCGTCCTGGGCGCCAACCGGCGCTTTGTCGCCGTCATGATCGCCGGTTCCGTCGTCGGCGCCTTGCTGGGCGGCCTCCTGCTCGGCGTCATCACGGACCTGGTGCTCATCCCCGTCCTGGCCGCCGTGCTGCTGATCTCAGCCGTCAAGATGGCTCGCCACACCTGAGGGGCAGCAGCAGGCGCTACGGAATCGGCGGCATGCCGTCTCACCGACCTATGGGGCTCAAATTGCGCCCACGGGCGTGGCGGGGACGCCGAGCAGGCGGTTACGGCGGCTCGGCGTGTTCGAGCATGATCAGGGTGTCCAGGCGTGTGAGGTTGGTGATTTCACATGCAGGAAGCCGACGGCGATGACGTGCTCGGCTTGGACGGTCAGGAACTGCTTCCGAGCAAGAGTCCAGGCAAAGACAACAGACGCCGGGAGACGGCGTACATCATAGAGCCGGTCGGTCAGTCCTGGTTGAGGATGTACCGAACCAATCGAGGTCTATCCACCCGTGGTGCCCGAAACTCGGCTCTTGGGGTTGACCTGGGGTTTGGCGTTCCCGTCCTGGCGGGCATGATCGCTGTCCATGTCGCTGCCGTTGTTTTATCTGATCTTCGTTCGGCTCGTGGGTTGGCTGGTGCTGTAGCGGCGCTCGCAGAGGCCGAGGGAGACGGAGACTCTGGTCTTGTGGCATTGCGTCGAGACGGATCACGACCATCACCCTGCGAGTACTCATACGGCGCGCGAGCGATCAATTCCGATAAAAGCTACTTAAATAATAGGAAAACCCGGCACTTGATGTCATGGATGTGCCATAGTCCGGCCATGAGCTTGGACGAGATCCGCCCGATGAGCGCTCGTGCCCACTCTCCGATGACGGCCGCCATCTCGACCGCGCGCTGGATCAGGTCCGCCGCCGTGGATGACGAGCACGGCAGGCACTGGCGGGCCAACCCCGACCGGCACGGCAGGTCGGCGCTGCCGCCGCGGCCGAGGTCTCTGTACTCGGGGGCGGCCGGGGTCGTGCTGTTCTTCCTGGAGCTGGCCGCCGCCACCGGGCACGAGGCATACCTGGAGGACGCGCGGCGCGGCGCGCACTGGCTGGCGGCCACCTGGCGGAGGGAGGACGACCTGACGCTGCACCACGGGCTGACCGGCACGATGATCGCGCTGATGGAGGCCGGCTGGGCGCTGGGGGATGACCGCCTCGACGCCGAGGCGGTGGCCATCGCCGACCTGATCGTGGCAAGCGGGCGCGCCCGTGTGGACGGCTTCGGCTGGACGTTCGACCCCGTCCAGCGCGGCGACGGCGGTATCGTGCTGGGCCTGCTGCGCGCCGCCGCCCGGTTCGGCGAGCCCGCGTACGAGGCGGCGGCCGTCAGCGCGGGCTCGCGCATCGCCGGGCTGCCCGTGCCCGGCCACCGCCACGGCGGCCTCGACGGCCTGCCCTCCGACGCGATCACACCCGGTTTCCTGGCCGGTTCGGCCGGGATCGCCTTTCTCCTGGCCCGCCTGTACGGGGTGACCGGCGACGAGAGCTTCCTGCGCGCCGCTCGCAGCGGGGCCGGTTTCGTGCGCGAGGTGAGCGTGACCGGCGGCGGCCGGGCCCTGGTCCCGCACCACGTGCCGCGGTCCGGGGAGCTGTACTACGCCGGCTACTGCTCGGGCGCGGCCGGAGTGGCCAGGATGTTCTACGAGCTGTATCGGGTGACCGGCGACCTTGCGGACCTGGACTGGGTGGAGCGGCTGGCGCATGGCGTGGTCGACAGCTCGGCCCCGCCGCGCCGCACGCCGGGCTACTGGAACTCGGCCTGCCAGTGCTGCGGCACGGCCGGCCTGGTGGAGCTGTTCGTGGGGCTCTGGGCGGTCACGGGACGTGCTTCCTGCCTGGAGTTCGCCCGCACGCTCGCGGCCGATCTGGTGGCCAGGGCCGACGACCACGACGGGCGCGGCTACCGCTGGTACCAGGCCTACCGCCGGGTACGGCCCGGTGAGGTGAGCGCGGACACCGGCTACATGGTCGGTGCGGCGGGTATCGGGGCGGCCCTGCTCCACCTGGACGCGGCCGGACAGCCCGATCGGGCGCGCCGGGTGCTGCTCCTGCCCGACAATCCGTTTCCCGTCCTGCCTATTTCATGTATAACAAGTAGGAATAGTTGACTATTTGGAGGGTGGCGTGTAGCGTCATGATCATGAGCCGCTGCCCTTCGCTGGTCACCCGCGCGTACGTGGACTTCGGTCGCGTTGCCAGCGCCCGGTGTCGCTGATCGCCACCCGAGGGCATGCGCCGTCCCGCCGCCCGGACAGTCGTCCGGCGCCCTGCGGACGCGTGATGCGGGACGCCCTCAGGGGGCGCCGGTGAGGTGACGACACGGACTCATACAGGGAGGCGCGCGGTGGGCGCGATCGTGGTGATCGGCGCGGGACCGGCCGGGAGGTGCGTGGTGGACAGGATCCGCGCCCACGCCCCGCAGCCGGGTGGAGGGCGGGTGGTGGAGGTTCATGTGGTGGACCCTCATGCGCTCGGGACGGAACGATCGAGCGATGCCGGGCCGGCCGTGCGCGACCCGTCGTGCGGCGTCCGGGTACGCGTCCATCATGACCGGGCGGTCAGGCTCACCGAGTCGGCGGGCAGGCAGTTCGTGCGGCTCCTGGGCGGCGAGACCCTGGAGGCGGACGCCGTGGTGCTGGCCCGGGGTCGCCCCGGCATCCCGACCGGGCCCGCCGAGCGCGAGGAGGCGGTCTTCGCCGACCGGCACGACCTGCTCTACCTGCCGGGCGGGCCCGATCAGGAGCATGGCCTGGAGAGCGTGCCCGCGGGCGAGCCGGTGCTGGTGCGCGGCGCGGGACGGGCGTTCGCCGGCCTGCTGGCGCCGCTCACCACCGGGCGCGGCGGCCGCTTCTCCCAGGGGCGCCGGGGCGAACTGGTCTACCTGCCCGGCGGCTTCGAACCTCTCCTGTACGTGGGCTCGCGGCGCGGCGTGCCGCATCACGCCCGTCCCGGATACCGCCTGACCGGCGGAACACGGCCAAGGCGGTTCGCGTACGAAGGTGACGCGCGGCAGGCGACGGCCAAGGAGCTGGCCTACGCCTACTACCAGGAGCTGTTCACCGCCCACCCGTCCCGTACGAAGACGACGTGGGCGAAGTTCGGGCCCGCCTTCGCCCGTGCCGAGCAGGGCGGCAAGGAGATGCGGGCACTGGTGACCAAATCCGTGCCACGCTTCGCCGACCGGCTCCACCTGGACCGGCTCGAACGCCCGCTGCGCGGCGTGCGCTTCGGCGACCTGGCCGGGCTGCAACGATGGATGCACGGCTACCTCGCGGCCGACCTGGAGCGGCGGGCCGACCCCGGCTTCAGTCCCGACCTGGCGCTGATTCGCGCGCTGCTGGACGCGCGTCCCCGCATGGCGGGCGATCCGTGGTTCGAGGGGCTGTTCGGCCTGTTGGCCGACGGCCCGTCCCTGGTCTGCCAGGCCGAGTTGCACGCCCTGGCCAGGGCGGGAGTCGTCACCTTCATCGGGGCCGAGCCGCGCATCGAGCAGGACGACGGCGGCTGGCGGGCGAACAGCCTCACCGTCCCCGGCGTGACGAGGGCGCGGGCCCTCGTCGAGACGCGGCGGCCACGGTCCGGGTCGGCCCACTGCGCTGATCCGCTGATCGCCGACCTGTACGCCCGGGGCGAGTGTCGTGAAGCGGCCGGCCTCCTGGCCGTGCGCGTGCCCGACGGCAGGCTGATCACCGGACACGGCTCCGTGCACGGCCGCCGCTTCGCCCTGGGCTCCCTGGCCGCGGGCGACACGGGAAGCGACGGCTCCGCGACCCTGCCGGGCCGGGCCGACGCGGTGGCGCGAGCCGTGCTGTCCCAGGTCTTCGGGGCACTGGTGCACGCGGCGGCTTGATCCGCACGATCGTGTGGGCGACCGGTTTCCGTTCCGGCCACGAGTGTCTTGATCACGCTGCTGGTCAGGAAGTTCATGCCGTGCTCGTCCGCCCGTCGGGCCGAGCGCGGGCTTGCGCTGCCGTACCACGTGCGGGAGCCCATGCCCGGGCGTGGGGTTGCACCCAGGTCGGAGAAGGCCTCGATTTCCTCTGTCCCGCTGAAGGGGGTGGCCGGCTCGTCGCGTACGAAGGACAGCGGCCGCCGCACCCGCTCGTAGCTCGGATCGGGCGTTACCGCACCGAGCAAGAAAGGCCGGCCGACTGGGTGCTGGACCGCCTGGCCTGGCGGATCGCCGACAAGGGCGGCCTCGCCGGTCGGCACACCATCCGCGAACTCGTTCCACCGGGCAGGGTTTTCCTCTCACCTGATCCTTGACGTAAATACCCCAAAAACCTACTGTTTTAATATGTTATTATTCGGGAGTCATCCGTGAAAGTGGTCAGAATCGTTGTCTCCGCGCTCCTGGCCGTGGCACTGGCGGCGTGCGGCATCGATGGCACCGGCGGGGCCGCGCGGCCGGACCGGGCCGCCGCCTCGCTGACCTGGGCCGTCGAGACCGAGCCCATCACCTTCAACCCGCACCAGTGGATCCAGAACAAGGCACGGCTCCTGGTGTTCAACCAGTTCGACGCCCTGGTGGCCCGGCAGGCCGACGGTACCTTCGCCCCTTGGCTGGCCACCTCGTGGAAGATCTCGGACGATCACCTCACGTACACCTTCGACCTGCGCGAGGACGTGACCTTTCACGACGGCGAGCGGTTCGGCGCCGAGACGGTCAAGGCCAACTTCGGCAAGCTCCTCGAACCCGGTTACAACCCTGACATCGCCACGATCCAGCTCCGCTCCTTCGCACGGGCCGAGGTCGTCTCGCCGTACCGGGTCAAGCTCGTGCTCAAGCAGCCAGACGGTCTCTTTCTCGACTTCCTGTCCTCCCCGTATGGCGCGCAGATCTCTACGAAGTCGCTGAAGGAGGCCGGCAACCTCAAGGCCGGCGGGGTGGACGTGGCCGGGACGGGCCCGTTCATCCTCGACCGGTACGTGCCTGGCCAGGAGGTGCACTATAAGCGCAACCCCACCTACAAGTGGCCCCCGCGCGGCGCCGCGCACCAGGGGCCCGCACCGCTCTCGGAGGTCACCTACCGGTTCCTGCCCGAAGCCGCCGTCCGCGTCGGCGCGCTCCTGTCCGGCCAGGTCGACGTCATCGAGGGCGTGCCCGCGACCGACATCGGCGCCATCCGCAACGACCCCGGCCTCACGCTGACGACCGGCCTCAACTCCGGCACCGCGTTCACGTACTACTTCAACACCTCCCGGCCGCCCTTCGACGACAAGCGCGTGCGGCAGGCATTCCGGCAGGCCGTGGACCTCGACGCCATCCTCCAGTCGGTCTACCGGGGGCAGGCCAAGCGGGCCTGGAGCATTGTCAGCAGCGCGAGCCCCTTCCACGACGCCTCCCTGGAGGGCTCCCCGCGAGCGGCCGCCGCCGCGGGTTCCCTCCTCGATCGGGCCGGATGGCGTGGCAAGGACGCGGACGGCTACCGGACCAAGGACGGCAGGCGGCTCACCGTGCGCATCGTCGCCTCCACGGCATTCGTCCGCGACCGCCGCGACATCCTCGCCCAGGCCATTCAGGCGCAGGTCAAGCAGAGCGCCGGCATCGACCTCCAGGTACAGATCCTCGACCAGGGCGCGGCGCAGCAGGCGTGGAAGGCCAACGAGTACGAGATCTTCTGGAACTCCCGCGGCGACTCCGACGCCGGGGCGGCGCTCAACCTCATCCTGTCGTCGGGAGCCGCCGTCAATTTCGCCCACATCGACGACCCGCGCATCGACGGCTGGCTGAAGCAGGCCGCGGCGAGCTCCGACCAGGCCGAGCGCAAGGACCTGTACACCAGGATCCAGCGAGTCGTGGACGAGGAGGCCATCGTTTTCCCCCTGTACGTTCCCGCCGACCAGATCGCGGCCCGCAAGAGCGTGAAGGGGCTCGGCTTCGATCCCGCCTCGGGCACTCCGGCCGGTGCCTACGCCGTCAGCGTCGGCGCCTGACGGGTTGGGCGCCCTCGCCCCCGGGCGCGGGCGCCCACGCGTCAGATCCCGGCAGTGATCTTCTCCAGCAGGTGCGGCCCGCGGTCGGCCCCTTCGCGGTCGCGCCTGGCCACCTCCTCCCTGATGACGGGGATGACGTGACGGCCGAAGTCGACGGCGTCGCCGAGCAGGTCGTAGCCCCGGGCGGAGATGATGTCCACGCCCAGGTCGTAGTAGTCGAGCAGCGCCTTGGCCACGGTCTCGGGGGTGCCCACCAAGGCGTTGGAGTTGCCCTCCCCACCCGTGGCGGCGGAGGTCGGCGTCCACAGGGCCCGGTCGAAGCGCTCTCCCTTGGCCGCGATGGCGATCAGCCGCTGCGCGCCGGTGTTCTCGGGGCCGTCGGGCTTGTGGCCGCGCGGCGGCTGCCTGGCGGCCCGGCGCACGCGGATGGCCTCCACCGTGTGGTGCGCCTTCTCCCACGCCAACTCCTCTGTGGTGGCGATGATCGGGCGGAAGGCTGCCTGGATCCGCGGCCGGTCCGTACGCCCGGCCGCCCGCGCCGCCGCCCACACCGCCTCGATCTGCTGGGCGGTGTCCGCCAGCGGCTCGCCCCACAGGCAGTAGATATCCGCCTCCGCGCCGCCGGCGGCGTACGCGGCGGGCGAGGAGCCGCCGAAGGAGATTCCGGGATGTGGCTCCTGTATCGGGAAGACGTCGCTGACGTAGTCGTGGAAGCGGTAGTGCTCGCCCTCGTGATCGAACGGCTCCCTGCTGCTCCACACCTTCTTGACGATCTGGATGTACTCCCTGGTCCGGCTGTAGCGCTGGTCCTTGGTCAGCGTGTCACCCTCGCGGCGTTGCTCGTGGTCGTTGCCGCCGGTGATGAAGTGGATGGTCAGCCGCCCCTCGCTGATGTGGTCCAGCGTCGCGAACGAGCGCGCGGCGTAGGTCGGGTACGACACGTTCGGCCGGTGCGCGAGCAGGATCTGCAGCCGCTCCACCTTCGCCGCCAGCCAGCCGGCGGCCGGCGTGGGGATCGGGGTGTCCGAGCCGTAGGCGAACAGGACCCGGTCCCAGCCGTGGTCCTCGTGCGCGCGGGCGAGCTTGAGCGTGTAGTCCTTGTCGAAGGAGAGCCCGGAACGGGCGGTGGTCTCCGAGGCGTTGTTGGTGTAGGCGATGCCGAGAAACTCCACGGGCATGTGAGCGTCCTTATCGAAGAGCGGATCGATGGCGGGCGTGCGCGGCGGCGAGTACGCCGCCGACTTCGGCCGTGCTGATGAGCACCGCCATGTTGGCCTGCGAGGTCCGCCCGCCGGTGACCTCGTCCACGGCTCGCATGAGGTACTTGGTGATCGCGTTGCCCTTGACGCCGTCGCGTTCGGCGGCGGCCAGCGCCCGCCGCACGGCGGCTTCCGCGACCGCGGGGTCCACGGCGTCGTCGGGGCGGGGTGGGGTGGTGATGACGACGGCGCCGCGGCTGCCCGCGGCCCAGTGGTTGTCGACGACGCGGGCGACGAGGCCGGGATCGTCGATGCGGTGCGGGCTGGGCAGGCCGCTGGAGGCGCAGTAGAAGGCGGGGAAGTCGTCCGATCGGTACGACACCAGCGGCACTCCCTGCGTTTCCAGGTATTCCAGGGTCAGGCCGAGGTCGAGGATGTTCTTGGCCCCGGCGCAGACGACTGCCACCCTGGAGCGGGTGAACTGGATGAGGTCGGCGGAGACGTCCATCGTCGTCTCCGCGCCCCGGTGCACCCCGCCGATGCCCGCGGAGGCGAAGAACGGGATGCCCGCCAGCTCGGCGGCGACGAGCGAGGAGGCCACGGTGGTGGCGCCGAGCCCGCCGCGTGCCAGCACCACGGGCAGGTCCCGGCTGCTCGCCTTCGGGATGCCGGGTGCCGAGGCGAACCGCTCGATGTCGGCCGCGCTCATGCCGATCAGCAGCCGGCCGCCGTCCACGCCGATCGTCGCCGGCACCGCTCCGCCGGCCCGCACCGCGGACTCGACCTTGACGGCGGTGGCGGCGTTGTCCGGGTATGGCAGGCCGTGCGTGATCACGTTCGACTCCAGCGCGACCACCGCGCGGTCCTCGGCCAGCGCCTGGGCCACCTCTTCGGCGACCACCAGCGGGATGCCGCTCAACCGCGGTACTCCGGAGCCTTGATCAGCGACTCAGGGCGGCCGGCGATCCGCGGCTCGTACACCGTGGCGGCCCAGTCACCGGGCTCCACCGGTTCGAGCGCGATGGACACGGCGCCCTCGTAGGTGCCGAACTGCTCCACGACGACTGCGGTCAGCGCGTCCGCCAGGCGTCGCTTCTGCTCCGGGCCGAGGTCGAGGGGGAAGTGCTGGATGGTGACGTGCGGCATCACGACTCCTTCGTGCTCGTACGGATGGCGCGGGCGAGCTCGGCGACGCCGGGCTCCCTGAGCGCGCCGTAGTGGTCGGCGGCCAGCTCGACGACCTTCCCGCCGAGGTGCGGCTGCTCGTCGCCGGCGGCCCTGACGACGGTCACCGGCGCGCCGAGCGCTCCGAATGTGTACGGGAAGGCGTAGGTCGTGGCCACTAAACGGGCGATCCGGCGGATCAGCGGCCGGTCCAGCTCGGGCAGCAGGTCGTGCACGAAGCCGGTGAAGCTCTCCTCATCCCTGGCCTGCGCCAGGCAGCGTTCCAGGCTGGGGCCCGCGACCGTGCCGGTGAAGACGGAGTGCAGGATCGTCACGAATTCGGGGTTGGCGTAGGACGCCTCTCGGGCCCGGCTCCCGGTACCCACCCGGGGGTTGCCCGGGCAGATCAGGATGACCTCGTCCACCTGCTCGCCGGCTCGTTCGAGCTGCTTGGCCGCCTCGAAGGCGACACGTGCGCCGAAGGAATACCCCCACAGGGTGTACGGCCCCTCCGGCCGCACGCGCCGGATCTCGGCCACGTCGGCGGCGGCCATGTCCTGGATGGAGGGATAGGGGTCCTCTCCCGGGTTCAGCCCGTGCGCCTGGATCCCGTAGAAGGGGCGGTCCCGTGCGGCGTGGTGGGCCAGGGCACGCAGGTTCATCGGGTAGCCGCCGAGCCCGGGCCAGCAGAAGACCGGCCGGCCCTCCGCGACGCGCCCGAGCGACACCAGCCGGGAGGCCGCCGCCGGTCCCGCGCCCACGCGCGCCGCCAGCTCTGTCAGTCTGGGAGACTCGAACAGCGCCTGGAAGGGCAGCCGTGTGCCGAACTCCCGGTTGATCCGGTTGATGAGCGCCACCGCGGTCAGCGAGTTGCCGCCGCTGGCGAAGAAGTCATCCGTGGCCGACACCTCGTCGTACTTCAGCACCCGCCCCCACTCCGTGGCCAGCCACCGCTCGGCCGCGGTCGCGGGCGGCGTGTGCGGGACGGCCGGCCGCGGCCGGGCCAGGGCGCGCAGCGCGGCGGCGTCCACCTTGCCGTTCGCCGTCAACGGCAGCGCGTCCATCACCAGCACCCGGTTGGGCAGCATGTAGCTGGGCAGCAGGCGAGCCAGCTCGTCCTTGATGAGCTCGGCGGGGCCCTTCATATGGACCGCGTCCTCGCGCATGTCCTCGCCGGCGATCTGCTCCGCGCTGACCCGGCCGCCCAGGGCGAAGTACGTCGCCTGCGGGACGGCCAGTCCCGCGCCCGCGAGGATCTCCGCCACGCGCCGCGCGGCGGGCATCGGGTGGCCGCTCTTCGAGCTGTATCCCGACGACATCAGGCCGAGCCCCAGGCCGTTGCGCTGCAGGTGGTGCAGCCGGGCGCCCAGCACGACGTACGCCAGCCACGGTCGCGCTTGCCTGGCCGCCAAGACGAGGCCGAAGGCCGCGCGGTCGTAGACCTGCTGGTTGATCGCCACGACGTGCCGGCGCCGCACGAGCTCGTCGGAGACCCGCTCCAGCGCGCCGCCGCGATGCCTATACCAGCCCGCAGGCAGGCCCGCGACGCGGCCGGGATGCGCCTGGAGGAAGGCCTCGACGTCCTCGGCGCGCGGCGAGCCGTCGTGCGGGTGGACCTCGAACGTGCCGATGTAGTGGTCGTGGGGCTCGGCGCCGAGTCGCTCCCGTACCGAGGCGACGCGGTCCAGTGGCCGGATGTCCAGCCCGAATGCGGGCAGCACATCCTCGAAGACGCCCACCATGTGGCCGGCCTCGAACTCGAGGACCTCGTGCAGGTTCTCCCGGTAGACCGGGTCGATCGCCGCCCGCCTGCCGGACAGGTGCACCCTCAGGCCGCCGTCCTCGGGGAGCCGGGCCGGTCCCACGCGCACCAGGGCGTGGTCCACAGGATGGTAGTAGTACAGGCCGGACGTCAGGCCGTCCATACCGGTGGTCTCGATGTAGAGCTGGGTCGCGTACAGGGCGCCAGGCGAGGCATAGGCGTACTTGGGCAGCAGCCGCCTGTCGCTGTGAAACTGGCCGAACCAGCGCAGGATCCGCCCGAGGTCGTCGAACCGGAGGTCGCCGAGGCTGCGGGTGCGGGTCGTGGCCGGCCGGGGGCCGAGCAGCGCCAGCAGGTCCGCGCGGGTGACCGGTCCGCCCTCGTAGAACCGGTAGGTCTTGCGGGCGAAGGCCGCCCGCCGCAGCTCGGCGGGTGCGTCGCGGTGCGGGAGTGCGACCGCCGGCAGGCCGGCCAGGTCTGGCCTGAGCCCCGCTCCGGCGAGCTGCGCGCGCACCTGCAGGCGGTCGGTCTTGGAGCGGTGGTGGGCCGAGTGATGGCTCTGGTCCATGAGGGCGGCCTCGCGGGGGTTCAGCTCCGCGCACACCACCAGGTGCGGGGAGCGGGTCCTGCCGTCCGTCACGACGACCGCCGCCGCCCGCCGTACCCAGGCGTGCCGCTCGGCGGCCAGCGCCACCTCTCCCAGCTCGATCCGGTGACCGCGCAGCTTGACCTGGTCATCCGCGCGGCCGGCGAACTGCAACGTGCCGTCGGGATTCCAGTACGCCAGGTCGCCGCTGCGATAGAGCCGCTGGGTCGGGACGAACGGCGAGGGGACGAACCGCTCGCGGGACTGCTTGGGCCGGTTCAAATAGCCGCGAGCGAGCTGGGCGCCGCCGATGTACAGCTCGCCCGTCTCCCCGATGTCCACGGGGGCCAGGTTCTCGTCCAGGACGAAGCAGTGAGTGTTGTCAACTGGGACGCCGATCGGGAGCGTTCCATCCCCGTCGCCGGCCTGCCGGGGGTCGACCACGTGGGCGGCGGCGTTGATCGTGCACTCGGTGGGGCCGTACAGGTTGATCAGCGACGCGCCCGGTAGCGCGGCGAAGAAGTCCCTGGCCAGCCGCTTGGTCAAGGTCTCGCCGCCGGAGAAGACCCGGGTCAGCGCGGCGCAGCGCGACAGCCGTCCCGTCTCCACCAGCGCTTCGAGCAGTGTGGGCACGCATTGCAGGGTGGTGACGTCGTGGGCGGCCATGGTCTCGATGAGCGCGTCCGGGTCGCGATGGCCGCCCGCGGGGGCCGTGACGACCCGGCCGCCGAATGCCGGCGCCAGGATCTCCCACTGCGCGGCGTCGAAGCTCGCGGGCGTCTTCTGCAGCACGGTGGTGTGCGGGCCGAGGTGGCCGCACGTGTGCATCCAGCGCAGCTGGGACGCGATGCTGTGGTGCTCGATCATCACGCCCTTCGGCCGGCCCGTGCTGCCGGAGGTGTAGATGACGTAGGCGAGGGAGCCGGGCCGCCACTCGCCGGTCACTTCGGCCTCGCCGGCTTCGCTGGCTCCGTCGGCCAGGTTCACGACCCGCGTGCCCGGCGGTGCCAGCTCCGACACCTCGCGGACGAGGTGCGGCTGGGTGACGATGACAGTGGACCGGCTGTCCTCGATCATGAAGCGGACCCGGTCGTGCGGGTAGTCGGGGGACAGCGGCAGGTACGCGGCGCCTGCCATAAGGATGCCCCAGGCTCCGGTCAGCAGGTCGGCCGAGGGGTCGGCGTACAGGCCGACGCAGTGGTCAGGACCTGCGGACAGCCGCCGGAGGCGGGCCGCGAGCCGGCCGGCGTCGCGGACGAGTTCGCGAAAGGTGAGGCTGCCGCTGGCGGCGGTGACCGCCACGGCGTCCGGACGGTGCTCGGCCTGCTGGAGCAGGAGATCCGGCAGGCAGGCTCCGACACCGACGGGCGTGTGGAGCCCGGCCGGGCGGGCGGAAGGGACGGTGATCATCATGCTCCCGGGTCGGTGGTGCCGAAGTAGCGGTCGCCGAAGTCGCCGATGCCCGGGACCATGAAGGCGTCGTCGTTCAGCCGCTCCTCGATCGAGGAGATGACGATCTTGACGTGCGGATGCGCCTCGGCGATGGCGCGCAGGCCCTCGGGCGCGGCGATGAAGCCGATCAGAACGATGTGCCGCTCCCGCACGCCGGCCTTGAGCAGCACGTCGATGGCGGCGTTGGCCGAGCCGCCGGTGGCCAGCATGGGCTCCAGCAAAAGGACGTGGCTTTCCGCGATGCCGGGGGGCAGGTGCGAGTAGTACAGGTGCGGGAGCTTGGTCTGCTTGTCCCGCTGGATGAGGATCTTGCCGATGCGGATGCCGGGGTGGAGGTCGCGTAACTCGGCCTCCATGCTCTCTCCGGCCCTCACCACGGCCACGGCGCAGACGTCCGCGGCGTGCCTCAGCCCCCGGTAGGTGGCGCCCACCGGCGTGGTCACGTGGTTCTCGGTGAAGGGGAGCTGGTCGAGCCCGGCCTCCAGCAGGAGGCGGATGATGCGGCGGGAATTGTGGACGAAGGCGTCGAGCCCGGCGTGCCGGTCGCGGACGACAGTGTGCAGCGCGCGGAGCTGGCTGGTCTGCGGAAGCAGATGGAGGTTGTGCTGGGCAGACATGGCGGTCCCGTCAGGCGGTGGGCGGTTCGTCGAACGAGGGTGGGAGCTCGGGCGTGGCGGTGAACTGGCCCGCCGCGACCCGGTAGATCGACCGATGGCCGCTGCGCTCCCACAACCGGCGCAGCACGTACACGAGCTTGGGGTTGTGCTCCTCTTCCTCCAGGACGGCCCGGCGCGTGATCTGGTCCCAGTCGCCGGGGTGCTCGTCCACGGCTCCGGAGAAGATCCGGTGCAGGGCGGCGAGCTTGGCGCGGCGGGGGAAGTCGCCACCGGAGAAGACGGTGCCGAGCAGCCCGATCCAGAAGCAGACGGCGGCCTCCCACCGCTGCCCGGCCGGCAGGTGCAGGGCGATCCGCTCGACCGCGTACAGCGAGGTGATCAGGTGCAGCAGCACGAAGTCACCGGGACGCGACAGGTAGAGCAGGGCGACCGCGTAGTACAGCGGCTCCCAGGCGTCGTCCCGCGTCCACGCGGGTGTGTCGTAGAACAGGGGATGGCCCTCGCTCAGCGTGCGGGCGATCCTGAACTGCAGGCCGGAGCGGAGCAGCTCCGGGTGGATGCGGCCGTCCTCGGCGGGGGAGGTGTCGGCGAGGAGGCCGGCGACCCAGTGGGTGAGCTCGTCGCGGTGCTCG
The DNA here is from genome assembly GCF_040655495.1 of Nonomuraea sp. NPDC050404. Taxonomy (NCBI): domain Bacteria; kingdom Bacillati; phylum Actinomycetota; class Actinomycetes; order Streptosporangiales; family Streptosporangiaceae; genus Nonomuraea; species Nonomuraea sp. NPDC050404. Next base: position 121,997 of record NZ_JBFAKB010000007.1, read on the forward strand.
TCCCACACCCCGGCCAGTCGCAGCAGCGAGTCCACGGGCGCGCCGTCTTCACGCGGTGGCTGTGCCCGTTCCGGGTGGCAGGTCGAGTACGAGAACGCCAGGTAAGCCAGTCCCTCGATCGCCATCCACCGGTGGCCGATGTCGAGCGCCCAGCCGAGGTGGATGGTGGCGTGCGTGAATGAGCCAGTCCAGCCGGGCAGCAGCTCGGGTACGTACCGGCGCAGGACCTCCTCCAGGCCGAGCTCCCGCGCGCGCCGGTTGAAGAAGTCGCAGTAGGACCAGAAGCTGGTGCGCCGGCCCAGGTGCGTGCGCCAGTTCTGCTCGGTGATGAGGTGCCGGTCCGGCTTGGGCGCTTCCAGGCCGAACCCGTACGAGGTCAGCTTCGCGTACGCGTCGTAGTAGGCCTTGATGTCGGCGGCGGGCACGCCCAGTCCAACCAGCGCCACGACGGCGTGCTTGGCATGGTTGGTGAGGTGGCCGTTGAACTCGATGTGGTACGTGCGGTCGTCGAGGATGGCGTCGATCACTTCATCTCGGTCGGGCACTGGTAAATCTCCCTCTGCCGGAAACGGGCTGACAAACGGGGCAGACCGAGCCCCAGGAGCACGAGCACCACGCCGGCGAGCCTGACTGGCGCCGGCAGCGCGCGATGCTGAACACAGTCGATGACCACGGCGGACAGCACCTGCCCGCTGATCACCAGCACAGAGGCGCTCATCGCCCCGAGCCTGGGAAAGACATAGCTGTTGACCGCGACGAACAGAGCGCCGAACACTCCGCCCGCGTAGGCGGTGACGGGCGCGTCGGTGACATCCGGCCAGGCGCGCAGGACGAGGAGGACCGCGCTCAGGAAGGCGAACCCCACGACGTGGTTCCACGCAGACGCCCGGAAGGCGCCCTTCCTGGTGCTGAGCCGGCCGTTGACCGTGCGGCTGGTGCCGATGAGGACGCCGTTGAGCAGCGCCAGGACGACGAAGAAGAGCATGGTCACGCTCCGCCGATGACGATGAGGACGCTGCCCGCGAGCACGCATCCGGCGACCGCCAGATCCATGCGCGTGACCTGGCGCCTCGGGGTGTGGAGCAGGCCCAGGTGGTCGGAGACCGTGCCGAAGAGGACCTGGCCGGTGAGCATCAGGGCGATGGTGCCGGCCAGGGCGAGCTCGCTGTTGACCGCGACGGCCGACAGGACGACGACGAGGGCGCCGGGGATGCCGCCCAGGTAGTACCAGAGCGGTGCGCGGTGCTCGCCTTGGCCCGGGGCGGTGGCCGGTGCGCGGCGGGCGAGAGCCAGCACCAGGATCGAGGCCACCACGGCCCCGATCGCGTGCGCGGCCCAGGAGGCGTACAGGGCGTCGGTATGGCCGGCGAGCACGGCGTTGGCCTGCGTCATCAGCGTCAGCAGCACACCGCCGGCGATCGAGAGGGACCAGTCGAGCGCGCGCCCGCTCATCCGGCCAGCTCCTCCTTCTCTCGCCCTACCTCGATACCGTGCGTACTGTTCGCGAGCTCCGCGCCCAGCCGGGCTACGACCTCGGCGAACGTGCCGACGACCCAGGTGGGACTCGCGGTGGCCAGTTCGGCGGCACCGTGAACGCCGTAGGTGACGGCGATCGAGCGCATGCTGGCCGCGCCGGCCATGTGGATGTCGTGCGTGGTGTCGCCCACCACCACCGCGTGCCGTGCGGCCACGCCGAGCGTGCGCAGGACCAGCAGCCCCGACTCAGGGTCCGGCTTGGGCCTGCTCACCTGATCCGCGCCCACCACCAGAGCGAACCGGTCCCGCAGCCCCGCCGACCGCAGCAGCGCGTCGGCGCTGGCGTAGAACTTGCTGGTCGCCACGGCGAGGGCGATGCCCCGGGCGCGCAGCTCGTCCAACCCCTCGGTCACGCCGGGGAAGAGCAGCTCGCGGGCGCGCGGCAGGATGATCTCCTTGTACAGGCGTTGATAGTGCCGCACCGCGTGGGTCACCAGCTCGCCGTCGGGGGCGGCGGCCAGCAGGTCGCCGAAGGCCCGTTCGAGCGGGAGTCCGATCGTGGCGCGGATGGCCGCGGGACGGGGTGCGGCGACGCCCAGCGCGCCGAACGCCGCGGTGAAGGTCTCGACGATCGCGCGCGGGGTGTCGACGAGTGTTCCGTCGAGATCGAACACGGTCAGGTGACTCATGACATCCTCTCCGGGCTGCTGGAGCTTCAAGGTAGGAAGATATTTCCCATAAATCAAGTGGGTTATAGGGGAAATCTCCAATAACCAACTAAACCAGTAGGTCTTGACGGGTTTTGGAAGCTGTGTTGAGCTGGGGCCGCTGACGGACGTGAGAAAGGCCCCGGCTCATGCTTGTGGAGTTCCTTGCGCTGGACGACCCGGTGCGGGCCTCGCTACTTGGCCCGCACGCACACCTCGCCGAAAGGCGCGGGCGCGTGCTGCGCTACCCCCGCGACGTCTCCCCGTTCCTGTCGATGCCGCAGGACCCGGGCCCCGCCGACTGGCAGGACGTGGCGGCGCTGGCGGGCGAGGGCGGTGACGTGCCGCTGACCGGCCCGGCAGCGTCCCCGCCGGCCGGCTGGGAAGAGGCGAGGAACGTGCCGGGAGTCCAGCTCACCGGCGAACGCGTCGCCGGGGCGCACGACGCTCGCGTGGAGCGGCTGGGGCCCGCGGACGTGCCGGAGATACTGGGCCTCATCGAGCGGACCAAGCCGGGCCCGTTCCTGCCACGGACCGTCGAGCTCGGCACCTACCTCGGGATCCGGTCCGGTGGCGCGCTGGTGGCGATGGCGGGGGAGCGGCTGCGCCCGCCGGGCTGGACCGAGATCAGCGCCGTCTGCACCGAGCCGGCCCACCGGGGCAGAGGGCTGGCCACCCGACTGGTGCTCGCGGTCGCCGCCGGCATCAGGGAGCGTGGAGAGACGCCGTTCCTGCACGCGTCCGCCGCCAACACGCACGCGATCCGCCTGTACGAACGGCTCGGCTTCCGCCTGCGCCGCACCACCGAGTTCCGTACCGTACGGGTTCCGGCGCGCGTCCGGATCGAGGGCGGGCCATGACGCTGCCCGGAGTCGAGGCGGCGCCCTCCCACCAGGAGACGGAACGGCCCCTGGCGGTGGTGACCGCCCGCCGTCCGCTGCGATGGCTGGCCGCGGGCGCCGTGCTCGTGGTGCTGGCGATGGCTGCCAGCGCCCTGATCACCAACCCGGCCTGGGAGTGGGAGGTGGTCGGGCAGTATCTGTTCGCGCCGTCGGTGGTGCGCTCGGTGCTGCTCACGCTGGAGCTGACCGTGCTCGGCATCGGGCTCGGCTTCGCCCTCGGCACGGTGCTGGCGCTGATGCGGCTCTCGCCCAACCGGCTGCTGTCGTCGGTTGCCTTCGGGTACGTGTGGCTGTTCCGGTCCGTGCCGCTCATCCTGCAACTGCTGTTCTGGTACAACCTGGCGCTGCTCTACCCGCGGTTGTCCGTCGGGGTGCCGTTCGGCCCGGCGTTCTTCGACTTCGGCACCATGGACCTCATCGGGCCACTCACGGCGGCGGTGCTCGGGCTGGCCCTGCACCAGGCGGCCTACGCCGCCGAGATCGTCCGCGGCGGCCTGCTGTCGGTGGACCACGGCCAGCGGGAGGCGGCGGCCGCCCTCGGGCTGCCCCCGGCGCGGCGGCTGTTCCGCATCATCCTGCCGCAGGCCATGCGGACCATCGTGCCCAACGCGGGAAACGAGATCATCGGCCTGGTCAAGGGCACTTCGGTGGTGTACATCATGGCGCTGCCCGAGCTGTTCTACCAGGTGCAGGTGATCTACAACCGCAACGGCCGCGTCATGGCCCTGCTCCTGGTCGCCGCCATCTGGTACCTCGTCCTGACCACCGCCCTGTCGATCGTCCAGCACTACGTCGAACGGCACTACGGCAAGGGGCGGGCATGAACCCGATGGTCGAGTTGCGCGGCGTGCACAAGAGCTTCGGCCCCCTGCACGTGCTGCGCGGCGTGGACCTGGAGGTGGCCAAGGGCCAGGTGCTGGTGCTCCTCGGCCCGTCGGGGTCCGGCAAGTCCACGCTGTTGCGTACGATCAACCACCTGGAGAAGGTCGACCTCGGCTCGGTCCGCGTGGACGGGCGCCTGCTCGGCTACCGGCAGGCCGGCGACCGCCTGCATGAGCTGCCCGAACGAGAGGTGCTGCGGCAGCGCACCCAGATCGGCTTCGTCTTTCAGTCCTTCAACCTCTTCCCGCACCTCACCGTCAGGCAGAACCTCATGGAGGCGCCGCTGTCGGCCCAGCGCCGGCCACGCGCCGAGGTCGAGCCGCTGGCCGAACGCCTGCTGGCCCGTGTGGGCCTGGCCGACAAGGCCGGCGCCTACCCGCGCACCCTGTCAGGCGGGCAGCAACAGCGGGTCGCCATCGCCCGGGCACTCGCCCTGGAACCCAAGCTGCTGCTGTTCGACGAGCCCACCTCCGCGCTGGACCCCGAGCTGGTGGGGGAGGTCCTGGACGTCATCAAGGACCTCGCCCTCGGCGGCACCACCATGATCGTCGTCACTCACGAGATCGGGTTCGCCCGTGAGGTGGCCGACGCGGTGGCGTTCCTGGACGCGGGCCGCGTCGTCGAGCACGGCCCGCCCGCCCAGGTCCTTGCTGACCCCACCCACGAACGCACCCGCGCCTTCCTCGCCAAGGTTCTCTGACGCCCAAGGACAACAGACATGCGCGTTTCCCGCGCCGGGCTCGTCGCCCCGATCACGCTCGCCAGGTCGTCCAGCACGGGCAGAAGTGGGTGAACGGACATTGGGGTTCCTCTATTTCTGATCTGCTTGCTCAAGGGCGTCGAGCGCGAGCTGGCGTTCCAGGGAGAACACCCGTGCGTTCTGCAGCGCCACGACCTGCCAGCGTTCGCCCCGCCACCGGACGGCGAGCAGCTGCATGGAGTCACGGCTCGCCAGCGGCGTGTCCTCGCCCGGCATCACCACACCGACCCGCTGGTGCACGACACCCCAGTTGGGCCCGACGATCCTGGCGAAGACCACCTGGCCGTCCACCAGGCGCGAGCCTTTCAGGTCGGTGTCGAACAGGCCCTGGTGGAAGGGGACGATCTCGTCCTTCCCCTTCAGAACGGCTCCGTTGAAGGCGACGAACTCGGCGTCGTCCGCGAAGTCGGCGACGAAGGCGGCGGCGTCGCCGCGGTTCCACCCGTCGATCATCCCCGCCATGATGGCGCCCATGGTCTCGGCCGAGGGATTTGTGGACATTTCATTTCCTCACAGTTCGGTGGTTCTTAGCCCGGCAACAGTGGCGCCAGCAGGAGAGGCATCACGATCGAGGAGGCGTTGTTGGCCGCGTGCACGCACACGCCAGGCCAGATGGAGCCGGTCCTGCGGAACAGAACCGCGCAGAGCACCCCGATGACGAAGGCTACCGGCAGAACGGGGTTCAGCCCGTGCGCGACGGCGAAGACGGCGGAGCTCACCAGGACGTCGGCCCACCATCCGTAGCGGTTCAGGGCGTTGGCCAGCACACCGCGGAACGCGAGTTCCTCGCCGATCGGCGTCGCGACCGCGCCGAGCAGGAACGTCGCCGACAACGCGACGACGCCGGCCCCACCCGCCGCCTGGTAGTCGCCCTGCGGGGATCCGGCATCGCCGGTGACGGCGGCGTACACGATGGTCACGACGATGTTCAGCCACCATGCGGCCGCGCCGATGACGGTGCCCAGCAGGAGCCATTTCCACCCGGCGCGCCTTACGCCGAACGGCCGGACCTCACGGATGCGCACGGCGAAGGCGGCGACGAACGCGCCCACGCCGATCAGCGCGGACAGCGCGTACCCGGCGAGCCCCCGGCCGACGGAATCCTCCGCCGGGATCAGCCGGAGCACTGTCGCGGTGACCCCGAACAGGACGAGGTACGCGACGGCGGCAGCACCGATCTCGAACCATCCGGGCCGGGCCGCCTCCGCTTCGCCGCCCGGCGGCCCTCCCTTCTGCCGATGGCTGCCTGCCGATGACGTCATGACGTCTCCCCATGCGTTGGTGCCTGCGATGTCGCAAGCATCGCGCTGTCGGCGCCCTCGCCGCGTCGGTGATACCTGCCTACTTCGAGCGGATAGGCGACCTTTGCCGACGCGAAGCGGCCCGCCATCGGGCCACCATCGATCTTCTTGACGCGAACTGGTCTCAACTCCGGCCGAACCATGAAGGGCCCGCAGCACAGATGCACGATGCGCCAGCGTTCATGACCCCGGCGGCTCTGGCCGGGATGGGACTCGACCACGAGGTGCCCACCGAGGCCGACTATGTCATCGTCGGCGCCGGGCCGGCCGGCTGCGTGCTCGCCGCACGGCTGAGCGAGGACCCTCGCTGCCGCGTGGTGCTGCTGGAGGCAGGTGCCACCACCGGTGCCGAGCCGGCCGCCCGGACCCCCTGGCTCTCCTTCTCGCTAATGGCCGGGCCCACCGCGTGGCCCGACCTGACCGCCCCGCAGCCCGCCCTCGGCGGCCGCCAGGTCTATCTGGCTCAGGGCCGGGGTCTGGGCGGCGGCAGCAGCATGAACATGATGGCCTGGTTCCACGGCCACCCCGCGGACTACGACACCTGGGCCGCCACGGGCGCGGCCGGTTGGAGCTGGGACGACGTCGCGCCCACGTTCCGCGCGCTGGAGAGCGGCGAGTTCGGTCCCGACCGGTGGCACGGCACCGGCGGCCCGATGACCGTCACCAGGGCACGCGATGTCAGCCCCCTACCCCTGACGTTCCTGGCCGCCGGCAAGGAGACCGGGTGGCCGATCACCGACGACTTCAACGGCGCGACCCGGGAAGGCGTGGGGCTGTTCGCCGCCAACGTCCGCGACGGCGCACGCCACTCGGCCGTCGACGCCTACCTCGCCCCGGCGGCGCACCGGCCGAACCTCGCCGTTCGTACCGGCGTCCACGTCACCGCGATCGACCTCGACGGGACGCGCGCGACAGGCGTGCGCCACACCCGCGAGGCCGGTGGCACGACCACCGCGGGCGAGACTCACGCCACCCGCGGCGTGATCCTGGCGGCCGGGGCCCTGCGCAGCCCGCAGTTGCTCATGCTGTCCGGGATCGGCCCGGCGGCCCACCTCGCCGAGCACGCCATCGGTGTACGGCACGACCTGCCGGGCGTGGGAGCCAACCTGCAGGACCACCCGATGTTGTCGCCGAGCTGGCCGGTCACCGACGGCAGTCCGCTGCGCAACGCGATCAGCGCGCAGGACGAACGCGCGTACGCCCTGGCCCGCCGCGGCCCGCTGGCGTCGGTCTCCCAGGCCGGGGCGATGCTGAGCACCGAACCCGACCTGCCGGGTCCGGACATCCAGGTCACGCTCACGCTGCTGGGCCTGGACGCGCAGCTGCGGGTGCTTGACCAGCCCGTGGTGACCGCGGCGATCTCTCTCCTGGCGCCCCGCAGCCGCGGCGTGCTCCGCCTCGTCTCGGCCGACCCCCGGGTCGCCCCGATCGCGGACCCGGCTTACCTGTGCGACCCCGACGACCGCGCCCGGATGCGTGCGGGCCTGCGCCTGGTCAAGCAGCTCTTCGACACGCCTTCGCTCAAGGCCGCCACCGGCGCGCCGCTGCAGCCGTCGCGGTGGGACGACGACTCGCTCGACTCCTGGATCGCCGCCACCGCCGGCACCGAGTGGCACCCTGCCGGAACCTGCCGCATGGGCACGGGCCCGGCCACCGTCGTGAACCCCGCCACGATGGCGGTGCACGGGCTGAAAGCCCTGTACGTCGCGGACTCCTCCACGATGCCCACAGTGCCGCGCGGCAACACCCAGGCGCCGGTCATCATGCTCGCAGAACGGGCCGCCAAGCGCATCAAGGTCCGTAATTCGTGATCCACTTCAACCTGATCTGAGGATGCCATGGCTGCCGATATCGACCCGGAGAGCTCCGCCACGAACCGTCGCCGGCACTGCTTCATCGGCGGGGAATGGCGACCCGGCTCGGGAGACAAGGTGCTCATCGACCGCAACCCTTACGACGGGTCGGCGATCGGCGAGTTCGCGGTCGCGGACACCGGCGACATCGACGCCGCCTATCGCGCCGCCGCCGCTGCCCAGCGAGAATGGGTGCAGGTCAACGCGTACGGCAAGCGCGCCGTCTTCGAGAAGGCGATCGCGTACGTACAGGAGAACATCGAGACCATCACCTCGATGATCGGCGCTGAGCTGGGCGGCACGAGGCTCAAGGCCGCTGTCGAGATCGGCCTGGCCATCGACATCCTGAAGGAAGCGGCCACGTTCCCCCTGCGCATGGAGGGGCGAATCCTGCCGTCGCCGATCGATGACAAGGAGAATCGCCTTTATCGCGAGCCGGTGGGCGTGGTCGGTGTCATCAGCCCGTTCAACTTTCCCTTCGGGCTCGGGATGAAGTCGGTCGCGCCGGCGATCGGCGCGGGCAACGGCGTGGTCCTCAAGCCGCACGAGGACACGCCGATCGTCGGAGGCACGCTCATCGCGCAGATCTTCGAATCCGCGGGTGTGCCGAAGGGTCTGCTGAACGTGGTCGTGACGGAGATCCCGGCGATCGGCGACGCGTTCGTCGAACATCCGATACCCCGGGTGATCTCCTTCACCGGCTCGGCCGTGGTCGGCAGGCACGTGGCCGAGGTGTCGGCGCGCAACTTCAAGAGGGCGATCCTGGAACTGGGCGGGAACAGCGCGCTGATCGTCCTGGCCGACGCCGACCTGGACCTGGCGGTGGAGGCGGCCGTCTTCAGCCGCTTCACCCACCAGGGTCAGATCTGCATGTCCGCCAATCGCATTCTGGTCCATCGGGACCTCTACCAGGATTTCCTCGACAGATTTCTGGAGAAGGTCAGGTCACTGCCGGTCGGCGACCCCAGCGCACCGGACACCATCATCGGCCCGTTGATCAATCAGAGACAGGCGGACACCTTGAACGCGCTCGTCGAGCGCGGCATCGGCCAGGGTGCCCGGCCGGCGCTGCGAGGCCCGGTGAACGGCACGCTCTTCGCGCCGACGGTGCTGGTGGACCTCACGCCGGACAACCCGGTGATGCAGGAAGAGCTGTTCGGCCCGGTGGTCTGCGTCGTCCCGTTCGCTGACGAGGACGAGGCGGTGAATCTGGCCAACGACACCCGGTTCGGGCTGTCCGGCGCGGTCCACACGCGCGACATCGACCGAGGCGTGGACATCGCCAGGCGCATTGAGACCGGCATGGTCCACATCAACGACACGACGATCAACGATGAGGCGATCGTCGCATTCGGCGGAGAGAAGCATTCCGGCCTGGGCCGCCTCAACGGCGACTGGAGCCTGCACGAGTTCACCACCCAGAAATGGATCTCCGTCAATCACGGTCGGCGCCGTTTCCCGTACTGAACCCCAAGGCACGCCAGGCTCACTCCTGACGGACGAGGGCAGGCTCGCCGGTGTCGGAGGTGCCGGAACGCAGCGAGTCTCGCGGATCAGCCAGGACAGGGCGAAGGCGGCCGCAGAGCATCCCGCTCCAGCACTGGATGGCCGCTCACCCGCGTTCCGGCCGGCAGCGAGAGGTGTCCCGGCACCCCGTCCGACTTGGTGAGGACGAGCACATCTTCCAGCAGGGTCAGGATGGCGAGCGTGGCCCAGTTGACCGTGACGCCGCACACTTCGAGGCGGACCGGCCAGCACGCGAACGTGCCGCTGGGGATGCCAGCGGCATCGCGGCGCTGGTCGACGGGTCCTCCACCGGTAAGACCCGCGCCTGCTGGCAGGCTCTTGACCTGCTGCGCGGGCGGGAGGAGCCATAGCGGCTGTGGCATCCCATCGATCCCACGCGTCCCGACACCGTCCTCGCCGATCTCCCCAGATTGGGCCGTACGCGGTGGTGTGGCTGAATTTGACAAATAGCCCTTGAGCAGCAACCGAACGGCCAGTGGCGTTGGCGAGCCGTTGGGGCTTGGGCTGACGCCGCTGGCCGTTCTGATGCGGGTTGGGTAGCGGGCGGCTATAGAGCCCCAGGTCAGCCGATGAGGTTCACGGTGCGACGGAAGTGGCGGCGGCGACCTCCAGGCATGCGAGGATCCTGTGCCAGTCGGCGGTCTCGTCCTCGTTCATGTCGATCGGCCCGGCGGGCGGGGAAGAATCAATCGATGTTCAGGACGGCCTTTCCCATGACGCGCCGACTGAGGAGTGCCGTCATGGCATCCGGGAGATCCGTCCAAGGCCCGCGCCAGCCGATCTGGGCGATGATGGTGCCGCGCGCGGCCAGGTCGGTGAGGACGGCCAGATCGGGGCCGGGGTGGGACGCGTCGCCGAACGACTGCAGGGTCTTGGCCGCGCCGAGAGCGAAGATCGAGTTGAGCGGGAACGTTGCGGGTTCGTCGGATGCCCAGCCGATGCTCTGCAGGCTCCCGCCGGGGCGCAGCAGGCTCCAGGCGGTGACCAGGTGCCCGCCGCCCACGCTGTCCAGCACCACGTCGACGGGGGCGTTGATGTCGTCGAGCCCGACCACGATCTCGTTCGCGCCTAGTTCACGCAGGCCATCCCCGCGCTCGGGGGATCCGACCGAGGCGATGACATGCGCGCCGCCGAGCCGGGCCAGTTGCACCGCCATCCGTCCGACACCGCCGGACGCGCCGGTGATCAGCACCCGCCGACCGAGCACCGATCCGGCGGCGCGCAGCGTCCGCAGCGCGGTGATACCGACGAGCGGCAGCGCGGCGGCTTCGGCCAGGTCCAGCGACGGGGGCACGACGGCGACACTGCCGGCATCGAACGCGGCCCGCCGTGCCCAGGCGCCGGCACCGAACGCGACAACGCGCTCCCCGACGCCCGGCCCGGTACCGTCCCCGGCCGCTTGGACGACGTACCCGGCCGCGTCGTAGCCCAGCACACCGCCGACCGGCTGGAAGCCGATGTGGCGGACTTCGCCGTGGTTGATCGATGCGTGCCGGACCTCCACCAGCACCTGGCCGGGCCCCGGCACCGGCTCCGGGACCTCGGCGAACCGGAATCCATGCGGACCTTCGGGAGCGGCAATCAATGCTTGCACAGCACAACCTCCAAAACATAAGCGGACTGGCAGTCCGGTTCATCGCCGCGATACTATACGGACTGACAGTCCGATTGGGAACGGGAGGTATCGATGCCGGGCGTACGCGCGGACGCCGCCCGCAACCGCCAGGCGATCCTGCGGGCCACTGAGGAACTCCTGGCGGTGCACGGGCCCGAGCATGTGTCACTGGACGCGGTCGCCGCGGCGGCCGGCGTGGGCAAGGGCACCATCTTCCGTCGTTTCGGCAGCCGCACCGGCCTGTTCCAGGAGTTGCTCGCCGAACGCGCCGCGCGCATCCGGGAGGCAGTCGACGGCGTCCCGGCGCCGCTGGGCCGCGGTGCGCCGCCCCGCACTCGGCTTCTCGCCTTCCTCGACGAACTAGCTGCGCTCGCCGCGCGGAACATCGCGCTGATCGCCGCCCATGAGCAGGCTTGCGCGTCCGACAAGTACGACGACCCGACTTACCGGCGTTGGCACGATCATCTCACCGGCCTTCTCGGGCAACTGCGCCCCGATACCGACACCGAGTACCTCGCCCACGTGCTGCTCGGCTCGTTCGACGGTGACCTCGTCCGGCAGATCACCGCTCACGGCGGCAGCACTCGCCTGCGCGCGGTAGTGCACGACCTCGCCACGACGCTGGTGCCGGAACCAGGCCACGCAACCACTTGATATCAAGGTCCCAGCTGTTTGCTCAGCCGTGAGAGCCATTCCCCGCAGCACAGGGGGGAGCGATCACATCGTCCAGGGAAACGATCTCCAGGCAAGGCCGACCTCAGCTCACACCACTCGCGAACACCTCGGGCGAGGACTCCCTCGTGGACGAGTTGCTGGCCGCCTTCGGCCAGGGTCAGGAATGCGGGGGCGTCTGCAGCTGACGGCAAAGGGCGCCGACGTGCGGCACGGCGGGGTGCGCCAGAGGATTGCCGCGCCGGTCGCCCAGCCCGTCTTCTGGTGGCAAGCCCAGCATCGCCTCGCCGAGCAGCCCGGCTGCCCGGCCGAAGCGCTCAAGTGCCGTCGGGCTCGTGAGGTCGGGCTGCACGCCGGAGATCCACCGGCAGACGGTGGCGGGCCCGGCCGCGGTCTCGATCGCTGTGTCGCCGCTGGGAGCGGCGACTGGTTCAGGCACCTGGAAGGGATGTCCGGCCGGCCGTAGCCGCCGTAGGATTCGATGCTCGGCGCAGGCCTGCGCGGCGGACTGGGTCTGGCTGACCCGGAGTACGAATCGCAGGGCCCCCCTGGCGAAGCAGGAAGACGGCCGGGCGTGAAATTCCTGGCGAGCACATTGTTGTCGAACGATCCCGCGTTGTCGTCGCGGGGTGAGCACGAGCGCCTGCGTGCCACCGTGGACCTCGCGGTGTGGGCTGAGCGCACCGGCTATGACGGTTTCGGCGTGGGGGAGAGGCGCAACCCCGCCTTCCTGTCCTCCTCGCCCGCGGTGCTGCTGTCGCACATCGCCGCGAGGACGGAGACCATCCGGCTGTTCACCACGGTCACCGTGCTGTCGCTCAACGATCCGGTACGGGTCGCCGAGGACTACGCCATGCTCGACCACCTCAGCGATGGCCGCCTAGAGATGATCATCGGCAAGGGCAACGACGAGCCGTCGCTCAAGCTTTTCGGCGCCCGGCAGGAGGAGCAGTGGGACCGGCTCGCGGAGGCGTACGAGCTGCTGCGGCTCCTGCGGGGGCTCGGCGGCGGCCTGGTCAACGGTCAACCGGTGGCTGCGCGAGGCGGCGTTCCTCCCGGTGCGGTCACCGATGTGCGCGAGCGGCGAACCGGTGGGTGGGGGCATGCTAGGTCGTGTCCCATTGGCATCGGCGCTAGGGCGAGGAATCTGGTGAAGGCTGAGAGCCGCAGTGAGCGTGGCGGCGAGGTGCAGTCGGTGGCCCGCGCGGGACGGCTGCTGACGCAGGTGGTCGACGCGCCGGAAGGGCTCAGCCTGACGGAACTGGCCGCCGGCACGGCGCTCAACATCAGCACCGTGCACCGCCTGTTGCGGACGTTGTGCTCGCAAGGGCTGCTGTGCCGTGACCCGGTCACCGAGCGGTTCCTGCCCGGTCCCGTCCTGTTGCGCCTGGGCAGGAGGTCGCTGGTGGCGGCCGGGCTGCCGGAGGCGGTCGAGGTGCTGCGGACCCTGGTGGAGCACACGGGGGAGACCGCGAGCGTCGGGGTGCGGGACGGGCAGGACGTGACGGTCGGGCTCACGGTGCCCTCGCCCGCCGCGTTCCGCTACCACGCCGCGCCCGGGCAGCGCGAGCAGCTGAGGGCCTCGGCCCTGGGCCTGGCCATCCTGGCCTTCGGCGCGCCACTGCCGGAGGGCTCGGGCGAGTACGGTGAACTGCTCACGGTCCAGTTCCGCGGCTACGCCGTCCACGACCCGCCGGACCAGCCCGGCCTGCGGTCGGTGGCGGCGCCGCTGATCACCTCAGGCTCGGCGGTCACCGTCGCGGTGGAGGTACGCGGGCCCCAGGCGCGCATCGGCGACGACCGCCTGGAAGAGGTCGCGCGGGCGGTCGTCACCGCCGCCGGAGCCCTTCAGGAGCTGCCCCTTTCCCTGCTGCTCGGCTAGCTCGTTTTTGAAAGTCGCTTGCACATCGCGCAAACGAGCAGTTGACAGCACCCGTGAGCGCAAACTACCTTTTTCCTACATGTTTGGTAGGTGATAGGGGGAGTCGGCGTGCCGGAGATCGTGATCTCGCCGAACCACGGCGTGTTCGACCTGCCGGAGATCGTGGCCATCCGGGACGGCCTGTTCGACCGGGCCGGTCTCTCCGTCCGTTTCGCAGCGCACGGACCGGATATCGCGTACGACTCCACGGCGCGTGACCCGTTCGCCCGCCGCAAGGAAGCCCTGTTCGCCGCGGACCAGGCCGACGTGTTCAACCTGTGCGAATGGGGCGGCATCGACCGCCTGGAACGCAACCGCAAGCAGGGCAGCATCGCCTACCTGCGACCGGCCGTGGTGGCACAAGGGCTGGTCAGCTTCGACCCCCGCCTGAACGAGCCGCACGACCTCGGCGGCGTCGAGGTGGGCGTCAACGAGTTCACCGGCTCCCACTACACCGCCCTGCACCTGCTCGAAGGCACGTTGCCGCGTCAGGAGATCGTGCTACGGCACATCGGCGCCCCCGAGGTGCGGCTGACCGCGGTCAGCGAAGGGCGGGTGCCCGCGGCGATGCTCATGGAGCCGTTCCTGTCTCTCGCCCTGGCCCGCGGCGGCCACCTGCTCGGCGCCTACTTCTACCGCGGCGCCCAGATCATCGCCCCCGGCCTCGACGCCGAGCGCCGCGAGGACTACATCAGCGCGGTCAACGCCGCCGTGGACGTCATCAACGCCGCCCCCTGGCCCGAGCTCGCCGAGATCATCGTCGCCGAGACCCAGGGCGCGCTCGCGCCGGATCGGCTCGGCCGCGACCACATCCGCTACACGCACGCGGAGCCGTACAACGAGAAACGGTTCACCGAGAGCTACGCCTGGATGAAGGCGTGGGGCCTGACCTCGGGCGCCAGCGGCTACCGGTCGCTGCTGCCCACTCGCTGAGACCCGTACCTGGAGGAAGAAGTGCATGTGTTGGACCGCCGTGCGGTGCTGCGCGTCCTGGCGGGCGCCGGAGCGGCGTCGTTGCTGGCCGCGTGCGGGGACGACGCCGCGCAGGCCAGGGTGCAGGACTCGGAGAAGGGTACGGCCAGCGCGGTGCTGCGGCCCATCAGCGAGAAGCTCGGCCTGGTCAAAGGGCTCCAGCTGCGGTACGTGGCGGGCAGCGGCCCCGGCGACGTACAGAACAAGCTGTTGTCCGGCGCGCTGAACGTCTCCAGCTTCGGCCCGCTGGGAGCGGCGGTGTCGGCGGGCGCGGGGGCGGACGTCGTGCTGTTCAGCCCGGGGCTGGGCAACCACGTGCGCTGGCTGGTCGCCGAGAACAGCCCTTATCGCAGCCCCCGCCGACCTGCGCGGCAAGGCCATCGCGACCCCGCCGAAGAACTCCGACGCCTACCGCTCGGCCCAGCTCGCCGCCGCCGTGAACGGGATCCGCTTCGACGAGGAGTATCAGGTGCACCAGGGCGCGGTGCTCAACGGGGTGGCCCTGTTCGAACGCGGCGACGTGGAGGCGATTCTCACCATCGAGCCCAACGCCACCCGCCTGGTCGGCCAGGGCGCCCGGCAGATCGCGACCGTGGACGAGCAGTGGCGCCAGGGCAGCGGCGAGTCGGCGCCGCTGGTGCTCAACGGGCAGGGAGCGCTGCGGTCCTGGCTGGACGGCAACCGCGATCTGGCCGTCCGGCTGGCCCAGCTGCGCAGGGACGTGCACGAGCGCATCAAGGCGCGGCCCGCGCTGCTCGCCGAGTACCACGCGGCCTATGGGTTCGCCGCCACCGAGAAGAAGGCGATCGCGCTGCTGCCCGAGCGGATGGCGGCCGTCTATCCGACGGAGTGGGACCAGGCGACGTTCTCGAACCTGAAGCTGCAGATCGACAAGGCGGTCGAGTTCGGGATCCTCGCCAAGGCTCCGGCCAAGAACGTCTGGCTGGACCTGGCGGCCGGCCGATGACCGCCCCCACCGAGACGCGGCCGGCGCCGCACCGGGAGTTGCGCGCGGCCCCTTCCCAGCGGGCCGGGGCCGGGCAGGGGTGGCGCGGGATCGCGGCAGCCGCGGCCTTCGTGGTGCTGCTGGCCGGCGGCTGGCAGGTCATGGCGACGGCCCTGGACAGCGTGCTGGTCCCCTCGGTGCCCGAGATCGGGGCGCGGGTCGTGGAGCTCGCGCTGTCGCCGGGCTTCTACGCGGCCCTCGGCATCACCCTGCTGCGCGTCGCCCTCGGCTTCGCCCTGGCGTTCGTGCTCGGGGCCGCGGTGGGCATCGCCATGGGCCGCAGCCCGCTGGCCCGCCGCTTCTTCGAACCCGGCGTGCTCGTCGGCCTCACCGTGCCGGGCCTGGTCTGGGCGCTGCTGTGCGTGATCTGGTTCGGCGTGGACCTGCTCAACCCGGTGCTCGCCATCGCCCTGTCGGCCGCGCCCGCGCTGTCGCTCAGCATCTATCAGGGCACCCGAGCGATCGACGCCCACCTGCTGGAGATGGCCCATGTCTACCGGTTCCCGGCCTCGTACCGGCTGCGCTACCTGTGGCTGCCGTCGCTGGCGCCCGCGCTGTTCGCCGGGGCCAGGCTCGGGCTGTCGCTCGCCTGGAAGGTGATCGTCCTGGTGGAGATCTTCGGCATGTCCAGCGGCGTCGGGTACGAGATCAACAACGAGTTCGCCGCCCAGAACGTCGCCGGCGTGCTCGCATGGACGGCGATGTTCGCGCTGGTCATGGCGGTCCTGGAGTACGGCGTGCTGCAGGGGCTCGAACGCCGGGCGAGCCGCTGGCGCAAGGAGGCCCACATATGAGCACCGGCATCACGCTCGAAGGCGTGTCCAAGATCTTCCCCGGCCGCCCGATCCTCGACGACTTCTCGCTGAGCGTCGCGCCGGGCGAGCTGGTCGCCCTGGTCGGAGCGTCCGGCACCGGCAAGACGACACTGCTGAACATCGTCGCGGGCCTGGAGCCGCCCGACTCCGGCCACGTGCGCTCGGGCGCGGAAGGAGGCCGGCTCGGCGTCGTCTTCCAGCAGCCGCGCCTGCTCGACTGGGTGGGCGTGCGCGGCAACGTCGAGCTGGCGCTGAAGGCCGCCGGACTGTCACCCGGCGACGCCCTGCCCGCGCTGGAGGCGGTCGGCCTGGCCGACTACGCCGACGAACACCCCTCCAGGCTGTCCGGCGGGCAGCGGCAGAGGGTGGCCGTGGCCAGGGCGTTCGCCATCGAGCCCGAAGTCGTGCTGCTCGACGAGCCGTTCAGCGCGCTGGATGAGCTGACCGCGCGGCGGCTGCGGCTGCTGCTGCAGGACCTGTGGTCCCGGGCGCCCCGGGCGGGCCTGCTGGTCACCCACAGTCCCGCCGAGGCGGCGTTCCTGTCCGACCGCGTCGTCGTCCTGTCCGGCCGCCCCGCGCGGGTGAGCGCCGAATACCACATCGACCTGCCGCGGCCGCGCAGCCCCGAGGACCCGGAGCTGTTCGAGCTACAGCGGCGCATCGTCACCGATCTGATCAACGAATAGAGGAAAGGTCATGGCTGAGAAGAAGATCACGATGGAGCTCATGTCCCTGGTGTTCTCCCTGCCGCAGCTCGTCGCCAAGGACGAGGGCTACTACGCGGAGGAGGGCCTGGAGGTGGAATTCGTGGCCAAGGGGTACGGCGAGCGCGGCGTCTCCTACCTCGACGACCACGAGCTGGTGAGCTCGTTCGGCACCACCAGGTCCAACTTCGAGACCGGCGGCGCCAACCTCTACCGGGCCTGCGAATGGGGACAGATCCGGCGCTCGCACGACTCGCAGGTCGGTGGCCGGGTGGTCGGCAAGCGCTCGGCGGTCGGCAGTCAGGCCATCGTCACCAGGCCGGGCGCCCCGGAGGTGCACCCCCAGGACCTGGCAGGCAAGCCGGTCGCGGTGAACTTCCACCACGGCTCCCACTACCTGGCCCTGCAGGCGCTGGAAGGCTTCCTGCCGCGCGAGGAGATCAAGGTCGTGCACGCCGGCGGGCCGCAGCGGCGGTTCGAGGCGCTGCGTGACGGCGAGGTGGTCGCCGCGGCCCTGATGGAGCCGTGGATCACCGTCGCGGAGAAGCAGGGATACCAGGTGCTGGCCGAGGCGTACTACATCGGCTCGGAGATCGCCGGTCCTGACGTGGACGAGGAGACGTTCCAGGCGCTGAACAGGGCCGTGACCAAGGCCGTGCGCAAGCTGAACGAAGACCCCCGCCCCTACCTGCACCACCTCATCGGCGAGGTGCCGGACGAGATCGGCAAGCCCGCTCCCGAGGACTTCCCGCGCGGGCGGCTGCGGTTCATCGACCCCGCCCCCTACCCCGAGGAGCAGTTCCGCCGCACCTACGACTGGATGGTGAGCTGGGGCCTGATCAAGGACGACTCGACCTTCGACGGCCTGGTCAGCAACCTGCCGATCGGGGTCTGACCTGCGCCTGTGGCCGCTGTACGTGGCCGGGGCGCTCGGGCCGTACTGCAGCACGATGGTCACGCCCATCGTGCACGAGGTCGCGTACGGGCTGGAGAGCACGCCGGAGGTCGTCGCCGGCGCGGTCACCGCGTACATGCTGCCGTTCGCGGCGCTCATGCTCGTGTCCGGGACGCTCGCGGAGCGGTGGGGCAGGGGCGCCACGATGCGGATCTCCCTGCTGGTCTCCGTCGTGGCCTGCGGGCTGTGCGCCCTGGCCCCGAACGCGGAGGCGTTCCTGGCGGCCCGCGCGTTGCAGGGGGCCACGAACGCGTTCACCACGCCCCTGCTGGTCGCGGCCATCACCGAGGCGGTTCCGAGGGAGCGGCTCGGACGGGCCATGGGGCTGTTCGCCGGGGCCCAGGCGGCGGGGCAGGCGCTGAGCCCGCTGGTCAGCGGCGTGTCCACGACACTCGACTGGCGGGCGGCCTTCCTGTTCCCCGCGCTCGCCGCCCTGCTGCTGGTCAAGGCGCTCGCCGCCGTACCGCCGCGCCAGGCATCAGGGCGGCCGTCGTGGCGGGCGCTGGCCAACCCCCGGCTGGCCGGCGCGTGCGCCCTGTCGTTCCTGTGCTACCTGGGCGCGGTGGGGCTCACCGTCCTGGCCACGCTGCGGGCTGAGGACGCGTTCGGCCTGGGACCGGCCGGCAGGGGAGTGGCCGGGGCGGCGTTCGGGGTGGCCGGGCTGCTCCTGGCGCCCGCCTGCGGACGCGGGCTCGACCGGCTCGGCCCGCACCGCCTGGCCGTGCTCGCCAACGGCGCCCTGATCTGCGGGCTGCTCCTGGCGGCGCTCGGCCCGTCGGTGGCGCTGCTGGTCGCGGGGGTGGCCACGGTCGGAGTGGCCGTGACGGCGATCCGTTCGGCGGTCAACGCGCTCGCCGCCACCAGCGCCCCCGGCAACCGTGGCGGCGCCGCGTCACTCGCCCTGTCCGCGCAGTTCTTCGGCGGTGCGCTCGCGCCCGTCCTGTGGGTCCCCTTGTACGAAGCCGCGCCACAACCCGGCTTCGCCGCCACCGCCCTCGCCCCGCTGGCCGCTCTCGCCCTGGCCCTCCTTCTTTCAAATCGGCGTGGCTGACGGCTTACATGAGCACCCGGAAGTGGTGGGGGCCGTCCCGCTCGGGTTGCCCGACCAGACCGAACTCCCACGCGAGGTACGCCTCCATGGCCGTCCGGGCGTTGTCCGTGCCCTCATACGGGCGCCGGTACTGGTCGGCCGGATCGACCGCGTAGCGTGCCGGGCCCGACTCCAGTGGCGCGGCGGCGCGCCAGGCCGCCATGTGCCCCGTGCGGGGAGCGTGCAAACGGGCACCGTAACGAACTGCGGGCAGGGAAAACGGCCGTGGTTGTGACAAATGACGTCCAGCTGAGGGCTGGGACTTGAAGTTCGGTGGCAGTATCGATGTCAACGACACGTGCGTGTGGGTCTGGCCACTTTCCAGAAAGTGGGCCCGACCCACTTTTGCATGGCCACGGACAATCGAGAGTGGGATGCCGCCGAGCCCGGTCACGACGGGATCGACCGAAAGCCGCTCGGCCATCTCGACCTCCAGGTAGAAAAATGTCCTTGCAGAGGTAGGCACCCAGGTCCGCCGCGGTGGTTTGCCGCTGGCCACACCTCGGCCTTCTACAGCGCGATGGCCTGCTCGTCCCGCTCCAGGGCGGGCCGGGGCGGCACCTGCACCGACCAGCCGTGGCGATGCAGCAGCTTGCCCAACCTGCAGGTCGGAGTAGTAGGGCGCCCCGGGCTCGAACCCGGCAACCTACGGATTGAAGTCCGCAGCCTTGTTCCTGTATGTCAAGACGTGCTGTTTTCTGTCGCACAGTGTCCATAACTGTCAGCGCAAATGTGTCGAATCCGGACGTTCATGAATGAAGCGCTGGCGGCGCTTTATATGTGAATGTCATGGATTTGATGCCGTGTGCCGCTGTTGGTTGCTCGGGCTGTGCCCTGCCGGTGCCGATGCTTTGACCAAAACCTGACCTATCGCGCTGTCCTAACTCGGCTCTTCTGGCCGGTATTTCAATAAGTGACAGGGATGAGTTCGTCCGCCGGATTGGGGGATCCGATGGTAACGGTACGGTCCAGCCGCTTCGCCGATCTCGATGCTGCGGTCCACGCCGGCTGAGGCGGTCGCCATGCGATCAGCGGGAGGTCGTCTGTGTGAGGCCGGCTCTCCGGCCGAGGTATGCAGTTGGCCGGCCCGGGCTCGGCCGGAACGTGCGCCGGGGCAATGTGACCAGCGGATATCGCTTGACACGGGCGGTGAAGGTGGGCGTCGATACCGACCGCCCCGGGCCAACCGGTGGCCCCGAAACATCCCCGCTACGGCCCCGCAACAGGCCTGTGCTGGCTGGCCGGGGCCGCCCTCCGGCCCGGGGCACGGCAATCCCCACCCCGGGGCTACCGGACGGCGACCCGCACGGTGATGGGCCGGGTACGCGATCCCGTACCGCACCGACGGCGCCCCACGGGGAGTGCGGGGATGGGGATCGCCGCACGAAAGTGCGACGTCGGGCGAACCGGCGACGCGAGGTCAGCGAACAAGAGGGAAGGCGCGACAGCGACGATGAACGGAACCACCTTCAAGACGTGTTCCTGCAAGGACGAGGCGACCGGCAAGAAACTGGGCAAGGCGTGTGCGAAGCTGCGCCGTCCGGGCGGCGGGGAGCGGTGGAGCAGCACTCACGGCCGGTGGGCCTACCAGCTGGAGCTGCCCGCGCACGCCGACGGGCGGCGCCGCAACCCGCTGCGCCGCCGCGGCTTCGCCACACTAGAAGAGGTCGAGGTCGAACTGGAGCACGCCCGCGCCCTGCTGGCATTGGATGAGGACCCGCACGTCCAGCGGAAGATCGCCGAGCTGATGTTGTCCATGCTCAAGGATGCCAAGGCGTTGCCGCCGGTGGAGGAGGTGCGGCGTAAGGTCCGTACCCGTCAGGATCTCAACCCCACCGTCACGGTCGCCGAATGGATGCAAGAGTTCCTGCGGCGCAAGCGGAAGATCGATGTCACCACCCGCCGCTCGTATGAGGCGCACATCCGCCTGTACTTCATTCCGTATCTGGGTGACATCCGGTTGGATCGTCTGCGGGTATCGGATGTTGGGGGCATGTTCGATGCGATCGAGGAGTTCAACGACGTCATCGCCACCGAACGCGCCAGCGGCGACCCGGCCCGCGTGGCCTCGGTCCGCTACCGGCGGCCAGTAGGCCCGGCCACCATGCACCGCATCCGCGCCACCCTGAGGCACGCCCTCAACATCGCGATCAAACAGGACCGGCTGATCGACTTCAACCCCGCCGCGGTCGTCGAACTCCCCGACGCCGACCGCCCCAAGGCACTGGTATGGACCGACGAGCGGGTCGCCGCCTGGAACCGCGACCTGCATGACCGACTGGCAGTGGAGGAGCGGCGGCGCGAGGCCTCGCTCAGCCGCGCCGCCACGATCAACGTGTACGCGTCCGTGCCGCGACCATCGCCGGTGATGGTGTGGACGCCCGCGCACACCTACACCTTCCTCGCCCAAGCGGCCACCCACCGGCTGTCCGCGCTCTATCGGCTGATCGCCCTGCGCGGGCTACGCCGGGGAGAAGCGGTCGGACTACGCTGGAAGGACGTCGACCTGAGCGCCGGGACCGCAGGCGTGCACTGGCAGATCACCCAGCTCGGTTGGGAGCCGGTGCAGGGCAAGCCCAAGACCGAGGCCAGCGACCGCACCATCGCCCTGGACGAGGACACCGTCACCGCGCTGCGCGTGCACCGCAAGCGCCAAGCCGCCGAACGGCTGGCCGCGGGCGAGGCCTGGACGAACAGCGGTTTCGTCTTCACCGACGAGATCGGCCGTCCGCTGCATCCCCAGCAGGTCAGCGACCAGTTCTACCAACTGGCCTTCCAGGTGGGGCTGCCGCCGGTGCGGCTGCACGATCTCCGCCATGGGGCTGCCTCGCTGATGCTCGCTGCCGGGGTCGATCTGAAGGTCGTGCAGGAGACGCTCGGTCACGTGTCTTCCACCTTCACCCGCGACACCTACACCAGCGTCTATCCGGAGGTGGCCCGCGCCGCCGCGGAATCCACCGCCGCCCTCGTCAACACCGCGGCCAGCAGCGCCCAGACAGCCCGGCTGATCACCCTGCCGACCCACACCTGAGGCACCACCACCTGAACCCTCAAATTTAGGCAGGCCCGCCGATCCTCCGGCGGGCCTGCCTGCTTGCCCTCAAGGGCTGGAGCACAGGTCCCGCAGCCACTCGATGCTGGGTTGGAACGGGCCGGGAGAGTGCCCGCGAGAAGCAGCGGATCTTTTATCTGCTGGTCTGGAACGCCTGGTGGACGAGATGAGCCGACTTGGACAAGACCTGACTGTGTATCAGGCCATTGCTGACCGGCGGTGCCGCGCATGTCTTCTGGCTTGATCTTCTGATGGTCGTCGCTGGGGTCTGAACTGACGATGACGTTCTAAATGATCTACCGCCGTACACGGTCCATACACAAGAGCAACCACCGAGCAACCAACCATGATCAACAACGAGATTCAAGGCCGGCGGAACCCAAGAAACCCCAGGTCGGACGCGGTATTGGTGAGTAGGGCGGGTGGGACTTGAACCCACGACCCACGGATTATGAGTCCGATGCTCTGACCGGCTGAGCTACCGCCCCTGGATGAAGTTGTGCGACGTGTGGCAGGCGGCGAAAGGATCATGCTGAGCCCGCGCAAGCTAAGGGTAGAGCATGGGACCCCGTCATGGTGCCCGGCCGAAGGAGAAGACAGGTCTCCGCCGACATCATTCCATGCCTGACGGGGTTGTTGGAGACCTGGTCGATCATATTCGGCCTCGGGCGCGGGTGTAGGCAGGAATCCAAGGGGATCAAGGCTGGGGTGTTCTTCGGGGGAAGGGAGGGAAAGGCGGTCGGGGATGGTGTTGGCGCGGGTTGTAGGTGTGGCGGCGAGTATGGGTGGGTGGGTGGGGGCCCGCACTCGCCGCCCTGGTTTTGTTTAGGGGGAAGGAAGAAGAGGGGTTATGGGCGGTTCAGGCCCAGTGTGTATGAACCGGATCCGCTGTAGGCGTGCACGCGGTAGCGGTAGTACCCCGCCGAACCGTTGTAACTGATGGTCTCGTCAGGGTTGGGGCTGTCGCCGCTGGCCACTACGGACCAGGACGAGCCGTTCCACCTCTGCAGGTACACGTCGAAGTCCACGCCGCTGGGCCCGTCCAGGCATACCGCGTGGTTGCCCGAGACCGTCGCCTGGTAGTAGGAGCCGTTTGGCTGGTACTGGCTCTGGTTTGAGGTGAGGGAGCCGGTGTAGGTCTCCTCGTAGCCCTGGCAGCCGGTTGGTGGAGGGTCGGTGCCGCCGGCCGTGACGAGGGTCAGGCCGCCTGCGGAGAGGATTTCGCCGATGGGCTGGAAGTACGTGGTGCCGCCGGACGTGCAGTTGCCCGAGCCGCCCGAGGTCATGCCCTGGGCCTGGTCGCCCGAGATGAACGAGCCGCCCGAGTCGCCGCCTTCCGCGCACACGTTGGTACGCGTCAGGCCCGAGACCGTGCCCTCCGGGTAGTTGACGGTGGAGTTGAGTGCCTGGACGGTGCCGCAGTGCCATTGGGTGGTGGAGCCCGAGCGGCAGATCGAGCCCTGGGGCTGGGTGGCGGTCGAGCCGCGGACGGGCAGGATGCCGGCGCTGTAGCCGTTCACCACGCCGGGTGCCGTCCAGTTGGAGTTCACGGCCACCCAGGCGTAGTCGTTGCCGGGGAACGAGGAGATCTGCACCGTGCCCTGGGCGACGCGGTTGAAGCCGGTCGTGGTGATGCCGTTGGCGCCGCAGTGGCCGGCGGTGGTGAAGCCGAGTTGGGTGCCGCGCCTGGCCGCGAAGCCGATCGAGCAGCGGTAGCCCTCCGAGGTGTAGTACGCGTCCCCGCCCCGGATCTCGTAGAGCAGGCGCGGGCGTTCGGCCGAAGCCTCGTACTTCACGGCGGAGGCGTCCATGCCGCTGGTGGCGACCCAGGCGCGGGCCGACTTCTCGTCGCTGGTGAGCACGACGACGGAGTTGTCCCGCGGCGAGACGGCCCAGCTGTGTACCGAGGACGGTGGGGCGGTCCGGTCGAGGCCCTCCTTGACCGTGGTGAGCTGGGCCAGCGAGCGCGGGACTATGCGGGCTTGTGCGCCGGTGGCGGTGATCGCGCCCGTGTCGGCGGCGTTGACGCTGGCCACGACGAGCGTGCTGCGCGCGCCCTCGTACCAGGTTCCGGCATAGCGGTCGCCGAGCCTCTTGCTCAGCGCCGGTGCGGCGGCGTTGCCGCGCGCCTCGTTGGCCAGACGGCCGAGCGCCTGATCCTTCGTGATGCCGAGGTCGCGCTGCAGGGCGTCGACCACGCCAGGAGGCACGCTTGAAGGCGGTTTGGCGACGGCCGGGGTGGCCGTCACGAGTAACGCGCCGATCGCGATCGCGATCAGCGCCGGGGTTCGGAGCATGTGCATCTCCTCGCTGCTGGGGGGTGCCGTCACGGTAACGGCGGCCCTCGCGCGGGAGGAGTACTACTTTGCCCCTATCACCGTGTTATGGAGCGGTGCCATAACCCGGGTTTCGCACCAGCCAGTCGTAGTAGACGGGACAGCGGCGTACGGCCTCCATGTGGGCCTGTTTGGCCTGCCCCACCACCCAGGCGGCGTCGGGGGCGGTCGGGTGGCGGCCGAGGAGTTGCCGCCAGCGCAGCGGCGCTCCGACGAGTGGCACCATGACCAGGCCCTGGGCCGACTGGTGAGTGGCCTGGCAGAGCACGACGGCCCGGCCGACCTGCGCGAGGTGGGTGCAGGTCGGTACGTCGGTCTCGTAGATCGTGCCGGGCGTGAACCCGGCCCGCGCGCACGCCATCGCGAAGCAGTCCGCGAAACAGCCGTCGCCCGGCGTCACCGCCCACTGTTCCGTGGCCAGGTCGGCCAGCTCCACCTCCTTCTCCTTGGCGACCGGATGATCATCTCCGACCAGGCAGAAGACGGGGTCGAGGCTGATCGTCTCCCAGACGAGCGTGCCGGTGGGGGTGCCGGAGTCGCCGCAGGCGCCGGTCAGCACGTAGTCGAGGCGGCCGAGCTCGACCATGCTGGTCAGCTCGTGGGTCGACCACGACGTGTACGTGCTGACCGTGCGCTCCGCGGCGAGCCGGTCGACCAGGCCGCCGAGTATCGGCCCGTTGGTGGCGCCGATGCGGAAGCCGGGGGAGGGGGCGTGAGCGAAACGTACGGCCTCATCCTGCAGTTCTTTGGCTGCGGGGAGGAGTACCCGTGCCCTGGCGAGCACGAGTTCGCCGAGGCGGGTGGGCCTGGCGCCGTGGCGGTCACGCTCGAAGAGGGCGCCACCGAGCACCCTCTCGATGCGTTTGAGCTGTGCGGTCAGGGCCGGTTGTGCCAGCCCGAGCAGGGACGCGGCCTTGCTCACACTTCCCGCGTCCGCGACCGCACGGACGATCCTGAGGTGCCTGAGCTCGAGGTCCATAACGGGAAGGTAAGGCGACGATCTCTTACAAACAATGCCTAAATGTCAGGAATTGTGACAGATATTGTTCGGGGGTTCCTGGGGTAGGGGGAGCTCATGACGACGATGGGAATAGACGCCGCCCAGCTCAGCGACGATGATCTGGTACGCGAGCTGCGCCATCTGCACACCACCCGGAGCGATACTTTTTTCCACGGGTCGGACGACGCTCTGGAGCGGCACACCTCCAGGACGGGCGAGCTCGAGGCCGAGTACCTGCGCCGCTACCCCGACCGTGAGGTCGATCCTCTCCGGCTGAGGGAGGGGGCGAGGCAGCGGTCATGACCGATCATCACGATGTGCAGGCCATGTCGGACGTGGACATCCACGTGTACGAGGCCGTGGCCTCCCAGACCGTCGAGTCGGGCGGCGCCGGGATCGAGGGTCTGGTGCGGGCTTCGGGGCTGAGCGAGGAAGAGCTGCGGGTCAGCCTGTCCAGGCTGGTGGAGCAGGGGTACGTGGTGCCGCTCGGCGATGGGTACGGGCTCGGTCCGCACACGTTCGAGGTCGAGCGTTAGGGGCCAAAGGTCCTGACGCCCGGCATCTGACAGGGCGCGGAGGGTGTCAGGGGTCTGACAGGGCGCGGATAGTGTCAGGGGTCTGACAGCGCTCGGAGGACGGCTGCCTGTTCCGCCGTGATGCCCTCGGCCCGTCGGTCGGACGCCTCCCCGGGTGTGAACCCGGCCGCGCACCAGGCCGCCACCTCTCCCAGGGGCACCGCGCCCCACCAGGCGGCCATGAGCTCCACGGCGGGCAGCCCGGTGCGCGCCGCCTCCCCAGCGGTGAACCCGAGGGCCAGGAAAACCCTGGCGTCCCCCTGATCCACCCGCCGCCGCGCCCATGGCTCGGCGCCGGCGCCGTCCCACCCGGCATCGGCGTAGGTACGGGCCACGCCGGCGGGCACCCCTGCCCGCAGCAGCCACCGCAACGTCTCCGCCACCCGGGATCCGGGCTCGCCCTCGGAACGCGAGAGGGTCGGGCGGGCAGGTCGCGGGAGGCGGCGCCGGTGCTCGCCGGTCAGGCGGGTCAGCCATGGGACGTGGTGCGGGTGCTCGCCGGTCAGGCGGGTCAGCCATGGGACGTGGTGCGGGTGCTCGCCGGTCAGGCGGGTCAGCCATGAGACGCGGTGCGGGTGTTCGCCGGCCAGGTGCCTGTGGGCCGCGTCGTGCGGGGCCACGCCGAGTTCGTGCCAGCGCACCGCCTCGCGCGGTGTCATGCCGGCCCGCTGCCAGGCGATCACCGTGGACGGGGTGGCCCCGGCGGTGATCCAGAGGCGGGCGTCGGCGGGGGCCGGCACGCCTGCCTCGCGCCAGGCCGCCGCCTGCTCCGGGGTGAACCCGGCCGACCGCCAGCGTCGTATCTCGCCCTGGGTGAGGCCCGAATCATCCCATCCCGTCATGGCTGGCGCACCGTGCCCGCCCGATCCGGTGCGTCATGACCGTCCTCGAATAGGCGCACCGTGCTCGCCCAGCCGGGCGCGTCGTGGTCGTCGCCGAACAGGCAGACCACCACGTACGGGCGGGGCCGCCGGTCCGGCCAGGGTGTGTCGCCGTCGGTCAGGACCACCAGCAGGTCGGCGCCGGTGGCCTGGGCCGCCGTGAAGCCGGGCCGCAGGTCCGTGCCGCCGCCGCCCACCAGCTCGACGTGGGCCGCCGACCGTACCCGCTGGGCCGGGTACGCCCGCGTGTCGCAGCAGATCACCTCCGCCCAGCGGCTCCCGGCGGCCCGCAGCACGCCGTCCAGCTCGCTCAGGGCCTGGTCGAGTGCGGTACGGCCGATGCTGCCCGAGGTGTCGACCAGGACGGTGACGCGGGGAAGCGGGCGGATGAGGGCGGGCAGGACGATGGACGGCGCGGCGGCGGACCGCCTGGACGGGCGGCTGTAGCTGTAGTCCACCCGGCCGGCGGCCCGCGACAGACCCCTTCTGACCAGCCGCGCGAGCCTGGCCCGCCAGTTCACCTCGGGGTGCAGTGCGGACTGCGCCCAGCGTTGCCAGCCGCCGGGGGCCGTACCTCTGGCCTGGATGTCGGCGGCGACGGCGCGGGCCAGCAGTTCGCGCTCCAGTTCGGTCGTCGCGGCGGGGCCGGTGAACGGGGGGCGGGCGCAGGGCCGCAGGTGGGGTGGGGGGTCGATGAGGTCGAGCAGGGCGGCGTACCGTTCGGCGAGCAGGCCGTCCGGCAGGCCCAAAGTCTCGGGGGAGATCGCGTCGGCGGGGGCGTCATCAAGGTCGTCGTTCACCTCGGCGTCGGCGGCGCGGACCCAGCGCTCGACGTCCGTGTGCGCGCTGTCCGGCGGCGGCTCGCCGACGTGAGGTGCGTACGGCCTGGCGCGGGCGTGGTGGTCGCGTAGCAGGTGGCTCACGTGGTGCAGCAACCACCAGCCGAGCTCGGGGACGGGGGCGGCGGCGGTGGCCTCCGGGTTCAGGTGCACGTTCCAGTGTTCGTCGGCGGACGGGCGGGGCGGGGCGTCCTCGTGGATGAGGGCGGTCAGGGCGAACAGGGCCGAGGTGAGGTACGGCGCCCGCGTCGCGGCCCACAGTCGTGCGCCCGCGAAGTTCTCCTCGGCCGCGTTCATGGCATCAGCCCGGCGGCGCGCAGGATCGTTCATGGCATCAGCCCGGCGGCGCGCAGGATCGTTCATGGCATCAGCCCGGCGGCGCGCAGGATCGGGGCCAGTTCCAGGACGGCCGGCGGCAGGGTGGCGCCGTGCGGCCGCCGGGCGGCGAGCGAGCGGGCCGCACTGGCCGCGACGTCGGGGGCACGCCGGGCGACCCGGCCGATCACCGTCCAGGCCCGCTGCCAGGCGTCCGCGCTCCCGTCGGCGGCCACGTGCGCCACCACCGAACCGAGCACGGCGTGCACCCGGTCCACCCGGTCGGGCAGCGGTGCGGTGGGGTCGGCGAGCAGGGTGGCCGGGTCGGGCAGGTCCAGGTCCCGCAGCCAGGACAGCAGCTCGAACCCGGCGGCCTCGCCGACCGCGCCGATCACCAGCTCGGCCCGCACCCGCTCCGACCAGGGGGCGTCCGCGGGAGTGCGGGCCAGGGCGATGGCCGCCAGCTCCCACGTGCGAGGGCTGGGCCAGGCACGCGCGGGTCCGTCCGGCACCGCCACCACCAACTCGGGCCGCACCCGCAAGAACGCCCCCACCAGCGCCCGCGCCGCCGCCTCGCCCCCAGCTCCCACCGGCCCGCGAGCCTGCGCCGCCGCCTCGCGTCCAGCTTCCACCAACGTCTGGGCGAGCCCCGCCGCGCCGTCTTCGGTTTCCGCGAGCGGGTGGGCCGGCGTCGGGAACCCGCCGATGAAGCCCTCCGCCACCGACTCCGCGCTCACCTTCCAGTCCAGGTGAACGAGCCGGTTGGCCAGCGGCACCGACAGATCCCACCCATCGGCCGCCTGCTCGGGCGGGTTGGCCGCCGCCACGATCCGCACGGCCGGCGGCAGCGCCAGGTCACCCACCGCCCGCTCCAGCACCACCCGCAACATCGCGGCCTGTACGGCGGGCGGCGCGGTGGTCAGCTCGTCCAGGAACAGGATCCCGGCCCCGGCGGAGGCCGGCCGCTCGGCCCAGCGCGGCGGCGCGAACCAGGTCCCCCCGTCACGCAGCACCGGCAGCCCGGCGAAGTCGCTCGGCTCCCTGATCGAGCCCACCACGACCTCCACCGGCAGCCCGAGCCGCGCCCCGAGCGCCAGCACGGCCGACGTCTTCCCGGTCCCGGGCGCTCCCCACAGGACCACCGGCAGGTTCGCCGCCACCGCCACGGACAACGCGTCCACGAAATCCCCTCGCGTCAACTTTGATTGACCCATCTAGGGTCAACGTAGGTTGACGCGAGGTGGAATGTCAAACCCGGTTGATCCGCGCCCACACCAGGAACGCGCCGCCGAACACGGCCATCGCCAGGCCCGTCCACAAATTGATCGCATCGCCCACGGCCCCGGCCACGATCAGGATCACGCCGTACACCAGGAACAGCCCGCCGATCACCATGCGGATGTCACTCACAAGATCACCCCGTACGCCAAAGCCGCCAGAACGAGCGCGCCGACACCGAGCAGCAGCGGCGAGCGGTACCACCGCGAGTCCCCGGCCAGCGCGTCGTCCTCCAGGTTCACGTCGCTGAGCCCGTACACGAGCCCGCGCAGCTCCTCCACCGGTTTCGCCGTGGTGACCAGCGTGACCACCACGGACACGATCACGTCCACGGCGAAGGCCACGCCCGCGCCCCAGAAGCTCGCGTTCAGCTCGGTGCCGAAGTCCAAGACGCCCATCTTGTAGGAGATGTAGCAGACGAAGGCGGCCAGCGTGCCGGACAGCAGCCCCCAGAAGCCCGCCCACGGCGTCATCCGCCGCCAGAACAACCCGATGATGAACGTCGCGAACAGCGGCGCGTTGAAGAACGAGAACAGCGCCTGCAGGTAGTTCATGATGTTGGAGTAGCCGGCCGCGATGAACGCCGTCCCGACCCCCATCGCCACGCCCGCCACGGTCGCGATCCGGCCCACCCGCAGGTAGTAGCCGTCGTCGCGGTCCTTGCGCACGTGCGCCTGCCAGATGTCGTTGGTGAACACCGTGTTGAACCCGCTGATGTTCGCCGCCATCCCGGCCATGAACGAGGCCAGCAGCCCGGTCACCGCGACCCCCAGCACCCCGTTCGGCAGCAGGTCGCGCATCAGCAGCGGGATCGCGTTGTTGTAGTCCTGCCCGCCCGCGCCCCAGTCGCTGAAGAGCACCAGGGCGATCATCCCCGGCAGCACCGTGACCAGCGGAATGAAGATCTTCGGGTACGCGGCGATGATCGGCGTCAGCCGGGCCGCGTTGGTGTTCCTGGCCGACAGGGCCCGCTGAACCTCGGCGAAGTTCGTGGTCCAGTAGCCGAACGACAACACGAAGCCGAGCCCGAACACGATGCCGATCCAGTGCGCCTGCATCGGGTTGTCGCCGGCCGTGCCCGCCCAGGTGTGCAGGCCGCCCTCGCCGAGCGGGCTCTGCCGTACCTTCTCGAACAGGCCGGAGATCCCGCCCACCTTCATCAGCCCCAGCACCGTCAGGGGGATCAGGCCGGCGAGGATGACGAAGAACTGCAGGACCTCGTTGTAGATCGCCGAGGAGAGCCCGCCGAGCGTGATGTAGGACAGCACGATCACCGCCGAGACCACCACCGAGACCGGCAGCGGCCAGCCCATCAGCGCCTCCATGACCAGGGCCAGCGCGTAGAGGTTGACGCCCGCGATGAGGATCTGCGCGACGGCGAAGGTGATCGCGTTCAGCAGCTGCGTGGCCCCGTTGAAGCGCCTGCGCAGGAACTCGGGCACGCTGCGGACCTTCGAGCGGTAGTAGAACGGCATCATGACGATGCCGAGGAACACCATCGCCGGGACCGCGCCGATCCAGTAGTAGTGCACGGTCATCGCGCCGTACTGGACGCCGTTCGCCGCCATGCCGAGGATCTCGATCGCGCCCAGGTTGGCCGACACGAACGCCAGTCCGGTGATCCAGGGTGGCAGCCCGCGCCCGGCCAGGAAGAAGTCCAGGCTGGAGCTGATCCGTTTTCGCGCCGCGAAGCCGATGCCGAGCACGGTGACGAAGTAGATCGCGATGAGGGAGTAGTCGAGGAGGTTCACGTCGAGACGCACGGCGAACCGGCTACCCAAGGTGGACCCCCCTATGCGGTCCGCCGTAATGTCAACAGGTGGACGTCGCCGACCTGAGCCCCGCGCAGGCGCGGGAGCGTTTCCGCACCGGTGAGCGGGTGCCCACCGCGGGCTGGTGCAGGGGCTGGACGCAGGCCAACCTCATCGCCGTGCCCGCGGCGCTGAGGTACGAGCTGCTGCTGTTCGCCCATCGCAATCCCCAGGCGTGCCCGGTGCTCGACGTGGGCGAGCCGGGAGCCTGGTCAACCGAGCTGTTCTCCGGTGACCTGCGTACGGACCTGCCGGGCTACCGCCTCTACCGGCACGGCACGGCGATCGCCGACCTGAGTGAGGTGACGGCGCAGTGGCGCGAGGACCTGGTGCCGTTCCTCATCGGCTGCAGCTTCACCTTCGAGCGCGCCCTGCTGGCCGCCGGGGTGCCGGTGCGGCATCTGGAACTGCGCACGAACGTGCCGATGTACGTCACCGACGTGCCCTGCGAGTCCACCGGCAACCTGGCGGGGCCGCTGGTCGTGTCGATGCGGCCGGTGCCCCGGGAGCTGGTGGACACCGCCGTCGAGGTGAGCGGCCGGTACCCGCTGGTGCACGGCGCGCCCGTGCACGTCGGCGACCCCGCCGGGATCGGGATCGGCGACCTGGACCGCCCGGACTACGGCGATCCCGTGCAGGTGCGGGAGGGGGAGGTGCCGCTGTTCTGGGCGTGCGGGATGACGCCGCACCAGGCGGTGCTGGCCAGCGGCGTGGAGTACGCGATCGGCCACCTGCCCGGCCACATGGCGATCATGGACGTCCGCGACGACCACTATCGAGTGACTTAACGAGATATTTCGCCGTATAGGTGGACGCTTCGGTCAGCTCGGCCGGGGTGCCCTCGAACATCACCATGCCCCCGTGCCGGCCCGCCTCCGGCCCCAGGTCGATCACCCAGTCGGCGTGCTTGACCACGGCGAGGTCATGCTCGATCACGATCACCGTGTTGCCCTCCGCCACCAGCCGGTCGAGCAGGCCCAGCAGCGTGTCCACGTCCGCCATGTGCAGCCCGGTGGTCGGCTCGTCGAACACGTACACCCTGCCCTGCTCGCGCAGCCGGTGCGCCAGCTTCAGCCGCTGCCGCTCCCCGCCCGACAACGTGCTCAGCGGCTGCCCCAGCGTCAGGTAGCCGAGCCCCAGCCCGCCCAGCCGCGCCACGCCGGGCAACTCGAACGCCGCCGCCGCCTCGTCCGCCGTCATCGCCAGCACGTCCGCGATCGTCCGCCCGCCCACGGTGTACGACAGCGCCTCCGCGCTGTACCTGCTGCCCTCGCACGCCTCGCACACCCGCGTCACCGGATCCATGAACGCCAGGTCCGTCTTGATCTCGCCCCGCCCCTTGCACACCGGGCACGCCCCGGCCGAGTTGAAGCTGAACATCCCCGGCGCGACCCCATGGGCCTCGGCGAACAGCCTGCGCAGCGGATCCATCGCGTTCAGGTACGTCGCGGGCGTGGACCGGACCGAGGTGGCGATGGCCGACTGGTCGATCAGCACGGTCTCCGGATGCCGGGCCACCAGCTCCTGCCGCATCAGCGTGCTCTTGCCCGACCCGGCCACCCCGGTGACGGCGGTCAGCACGCCCAGCGGCACACGTACGGTGACGTCGCGCAGGTTGTGGGCGTTCGCGCCCGCCACGGTCAGCCAGCCGGCCGGCTCGCGCACCCGCTCCTTGAGCCCCACCACGCGCCGCAACATGCGCCCGGTCGGCGTGTCGCCGGCGCTCAGCCCGGCCACCGTGCCCTCGAACACCACGTGCCCGCCCTCGGCCCCCGCGCCGGGCCCCAGGTCCACGATGTGGTCGGCCAGCTCGATCAGGTCGCGGTCGTGCTCGACGACCAGCACCGTGTTGCCCTTGTCGCGCAGCTCCACCAGCAGGTCGCCGAGGCGGTGCACGTCGCGCGGGTGCAGGCCGGCGCTGGGCTCGTCGAAGATGTAGATCATGCCGGTCAGGCCGCTGCCCAGGTTGCGCACGGTCTTGAGCCGCTGCGCCTCGCCGCCCGACAGCGTCGGCGTCTCACGGGCGAGGCTGAGGTAGCCGAGCCCGATGGCCTCGATCCTGCGCAGCGACTCCACGGCGGCCCGCGCCACCGGGTCGTCGAGGCGGTCCAGCACCTCGATCAGGTCGGTGACCTCCATCCCGCAGTGGTCGGCGAGGTTGCGCCCGTCGATCCTGGAGGCCAGTGCGGCGGCGTTGAGCCGGGCTCCGCCGCAGGTCCCGCAGACGCTCTCGCGCACGTACGGGCGGGCCTCCTCATCCAGGCGCTCCCTGGCCCGCTTGAGGTGCAGCCGGTCGAACCGGGTCACCACGCCCTCGTAGGTGTTGTCGTATTTGCCCCGTCTGACCTTGAACCCGCTCCCGTACAGCAGCAGCTCCCGCTCCTTGGCGGTGAAGTCGCGCAGCGGCTTGTCCGGGTCGAACAGCCCCGAGGTCGCGTAGATCTGCCAGGCCGCCGAGCCGATCGGGTGCAGGGCGAGCGCGCCCTGGTTGAGTGAGAGGTCCGGGTCGGTCAGTTTGTCCGGGTCCACCTCGACGGTCCTGCCCAGGCCGTCGCAGCCGGGGCACATGCCCTGCGGGTCGTTGAAGCTGTAGGCGGTCGCCGGGCCCGCCGACGGCTCGCCGCGCCGCGAGAACAGCACCCGCAACTGCGCGTGGATCTCGGTCATCGTGCCCACGGTCGAGCGCGCCCCGCCGCCGACCGGCTTCTGGTCCACGACCACGGCGGCCGTCAGGTTCGCCATGCGCTCGGCCCTGGGGCGCTCCTGCTTGGGCAGCCGGTTGCGGACGAAGGCGCTGAAGGTCTCGGCGAGTTGCCGCTGCGACTCGGCCGCGATCGTGCCAAACACGATGGACGACTTCCCCGAGCCCGACACGCCGGTGAACACCGTCAGCCGCTCCTTGGGCAGGCGCAGCGACACGTTCTTGAGGTTGTTCTGCCGCAGTCCGGTCAGCTCGATGTCGCGCGACACGATTCGCACCCCCATAGCTTTGGCTACTAATATTAGCTTAAGCTATGGTGCATGGAAGATATTCCCGACCGCAGGGCACGCCGCAACGCCGAGACGAAGGCCGAGATCCTCGGCATCGCGCTCGACGTCATGGCGGAGGAAGGGGTGGCCGGGCTGAGCATGGCGACCGTGGCCAGGCGGCTGGGCGTGCGGCCGCCCTCGTTGTACAAGTACTTCGCCTCGCGGCACGCGGTCTACGACGCGCTGTTCAAGCGGGGGCAGGAGGGCTACCTGGCCGCCGTCGGGACGCCGGGCGAGGAGGGGCTGCGCGGGGTGGGGGCCTCGCTGGAGGCCGGAGCTCGGTGGATCATGGACAACCAGGTGCTGGCGCAACTGCTGTTCTGGCGGCCGGTGCCCGGATTCACCCCTTCGCCCGAGTCGTACGCGCCCGCCCAGGACATCCACCGGCACTTCGCCGCGCTGATCGGGCAGGCCGTCGAACGCGGCGAGCTGCATCCGGACGCCGCCGGCGAGGAGGGCCTCGACCTGGTGGCCAGCCTCATCTCGGGGGCGATCACCCAGCAACTCGCCAACCAGCCGGGCGTCACCTACGAACAGGGCCGCTTCACCCGGCTCGTTCCCCGCCTGTCGGCCGTGTTCGCGGCGGTATACCCGCCGCCGTGAGCTGCCCCCCGACCGGCGGCGCGCCCCGCCGGTTGTCGATCTCCAGGTACGGTACGGCCGGAGGCTCGGCCACCCGGATGTTGACCAGGTAGTCCTCGAACGCCGCCAGCTTCCCCGCGTCCCGCTCCAGCCCTCTGGCCAGCAGGCGCTCGCGCAGCGTCGGCCCGTCGGAGCGTACCCACACCAGCCGCACCGGCGGCCCGCCCAGCTCCGCCAGCCACGCCCGCCACCGGGCCGCGTCGTGCACCTGCGTGGTGAACGGGCCGTCCAGCATGACCGGGCAGCCGTGCCCGCGGATCTGCCTGGCGAGCCTGGTCAGGCCGCCGTACTCGTGGTGTTTGACGTGCTCGTCATACCACAGGCCCTCGCGCTCGCCGTCCGGCCTGCCATGGGCGCGCAGCACCTCGGTCACGATGCCGCCGTACACGGTGTCCTTGTCGAGCAGGGCGGGCACGGGGTCCAGGCGGGCCAGCAGTTCGGCCGCGACCGTCGACTTTCCCGCCCCCGGCGGCCCGCTGATCACCCAGAGATCACTCATCCCACGGACAATATGGCAGGCCGCGTCCGGCGGTCTGCCATAGGTCGTGGCGCCCGCGCCACGCCTACGCGGATTTGCGTATGGCGGTGCCTCGGCTCAGCGGACGACCCCGGCACTTGCGGCGAGCAGACTCCTTTCCCATGCTGACCGTTCTGACCAGGGTGTTCCGGGCGCCGGAGCTACGCGGGAAACTGCTGTTCACCCTTGGCATCATCGTGCTGTTCCGGCTGGGACAGCTCATGCCCGCGCCGGGCGT
This sequence comes from Nonomuraea sp. NPDC050404, assembly GCF_040655495.1. NCBI lineage: Bacteria > Bacillati > Actinomycetota > Actinomycetes > Streptosporangiales > Streptosporangiaceae > Nonomuraea > Nonomuraea sp. NPDC050404. Next base: position 157,669 of record NZ_JBFAKB010000007.1, read on the forward strand.
GGACGTGGTGGCCGTGCGTCAATGCGTGGGATCCGCCAGCGGCGGCCTCTTCGACATGGTGCAGATGCTCAGCGGGGGCGCGATGCTGCAACTGTCGGTGTTCGCGCTCGGCGTGATGCCGTACATCACGGCCAGCATCATCATGCAGCTCCTCGCCGTGGTGATCCCCAGGCTGGACGCGCTGCGCAAGGAAGGGCAGGGCGGGCAGACCAAGATCACCCAGTACACCCGCTACGCGACCGTCGGCCTGGCCGTCATGAACGCCGGCACGGTCGTCGCGCTGGCCCGCGGCGGGCAACTCCTGCCCGGCTGCGCCCGGCCGCTGCTGCGGGACGACGGGCTGCTCAGCGTGACCGTGATCGTGCTGACCATGGTGGCGGGGGCCTGCGCGGTCATGTGGATGGGCGAGCTGATCACCGAGCGGGGGATCGGCAACGGCATGTCGCTGCTGATCTTCACGCAGGTCGTGGCCGTCTTCCCGTCGTACCTGTCGAGGATCTTCGTGCTCAGCCCGGTGAGCTTCGTGGTGATGATCGTGGCCGGGCTGTTCCTGGTGGCCGCCGTGGTGTTCGTGGAGCAGGCGCAGCGGCGGGTGCCGGTGCAGTACGCCAAGCGCATGGTGGGGCAGCGGACGTACGGGGGCAAGAGCACGTACATCCCCCTCAAGGTGAACCAGGCCGGGATCGTGCCCGTCATCTTCACCTCCTCCCTGCTCTACCTGCCGTCGGTGGCGGCGCCCCTGCTGGGCCCCGAGGCCCGCACCTGGGTGGAGCTCAACCTCACCTCGGGCACGCACCCGCTCTACATGACGGTGTACGTGCTGCTCATCGCCGCCTTCGCCTACTTCTACGTGTCGATCACCTTCAATCCGGAGGAGGTGGCGGACGGTCTGCGCAAGTACGGGGGATTCGTCCCCGGGATCCGGCCGGGACGGCCGACCGCGCAGTACCTGGCGTACGTGCTGAGCCGCCTGACCGCCTCGGGAGCGGTGTACCTGGCGGTGCTGGCGTTGTTGCCGCTGGTGGCGGTCGCGATACTCAAGGATCCGGGTACGCAGCAGAACTTCCCGTTCGGCGGGACCAGCGTGCTGATCATGGTCATGGTCGGGCTGGACACCATGAAGCAGATCGAGGCCCAGCTGCAGCAGCGCAACTACGAGGGCTTCCTGAAGAAGTTCTGAACACCTCAGGCGGGGAGCGCGAGGCCGGCCCGCATGGCGAACACCACGAGCTGCGCCCTGTCCCTGGCGTGCAGTTTGACCATGGCGCGGCTGACGTGGGTGCGCACGGTGTCGGGGCTGATCGTCAGCTCCGCGGCGATCTCCTCGTTCGACCTGCCGGTGGCCACCCACGCCACCAGCTCCCGCTCGCGCGGCGTCAGCGTCTCGACGCCCTCGACCGGCCCCTCGACGGGCCCCGCGCCGTGCCGTCCGAACAGGCCGATGACCTTCCTGGTGATCGCGGGGGAGAGCAGCGCCTCACCGGCTGCCACCACGCGTACGGCGTTGACCAGCTCGTCGGGGGCGCTGTCCTTGAGCAGGAAGCCGCTGGCTCCGGCCTGAAGGGCGGCGAAGACGTACTCGTCCATGGCGAACGTCGTCACCACCACGATGCGGGTGCCTCGCAGGTCGGGGTCGCCCGCGATGGCCCTCAGGGCGGCCAGGCCGTCCATGCCGGGCATGCGGATGTCGAGCAGCAGGACGTCGGGGTGGGTACGCCGGATCAGCGTCAGCGCCGCCTGCCCGTCGGCCGCCTCGCCGACGAACTCCATACCGGGCTCCCGCTCCAGCAACGCCCGCAACCCCATCCGCACAACCGCCTGATCGTCGGCGACGGCGACCCTGATCGCGGGTTCTGCGGGGAGGTGGCCGGTGTCGGTCGCGCCGGGTTCCATGGGGAGGTGGCGGTCGGCGTCAGTGGTGCTGGGCTTCGCGGGGAGGTGGCGGTCGGCATTAGTGGCGCTGGGCTTCGCGGGGAGGTGGCCGGTGTCGCTCATGCCGTGTCTCGTGGGAACGTGGCGATGACGCGGAAGCCGCCGCCGTCCCGGGGGCCGGCCGTGAAGTGGCCGCCCGCCTGGGTCACCTTGGCGCGCATGCCGCTCAGCCCGCGTCCTTCGCCCGTGCCCGTCCATCCGATGCCCCGGTCGGCCACCTCGACCACGAACCGGCGCGCGTCCGCGGCGTCCGTGCGTACCAGTGCCCTGGTCGGGCCCGCGTGCCGCAGCACGTTGGTGAGGGACTCGCGCACCACGCCGTAGACGGCTCCCCGCAGCTGGGCCGGTACGGTGAAGTCCGCTGGCTCGACGTCCACGGGCAGGCCCGCCGCCCGGACACCCGCGATCAGGCCGCGCAGGTCGCCGGCCGGCGGATCGATGCCGTCGAGGGCCGCCCTGAGGTGGGCCAGCGCCGTCGTGCTGGTCTCCTTGATCGCCCGCAGCGAGGCACGCGCCTGCTCGGGGTCGTCGTCCAGCGTGACGAGCGCGAGCCCGGCCTGCATCGCGATGGCGGCCAGCCCGTGCCCGGCGGCATCGTGCACCTCCCCGGCGATCCTGGCCCGCTCCAGCGCCACAAACCCGGCGTCCGGCTCCGCAGCCAAGACGGACGGCTCCGCGGCCAAGACGGACGGGTTCGCGGCCAACGTTGTGGCGTCCTCGGGTCCGCGGCGGACCGTCGTGAGCGGGACGGTGCGGGCCGCGGGAATGCCCCACGCCGCACCATCCGCCACCACGCCGTCACCCGGCGAGGCGGCGTTCCCCGGTCGCCACCCGTCGGCCGCGCTGTCGAGCGGTGCGGCGCCGTTTCCGGGTCGCCGTTCGTTCGGCGAGGCGTCGTTTCCGGAGGGCCATCCGTCCGGCGCCACGGCATGCCCACCCGCCTGGCTGGGCGGCTCCTGCGTCATGGCGGGGGTCTGGACGGGGGGCAGTTGGGCCTCGGCGGCTGCTGCGGCGGCGGCGCGGGCCTGGGCGAGGCCGCTGAACGACCACGGCACGGCCAGCCAGCCCGCCCACGCCAGCATCACCACGACCGGCACGTCACCCAGCCGGCTAAGGCGCGACAGCGCGGCTCGCGACCCAGCGAGCGACCCGGTGAGCGGCCCGGTGAGCGGCCCGGTGAGCGGCCCGGTGAGCGGCTCAGCGCGTGGCGTGACGCGTGGCCCAGCGAGCGGCCCGGAGTGTGGCGCGGTGAGCGGCTCAGAGCGTGGTTCGGTGAGCGGGTCTGGGCGTGGTGCGGTGGGCGGTTTGCGGCGGCGCCAGGTTCGCCGCGTGTCCTCGGTCGCCATCCCCCACCCGCTCAGGCTCGTGTGGTACCGATCCTAGCGAGCTTTCAAAGGTTCCGGCTCTCCCGCGGCCCGTCCAGCCCCCAAGAAATGATCTTGCTGGGCGTGATCCGGATGACCTCCCGCGAGAAGTACGGCACGGGCGGCTCATGATCCATCAGCGCCTGCGCCGTGCCCCGGATCTCGATGCCCCGCGCCACCCAAGGATCGACCGAGGCCAGATCGTCGATGACGAGCGCGACCGTGCTGCCGCGCTGAATGTTCCTGAACTTCTTGGACACCCCCAGCGCGTGCCCGCCGATCACGATGGTGCCGCCGTCCACGAAGAAGCCGACCGGGTTGTTCTGCACCTGCCCGTCAGGCGCGACCGTGGCCAGGCGGCCGAGCCGCTGACCGCCGAGGTAGTCCAGTTCCGCTGGTGTGAAGGTCATGCGGGCCAGTCTGCAACCTTGACATTGGTGGAGGTCAAGGAGAAATCAGGACAGGCCCTCGGTCAGCCAGCGCAGCGGGTTGTCGTGGGTGACCAGGCGGATGACGTCCTCGCCCAGGTCCGCCTCGCGCAGGCGCGGCAGCAGCGCCTCGAACAGGTGGCCGTACCCGGGCCCGTCGTACCTGCGGAGCTGGGCCACCCGGCTCACGCCCGTGCTGATCAGCAGGCGGTCGGCGTGGCCGTCCTCGATGAGGCCGAGCGCGATCCTGGCCGCCTGGTCGGGGCCGAGGCCCAGCAGGCCCAGGCTCACGTACGCGCCCGCCTCGGCGATCTTCCTGGCGGCGCCCAGATCGGTGCCCGTGTACCCGACGGCCACCCGCGAGCCCGGCAGGTTCTGGCCGAGCAGGATCTCCAGCAGCGCCAGGCCGTTCCTGCCGTGCGTGGCGACGGGCAGGCGCGTACGCAGGGAGGCGCGGGCGGCGGCGAGCAGGCAGCGCTCCTCGCGGGCCGTGGGCTCGGCGCCCCAGGAGCCGACCTCGCCGATCACACCGGGGAACACGCCCGTCCCGTCCACGCCGTTGAGTATCTCCTCCATCAGCCGGCCGGTGAGCGTGTCCACGTCCTGTTCGCCGACGTCCGTGAACGGCTCGGCGAACAGGCCGGTCGAGGCGATCACCGGCACCCGGCTGCCGGCCGCGACGCGGGCCAGCGCGGAGGCGTCCCGGCCCATGCCCATGCAGGTCAGGTCGACCGCGAGCCCGAGCCGGTGCTCGGACTGGCGCAGCTCGCGCAGTTCGGCGGTTACGCTGGTCTCCTCGTCGAGCCAGCGGTGCGGGTCGGAGTCGATGCCGACCGCCCAGCGCATGTCCGTGCGCAGGTGCTCGTGGGGGAGTACGACGCCGTCGATGGCGGCCGCGCGTACGGGGCCGGTGACGGTACGGAGCAGGACTTCGGGCATAGCAGACATTAACCGATGATTGCCGTATCAAGGCTGATCAGGCAGGAAATTTTACCGGATGTAGCGTTTGATAGTTTGCTAGTCGTCTGCAAGTGGCGGCGTTCGCCGCGCCGTATCCTGGGGTGCAAACCGACTGCCGGGGGGCATTGTGCAGCTTCAGAACTCCGACACCGGCGATGCCGACGTGATCAAGGAGAAGGCCGCGGAGGATTCCGACATGCCCGCGCGCCGTACGGGGATTCACGGCTGGCTGGACGGCGTCAGGTCCACGCGCACGGGCGCGCTGACGTTGAAGATCGTGATCGGTCTGCTCGGGGGCCTCATCGTGGCGGCGGGCCTGATCATGGTGCCGTTTCCCGGGCCGGGCTGGGCCGTGGTCTTCGTCGGGCTCGGCATTCTCGCGCTGGAGTTCGAGAAGGCGCGGAAGGTCCTGGAGTTCGGCAAGGACACGCTGCGCGCCTGGACCAGGTGGTACAAGCGGCAGGGCTGGATCGTCCGCATCATCGTGCTCATCATCACGGTGGCCGCCGCCAGCGTGATCGTCTATTTCGGGCTGCTCACGCTCGGCATCGACGTCATCGCGATCGCGCAACGCTTCATCTAGGCCCCGGCGGTCACCGGGGCCGGGCATGAGGGCCGGTCGTCAGAGGTAGAGGCCGGTGCCGTGGTCGGTCTCCTGGGTGGCCACCGCGTGCAGGTCGCGCTCGCGCATCACGAGGTAGACCTTGGCGTGCAGTTCCACCTCGAACTGCTCCTCCGGGTTGAACAGCACCTTGTCGCCCACCTTGACCGCGCGCACATTCGTGCCGACCCCGCAGACCTCGCCCCAGGCCAGCCGGTTGGCCATCTTGACCGTCGCGGGGATGACGATCCCCGAGCCGCTGCGCCGCTCCTCGGCCTCCTGCTCCAACCTGATCATCACGCGGTCGTGCAGCATCTGAATCTCGAACTTGGGCTCTAGCACGCGCCCAGTTTACGAGCAGACACGCGCACGGTCCGCCACCAAGGCCGCACCGAGAGCCGCTACGGCAGCCTGAGCTCCGCGAACACCGGATGGTGGTCGGTGTCGTCGAGCGAGAGCACCTCGAAGTCGAGCACCGCCATCCGCGAGTCGGCCAGCACGTGATCGATGCTCACCCCGGGCGGTTGCGAGCCGAACTGCGGCCAGGTCGCCCGGAAGCCGAGCCCCATCACGTCCGCCGCGTCCCGGTAACCGGAGGCCAGCAGGTCGCGCATCGGCAGGTGGTCGAGGGTGGCGTTGAAGTCGCCCGCCAGCACCCGCAGCGCCTTCCCGCCGCCCCGGGGCAGCGCCCTGAGACCGGCCTCCCAGCACGGCAGCGACCTGGTGCGCTTGGGCGCGCACGGATGCACCGAGACGATCTCGATGCGTTCCCCGCCGGGATGCGACAACCATGCCCTGGCCTGCCCGAACACACCTTCCTTGATCAGCCCGCCGTCCTTGAGCGGATGCCGCGCGTACACGGCGGACCCGCCCACCCCGTTCGCCGGCCTGGTGACGGCGTGCCGCAGCGCGCGGCGCAGCCCTGCCTTCTCCAGCCGCTCCATGGCCGCCGGGGTGAACTCCTGCAGCGTCAGCACGTCCGGCTTCAGCCGGGTGACCAGCGCCATCAGCTCCGCCGTGTCGGCCCGGCCGACCAGCAGGTTGGCCGCGAGCACCCGCAGCACCGGCCCGTCCGCGTCGGGGTTGCCGTCGGCGAGCGCGCGGGGCAGCAGGACGGGCGTCATCGCCAGCACCGTCACGAGCGCGACCGTGCCGGCCGCCCACTGCCGCAGCGCGCAGGCCAGCACCAGGCCGGCCGCCGCCGCGCCCGCCGCGTACGGCGTATAGGACACCACCGGCACCCACGGCCAGTCAGGCTCGAACCCGCTCAGCCGCACCACGGCCCACAGGGCGAAGGGAACCACCACGATCCAGCTCATCCATGTCCGCACGCCCATGTATCGCCACAAACCAGAGCCAGGGTTCATGAGAAGGTGTGCTCCATGCACGACGTGGAAGCCCGCGTCCTGGACGCCATCGACGCGCCAGGGACCGTCAACCTGCTGGCCGAGGCCGTGAAAGTGCCCAGCGTCACCGGCACGGACGCCGAGTCGGAGCTGCAGCACCGCTTCGCCCGCCTGCTCACCGAGGCCGGCATGGACGTGGACGTCTGGAAGCTCGACCTCGCCGACCTGACCACCCGCCCCGGCTTCCCCGGCACCGAGGCCCCCAGGACCGAGGGGTACGGCGTCGCGGCCGTCACCCCCGGCGGCGAGGGCCCACCGGCATTGGCGCTGCAGGGTCACGTGGACGTCGTGCCGACCGGTGACCTGGCCAAATGGGCGGGCAGCGACCCGTTCGCCGCCCGGATCGCCGGCGACGTCCTGTACGGCAGGGGCGCCTGCGACATGAAGGCGGGGCTCGTCGCGAACCTGGCGGTGGCGCGCGCCATCGCCGCGGCCGGGGTCAGCCTGGCCAGGCCGCTGGCCGTGCACTGCGTGATCAGCGAGGAGGACGGCGGGCTCGGCGCGTTCGCCACCCTGGCCAGGGGTCACACGGCCGAGGCCGCGGTCATCAGCGAGCCCACCAGCGGCGCGGTCATGACGGCCAACGCGGGCGCGCTGACGTTCCGGCTGGAGATCGCCGGACGCGCCGCCCACGGCGCCACCCGCTATGAGGGGGTCAGCGCCATCGAGGCGTTCTGGCCGGTGTTCGAGGCGATCAGGCGGCTGGAGGCCGAACGCAACAGGGACGTGCCCGGGATCTACGCGGGCAACACGATGCCGTACCCGATCGAGGTCGGCACCGTGCGCGCGGGCGACTGGGCCAGCACCGTGCCGGACCTGCTGGTCGCCGAGGGGCGGCTCGGGGTGCGGCTGGATGAGGAACCGGCGGCGGCGCGGGCGGCGTTCGAGGAGGCCGTGGCCGGGGTCGCGGATCCGTGGCTGCGGGCCAACCCGCCGGTGGTGACCTGGCCGGGCGGGCAGTTCGCCAGCGGCCGGCTGCCCGCCGGGCACGAACTGCTCGACCAGGTCGGCAGGGCGGTCGCGGACACCACAGGGTGCCGCCCCGCCGAGACGGCCGCGCCGTACGGGAGCGACCTGCGGCTGTACGCGGCGGGCGGCATCCCGACCCTGCACTACGGCCCCGGAGACGTGCGGTTCGCGCACGCCCCCAGGGAGCAGGTCGAGCTGAGAGAGCTCCTCGACGTCACACGGGTACTGGCACTGCTCGCTGTACGCCGCTGCGCAGCACTCTGACCAGAGCGGCTGGGCTCAGCAGCGCCGCCGGCGGATCGTAGAGGTTGCTCACCCGCAGGAAGCGCCGGGTCAGCTCGGGGTCGTGCACGGCGGCGGCGTGGAAACGGTCGAGGTAGGCGGCGGCCATCCGCATCCTCGGCGTCAGCCCGCCGCCCAAGCCGGGCATCCGCAGGTCGCCGGAGACCGTGATCTCCCAGGGGATGTCCGTGATCTGGGTGATCCGCCGGAAGTAGCCGCGCGCGCTCAGGTCCGGGTCCAGCAGCGCCCTGGCGTGCATGGCGGCCACCGACATGCCCTGGCCGTACAGGGGGTTGAACGAGCAGACCGCGTCCCCGGTGACCAGCAGGCCCTCGGGGAAGCGGGACAGCCGCTCGTAACGCCGCCGTACGGCCGACGGGGTGCGGTAGGCGCGCGGCTCCCCGGCCGGGTTCGCGGCCGTGATCAGGTGGTGCAGGTCGGGCGCCGGGAGGGTGGCGGCGTAGGCGGCGAAGCCGGCCCGGTCGAGGGGCGGGTCCTCGCCGTAACCGGCCAGGGTGACGATCCAGCGCTCGTCCTCCAGGGCCAGCGCCACCCCGGCGCGCGGGGCCTGGGGGGTGGCGCCGATGACGACGGCCAGGTCGCCGGCCAGGTGGTCGGAGCGGCGGCGCAGCTCGTACGTGCCGTACCGCACGTCGATCCCCACCTGCTCCTCCTGCGGCGGACGGAAGCCCAGCTCGCCCAGCCACTGCGGGGTGCGCGAGCCCCGGCCCGAGGCGTCCACGACGAGGTCGGCGGGGATCAGCTCGCCGCCGGAGAGCCGCACCCCCATGACGCGGCCGTCACGGGACGGCGGGCCGGTGACGGGCCGTTCGGACAACACCCGCACCCCCGTGACCCGGCCCTCGCGGGACAGCAGGCCGGTGACGAGCCGTTCGGACAACACCCGCACGCCGGGCAGCGCGCTCACCCGGCGCCGTACCTGGCCTTCGAGCAGCGGCCGGCCGACGAACAGCCCGGTCAGGCCGCTGTGCCCGCGCGCCAGCCGCCGGCCCGAGTGAATGTGGCGGGCCTGATCCTGCAGATCGCCCCTGATCGCCCCCTGGGCGACGAGCTCGGCCGCGATGCCGGGCAGCAGCCCGTCGATGACCTCGTGGCCGGTGGCGAGCAAGCCGTGCGCGTGGCGGCTCTGCCCGGCGCCCCTGCGGTGGGCGTCGACCGCGGGCAGCCTGTCCCGGTCGAGCACCGTGACCCGGGCGAACCGCCGGTGCAGGGCCGCCGCGGACAACAACCCCGACATGCTCGCGCCGATGACGACGGCGTGGTCCATGAACATCCCCCCTGATGAAGGCGCTTCAGAGCATTCGACAGAGGGTCACCCGCGGATGCGCCCGGTTCCACGTCCTTTGGCACACCCACGGCGGGGATGTCAGGCGGAGACGCGGCGGCGGGCCTCGGGAACGATGAGGGGGGTGCCGGACTGCGGGTCCTGGATGATCTCGCAGCGCAGGTCGAACACCTCGCGCACCAGCTCGGGCGTGACGATCTTCGTGGGGTCGCCCTCCGATACGATCGCCCCGTCCCGCATCACGATCAGGTGAGTGGCGTACCGGCACGCCTGGTTCAGGTCGTGCAGCACCGCCACCATGGTCCGCCCCTCCTCATGCAGCTCGGCGCACAGGTCCAGCACCTCGATCTGATGGGAGATGTCCAGGAACGTGGTCGGCTCGTCCAGCAGCAGGATCGGCGTCTCCTGCGCCAGCGCCATGGCCAGCCACACCCGCTGCCGCTGCCCGCCCGACAACTCGTCCACGATCCGGTCGGCCAGCTCCGCCACGTCGGTGGCCTTCATGGCCTCCGAGACCGCCGCCTCGTCGGCCTTGGACCACTGCCGCATGAGCTTCTGGTGCGGGTACCGGCCGCGCGCCACCAGGTCGGCCACGGTGATCCCGTCGGGCACGATCGAGCTCTGCGGCAGCAGCCCGAGCCGCCGCGCCACCTCCTTCGACGGCAGCGAGGTGATCACGCTGCCGTCCAGGTGCACGGCGCCCGTCTTCGGCTTGAGCATCCTGGCCAGCGCCCGCAGCAGGGTGGACTTGCCGCAGGCGTTCGGCCCGATGATGACGGTGAAGGACTCGTCGGGGATCACCACGTCCAGGTCCGTGGCCACGACGCGCTGGTCGTAGGCGAGGGTGAGGCCGGTGCCGGACAGACGGGAAGAGGGGGCTGCCATCAGTGGCGGTCCTTTCGCAGGAGCAGGACGAGATATGTACCGCCGATGGCGGCGGTGAGCACGCCGACGGGTAGCTGGGTGGGGGCGAGCAGCCGCTGCGCCGCCAGGTCGGCGGCGGTCAGCAGCACGGCGCCCATGAGGGCGGAGGAGGCCAGGGCCACGCCGGGGGAGCGGGTGAGCCGCCGGGCGAGTTGCGGCGCGGCCATCGCGACGAAGACGACGGGCCCGGCGGCGGCCGTGGCCACCCCGGTCAGCAGCACGCCGGCGGTGATGGCCGTCGCGCGGACCAGTTCGACCCTGATGCCCATGGCCTTGGCCGCGTCGTCGCCCATCTCGATCATCCGCATCGGCCGCGCGATCCAGACACACAGCGGCAGCAGCACGAGCAGCGCCAGCGCGACGGGCTGGGCGTGCTCCCAGCCGCGCCCGCCGAGGCTGCCGGTGAGCCAGGCCCCTGCGGTGGCCGCGTCGTTGATGTTGGCCCGCGTCAGCAGGTAGGAGTTGACCGCCAGCAGCAGCGCGTTGGCCCCGATGCCGACCAGGACCAGCCGGTAGCCCTGCACGCCGCGCCGGTAGGCCAGCACGTACACCAGCACGGCGGTCACCACGCACCCGGCCAGCGCGCCGCCGGCGATCATCATGGCCGAGCCGCCCGTGACGACGGCGACGATGCCGCCCGTGGAGGCGCCGGCGGTGAAGCCGATGAAGTCGGGGCTGCCCAGGGGGTTCCTGGTCAGGCTCTGGAAGATGGCGCCGCCCACCCCGAACGCGGCGCCGACCAGCAGACCGGTCACCACGCGCGGCGCGCGCAACTTACCGACGATCAGCTCGGCGACCGGCGTGCCCTGGCCGAAGATCGCGCCGACGATGTCGGGCACGGGCACGGTGAACTCGCCCGTGGACAATGCCGCCACGGTCACCAGGAAGCCCGCCATGAGCAGGAGCAGGCCGACGAGCAGGGCGCGCGGCGCGAGCCGCAGGGACCAGGTGCCGACGCGCACGTTCACAGCGCCGCCACCCGCCTGCGCCTGGCCAGCACGATGAAGATCGGCGCGCCGATCACCGCCCACACGATCCCCACCTGCACCTCGCCGGGCCGCGCGATGAGCCGCCCCACCACGTCGGCCCCGAGCAGCAGCGCCGGCGCGGCCAGCGCCGAGTACGGCAGCACCCACCGCTGGTCGGGTCCCACCAGGGCGCGCACGGCGTGCGGCACGATCAGCCCGACGAACACCAGCGGTCCCGCCGCCGCGGTGGCCGCGCCGCACAGCAGCGTCACGGCCACACCCGTGAGGATCCTGGTACGGTTCACCGCCACGCCCAGCGCCTTGCCCGTGTCCTCGCCCAGCGCCAGCAGGTTGAGCGGCCTGGACAGCAGCAGCCCGAGCACCAGCCCCGCGGCCATGAACGGCGCCAGCCGCACCAGCGTGTCGGCCGTCTGCCCGGCCAGCGAGCCGGTCAGCCAGAACCGCATGCGGTCGAAGGTCTGGGAGTCCATGCGCAGGATGGCCGAGGAGATGGCGGTGCAGACCATGCCGAAGGCGACTCCGGCCAGGGCCAGGCGTACCGGGCTGGAGCCGGAGCGGCCGGAGGAGGCCAGCGCGTACACGATGACGGAGGACAGTGCGGCCCCGCCGAAGGCGAACCACACGTACACGGTGGGGTCGGTGAGCCCGAGCAGGGCGATCGCGAGCGTGACGCCGAGCGCGGCGCCCTGGTTGATGCCCAGCAGCCCGGGGTCGGCCAGCGGGTTGCGGGTCAGGCTCTGCATGAGCGCGCCCGCCAGTCCCAGGGTCGCGCCCACGCCGAGCCCGAGCAGGGTGCGCGGGACGCGCAGTTCGCGGATGACGGTGTGGTCGTTGGAGCCGTCCGGTGCCAGGAACGCGTCGATCACCGTGCCGAACGACACGCCGCGCGCGCCCAGCGCCACGCTCGCCATGGCGACCAGCGCCAGCACCGCGACCGTGACGACCAGCCCGGCGACCAGCACCGGCGGGCGGCCCCCGGCCGTGCGATCGTCCCCGTGCCGCGGCGCCTGGGGTCCGGCCGGGGTGGTGCCCGCGGCCGTCTCCTCAGCAGGGCGCACCCGACCCCCTTTCCTGGCAAGTCAAACTTAGGCAAGGCTAATCTAATGGTCCAACAAGAGCGAAAGCCTATCCATAGGGAGATGGACATGTCAGGACCGCTCATCGCACGCAGCGGCTTCCTGGCGAGCGCTGCGGGACTTGCCGCGGTCAAGGCAGGCCGGCTCTACCCGTGCAGCACCGAGGCCCCCTACAGCTACCAGGGCTACGCCGCGTTCCTGGAGGGCCTGGTGGCGAACCTGAAGAAGGCCAAGCCCCTTCAGTAGGCGCCCCGCACTTCGACGATCTCGGCGAGCGGGAACTCCAGGTAGTCGCCGGCCTCCTCGCACCAGGCGTCCAGCGCGCCGCCCTTCAGCTCGCCATGACTGATCGTCGCGGTCAGCCCGCCGGTCAGCGTGATCCCGGCCCGCACACCCCGGTCGACCACGAACCCGAGCAACGACTGCTGCGCCGTCGGCAGCCGGGTCGCCATCCTGCCGATGATCGCCCACGTGCGCCCGTTCTTGACGTCGTCCAACCGGCCGGCGGCCATCAGGCGCCGGGCGTGCTCGTACGGGTCGGGCGCCGGCTCCAGCAACATGTGGGCGGGCGCCTGCAACTCCGAGACGCCGGGGAAGTCCGCCAGCTCGGCCACCTGCCCGCCGGGCAGCAGGATGAGCTTGCCGTTGACGGGCTCCTCGGCCCTGGCCCGGTGGATGGTGATCTCGCCGGCGCCGGTACCACTGTCCGCGACGGGCACGGGGGAGTAGCCCACCTCGCGCAGCGCCGCCAGCGTACGATCGGCCGGCACCCCGCTCACCAGCACCGTGGGGGCCAGCAGCCGCAGGCCCAGCCGCCCCAGCCGGCGGTGCGCGGCGATCTCGGCCAGCAGCGTCGGGTCGGCGGCCTGCACCACGCAGCCGACCGTGGAGACGGTGACCTCGCCGTGCCTGCGGGCGGTGTCGCGGATCAGGTATTCCAGCGGCTGCGGGATGGTGCCCACCGCCGCCAGCTCGTCGAGCAGTTCGTCGGCCTCGTGGCCCGCGTCGAGCGCCCGCCGCACGCTCGGCGTGGTGAAGCGCCACACCGAGGCCGCGCCCCGCGACTCGCGGTCGGCGACCCGGTCGAGCAGCGCCGCCAGCTCCGCCGACGGCGGCCCCGTGACGACCGCGGTCAGGTCGGGGCCGAACAGCGCGCTCCTGCGCACGCTGGCCAGCGCCCGGGTGGCCGCCTCCGCCAGGACCGGGTCGTGCTCGACCATGGGCACGGCGTCGTCGCTCTCGTCGCCCGGCTTGGCGGTGAGCCCGGCCAGCGCCCGGCCGAGGTCGGTCAGCGCGTTGTTGGCCAGCAGCCCGAGCAGCCCGGCCTCGTCCAGCACCGCGGGCGCGCACTCGTGCAGCCGCGCCACGTCGATCAGCGGCGCGTGCCAGCGGACGCTGCGCAGCAGGCTGTCGCGGTCGGCGAAGGCGGTGCCCGCGGGCAGGTGGGCCAGCACCGACAGCACGGACCTGCGTACCTCGGCCACCGTGTTGCCGCCGGGCTCGTCGCCGAGCACTGTGCCGTACTTGCCGTCGGTCTTGAGCAGCGACGAGCGCTCCATCCGCCACCACGCCGCCAGCAGCACCCGCAGCCGCGCGGAGCCCTCGTCGAGCCGCCACCGGTCGAACCGGTCGGTGGGGATCATGCCGCCGGACGGCTCGTCCCAGGCCAGCAGCCTGGCCACCGCGCACACCTCCAGCAGCAGCCGCGTCTCGTCCTCGTCGCAGCCCGTCTCCTTGGCCAGCCTGCGCACCTCGCGCACGCCCACGCCGCCCGTCTTGAGCAGCGGCAGCGGCGTCTTGGACGCGTTGTCCAGCAGGGCCGCGCAGCGCTCGACCACGTGCGGCGCGGCCAGCGTCATGAGGTGGTCGACCTCCTCGGGGTCGACCGGGATCGCGGCCACCTCGGGCGCCACGGGCAGGTAGGGCGGGATGTAGCCGGGGCCACGCAGGCAGAGCGCCACCTCGCGGGGGATCTCCGCCCGGTGCCAGCTCGGCCGGAAGAGCAGGCCGTGGTCGGCGCACCACTTCTCCGGCGTGCCGGGGGAGACGAACCTGCCGCCGTCCACGGCGAGCGCGGGGCCGTCCCAGGCGAAGCGGTCCAGCAGCGGGACGGTGCCCTGGGGCGCGCCGCGCATCAGCGTCTTGAGGCGTTCGGCGTCGCCGAGCGTGTCGATGACGCGGGAGATCGTGTGGCGCTTGTTGCCCTGCGCGGGCAGGCCGAGCCCGCGGGCGAGCGCGTGCAGCGCGTCGTTGCTGATCGACCAGGAGTTGAGATAGTGCTCCAGCGGCTCACCCAGGCTGAGCGGCGCGGCCCAGTAGCGGGCGACGCCCTCCGCGAGCCGGATCGTCCCGTCGTCGCCCGGCCAGGCCAGCGCGTGATCGTAGAGCTGCTCGACCCAGGGGATGACCTCCTCCTGGCCCATGCCGAGGAAGCGTGCGAGCGTCTCGGGGGTGGGGCGGGTCATGGCCAGCGCCGCCTCGGCGAGTTGCAGGCAGGGCAGCGCCAGGCCGCGCAGGGTCTCCATCACGGCGAAGCCGTTGCCGAGCCGCTGGGCCAGGGTGTCGAGCCGCCTGGGCCAGGGCGCGGCGATGGCGTCGGGCCTGTTGGCCAGGATGCGCCCAAGCCTGTCTTCATCCAGTGTTCGCAGCCAGCCGAGCAGGTGATCTTCCATCTGTCAGCACTCTCATGGGGTCGCGCGCGGGACTCACCGTGAGCCATGAGCATCCACGGTAATGCAGATCACCCCCGGTCAGGAGAGGACTGCCCAGACGATCTTTCCGTGAGGCGCGAGTGCGGACCAGCCCCAGCGGAGGCTGAGCGATTCGACGATGTGGAGTCCGAGGCCGCCGGTGTCGAGGGGGCCAGGGTATCGCAGCACCGGGACCGAGGACCCGGGATCGGTGAAGGCGCTCGTGACCAGCGGGCCACGGCGTACGAGGGACATGTGCACCGAGTGCTGGCGCGCCGGGTCGTCCAGGCACAGGCCGTGCCGCAGCGCGTTGGTGGCCAGCTCGGAGACCACCAGCTCCATGTTGTCGGCGAGTTCTTCGCCGAGCCCCCAGCCGCTCAGCGCTCCCGCCGTGAAGCTGCGGGCCGAATGGACGGAGGAGGCGGCGGGCGGGAGCACGAACGTGGCGCTCGCCGACGGGCCGGGGACCAGCAGATCGCGGGCCGCCTCCGGCCACCAGCCGACGGGGGGCCACCAGTCGAACGTGGTCCACTGGCCCTGTGCCGTGGTGGATTGCACGTGATCATTGTGCCGCGAACTCTCGTGCAGGTGCAAGAGCGAATGCACGTGCAGACAACTCGTGCACACGCTACGGTTGCCCTCAAAAGGTCAATAAGGGGGAAAGGGGATCTTGTCCGCGGCCCATGATCTTTCGGCCGCGAAGTGTCAGACTATAGGTGCATACTCCGCTACCTGCGGTGGACAGCCACAAAAGCGACAAACCGTAGGTGCACACTCCGCTACGTGCGGTGGTTGGCCGCCGAGAACGGTGCGGCACACCGCGTTGCAAGGCACGACCTTGCAGGAAAATGACCAAGGAGCAGCACGTGTCGATTGATCCGCCCGGTTCCGGTTCGACCGTCCGCCGTATCATGCTGGGGGCCAGTCTCAGGCGCCTGCGCGAGGCCAGCGGGCTCGACCGGGCACAGGCCGGATTTCACATCCGGGCGTCCGAGTCCAAGATCAGCCGCATGGAGCTCGGCCGCGTCGGCTTCAAGACACGTGACGTGGAAGACCTGCTCACCTTGTATGGCGTCGTCGACGATGCCGAACGCCGTGCCCTGCTGGAAATGGTGCGCGAGGCCAACACCCCCGGGTGGTGGCACAAGTACTCGGCCGAGCTGCCGTCGTGGTTCACCACGTACGTCGGCCTGGAGGAGGCCGCAAGCGTGATCCGTACCTATGAGGTGCAGTTCGTGCCCGGCCTGCTGCAGACGGCCTCGTATGCGCGTTCGGTCTTCCAGCTTGGCAATCCCGATGCGAGTCCGGACAGAATAGAACGGCGCGTGCATATGCGCATGCAGCGCCAGGAGCGCTTCACCCAGAAAGACGGACCCCGCCTGTGGGCCGTCATCGACGAGGCGGCGCTCAAACGGACCATCGGCGGGCGGGAGGTCATGTCCGAGCAGCTCCAGCATCTGCTGGAAGTCGCTGCCCTTCCCAACATCACCATCCAGGTGATGCCCTTCAGGTTCGGCAAGCACGCCGCTGAAGGGGGCGCGTTCAGCATCTTGCGGTTTCCCGAGTCCGACTTGTCGGACGTTGTCTACGTCGAGCAGCTCTGGGGTGCCCTGTACCTGGACAAGCGTGAGGACATCGATCCGTACCTCACGGCCATGGAGCAATTGTGCGTGGAGAGCACCACGCCAGGGGGCACAGTCGAGCTCATCGGCGGTCTTCTCAGAAAGATGTAGATGAACCAGACCTACAACGGCATGCCGGCGGCGGATCTGACCCAGGTCGCCTGGCGTAAGAGCCGCTACAGCAACTCGCAGGGCAACTGCGTCGAACTCGCGCAGCTGCCCGACGGGGGCATCGCGGTGCGCAATTCGCGCTTCCCCGAAGGCCCCGCTCTCATCTATACCCGCGACGAGATCCGGGCCCTGGTGCTCGGGGTTAAGGACGGAGAGTTCGACGGCCTGCTCGTCTAGCCGTTAACAGGGTGTTAACCTCCGGCGCGCCCGCTTAACGGGGGCGCGCCGGAGGCGTAACCGTCCTGCCTCGACCCGCGGCGAGGATTGCGGTCATGCTCGACCAGATGACCCTGTATCCGATCGCCGACGACGTGTTGTTCGCGCCGGGCGGCAAGGTCGTGATCCGCACCTATGGCGTGGCGCCGGCCACCTCGGGCGCCTCCGTCTCCTATCGCACGTGGGTGACCGGCCTGCGTGACCAGCCCCGCTACTGGCACTGGGGTCACTTCGAGGACGCCGCCTCCGGGCACCGCAGGGTCCTGGAGTGGCTCACCGGGCGGGGGCCGCAGCCTTCCCAAGCGCTGTCCTGATCGCTATCCTCAGGCCAAGCAACCGCTTGGTAGAGGAGGCGTGGTGCGGCGCGCGATCCACCTGATCGAGGAGGTCGACTTCCGGCCGATGAACTCCAGGCGGCCGCTGGAGTACCTCACCTGGCTGACCCGCTACAAGCGCGAGGACGAGACCCGCGACGCTCCCGCGCTCACCTCGGGAACGTCCATCAGATCCCGCGAGATCGACCTCGTGGGCGCCTTCTACGCGGTCGGCATCACCGGCCATCCGCAGTTCAAGGCCGTCACGCTGTGGGACTGCCACGGCGGGTGGGACGGCGGCTGGCGCCAGATGATGGAGATCTACCAGGGCGTGGACGAGCGCCTGTTCCTGTCCGACATCGACGACCTGCGCTTCTCCGCCTTCTCCCGGCCGCTCGGCGCCGCTCCCGGCTGCCCGCCGTTGTCACAGGCACCCGCCGCTGAGCTCTACCTCTTCGAGAGCGCCCGCGTACGGCCCGGCGCCGCGCTCGACTACCTGCACGCCGTGCGCACCGAACGCGCCCCGATGCTCGCCGAGCACGGCCACACCCTCGTCGGCCTGTACGAGGTGCTGTTCTGCGACACCGAGGCGGTCACCGTCTGGGCCGTCTCCCTCGACGACCACCTGGCCACCCAGCGCGCCCGCGACGCCGCCCTGGGCCTCGACGATGAAGTACAGCCTGATCCCCGGCTGCTCGACTGGGGAAAACGCGCCCGCGACTACCTAGAAGGCCGCTGGCGTGAGACGCTTCTGGCACCGTTCCCCGGTTGCCGCCTGGCACCTGAGTGCCCGCCGGGTTAGCGTCGGCTGCGGAG
The DNA here is from genome assembly GCF_040655495.1 of Nonomuraea sp. NPDC050404. Lineage (NCBI taxonomy): Bacteria > Bacillati > Actinomycetota > Actinomycetes > Streptosporangiales > Streptosporangiaceae > Nonomuraea > Nonomuraea sp. NPDC050404. Next base: position 175,735 of record NZ_JBFAKB010000007.1, read on the forward strand.
GTGGCCATGACGGACTCATACCTCTATAACGGGCAGAGCCCAGACGACCACGTCGCCTCGTGTCCCGACTGCAGCGCGGCCATCGCGCTGCTCGACCAGCCGGAGACGGCGACCACGCCGCCGCCCGCGCTGCGTGAGGCCGTGTTGTCCACGGCGCGCCGCCGCCGCAGCCCCGCCCTGGTGAGCGTGGCGTCGGTGGCCGTGCCCTACGCCGAGCAAGTGGCGATCATGGACGACCTGCTCGCGGAGCTGAGCGAGCCGCAGTGGCAGGTCCCGGTCGCCAAGCACGGCACGATCAGGGGCATGGTCGAGCACCTGGCCGCCAACGACGCCGCCGTGGCCGCCTTCATGGGCGTCGGCACCGGCATCTCGGGAGTGCCTTTGCACAGGCGCTGGCGCGAGCAGGCCGGCTCCCTGCTGGAGCGCGTCTCGGCCGGCAACGAGGTGCTGATGGGCGTGGAGGTGGCCCTGGCCGGCGCGCGGCCGGTCCGCGCGCCGCTGCGCCAGGCCCTGATCCAGCGCACGTTCGAGACCTGGACGCACGCCGACGACATCAGGGCCGCCACCGACCGCTCCAGGGCCGCGCCCCGGCCCGAGCACGTGCGCATGATCGCCGAGTTCGGCCTGGCGATGCTCCCGCGCGCGATGAAGGGCCCGCGCCGCGACGTCTCGGCCACAGTGGTGCTGACCGGCCCCGGCGGCGGCACCTGGACGATCCCTCTCTCACCCACCTCCGACCACGTCGCCGTGCTCATCTCGGCCGACGCGGTGGACTTCTGCCGGCTGCTGGCCAACCGCTGGCAGCTCGGCTGCTTCCCGTACGCCGCCGAGGGCGATCCCGCCCTCGCCCGCGACCTGATCGCCGCCGCCGCGACGCTGGGATGCGACTGATGAGCGACATGGACCTGTGCGCGCGGCTGACCGCCGGCGACCTCGACGCACTGGCCGACGCCTACGACGCGCACGGCTCGTACGTGTACGGCGTCGCCGTCAAGGTCACCGGAAACCAGTCCAACGCCGAGGAGGTCACCCAGAACGTGTTCGTCGCCCTCTGGGAGCATCCCCTCTCCTACGACCCCGGCCTCGGCTCGTTACGCGGCTGGCTGGTGAGCCGGGCCCTGCACGAGTCGGCCCTGCGCTCCAAGGTCTGATCCGCCTTTTCAGTGGGCCGGGCCTGGTCGGTGGGCCGGGCCTGGTCAGTGGACCGGGGCGTTCCAGGTCAGGAGCACCGGCTCGGCGTGCTCGAAGCCCAGCCGCGAATAGGTGCCCGTGTCCAGCCGCAGCAGCCGGCCCTCCTCGGGCGCCAGCCCCAGCCAGCGGGCGGCCAGCACGCGCAGGAAGTGCCCGTGCGCCACCAGCACCACCCGCCCCTCCGCGCGCCGGGCCCGCTCGATCACCCGGTCGGCGCGCACGGCCACCTCGGCGGCGCTCTCGCCGGGATGCGCGGCGTCGCCGGGGATCACGCCGTCACGCCACAGGTACCATCCGGGCCGCGTCCGCCGGATCTCCGGCGTGGTGATGCCCTCATAGCCGCCGTAGTCCCACTCCCACAGGTCGTCGTCCACCTCGTAACCGCTCAGCCCGGCCAGCTCCGCCGTGCGCCGGGCGCGCTGGGCGGGGGAGACCAGCACCAGCTCGAACGGCTCCTTGACCAGCGGCGCCAGCGCCCTGGCCTGTTCCTCGCCGTGCTCCGTCAAAGGCAGGTCGGTACGCCCTGTGTGCCTGCCCGCCTTGCTCCATTCGGTCTCACCGTGCCGGAGCAGCAGCATGTCGTTCATGCCTCCCATCATCCGGCACGGCCGATCACCACCCGCCGTCAGGTGGCCAGGTCCTCGGCCACGGCCTCGAAGGCGGGCAGGTCGCGCTCGTGATGCACCACGAAATACGACATGTCATGCTCGTCTCGCCAGTAGCGGAGTTTGTCGGCCATGTCGTACCAGGTGCCGAGCAGCACCTGCGGCGTCTCGTCCAGCGCGGCGCTGTCGGCCGCGCTCCACGGCTCCTCCGCCTTCCGCTCGCCCACCTGCAGCACGCTGGTGCCGAGTTCGAGCCGCGCGTACCGCTCCCCGGCGGCCTCCCGTATGGCCGCGAGCTTGTCCAGCAGCGCCGGCAGGCCGCCGTCGAGGGGATCGGGCCCGCTGCCGTCGGGCCGTACCCGCGTCCCGATGTTGACCACGTTCGCCCGCTCGGCCGCCAGCCGTAACATCCGGGCTCCGCCCGCGCCGATCACCAGGGGCGGCCGGGGCTTCTGCACGGGTTTGGGCTGCTGGTCCAGCCCGGTGATCTGGTAGTGCCGGCCATCGAAGCTGAACGGCCCCTGGCCCCAGAGCCCGTCGAGCACGTCCAGCGCCTCCCGCAGCCGCTCGATCCGCACTCCCGGCGGGTCCAGCGTGAGCCCGGCGCCGGTGTAGTCGTCCGCCATCCAGCCGGTGCCGATGCCGACCTCCAGCCGCCCGCCGGACAGCAGGTCGAGCGTGGCCAGCTCCTTGGCCAGCACGGCCGGATGCCGGAAGTCGTTGGCCAGGACCATCGTGCCGACGCGCAGCCTGCTGGTGGCGCAGGCGGCGGCGGTCAGCGCGGCGATGGGCGCCAGCCGGGAGCCGACCAGGTGGTCGGGCACGAGCAGCACGTCGAACCCCGACCCCTCCAGCCGCCTGGCCTTCGCGGCCCACGCCTTGGCCGACCCCGCCTCCCGCACCACCGCACCGAACCTGAACCGCCGCATGCCAGCCTCCAACCAAGTGCTTGCTCAGAATGGTAGTGGCCGCCCGTGTCCCCGCACCCGGAAACGGGGACTTACCAAGCGCTTGCTTTAGATGCGAGACTGTGGGGCATGGAGATCCCGGTGCGTCAAACCACCGACGACGAGGCGGCCTTCTTCGCCGGGCACGGCTGGGTGCGGCTGGGCCGGCTGGTGCCGCCGGACGTCGCCGCCGGGCTGCGCGAGCGGGCCATGGGTTTCCTCGGCGAGCGGTCCAAGAGCCACGAGACGCTGGTCGACCAGGCGTTCGGGCAGTCCAGGGACATCGCGGCGAGCGATGAGGCGTTCGGCGCGCTGGCCATGAGCCCCGTGATGGGGCGCAACGCCGTACGGCTGCTGCGCGGGGTGCGGGCCGTGCGCGTGCAGGTGACCAACCTGCTGGTCAAGGAGGCCGGCGAGCACGGCGCCACCGAGTTCCACCAGGACTTCCCCTGGATGCCGATGGACCGCTCGGCCATGCTCACGCTCTGGCTGGCGCTGGCCGACGTACCCGCCGACATGGGCTCGCTGCGCTTCTACGACGGCTCGCACCGGTACGGCGTGCTCGGCCGCAGCTTCACCCGGCCGGGCGACGACCAGCTCAGCCAGCACCCGTGGCTCAAGGAGCTGGAGTTGTCGCCGCCGCTCGACCTCAAGGCCGGGGACGCGACCGTGCACCACGCCCTGACCGTGCACGGAGCGCCCGCCAACCGGCGCGACAGCCCGCGCCTGTCCTTCACCGTCACCTACTTCGACGCCGACGCCCTCTACACCGGCCTGCCGTACGGCCAGACCGACGGGCTCGGGCTGCAAGTGAACCGGCCCTTCGAGCACGAGAGGTTCCCGTGCCTGAAACCGTGATGGGCCCGGTCGCCGGGCTCGGGGCGACGCTCATGCACGAGCACGTCTTCGGGCTGAGCCCGGAGATCCTGTGGAACTGGCCGGACATCCCCGAGGAGTGGGACCTGGAGACGCGGGCGCGCGAGGCGGCGGGCAAACTCGACGCGCTCAAGGCCGCGGGCGTCGACACGATCGTGGACCTCACCGTGGTGGGCCTGGGCAGGTACGTGCCGGCCGTGCGGCGGGTGGCCGAGCTGACCAGCGTGAACATCGTGGCCGCCACCGGGCTCTACACCTACGACGCGCTGCCGCCGTACTTCGCCAACCGGGGCCCCGGATCGTTGTTCGGCGGGCCCGACCGGCTGGCCGAGTTCTTCGTCCGCGACCTCACCGAGGGCATCGGGCGCACCGGCGTCAAGGCGGCCATGCTGAAGTGCGCCTCCGACCACCTGGGCCTGACCAAGGGCTGCGAGCGGGTGTTCAGGGCGGTCGCCGAGGCCCATCTGGCGACCGGTGCGCCGATCACGACGCACTCCCACAGCGCCTCCAGGGGCGGCCTGGACCAGCAGAAACTGCTCGCCTCGCTCGGCGTGGACCTGGGCCGGGTGGTCATCGGGCACGCCGGCGACTCCACCGACCTGGCCTACCTGGAAGAACTCCTCGCGAACGGCTCGTACCTGGGCATGGACCGCTTCGGCATCGAGACGATCAGCCCGTTCGAGGACCGGGTGGCGGTCGTGGCGGCGCTCTGCGAGCGCGGGCACGCCGGGCGCATGGTGCTGGGCCACGACTCCTACTGCTTCAACGACCGCTTCGACGCCGACGTCGTACGCCGGCGCCACCCCAACTACCACCTCCTGCACATCTCCCGCGACGTGCTGCCCGCGCTGCGCGCCCGGGGCGTCACGCGGGAGCAGATCGACCAGATGCTCGTCGGCAACCCGCGGAGGATCTTCGCATGATCGAGGACTTCGACGTCGGCTCGGACTGGCACGTGGCCGCCCCCTACGAGTTCCTGGCCAGGCTGCGCAGGGAGGCGCCGGTGTTCTGGAGCGAGCACCTCGGCGCGTACGTGCTGACCCGCCACGCCGACGTGCGGGCCGCGTACGGCGACCCCCGGCGCTTCTCCTCCAGGGGCTCGCTGACGATCTCGCGCAGCCTGACGGGCGAGACGAAGGAGAAGCTGGGCGAGCACGGCTCGTTCCTGTCCAGCTTCGTGGCCAACGTGGACCCGCCCGACCACACGCGCCTGCGCCGCTCGGTGTCCCGGGCGTTCACGCCGCGTGCGGTGGCCGCGCTGGAGCAGGAGTTCAGGCGGCTGAACGAGGACCTGCTCGACCGGCTGATCCCGCGCGGCCGGGCCGACTTCGTCGCCGACATCGGCCACGAGCCGTCGATCAAGCTGACCGCCCGCTTCATCGGCGTGCCCGAGGCCGACGAGGCGTTCGTGCAGTCGCACGTCAAGGACTGGTTCCAGCTCTTCCTCTCGCCGCAGCCGCCCGACCGCCAGCTCGAACTCGCCGACAGCTTCCTGACCTATCTCGACTACGTGGACCGCCTGGTGGCCGAGCGCGCCAAGCAGCCCCGGGACGACTTCACCTCCCTGATGACCTCGCTGATCGGCGACGAGCTGACCCACAGGGAGGTGGTGGAGCTGATCTCCACGATCCTGCTCGGCGGCAACGACACCGTGCCCAACCAGCTCGGCACCACCGTGCTGCGGCTGCTGCGGGAGGGCTGCTGGCCGGTGCCAACCGCGCGGATCGCGAACGCCTGCGAGGAGTGCATGCGCATCGACGGGTCGGCGCTGGGCTCCTTCCGGTACGCCGCCACCGACGTCACCCTGCACGGCGTGACGATCCCGGCGGGGTCGCTCGTCCTGCTGTCCATCGACTCGGCCGCCCACGACGAGAGCGTCTTCCCCGACCCGGAACGGTTCGTGATCGACCGGCCGAACGCCGCCGAGCACATGGTCTTCGGCTACGGCATCCACTTCTGCGTCGGGGCCGCGCTCGGCCGGCTGCAACTGCGTACCGCGCTGGAGGTGCTCGGCCGGCGGCTGCCGGGACTGCGGCTCGCACCGGGACGGACGGCCGCCTACCGCAAGTCGATCGTGGGCCGCGGCCTGACGTCCCTGCCGGTCGAATGGTGAGCGGCCCGTTCGATCCGGCCGGTCGAATGGAAAGCCGCCGGTTTGACGGGCGGGTGGCGCTGGTGACCGGCGCCGGCTCGGGCATCGGCGCGGCCTGCGCGGCCCGGCTGGCCGCCGAGGGCGCCTTCGTCGGCGTGCTCGACGTGCGCACGGCGGGCGCGCGGGCCACCGCCGCCGCCATCCATGCCCAGGGCGGCACCGCGATGGTGCTGACCTGCGACGTCTCCGACGAGAAGCAGGTGCAGGAGGCGGTCGCGACGCTTGTGGAATCCTTCGGCCGGGTGGACGTTCTGCACTCCAACGCCGCCGTGCTCGACCCCGCCGTGTACGGGCGGGACCGCGAGCTGGAGACGCTCGACGTGGCCGTATGGGACCGCACCATGGAGGTCAACCTGCGCGGCGCCATGCTCATGGTCAAGCACACCATGCCCGTCATGCCCGACGGCGGCGCCGTCGTCCTCACGTCGTCGGTGTCCGCGCTGGTGGGGGACGCGGCGCACGCCGCGTACGGGGCCTCGAAGGCGGCGCTGATCGGCTTCACCCGGTACGTGGCCACGATGTACGGCTCGCGCGGGATCCGCTGCAACGCGGTCGCGCCCGCCCTCGTCCTCACAGAGGCGGCCCAGCGTGCCATGACGCCCGCGCAACTCGCCGACAAGGCGGCCGAGCGGCTGCTGCCGTGGGCGTGCTCGGTGCAGGACGTCGCCAACCTGGTGGCCTTCCTGGCCTGCGACGAGTCCCGCTGCCTGACGGGCCAGACCCTGGTGATCGACTCGGGAACCCTCGCGCACCGGCCCCAGCACGCGGTTGAGCGGTGGCGCTCGCGGCCGTAGGTTGCACGGGTGGATGATCGAAACGAGCCGGTGGCGGTGGGACTGGTCGGAGCGGGGCCGTGGGCGCGGATGGCGCACGCGCCGATGCTGGCCCGGGGGCCGCACACGCGGCTGGCCGGGGTGTGGGCACGCAGGCCGGAGGCCGCCGCCGAGCTGGGCGCGCCGGTGTTCGCGACCGCCGAGGAACTGTTCGAGCACTGTGAGGCCGTGGCGTTCTGCGTGCCGCCCGCCGTCCAGGCCGAGTACGCCGTACGCGCCGCCCGCGCGGGCAAGGCGCTGCTGCTGGAGAAGCCGCTCGCCGACACCCTGGCCAACGCCGAGCGGCTGGCCGGGGCCGTCGCCGAGGCGGGCGTGGCCTCCCAGATGGTGCTCACGCTCAGGTACGCCCCCCAGGCCCGCGCGTTCCTCGCCCGCTGCGCCGAGATCGAACCGTTCGGCGGCCACGCCGTGAACGTCTCCGGCACCCTGCTCGGCGACCACCCCTTCGCCACCCCATGGCGGCGCGCGCACGGCGCGCTGCTCGACGTCGGCCCGCACGTGATCGACATCCTGGACGCCGCCCTGGGCCGTGTCACCGGCGTACGCGCGCACGGCGACCCGCTCGGCTGGACGGGCCTGCTGCTCGAACACGAGGGCGGCGCCGTCAGCGAGGTGTCCCTGTGCATGACCGCCGCCGGCGACGTGCCCCCGCCCGTGATCGCCGTGTACGGCCGCGCGGGCGGCGTCGTGCTGCCGCACTTCGACGACGACCCCTTGGAGACGATCGCCGAGGAGTTCGCCGGGACCGTGCGCGAAGGTGGCGGGCACCCGCTGGACGCCGCCCACGGCCTGCGGCTGCAGCGGATCATCGCCGAGGCGCAGGCCCAACTCGCCCCTTGACGCGGGGCGACATCCGGGGCATTGGTAACGTACGTCCGACGCGCAGAGCGCAGCGAAGTCCGGTGCGAGTCCGGCGCTGTCCCGCAACTGTCACAGCCAGGTCGCCTGCCTCCGCGCCGACGTCATCAACCCTCGTGGAAAAGGGTGATCCGTCGCTCCGCAGCGGGTCTCTCGGTTCCGAACAGTGTGAAAGGACTACTCGTGAGGTCCGTACGCACGGCCTTCGCGGGCGCGCTGCTGGGAACGCTCGTCCTGGCCGGTTGTGGTCAGACCGGCACGACAGCCTCCCCGGCCCCCGCCGCGACCACGGCCCCCGCCCCCGCCTCCGGTGGCTTCCCCGTCACCGTGGAGGCCGCCAACGGCAAGGTCACCATCGCCAAGAAGCCGGAGCGCATCGTGTCGCTGTCGGCCACCCACACCGAGACGCTGTTCGCCATCGGGGCCGGCGCCCAGGTCATCGCGGTGGACGAGCGGTCGAACCATCCGGCCGAGGCCCCCAAGACCAACCTGTCCGGCTTCAAGCCGAACGTCGAGGCCATCGTCGCCCACAAGCCCGACCTGGTCGTCGTCTCCGACGACCTCGACAAGGTCGTGGCCGAGCTGGGCAAGGTGAACGTGCCCGTCCTGCTCCAGCCGTCCGCCACCAAGCTCGACGAGGCGTACGAGGAGATCACCGAGCTGGGCGCGGCCACCGGCAACAAGGCCAAGGCGGAGGAGGTCGTCACCGGCATGAGGACGGCCATCGACAAGCTGGCCGCCGAAGCCCCCAAGGGCAAGCTCACCTACTACCACGAGCTGGACACGACGCCGTACGCCGCCACGTCCCAGACGTTCATCGGCCAGATCTACGGCATGTTCGGCCTGACCAACATCGCCGACAAGGCGCCCGACGCCGCCGGCGGCTACCCCAAGCTGTCGGCCGAGTTCGTCGCCCAGGCCGACCCCGACCTGATCTTCCTGGCCGACGTCAAGTGTTGCGAGCAGAGCAAGGACACCCTGGCCAAGCGGCCGGGCTGGAAGAACCTGAGCGCCATCAAGAACGACCGGGTGATCCAGCTCGACGACGACATCGCCTCCCGGTGGGGGCCGCGCGTCGTGGAGCTGGCCGAGACCATCGGCGCGGCGGTCAAGAAGGCGGGCACGAGCTGAAGTGGTGAGGCAGGCCGGTCCCTCCGGAAAAGCTGGGACGGTGACGCGGGCCGGCCCGTCCAGGGCCAGACCCCTGTGGGTGTTGTGCGCCCTGGGCGTGCTGGCCGTCTCCATGATCGCCGGATTGCTCGACGGGGCCGCCGACATCTCGCCGTGGCAGATCGTGCTGCAGGCGGTGGACTGGCTGCCGTTCACGCAGGTTGACTCCGGGCTGGCGCCCGTGGAGCAGGGGCTGCTGTTCGAGCTGCGGCTGCCGCGCGTGCTGGTCGCCGCCGTGGTCGGCGGCCTGCTGGCCATGGCGGGGGCCGGTTACCAGGGCGTCTTCCGCAATCCGCTCGCCGACCCGTACCTGCTCGGGGCCGCGGCCGGGGCCGGCCTGGCGGCCACCGCGGCCATCGTGCTGCTGCCCTCCGTCGCGGGCAGCATCCCCGTGGCCGCCTTCGCCGGGGCCGTGGGCGGCGTGTTCATGGCCTACACGCTGGGCAACACCGCCGGGCGCGACGGCGGCACCGCCACGCTCGTGCTGGCGGGGGTGGCGGTCACCTCGTTCCTGACCGCGATCCAGACGTTCATCCAGCAGTTCAAGGTCGAGGAGCTGCAGCGCATCTACTCGTGGATCCTTGGCGACGTGGGCGGCGGGTGGGACCAGTTCTGGCTGGTCCTGCCGTACGCCGCCGTCTCCTCCGTGCTGCTCCTGCTGCACGGCCGCCTGCTCGACGTGCTGTCCGTCGGCGACGAGGAGGCCACCAGCCTCGGGCTGCGGGCGGCCAGAGTGCGCTTCATGGTGCTGCTGGCCGCGTCCCTGGCCACCGCCGCGGCCGTGGCGGTGAGCGGGCTGATCGGGTTCGTCGGCATCGTCGTCCCGCACATCGTGCGGCGGGTGGCGGGCGGCTCCTACCGCGTCGTGCTGCCGCTCTCGCTGATCGTCGGTGCGGCGTTCCTGGTGCTGGCCGACCTCGTCGCCCGTACGGTGATCGCGCCGGCCGAGCTGCCGATCGGAGTGGTGACCATGTTCGTGGGCGCGCCGTTCTTCGTGATCGTCCTGCGCATGACGAGACGGGCGGCCCTGTGATCAGCGTCAGCGGCCTGTCGGTGCGGCTCGGGGAGCGCGAGGTGCTGACCGGCGTGGACCTCGACGTGCCGCGCGGCGCGTGGACGGCCGTCATCGGGCCGAACGGGGCCGGCAAGTCCACCCTGCTCAAGGCCCTCATGGGGCTCGTCGCGCACCGGGGCGAGATCCTGCTGGGGTCCCGGCCGTCGGGGGCGCTCAAGCCGCGCGAGCGGGCCAGGCTGGTGGCGTACGCGCCGCAGACGCCCGCCCTGCCGCGCGACATGACGGTCTTCGACTACGCGCTGCTGGGGCGTACGCCCTACATTCCCTACCTGGGACGGGAGAGCAGGCACGACCGGCAGGTGACGGAGTCCGTACTCGACCGGCTCGACCTGACCGCGCTGGCCGGACGGCGGGTCGGGGAGCTGTCCGGCGGGGAGCGGCAGCGCGTGGTGCTGGCCAGGGCGCTCACCCAGGAGGCCCCCACGCTGCTGCTGGACGAGCCGACCACCGCGCTGGACCTCGGCCACCAGCAGCAGGTGCTGGAGCTGGTGGACCGGCTGCGGCGCACCGACGGCCTGACCGTCATCACCACCCTGCACGACCTCACCGTCGCCGGCCTGTACGCCGACGCCCTGCTGCTCCTGACCGACGGCCACGCCGCCGCCTCGGGGGAGCCCGCCGAGGTGCTGACCGAGGAACTCGTGGGACGGCACTTCGACGCCCGGGTGAAGATCGAGCCAGGACCCGGCGGGCGGCCCGTCGTGCAGCTGGTCAGGGATGAGACATGAAGCTCACGTATCGGGTGGAGGAGGGCGTCCGGCTCGGGGCGCTGCTGTGGGAGTTCGGGCCCGGCTGGCGGATGATCTCCTCGGCGATGCTCGGCGGCGGGATCGGCGTCCGGGAGTGGGTGCTGAACGCGCAGGTGGTGGCGGGTTATTCGCGGATGGACCCGGTCGATCACCTGACGTCCCTGGGCCCCGGTGCGGGCGCCGGGGTCGGCATGATGACGGCGGCTTCGGTGGATCGTTACGTGCGGGCCTCCGACGGGGGCGTGGAGGCGTACGCGACGGTCGGGCTGCGGGTGCCTACGTGGGCCGCCGCGCCGGAGGGGCACCCGGATCCCGAACTGGCCCCGATCCGGGTCGGCACCATCAACATCGTGGTCGCCGTGCCCGTCGCCATGACGGACGCGGCGCTGGTCAACACGGTGATGACGGTGACGGAGGCGAAGTCGCAGGCGCTGGCCGAGACCGGGTTCGCCGGAACGGGGACGGCTTCGGACGCCTTGTGCGTGGCCGTGCCCGTCACGGGGGAGGAGGAGTTGTTCGGCGGGCCACGGTCGGAGTGGGGGGCCAGGGTGGCGCGGGCCGTGCACACGGCCGTGCGGCGAGGGGCCGAGGCGTGGCGGCCTCGTCACTTAAAGTGAGGAGATTTGGAGAAGTAGCATGTGGGCGAGGGCGAGACTCCCGATACTGAGCAGGTGACCGCGATGGCGACGATCGAACCAACGGGGCGCACTGGCTTCCCCAGTGCTCCGTTCACCGTCAACGACCTGCTTGAGTTTCCCGAGGACGGGAACCGCTACGAGCTCTTCAACGGGAGCCTACTGGTGAGCCCCGCACCCACCCCCCGGCATCAGCGTGTGATCACGCGATTGTTGCTCATGCTGCAGAGCGCGGCACCGCCCGAGCTGGAGTGCCTGACCACCGTCAACGTCAAGCACAGCAATGAGGATTTCTACATCCCCGACCTCGTCGTCGTGCCCGAGGAAGTGTCGGAGCTGGTGGACCTGATGTACACGCCCGGCGATCTGCTCATGGCGGTGGAGGTCGTCAGCCCGAGCAGCAAGGCTCATGACAGGTCGACCAAGGTCGCGGCATACGCGGAAGCGGGTATTCCACTCTACTGGCGTGTGGAGCCCATGGAAGGGCCGAGGGTCTACGTCTACGAGCTGGACGGCCGCAGCTACGCGGGCCCAGTCGTTCACAAGGCCGGAACCGAGATCACCTTGTCGGCGCCCTTCCCTGTGACGTTCGATCCGGCTGATCTGCTACGACCGCGCGGCTGAATCCGTAGTCCTGTGCCGCACCTCGCGCCGAAACGCGCCCGGCGTCCAGGTCGGCGAGGACTGCCTCCCTGTCCCTTTCCTCCGGCGGCCCCAGCCCGCCGCCGCCCGTCGTCTCCACGATGAACGCCTCACCGGCTGCGAACCGCACATTGTTGACCTTGGACGCCAGCCGTTCCACCGTTCCGTCCAGCCGCCGCCGGTAGAACCCGCCCAGCCGCCCCGGCAGCCCGCCCTCGCGCCCGGGAGGCGCCAGCCGCAGCCGGTCGCCGCGCGTGGTGACGTGGCAGTCCGCCAGGAAGCGGTACACCGTGCGCGAGCCCAGCCCGCCCCGATGCCGGCCAGGCCCGCCCGAGTCCTCGATCGTCTCGATCGACTCCACGATCAGCGGGCAGCGGCTCTCCACCGGCTCCACCTGCGGCACCGAATTACGGCCGATGCCGAAGTGCACGCCCGTCGCGTCAGGACCGTCCAGGCCCCTGCGCGCGCCCACGCCGCCGAAGTCGTAGGACAGGTGAATCCAGTACGGCGCCCCGACCGCCGCGATCGAGAACGGCTGCAGGATCCCGCTGGCCGCGATCGCCCGCTCGGGCACCGCGTCCGACAGGGCCTGGAAGACGGCCTCCATGGCGGCGTAGATGGGCACGTACCGGCCGCCGCACGGGTGCGGGGAGCGGGCGTTGAGCAGGCAGCCCTCCGGCAGGCGCACCTCGATGGCCCGCAGGCAGCCGTCGTTCATCGGGATGGTGGGGTCGAGGAAGCAGCGGACGGCGAACACGGCGGCGGCCAGCGACTGCGACGCCGAGGCGTTGATCGCCGCCGGGACCTGCGGGTCCGTGCCCGCGAAGTCGAGCACCGCTACCGACTCCGCACCGGCGACCGCCTCCTGCTCGCCGAGGGTGACGGCCACCCGGATGTGGTGGGTCACGTCGGGGTCGATCCCGTCGTCGTCGATCGGGTACGCCGCCTCGTAGCGGCCCTTCGGCAACCCGGCCAGCGCCGCGCGGGTCCTGGCCTCGGTGTGGGCGAGGTAGTCGTCGATGCCCTCCGCCAGGCCCCGCTCGCCGTACTCGCCGATCAGCGACTCCAGCCGGGCGGCGGCCACGGCGGTGCCGGCCACGAGGGCACGTACGTCGCCCATGACCTTGTCCGGGGTGCGGCTGTTGGCCCGCAGGATCGCCTCGACGGCCGGCTCCAGGCCCTCGCCCGTGGCCAGGCGTACCGGGGGGAGTTGCAGGCCCTCCAGGAAGATGTCGGTGGCCAGCGGGGCCATGCCGCCGGCCGAGAGGCCGCCCAGGTCGGAGACGTGGATCATGGTGGCGGTGAAGTACGCCGGAACCTCCGCCACGAAGACCGGGCGGTAGACGAGCAGGTCGTTGGTGTGCACGCCGCCCCGGTAGGCGTCGTTGAGCGCGTACACCTCGCCCGGGCGCATCGTGTCCGGCGGGATGTCCTTGAGGAGTTCGGGGAGGGCGACCTTGAGTGCCATGCTGTTCATGAGCGTCGTGGCCATGGAGTGCGCGACCAGGCGGCCGCGCGCGTCCAGGACGGCGGCCGAGGCGTCGGAGCCCTCGACGATGAAGGTGGAGTACGCCGAGCGCACCACCACGATGCCGGCCTCCTCCGCCGCCACCACCAGGGCGTTCCTGAGCACCTCGGCGGTCAGGGGGTCGGTGGTCATGGGGTGGTCCTTCTGAGGTGTACGGCGCGGGTGCCGGTCAGGGTGGCGCTCCAGCCGGGCGGGACGACGATCGTGGACTCGGCGTCCTCGATGATGGCCGGGCCGGGGAGGTCCTGCGGAAGGGTGTCCCTGGTGTGGACGGGCACCTCGGTGTAGCCGCCGCCCGACTGCGGGAAGTACGCCATGCGCGTGTAGCTCGGCGTGCTCGTGCCCGTGCCGGTAGTGGGCGGGTCGGGGGTGCTGGTGACGGTGTCGTTCGTGGGTGGGGCGGCGGGGGCGGTCAGGCGGATGCGGTAGCTCACCAGCTCGATCTCGCCGCGCTGGCTGATCCCGTACACCTCCGCGTACCTGCCGAAGAAGCGGGACTCCAGGGTGGCGCGGTCGGCGGACCAGTCCACGGTCAGGTCGTGCGACTGGCCCTTGAAGCGGACGGCCACCGAGCGCAGCACCCGCACTCCGGCGGAGGTGAGTGAGACGCCCAGGTCGGTGGCGGCCTCCGTGGCCAGGCGGGTGAAGACGGCCTCCGGGTCCGGCTCGTCCAGGCGGGACAGTACGCGGTCGGTGGACAACTCGCCCGACAGCAGGCCGGCCGCCGAGGCCACCCCGCAGTACGCGGGGACCACCACCGTCCGGATCCCGAAGCGCTCCGCCACCCGGGCCGCGTGCATCGGCCCCGCGCCACCGAAGGCGACCAGGGCGAAGCCGCGCGGGTCGATGCCCCGCTGCACGGTCACCACGTGCACCGCCGAGGCCATCGCGGCGCTGACGATCTCGTACACGGCGTACGCGGCCTCCTCCAGCGACACCCCGAGCGGTCCGGCCAGCCGCTCCAATGCCTTGTCCGCCAGCGCGGGCGACAGCGGAAGGCCCGCCAGGGCCGATTCGGCGGGCAATGTGGATGGCGCTTCCGAGGGAGAGGCGGAGGGCAATCCCGGCGGTGCTTGTGCGGGCGGGGTGGAGGGTGGTCCGGGCGGTGCTTGTGCGGACGGGGCGGAGGGTGGTCCCGGAGGCGTGGGGGAAGGTAAGGAGAGGGATGGGGAGAGGTAGCCGAGTACCAGGTTGGCGTCGGTGACGGTGGGGTCGGAGCCGCCCAGGCCGTAGCAGGCCGGGCCGGGGGAGGAGCCGGCCGAGCGGGGGCCGACGCGGAGCGCGCCCGCCGCGTCCAGCCAGGCCACGCTGCCGCCGCCCGCGCCCACCTCGGCCAGGTCGATGGCCGGGGTCTTGATGGGGACGCCGGTGCCCGCCCGGCGCCCGCCGAAGCTGCCCTTGCCCCCGACGTGGAACTCGTGCGTGATCTCCGGCCGGCCCCCGCGCACCACGCACGCCTTGGCGGTGGTGCCGCCCATGTCGAACGAGATCGCGTTCGCGAACCCGGCTCCGGCCGCCGCCAGCACGCCCGCCGCAGGCCCCGACTCGATCGTGGTGACCGCCCGCCTGGCGGCCAGTTCGGCGGAGATCACCCCGCCGCCGGACTCCATGACGTGGATGGGCGCGCAGATCCCGAGGTCCGCCAGCCGCTCCCGGAAGCGCGAAAGGTACGAAGCCATCATTGGACCGATATAAGCGGACATGATGGTGGTGGTGGCGCGCTCGTATTCGCGGCTTTCCGGCCAGATCTCGGAGGAGGTCACGACGTTGGGGATCGATGCGCGGAGGATCTCGGCCACCCGGCGTTCGTGGTCCGGATTCGCGTACGCGTGCAGCAGGCACACCGCCGCCGAGGCGATCCCGCGCGCCGCGATCTCGCGGGCGACCCGGCGTACCGAATCAAGGTCCAGGGGGGTGAGCACCGCGCCGCGCGCCGATACCCGTTCCGTCACCTCGAAGCAGTCCCCGGGCGCGACCGGGGGAGGGGGCGGGGTGAAGCGCAGGTCGTAGCGGTCCTCCTCGACGCGGGCGTAGCGGCCGAGCGGCACTGTGGCACGAAAGCCCCGGGTCGTGACAAAGGCCACCCGCGCCCCCGTACGTTCGAGCACCGCGTTGGTGGCCAGCGTCGTCGCGTGCACCACCCGCGTGACCAGCGACGGGTCCCGGCCGCCGAGCGCGCGCGTAACGCCGGCCACGATCCCCGCGATGGGGTCGTAGTGGGTGCTCAAGCATTTGGCCACGGTGATCGCGCCGGACGTGCCTCCAAGGACCACATCGGTGAAGGTGCCACCGACATCTACGCCGATCGTGTAGCCCATCCCGGTACGTTATGTCCCCGAGCAAGCGCTTGTCTACGTAGTGGTCTATTGACTTACGGCACGTGATTGGGACGCTGGTCCTAACCTTGCGTTTGGAGCGGAGATGGCGCGCCTCACAGCTCTAGCCGGTGGCGTCGCGGTGGCGGCACTGGTGCTCACCGCACTGCCGGT
This sequence comes from Nonomuraea sp. NPDC050404, assembly GCF_040655495.1. Taxonomy (NCBI): domain Bacteria; kingdom Bacillati; phylum Actinomycetota; class Actinomycetes; order Streptosporangiales; family Streptosporangiaceae; genus Nonomuraea; species Nonomuraea sp. NPDC050404. Next base: position 191,485 of record NZ_JBFAKB010000007.1, read on the forward strand.
CGCGGCGCACGAACACCCGAGCGGCATCACCGACCTGGTGAGCCCGGCCGTGGTGCGACTGGAAGCCGTGTCCCACGTGGAGATCACCCTGCTCGACCACGTCAGTGAGCTGAAACATGTGGAGCGGTCCTACGACATCCCGTTCGGCGCGGGCACCGGGACCGTCGTCAGCCCCGACGGCACGGTCGTGGGGCTGCGGCGGCTGGCGGTCAACCCCGACGACGTCGCCGTCTACGCGGCCAACAAGATCTTCGCCGAGCACCACAAGGTGAAGATCCCGGCCGACTACGAGAAGCACACGCTCTCCGACGACATACTCAACCGGCACCTGCAGGACTGCTACCCGCCCAAGAGCAGCACCGCCACCTGCATCGTCAACGTCACCACCGACATCACGGCCTTCCCCAACGTCAGTCCGCCCAGCCCCGACGGCTACAAGCTCAAGTGCATCAAGGCGGGCCCGAAGCCCGACGACCCGGCCGTGCTGGTGCCGCTGACCCCCAGCGCGGGCGGCGTCGGCATGCCGACCGCGCCGCTCGCCGACAAGGTGCCCGACCAGCAGGGCTCGCCCACCAACGTGGCGGGCTTCCTGGGCAGGCCGGGACCGAACGTGGCGCACACGGTCGAGATCGCCCACCTCGGCAAGGGCGGCGTGGCAGGACAGGGCGGCAGGCCGTTCTCCGACCCGGAGAAGAAGGTGGACGAGCCGGTCAAGCTGGGCGGCCTGGCCGACAAGGGCCTGGTCGGCGCGCCGGTGATCGGCGACAAGAACGGCCACGTCATCGGCCTGCTGGTCGGCGGCGGCAAGGACGGCAAGATGATCGGGGTCAAGGAGATCACCGCAGTCCTGGCGGCCGCCAAGGTGGTGCCGCGCAGAGGCGCCATCGACACGGCGTTCGAGGCGGCGCTGACCCGCTACCACACGAAGTACTACACCGAGGCCGCGCCGGGCTTCCAGCGCGTGCTGGAGCTCTACCCCGGCAACGTGGTGGCCGCGGGACTGCTGAAGACCTCCCTGGCCAAGCGGGGCGGCCCCGAGGACCAGGGGACGAAGAAGGCGGCGGCCGAGTCCGAGCCGGCCACGCCGCTGTGGCCGTTCATCGCGGCTGCGGGGATTCTTTTCGCGGCGGCGGGGAGCGGGGCGTATTTGCTGTGGCGCCGCCGCACTCCGGAGATATCGACGGAACTGCCACAACCAATGGCGGCCACCGCACCGCTCGACGACGGCGCCAATCAGACCGTGGTCGTACGGCGGTCCCAGTCGTTCCAAGTGGTTCCGCAGCAGCAACAGGTGATGACGGCGGCGGATCCGATGATCAAGTACTGCACCTCGTGCGGCATGAGGCTCGGACCGGCGCACCGCTTCTGCGGCTACTGCGGCCACCCCAGCGAGACGTGATGCCATTGAACGAAAGATCCCTCATCGGCCAGGAGGTGGCCGGGTACTACATCGAGGACATCATCGGCAAGGGCGGCATGGCCGTCGTCTACCTGGCTCTCGACCCGAGGCTGAGCCGCCGGGTGGCGCTGAAGATCCTCAACCCGGTGCTCAGCGTCGACGACAGGTTCAGGCAACGGTTCATCCTGGAGTCCAGGACGGTCGCCAGCATCGAGCACCCCAACATCATCCCGATCTACGAGGCGAACGCCGACGTCGACGGCGTGTTGTACATCGCCATGCGCTACGTCGACGGCCTCGACCTGCGCCGGCTCATCTACGATCGCGGGCCGCTGCCGCTCGGCCAGGCCAACCAGATCTTCGCCCAGGTGGCCGCAGCGCTCGACGCCGCGCACGCGCACGACCTGATCCACCGTGACGTCAAGCCGGCCAACATCCTGCTGGCCGGGGACCACGTCTACCTGACCGACTTCGGCATCACCAAGCACCGCTCGTCGATCTCGGGGCTGACGCAGACCGACCAGTTCATCGGCACGCCCCGGTACATGTCGCCCGAGCAGATCAACAAGGAGCACATCGACGGCCGCTGTGACCAGTACGCGCTGGGCTGCGTGGTCTACGAGGCGCTGTCGGCGCGGCTGCCGTTCCAGCGCGAGAACGACATCGCGCTGCTCTGGGCTCACCTGGCCGAGCAGCCGACGCCGCTGTCGCAGTTGCGGCCCGAGCTGCCGCCGCAGGTGGACACCGTGATCATGCGGGCGCTGGCCAAGTCGCCCGACCAGCGCTACGCGACCTGCACCGAGTTCGTGACCGAACTGCGCGACGCGATCAGCGGGCAGCCGTACGATCCGTTCGACCCGTTCGGAGGGGCGGGCTCGGGGCCGCACGGCCTGGTGCCGCGCCCGGGCCAGAGCCCGCACTCGGGGCCCTATCCGGTGCAGCGCGCGGTGCCCAGGCAGCCCGCCGGGCCAGGATCGGGACCGCACTCCGTGCCGCCGCAGCCAGGGCCAGGCCCGGGGTCGGGGCCGCACGCCGTACCTCAGCAGGGGATCGGATCGGCTCAGCAGAGGACCGGGTCGGGGCCGCAGCTCGGGCAGCCGATCGGGCACGGCGGGGCGCATCGGGCGCCCGCGCCGCCCACGCAGCCGTCCAGGGCGAAGGGCCGGCCGGGCAGGATCCCGATCGTGGCCGCCACGCTGGTGGCCGCCATCGCGGCGCTCGCGCTGGTCGCGTTCGTCATCGTGAACAACCGGAGCGACGCCTGGGTCCGCTACAAGACCAGCGCCGCCGCGCCGCTCACGTTCGACTATCCGGGCGACTGGACGGCCCGCACCCACCAGGACCTCTTCGCGGTGGCCTCCCCGCACGCCCCCGTGTTCGAGGACCTGTTCGTGGCGGGGCCCGGCGCGGACTGGTCGAGGGCCGCGGAGATCATCAGCAGCGAGCCCGACAGCGCCACCGGCGTGTACGTCCAGGTCTCCGACACCCTCGACGCCAGCGGCACCGCCGACCTGATGAAACCCAAGATGGAGTCCCTGCTGCCGGGCCAGGTGGACCTGCAGAAACCCGTGCAGGACCAGGCGGGCAACAGCCCCGCCACCCGCTTCGACGGCTCCCTGCACGACCCCTCCACCGGCTCCAGGCTGGGCTTCGTCAGCTACGTGATCGACCGCGAGCCGAAGACCATGCTGGTCATGTACTTCTGCGCCAAGACCACCTGCGACGACGCCACCCAGACCCGGATCAGGCAGAGCGTGCGGTTGTCATGACGTTCGGGTGTGCAAGACGGGCAGGTGGCGTCTAACCTCCCGCGTGTGGGCATTCGCATCGTCATCGCCGACGACCAGGCGATGGTCAGGGCAGGGCTGCGCATGGTCGTGGAGAGCGAGCCCGGCATGGAGGTCGTGGGCGAGGCGGCCGACGGGCGCGAGGCCGTCGTCGTGGCCGGGCGCACGCGGCCGGACATCGTGCTCATGGACATCTCGATGCCCGGCCTCGACGGGCTGGCCGCGGCCAGGGAACTGCTGGAGGCCCCCGCGCCGCCCAAGGTCATCACGCTGACCACGTTCGACACCGACGAGAACCTCTACGCCGCGCTGCGCGCCGGCACCAGCGGGTTCCTGCTCAAGACGTCGCCGCCGGAGCAACTCCTGGAGGCGATCAGGGTGGTGCACGCCGGCGACGCGCTGCTCGACCCCGCGGTGACCAGCCGGGTGATCGCCACGTTCGCCGGCCGGGCCGAGCCGAAGCCGTCGCCCGCGCTCGGCGAGCTGACGCCGCGCGAGCTGGAGGTGCTGCGGCTGCTGGCGCGCGGCCTCACCAACGCGGAGATCGCCAGAGACCTGTACGTGGGGGAGGCGACGGTCAAGACGCATGTGGCGCGGGTGCTGATGAAGTTGTCGCTGCGGGACCGGGCGCAGGCCGTGGTGTTCGCGTACGAGACGGGGGTCGTACGGCCGGGCGCGGCCTGACGTCCTTCGCGCAGAACGTTCTACCAGGCAACACGCCATAAGCTGACCAATGTGGTCGAATCGACTAAGGAACTTCGAGCATGATCATACTGATTACCGGGTCCGCGGGGCCCACCGGTGAGGCCGTATCCGGATATTTCCGGGCCCAGGGGCACACCGTGATCGGGGTGGACAAGCAGGACGTGGACCTGCTCGACCGCGCCGCCGTACAGGACCTGGCCGCCCGCGTCGAACGCGAGCACGGCCGCGTGGACGGCGTGGTGCACCTGGTGGGCGGCTGGCGCGGCAGCGACTCCTTCGCCCAGACCAGCCTCGACGACTGGGACCTCCTGCACGACCTGCTGATCCGCACCCTCCAGCACGTCTCGCTGGCCTTCGAGCCGCTCCTGCGGCGCAGCGACACCGGACGCTTCGTGATCGTCTCGGCCAAGGCGGCCCAGGCGCCGGACGCCGGAGGGGCGGTCTACGGGGCGGCCAAGGCGGCGGCGGAGGCGTGGACGCTCGCGCTGGCGGACGCGCTGCGCGGCACCTCGGGCGCGGCCATCATCCTCGTCGTCAAGGCCCTGGTCAACGACGCCATGCGGGCCGCCGACCCCGACGCCCGCTTCCCCGGCTTCACCGACGTCAACGAACTGGCGGCGGCCATCGGCGGTCTCTACGACTGCCCGGCCGCCGAGATCAACGGCACACGATTGGACCTCACTTCTTGACTCCCCGGCACGACCCCCGGCTCAAGGGCTTCGCCAGCGACAACTACGCCGGGGTGCACCCCGAGATCCTCCAGGCCATCGCCCAGGCCAACGACGGCCACCAGACCTCCTACGGCGACGACGTCTACACCGAGGCCATGGGCGAGATCTTCCGCCGCCATTTCGGCGCGCGGGCGCGGGCGTGGCCCGTCTTCAACGGCACCGCCGCCAACGTCGTCTGCCTGCGCTCGATGCTGGCCCCCTGGGAGGCGGTCATCTGCGCGGAAAGCGCCCACATCCACACCGACGAGGGCGGCGCGCCCGAGGTGGCGGGCGGCATCAAGCTGCTGGCCGTCCCCACGCCCGACGGCAAACTCACACCCGAGCTGATCGACCGGCAGGCGTGGGGCTTCGGCGACGTGCACCGGGCCCAGCCCAAGGTGGTGTCGATCTCGAACACCACCGAGCTGGGCACCCTCTACACGCCCGACGAGATCGCCGCCATCTGCGCGCACGCCCACGGCCTGGGCCTGCGCGTCCACCTCGACGGCTCCCGGCTGACCAACGCCGCCGCCGCGCTGGACGTCCCGCTGCGGGCGCTGACCACCGACGCGGGCGTGGACGTGCTCTCCTTCGGCGGCACGAAGATCGGCCTGATGTACGGCGAAGCCGTCGTCGTGCTCGACCCCGAGGCCGCCACCGGCGTGGACTACCTGCGCAAGACGTTCATGCAGCTGTCGTCGAAGATGCGCTTCGTGTCGGTGCAGTTCGAGGCGCTGCTCTCGGGCGACCTGTGGCTGCGCAACGCCCGCCACGCCAACGCCATGGCACGGCGGCTGGCCGGGGCGGTGCGCGACGTCCCCGGCGTGGAGCTGGCCCGGCCGGTCGAGGCCAACGCCGTCTTCGCCGTGCTGCCCGCGGACGTGGCCGAGCGGCTGCGCAAGCGGTTCAGGTTCTACGTCTGGGACAACGCGACCGGGGAGGTGCGCTGGATGTGCGCGTTCGACACGACTGAGGACGACGTGGACGCCTTCGCCGCCGCCCTGGCCGAGGAGATGACCGCAGCAGACCGCTGAACCCGAGGCCGGCCGGGCGCGCGCCGCCTGCCGGGTCGGGGTCAGCGGGGGCGCAGGGCCTGGCGGGCGGCCTGCCAGCCGCCCATCCCGTGCGCGGCGGGCCCCGGCGGCGTCGAGGACGAGCAGAGGAACACCCCCGGCAGCGGCGTACGCCAAGGGGCCGGCGACCAGACAGGCCGGCGCAGGAACTGGCCCAGGCTCGCCAGCCCGCCCCCGATGTCCCCGCCCACCAGGTTGGGATTGGCCGCCTCCAGCTCGGCCGGACCCATCGCGTGCCTGGCCAGCACGCGATCGCGGAAACCCGGCGCGTACCGCTCGATCTGACGCTCGATGGCGTCGGTCATGTCGGCCCGCGAGCCGTGCGGCACATGGCAGTAGGCCCACAACGTGTGCCCGCCCCGCGTCGGATCGGCCACGTACGGCTGGACGAGCAGCACGTACGGATGCGGCGAGACCCGCCCGGCGGCCGCCTCCGCCTCGCTGAGCGTGATCTCCTCCAGCGTCCCCCCGAGGTGCACCGTGCCCGCCAGGGCCACCGCCGGATCCCGCCACGGCACGGGCCCGTCCAGCGCCCAGTCCATCTTGAACACCCCCGGCCCGTAGCGGTACCGCTCCAGCCGCCTGCGATAGCCCTCGGGAAGGTCGTCGGTCATGGACAACAACTGCCGGGGCGTCACGTCCAGCACGACGACGGGAGCGTCGAGCTCGGCCAGCCGGCGTACCCGGTGCCCGGTCACCGCCTCCCCGCCCAGCGACCTGAACTCGGCCAGGAGCGCGTCGGTCAGCACCTGCGACCCGCCGCGCACCACCGGCCAGCCCACCAGGTGCGCCAGACCGCCCAGCACCAGCCCGTAACCGGCCGAGATGGGCCGGCGCAGGTCGAGCATGGCGTGCGCGGCGATCCCCGCGAACAGCGCCCGCCCCTCCACCGTCTTCAGCACCCGCCGGGCGAACGTGGTGGCCGGCAGCGCCGCCATCGGCCCGAACGCGGCCGCCCGCAGCAGCGGCCCGGGGCGCGGCGGCCACGGCCCCAGCGGCTTGAGCAGGATGTCCACCAGCGGGAACCCGCCGCGCGCCACCGCCCCGGCGGTCGCCGTCCACGCGACCCCGTCACGCCCGAGCCCTTCCGCGGTACGCCGCAGGTCGCGGTGGAGCAGCGCGGACGGACGGCCGTCGAGCGGATGGGCCGCGGCCACGGGCGCATGGGCGAACTCGACCCCTTTGAGCTCCAGCCCGCGGAACGCCGGCGAGGCCAGCGCCATCCCCATCACGGTCGCGCCGAAGTCGTGGATCAGGCCGGGCAGCGTCGCCTCGCTGGACCTCAGCCCGCCCCCGAACTGCGCGGCCCCCTCCAGCAGCAGCACCTTGCGCCCGGCCCGCGCCAGCATGATCGCGGCGACCAGCCCGTTGGGCCCCGAGCCCACGACGATCGCGTCGGCGCTCACGGCTCGTCGCGGCCGCTGATCGACGGACAGGCGCTCACAACCCGTGACGGCTCCAGCGCCGGCGGCTGCGCGTTCATGACCCGTGACGGCTCCAGCGCCGGCGGATAGGCGCTCATGACCCGTGATGGCCTCAGCGCCGTCGGATAGGCGCTCATCGGCCTATTGGGGCTTCAGAATCGACGGATACGGCTGCGCGCCCCGCTGCTTGAGCAGGTCGGTCATCAGTTTGATCTCCCCGCTCTGCCCGTCGACGATCTTCTGCGCCATGCTGACCACCTCGCTGCGGGTGGACAACCTCAGCAACCCCTCGGCCATGTCCACACCCCCCTCATGGTGGCGGATCATGAGCTGCAGGAACAGCACCTCGGCCTGCGTGCCCCGCGCCTCCTTGAGCTTGGTCAGCTCCTGCGGCGTGGCCATGCCGGGCATGACCCCCGGCGTCGCGGCGGGCGCCGCGCCCGGCGTGGCGCCGTGGCCGTGGCCGCTCATCCAGGCCATCGCCGGCTGGTCGGTCGACGGGTCGAGCCGCCACTGCTGCAGCCACCCCTGGAACATGCCGCGCTGGTTGGCCTGGGTGTTGATGATGTCGAAGGCCAGGCTCCTGATCTCCCTGGCGGGCCCCTTGTCCCTGATGATGAACGCCATGTCCACAGCCTGCGCGTGATGGGTGGTCATGTCGCGGGCGAACCCGGCCTCGGCCGAGGTGTCGCTTGGCGCGCTGTCGCGGCCGAACAGCAGGAACGCGGCCACGGCGAGCACCAGCACGCCGCAGGCGATCAACAGGGGGTTTCTCACCGGCTTTTCCATGGCCGTTCCAGCGTACCCACCAGCGGACGCAGCCGTGATCGGACCCTTATATGCCGCTTATTCTCCGCATACGCCCGGAGGGCATAGGGTGACCCGGAGTTGGTACGCCGATGGAGGAGCGATGACGAAGGAGAAGGCGCAGGCGAGGCGCGAAAACCTGCAGAAGTTGCGCGCCGAGCAGAAGCGCAAGCAACGCCGCGCCGCGCTGCTCATGTGGGGAACGGGCGGGCTGATCATCGTGGTGCTCGTCGGCGTGGTCGGCTTCTATCTGGTCAGGCAGGCCCAGGAGACCTCGCTCGACGCCGTGAGCAGCACCAAGTACGAGGCCGGCCAGCACGTCTGGAACACGGTGACGTACAAGGAGACGCCGCCGGTGGGCGGTGAGCACAACAACTACTGGCAGCAGTGCGCGATCTATGACAAGCCGATCCACAGCGAGCACGCCGTGCACTCGCTGGAGCACGGCGCGATCTGGATCACCTACCGGCCCGACCTGGCCAAGGCGCAGGTGGACAAGCTGAAGGAGGTCGCGGGTTCGACGGGGCAGCAGGACTACATGCTCATGAGCCCCTACCCCAACCTGCCGTCGCCGATCGTGGTCTCCTCGTGGGGGCATCAGCTCAAGCTGACCGATCCGGCGGACCCGAAGCTCGGCGCGTTCATCAAGCGCTACCAGAACGGCAAGGACACGCCCGAGCCGGGCGCGACCTGCGGTGGCGCGGACGCGATCAGCACCACCGCAGACCAGGCACCGCTGCCGCCCCAGCCTCAGCAGCAGCAACAGCCGCAGGAGACCACCGCTCCGTCGCCCAGCCAGTCCCAGAAGTAGACGCGGGGTACGAAGAAGAAGGGCCCGGCACGCCGGGCCCTTTCTCCTTGTCCTAGGGACTTCCCAGAATGTCCTGCGCGGCCGTCCATTCCAGCCCGTGCGCCTGGGCCACGGGGCGGCTGGTCAGATGGCCCTCGTGGGTGTTCAGGCCGAGCGCCAGTGCCCGGTCCTCGCGCATCGCCCGCCGCCAGCCCAGGTCGGCGATGGCCAGCGCGTACGGGAGCGTCACGTTCGTCAGCGCGAACGTCGAGGTGTGCGGCACGGCCCCCGGCATGTTGGCCACGCAGTAGAACAGCGAGTCGTGCACCCGGTAGGTCGGCTCCCGGTGTGTGGTCGGCCGGGAGCCCTCGAAGCAGCCGCCCTGGTCGATCGAGATGTCCACCAGCACCGAGCCCGGCTTCATGCGGGCCACCAGCTCGTCGCTCACCAGCTTCGGGGCCCTGGCGCCGGGCACGAGGACCGCGCCGATGACCAGGTCGGCCTCCAGCACCGCGCGTTCGATCTCCAGCGTGTTGGAGGCGACGGTCTGGCAGTGGCCCTGGTAGATCACGTCGGCCTGGCGCAGCTTGTCGATGTTCCTGTCCAGCAGCAGCACCTCGGCCTGCATGCCGAGGGCGATGGCGGCGGCGTTCATGCCGGAGACCCCGGCCCCGATCACCACCACGTGCGCCGCGCGTACCCCCGACACCCCGCCCATCAGCACGCCTCTGCCGCTGGCCGAGCGCATCAGGTGGTAGGCGCCCACCTGCGGCGCCAGCCGGCCCGCCACCTCGGACATGGGCGCGAGCAGGGGCAGCGCGCCGTCAGGGGTCTGGACGGTCTCGTAGGCGACGGCGGTGCAGCCCGACTCCAGCAGCGCCCGCGTGCAGGCGGCGGACGCGGCCAGGTGCAGGTAGGTGAACAGCACCAGCCCCTTGCGCAGCCGGTGGTACTCCTCGGCCACCGGCTCCTTGACCTTCATCACCAGGTCGGCGACGCCCCACACCTCGTCGGCCCCGGCGAGCAGGACCGCGCCGGCGGCGGCGAAGTCGGCGTCGGGGATCGCGGACCCCGTGCCCGCGTCGCGCTCGACGAAGACCTGGTGGCCGTGGCGCACCAGCTCGTGCACTCCCGCCGGGGTGAGAGCCACCCGGTACTCGCTGTTCTTGACCTCGCGGGGCACTGCGATCTTCATGGCCCAACTCTTCTCGGCGAACGCGCGCTCACACCTCCATTCTTGCTCCCATCTCACGGTTGGGTGAGGATTGTCCGCCTGATTACCCCGGTGCGCCTTCTCCTCGATAGGCTCACCGGCAGCCCGAACGTCAGAATGGGATCGTCATCGATGGACAAGCCGGAAGAGCCGCCACCCGCGGACCCGGGGGAGCCGAAGGCCAGCAGACTCACCACCATCGTGCTGATCGTCTCGCTGGTCCTCGTCGTGCTCGTCGCAGGCGTGCTCGGCACGGTCGCCGTTCTGATGACCAGGAGCCCCGACGCGCCGCTGTTAGGCGGCGCGCCCCCGCGGCACCTGGCGGTGCCCATCCACTTCGCGCCCGTCAGGGAGAGCAAGCCCGCGCCCTGCCCGGGTGACCCGGCCGTGCTCGACGAGAAGCAGACCACCTGCTACCTGCTGGAGGACGGCGTCACGGTCGCCTCCGTGCAGCAGATCGAGCCGCTGCGGGAGAAGGACGGCCAATACTCCGTGCGCATCGCGGTCGCTCCCGCGTTCAAGGAACGACTGGTCACGCTGATCGACGAGATGGTGCCCGAGCAGCGGCCGGTCGCGATCGTGCTCGCGCCCGAGCAGGCAGACCAGCCCAAGACCGTGCTGGCCGCGCCCGTCGTCACCCAGCAGATGGACGGCGACAGCGTGAGCATCGCCGGCTTCACCAAGGAGGACGCCGAGGCCCTGGTGGCCCGCCTGCTGGGCGGCTCGCCGGGCGCGACCACGCCCCCGACCGGCCCCGCGGACACCGGCCCGCCGTCGCAGTCGCCCGGCACGGGCGGCCAGCAGAGCACGGTCCCGACCGGCCCGGCGATCCAGCCGACGGGAACCACCACCGGCAATACCACTGGGAGCACCACCGGCAGCACCACCGGGACCACCGGCGCCACGACGGGCGCGTCACAGCCGGGCTCCACGATCGGCGGCCGGCGCACCCCCGACAAGCGTCACGCGAGTTGCAAGGAGGCCGTGGCGGCCGGTGACGGGCCCTACCACCAGGGCACGCATGAGGAGTACGGCTGGTACACCGACGTAGACCGCAACGGGGTGGCCTGCAACAGCGGCGACATCCGCTAACCGAACAACTCCCGCAGCCAGTCGATGGCGAAGTAGGCGAAGAAGACCAGCGAGACGACCCAGAGCAGCCAGGGAATCTCGGCGAACCGCCCCCTGACCGCCTTGATCAGCGTGTAGACGATCACGCCCGCGCCCACGCCGTTCGTGATCGAGTACGTGAACGGCATCAGCGCGATCGTCAGGAACGCCGGCACCGCCAGATCCAGGTCGTCCCACGGCACGTTCCTGCTCTGCGTCATCATCAGCGCCCCGACCAGCACCAGCGCGGGCGCCGCGGCGGCGGCGGGCACCACGGCGGCCAGCGGCGTGAACAGCAGCGTCAGCCCCAGCAGCGCGCCCGTCACCACGCTGGCCAGCCCGGTACGCGCCCCCTCGCCGACCCCGGCCGCCGACTCCACGAACACGGTGTTGGCCGAGGCGCTGGCGGAGCCGCCCACCATGCCGGCCACGCCGTCCACGGTCAGGATCCGGCCCAGCCGGGGCACTCGCCCGTGCCGGTCCACCAGCCCGGCCTCGTCGCTGACGCCGATGATCGTCCCCATGGCGTCGAAGAACCCCGACAACACCAGCGTGAACAGCACCACCGTGGCCGTCAGCGCCCCCGCCGTGACGAACCCGCCGAACAGGTCGAAGTGGCCCACCAGCCCGAAGTTCGGCGCGGAGACCAGCGACTCGGGCATGCGCGGCGTGACCACGCCCCAGGCGCCGGGCTCGATGGTGGTCAGAGAGTTCACCAGGATGGCCAGGGCGGCGGTCACGGCGATGCTGATGAGGATGGCGGCGGGGACCCTGCGGACGTACAGCAGGATCATCAGCAGCAGGCCGAAGCAGAACACCGCGACCGGCCAGCCCGTCAGGTGCCCGGTCGAGCCGAGTTGCACGGGCGTGCCGGAGCCCGGGGCGACGAAGCCCGCGTCCACCAGTCCGATGAGCGCGATGAACAGCCCGATGCCGACGCTGATCGCGTGTTTGAGCGCGAGCGGGATCGCGTTCATGATCAGGGTGCGCAGGCCGCTGACGGCCAGCACGATGATCACGAAGCCTTCCAGCACCACCAGGCCCATGGCCTGCGCCCACGTCATGTGCGGCGCGGCCTGGTAGGCGACCACCGCGTTCAGTCCCAGGCCGGCGGCCAGCCCGAAGGGCGCGTTGCCGACGAAGGCCATGAGCAGCGTGGAGATCGCCGCGGCCAGCGCGGTGGAGGTGGTCAGCTCGCCGATCGAGAGCCGGGCGCCCGTGACGTCCTTCGCGCCGGCCAGGATGATGGGGTTGAGCAGGATGATGTACGCCATGGCCACGAACGTGGTCACCCCGCCACGCACCTCGCGGCCGACGGTGCTGCCCCGCCCGGTCAGCTCGAAGAACCTGTCGAGCACCGGCACTCCCCCTCGTGATCAAGGGGGAATGCCGGGTTGCCTACCCAGGCGGCGCGTAGATCACGCCTTCTCGTGGCGGCCGTGGCCCACCAGGGCGACGAACTCGTCGAGCTTGATCTTGCCGTCCCCGTCCCTGTCGGCGGCGGTGATGAACGCCTCGATCTCGCTCTCCGACGCGCCCTGCCCGCCCAGCGCGTCGTTGGCCTGCCTGATCTCGTCGGCCGTCAGCAGACCGTCGCCGTCGCTGTCGAAGCGGTTGAACTCCGCCTCCGCCGCCTCACGCGCGGTAGCCATCAGATCCCCCTTTTGGAGCTGTCGTCGAACAACGCGATATCTTCCGGCCTAATCGGAACGCGAGTCAACCGAAGTCCGGTAGCCGCTCTGACGGCGGCCGCGATGGCGGGGGTTGAGGACAGCGTCGGGGGCTCGCCGGCGCCGCGCAGCCCGTACGGAGCCGCCGGGTCCGGATTTTCCAGGATTTTCAGCGTCATGGGCGGCATGTCGAGGATGGTGGGGATGAGGTAGTCGGTGAACGACGGGTTCAGCACCCGGCCCTCGCGTACCTGCACCTCCTCCATGAGCGCCAGCCCGAGCCCCTGCGCGGACCCGCCGTGGATCTGGCCCTCCAGCGCCTGCGGGTTCAGTATCCGCCCGACGTCCTGCACCGCCGCCAGCTCCACCACCTTGACCAGGCCCAGCTCCACGTCCACGTCCACGACGGCCCGGTGCACGCACAACGCGAGCTGCGTGTGGGAGTCGCCCTGGCCGGTGAGCGGGTCCATCGGGTACGTCGGCCGGTGCCGGTACTCGCGGGTCTCCTCGATCGGCCCGAACCGCTCCAGCGCCTCCTTGGGCGCCAGCCCTCCGAACCGCTCGCGCACGGCCTCGCAGGCGGTCTTGACCGCGCCGCCGGTGACGTAGGACTGGCGCGAGGCCGAGGAGGAGCCCGCGGAGCCGACCGAGGTGTCGGCGGTGGCCACGGTGACGTCCGCGATGCCCAGCTCCGTACGGGCGATCTGGGCCTGCACGGTCACCAGCCCCTGGCCCACCTCGGCCGCCGCCGTGTACACGGTGACGTGCGGCTCGCCGCCGACCAGCTCGGCCCGCACCCGGGCGGTGGAGAAGTCGTCGAAGCCCTCGGAGAAGCAGATGTTCTTGATCCCCACGCCGTAGCCCACGCCACGGCGTACGGACTCGCCGTGCGTGGTCTGCGAGACGCCGCCGGGCAACCCCCGCAGATCGTGCTCGGGGCCGCCGGGCGGCAGCGGCATGGCCTCCAGGTCGCGCAGCATCTCCGCCAGCGGAGCCGGGGAGTCGATCACCTGGCCGGTGATCAGCGCGGAGCCCTGGGAGACGGCGTTGCGCCGGCGGATCTCGACCGGCGACAACCCGCACGCCTGCGCCAGCCGGTCCATCTGCGACTCGTAGGCGTAGCACGCCTGCACCGCGCCGAACCCGCGCATCGCGCCGCACGGCGGGTTGTTGGTGTAGACGCCGGTGGCCTCCACCCGCACGTTCGCCACCTCGTACGGCCCCACCCCCAGCGACGCCGCGTTGCCGACCACGGCGGGGGAGGAGGAGCAGTACGCGCCGCCGTCCAGCAGGATGTCGGCCTTGACGTAGACCAGCCTGCCGTCGCGGGTCGCGCCGTGCTCGTAGCGCATCCGGGCGGGATGGCGGTGCACGTGCCCGAAGAACGACTCCTCACGGCCGTAGCTCATCTTGACCGGGCGGCCCAGCCGCAGGGCCAGCATGCAGGCGTGGATCTGCATCGACAGGTCCTCGCGGGCGCCGAACGCCCCGCCGACACCCGACAGCGTCAGGCGCACCTTGTCCTGGGGCAGGTTCAGGCAGGGCGCGAGCTGGTCGCGGTCCACGTGCAGCCACTGGGTGGCGATGTACAGGTCCACGCCGCCGTCCTCGGCCGGCACCGCCAGGCCCGACTCGGGGCCGAGGAAGGCCTGGTCCTGCATGCCGACCTCGTACTCGCCGGTGACGACCACCTCGGCCTCGAACGTGTCGCCGCGGCGCACCGGCTGGTGGCGCACGAAGTGCTGGGACTCGCGGGGGTCGGTGATGGCGGGGCGCGGCTCGTACTCCACCACGATGGCGGCCACGGCCCTGCGGGCGGTCTCCGGATGGTCGGCCGCCACCAGGGCCACCGGCTCGCCCTGGTGACGCACCTGGTCGATGGCCAGCACCGGCTGGTCCTTGTGCTCCAGGCCGTAGAACTTCGCGCCCGGCACGTCCTCGTGGGTCAGCACGGTGTGCACGCCCGCCATCCGCAGCGCGGGTCCCACGTCGATCGAGCGGATCCACGCCGACGGGTGCGGGCTGCGCAGCGTCGCCCCCCACACCATGCCCTCCAGCCACAGGTCGGAGGAGTAGGCGAACTCGCCCGTCACCTTCAGTGCGGCGTCGGGCCGCCGCGCGCTCTCCCCGACCCCGTGAATGACCGCGTCAGCCGTCTGCGTCATCTTCCGAGTCAAGCACCGCGGGCCCCGCCCGTCCTATGCGCCCGGCGTGAAATCCCGGTCAGCGCTTGTCCTGCCGGGCTTGTATCTTCCTCCAAGCACGTTCAGGCGGGCTCAGGTCCGTACATGGCCTCGCGGGCCGCGCGCACGGCCTCCTGCTCCTCCCGCAGCCGCCCCTCCCAGTAGTAGTGGCCGAGCCCACCGCCGCTCGCGGCGGCCTCGGTGATCCGGGAGAGCGCCTGGTCGAGATCGCCCAGCATCCGGTACGCCCTGGACAGGGCCATCAGCGACCGCTGCCGTGCGATGCGGTAACCGGACGCCGAGAGCAGTTCGTAGGCGTGCAGCAGATGGGGCAGGGCCCGCCCGGGGTCGTCGAGGCCGAGGTAGGCGTCTCCGAGCGTGGACAGAATCTGGCCCCCGAAGCCGTCGTCCCCGGCCTTCTCCGCATTGGCCGCGGCCTCGATCAGCACGTCCACGGCCTGCCGTGGCCGACTCGTGCCCACGTAGGCGACGCCCATGGTCATCAGCGCGTATCGGATGCCCACCTGACTGTCGATCTGCCTGGCCAGTTCGAGCTGACGTTCGGTCCAGGGCAGCGCCTCCGCATGGCGCCGGCCCGAGTTGTAGGCGTTGGCCAGGTTGCCGAGTGTACGCATCTTGTCGATCACGTCGCCGGTCCTCTCGGCGATCTCGAGCTCGGCCCGCAGATGCCCGACCGCTTCGTCCGTGCGCCCGAGCATGCGCAGGGCGTTGGCGAGGTGGCCGTGCGCGACCGCGAGATCGTGCGTGTCCTCCAGGCGCTCGCACACCTGCAGCGCCAGCGTGGCCAGGTCCCTGAGCTCCACCATGCGGTGCGAGCGCTCCTGGTGGCGATACAAGCTGAAGGCGATGCTGACACCGAGCCTGGCGACCGTGTCGTCCGGGGAGGCGAGCGCCTGGATGGCGGCGGCGGTCAGCACGTTCTCTTCCTGGAACAGCCAGGCGCGGGCCTCCTCGCCCGTGGTCACGTGGTGCGGTACGGCGTCCACCGGTTTGGTCATCACCATCCTGGGTGGGTCGGCGACGTGGGCGGCCAGCCGGGCGGAGGCGGCGTAGTAGGACAGGGCGCGGATCAGCGCGTCGCGGGCGCCGTCCGGTCGTAGCTCACTGGCGAACAGGCGGACGAGGTCGTGCAGCTTGTAGCGGTCGTGGGTGGCGTGGTCGAGCAGATGGGCGTCGGCCAGTCGTTCCAGCGCCCGCTCCGCGTCCTGCACCGGCATCCCGAGCAGCGCCGCAGTCACCTCAGCGGTCACTTCGGGCACGTGCAGGAGGCCGAGCAGTGACAGGGTGCGGGCGGCGAGCCGGTCCACGGGGCGTGAGCCGCGTTCCAGCATCGTGTGGCTGGCGCTCAGGCTGGAGCGGACCGCGAGGTCGCCCGCCGCCAGTTCGTGCAGGCGGCTGCGTTCGTCGCTGAGTCTGGCCGCCATCGCCGACACGCTCCAGCCGGGGCGGCTGGCCAGGCGCGCCCCAGCGATGCGCAGCGCCAGGGGGAGCCCTTCGCACAGGCTGATGAGGCGGGTCGTCTGGTCGGTGTCGGTCGAGACGCGGCCGGCGCCGATGAGTTCGGCGAGCATGGTGGCCGATTCGGCGTGTGACATCCGGCTCAGGCCGACCTGTACGGCGTCCTCGCCCCACGCCATGGACTCCCGGCTGGTCACCAGCAGCGTGCTGCCCAACGGCGTGGCCAGCAGCGGCCGGATCTGGCCGAGGTCGGCGGCGTCGTCCAGCAGGGCGAGCACCCGCCGGCCGTGCAGGTTGCTGCGCCACAGGGCCGCCGCCTCGTCCACGTCGGCGGGTACGGCCTCGGGGGGCAGGCCCAGGCCACGCAGGAAACGCCCGAGCACGTCCAGCGCGGTCAGGGCGGGCACGTCGGGCGTGGCGCCGTGGCAGCTCACGTAGAGCTGGCCGTCGGGGAAACGCTTCTTGGCCAGGTCGGCGGCCCGCGCGGCCAGGGTCGACTTGCCCACGCCGGCCGGTCCCGTGACGATCACCAGTGGGTGGGGCGGCGTGTCGTCACGGGGCGCCAGCAGTTCCTCCAGCCGGACCAGTTCCCGCGCCCTGCCCACGAACCCCGCGGGCGGGCGCGGCAACTCGTGCGGTACCACCGCCGGTGCCGCCGGGGCCTTGCCCCGCAGCACCAACTCGTGGCATCTGCGCAGACCCTCGCCGGGCGAGACGCCCAGCTCCTCGGCGAGCACGACCCGGCCTTCCTCGAAGACCGCCAGCGCCTCGGCCTGGCGGCCCGAGCGGTGCAGGGCCTTCATGAGCAGTTCGCGGGCCGGTTCGCGCAGCGGGTGCTCGCGGGTGAGGTGGCGCAGCTCCTCGACGACCTCGTGGTGGCGGTTCAGCCGCAGCAGGATCTGCGCGCGCCGTTCCCGCGCCGCGAGCCTGAGCGTGTCCAGGCGGCCCCGTTCCACGTCGGCGAACGGGCCGTGCAGGCCGCTCAGCGCGGTGCCCTGCCACAACTCCATCGCCTGGTCGAGCCGCCCCACGGCCGAGCTGTCGTCGCCGCCGACCTGCAGCCGGCGGGCCTCCTCCAGCCGATCGGTGAACAGCAGCGCGTCCACCCGGTCCGGAGCCAGGCGCAGGGTGTAGCCGGCCGCTGAGCCCGTCAGCAGGCGGGACGGCTCACGCCGCCCCCGGCCGGGTTCGAAGGCCCGGCGTAAGCCCGCGATATAGGTGTAGATGCTCTGCTCGGCGTTGCGCGGCGGATCCGCCCACAGGCCGGCCACGAGCTGGTCCATCGGTACGGGACGCGGCGCCCTGGTGGCGAGCATGGCCAGGAGCGCGCACTGCCGGGGAGGCCCGAGGTCGATGTGCTCCGTGACGTCACGGAGGCCGACCTCGGCGGTGACCGCGCCCAGAAGGCGGATGAAGATTCCCTCGCCCAAAACTGCCTCCGTCATCCCATCGAGCGGGCGTCAACGAGGCAGCGTAATGTCTGCGCCACCCCTGTGAAGCGGCCGAGGCAGGTTGTGGCAATGGAGATGTGGCCGAACACCGAGCGCTCCAGGTGCAGTACGAGGCTCCGGCCCGGCGTGAGATCCCCGGGTCAGCGAATCGCGGCGGGCTTGTATATTCCCCCAAGTGCGCATCTCCGACCTGCTGGCCATCGACGAACTGCGCCTGACCCTGCTCACCGGCGACCCCGGCCGCGAGTTCGGCACCGTGCACATCACCGACCTGCCCGAGCCCGGCCGCTACCTGGGCGGCGGCGAGCTGGTGCTGACCGGGCTGATGTGGTGGCACGAGCCGGGCGACTCGGCCCGGTTCGTGGCCGCGCTGGCCGAGGCCGGGGTGGCCGCGCTCGGGGCCGGGCAGGCGTGGCTCGGCCACGTGCCCGCCGACCTGGTGGCCGCCTGCGAGGCCGCAGGGCTGCCGCTGGTGCTGGTGCCCGTCGAGGTCTCCTTCCGCACGGTGGCCGAGGTGGTCGTGCCCCGGCTGGCCGGCGACGTGCGCGACGCGCTCGGCCGCCACCGCCGGCTGGTCGCGGCCATCGCCGAGGGCGCCGACCTGCGCGAGCTGTTCGAGCTCACCGCCGCCGAGCTGGGCGTCACCGGCGCGGTCGTGTCCGCCTCGGGACAGGTGATCGTGGGCGCGGTGGCCGATCCCGTACGGCTGGCCAAGGCGTACCTGACCGAGCCCCGGCTCCCGGTACTGGTCGGCGAGCACACGATCTTCGCGGTCGGGCGCGGCCACCGCGCCGCCGGCTGGGCGCTGGCCTGCGAAGGCGACCTGATGGGCCGGGCCGACCTGGGCTACGAGCTGGCCGCCTGCGTCGGGCTCGAACGCAGCCGCATGGAGGAGGGCCGCAGGGTCGAGCGCCGCCTGACCGAACAGCTCATCGTGGCCGCGCTGGCCGACGCCGACTCGGCCGAGCTCAACGCCAGGCTGCGGACGTGCGGGATCGACGCGGCGGAGCCGTACGCGGTGGTGAACGTCACCGCGCTGCGGCCCGGCGCCACCCGGGGCCCCGACCCCGCCACGCTCGGCGGGCAGATCGTGGAGGAACTGCTCGGCCGCGAGGTCGTGGCGGCGGCCGGCGCCGACGGCGCGGTCGCCGTGGTGCCGCTGCGCGAGCGCACCGCCGCCGAGCTGGCAGAGCGGCTGCGCGCCGGCGCCGGCGTGCTCGCCGCGCTGCCCGACACCCGCGTGTGCGCCGGCCTCAGCGGCGCGCTCACCGGCGCCGCCGCCGTCAAGGGCGGCGTGGAGGAGGCCGGGCACGCCCGCCGCCTGGCCGAGGCGCGCGGCGGCGGCGTGGTGACCAGCGACGAGATCTACACTCACGCGCTGCTCCTGGCCACGGTGCCCGGCGACGTTCGCCGCTCGTTCGCCGCCCGGCTGCTGACGCCGCTGCTCGACTACGACCGCAGGCACCAGTCCGAGCTGGTGCGCACGCTCGGCATCTACCTCGACTGCGCCGGCTCGTGGAACGCCTGCGCGGAACAGCTGCACGTGCACGTCAACACCGTGCGCTACCGCGTACGCAGGATCGAGGAGCTGACCGGCAGGGACCTGTCCACCATGGCCGACCGGGTGGACTTCTTCCTGGCACTCAGGGACACCGGTACGCCTCGCTAGCCCTCGTTCGAGGCCGAGGCGGCCTCGCGGGCCGCCCGCACGGCCTCCTGCTCCTCCCGCAGCCGCCGCTCCCAGCGGACATTGCCCAGCCCGCCACCGTTCAACGCCGCCTCGGTGATCCGGGAGAGCGCCTGGTCCAGCTCGCCCAGCGCCCGGTACGCCGCCGACATCGCGATCAGGCAGATCTGCAGCCTGAGCCGGTATCCGGTCCTCGTGAGCACCTCATACGCCTCATGCAGATAGGACAGGGCTTCCCTCGGGTCGTCCAAGAAGAGGTAGGCCTCCCCGAGGAATTCCAGGGTCTCTCCTTCGAAGCCGGCATCCTCTGCCTTCCTCGCGTTGGCCAGCGCTTCGTACAACGGGGGCAGGGCCTCTCGCGGCCGGCCCGCGCTCAGGTGAGAGTCACCGATACATATCAGCGCGTACCGGATGCCCACCTGCGACTCGATCTGCTTGGACAGCGCGAGCTGGCGCTCGGCCCAGGGGAGCGCCTCTTCGGGGCGCAGGCCCGAGTTGTGCATGGCGGACAGGTTCCCGAGCGTGCGCATCTCGTCGACGACGTCGCCGGTCCGCCTGGCGATCGCGAGTTCAGCCTGCAGATGCCCGATCGCGTCGTCGATGCGTCCCATCGCGCGCAGGGCGGTGGCGATATAGCCGTGCGCGATCGCGGCGTTGCGCTCGTCTCCCAGCCGTTCGGACACTGCCAGCACCATTGTGTTCAGCTTTTTTATCTCCACCATGCGCTGGGAGCGATCCTGGTGCCAGAACAGGCTGAAGGCGATGCTGACGCCCAGCCTGGCCACGGTG
This sequence comes from Nonomuraea sp. NPDC050404, assembly GCF_040655495.1. Classification (NCBI taxonomy): domain Bacteria; kingdom Bacillati; phylum Actinomycetota; class Actinomycetes; order Streptosporangiales; family Streptosporangiaceae; genus Nonomuraea; species Nonomuraea sp. NPDC050404. The sequence continues at coordinate 211,762 of NZ_JBFAKB010000007.1, forward strand.
TCGTCCGGGGAGCCGAGCGCCTGGATGGCGGCGGCGGTCAGCACGTTCTCCTCCTGGAACAGCCAGGCGCGGGCCTCTTCGCCGGTGGTCACCTGGTGGGGCACGGCGTCCACCGGTTTCGTCATCACCATCCTGGGTGGCTCGGCGACGTGGCCGGCCAGCCGGGTAGAGGCGGCGTAGTACGACAGCGCGCGGATCAGCGCCTCCCGGGCACCCTCCGGGCGCAATTCGCCGGCGAACAGGCGGACGAGGTCGTGCAGCCTGTAGCGGTCGTGGGTGGCGTGGTCGAGCAGATGGGCGTCGGCCAGTCGTTCCAGCGCCCGCTCCGCTTCCGGCACCGGCATCCCGAGCAGCGCAGCCGTAGCCTCCGCGGTCACCTCGGGCACGTGCAGGAGGCCGAGCAGCGACAGCGTGCGCGCGGCCAGCCGGTCCACCGGGCGTGAGCCGCGTTCCAGCATGGTGTGGCTGGCACTCAGGCTGGAGCGGACCGCGAGGTCGCCCGCCGCCAGCTCGTGCAGACGGCTGCGTTCGTCGCTGAGCCTGGCCGCCATCGCCGACACGCTCCAGCCGGGGCGACCGGCCAGGCGCGCCCCAGCGATGCGTAACGCCAGGGGGAGCCCCTCGCACAGCCCGATGAGCCTGGTCGTCTGGTCGGTGTCGGCCGAGACCCGGCCGGCGCCGACGAGCCCGGCCAGCATCGTGGCCGACTCCGCGTGCGACATCCTGCCCAGCCCGACCTGTACGGCGTCTTCCCCCCAGGCCATGGTCTCGCGGCTGGTCACCAGCAGCGTGCTGCCCAACGGCGTGGCCAGCAGCGGGCGGATCTGCGACAGATCCGCGGCGTCGTCCAGCAGCGTCAGCACCCGCCGGCCGTGCAGGCGGGTGCGCCACATGGCCGCCGCCTCGTCCACGTCGGCCGGTACGGACTCGGGCAGCACACCCAGCCCGCGCAGGAAACGCCCGAGCACGTCAAGTGCGGTGAGCGCGGGCACGTCGGGCGTGGCGCCATGGCAGTTGACGAAGAGCTGGCCGTCGGGGAAGTGCTCCTTGGCCGCGTCGGCGGCCTGCGCGGCCAGCGTGGACTTGCCGACGCCCGCAGGTCCCGTGACGATCACCAGCGGGTGCGGCGGCGTGTCGTCCCAGGGGGCCAGCAGTTCCTTCAGCCGTATCAGCTCCGGCGACCTGCCGACGAATCCCGTCAGCGGGCGCGGCAACTGGTGTGGCCTCACCGGCCCGGAGCCGGAGCCGGAGCCGGAGGCGGAGTCGGTGTCGGCCCGCAACACCATCTCGTGGCACCTGCGCAGGCCCTCGCCGGGCGAGACGCCCAGCTCCTCGGCGAGCACGACCCGGCCCTCCTCGAAGACCGCCAGCGCCTCCGCCGGGCGGCCCGAGCGGTGCAGGGCCTTCATGAGTAGCTCGCGGGTCCGCTCGTGCAGCGGGTACTGGTGGGTGAGGTGGTGCAGCTCTTCGACGATCTCCCGGTGGCGGCCCATCCGCAGCAGGCTCTCCGCGCGCTGTTCCCGCGCCGCGAGCATGAGCGTCTCCAGCCGGGCCCGTTCCCTGTCGGCGAACGGGCCGTGCAGGCCGCTCAGCCCGGTGCCCCGCCACATCGCCAGGGCCCGGTCGAGCCTGTTCACGGCCTGGGCGTCGTCGTCGGCACGCTGGAGACGACGGGCCTCCTCCAGCCAGTCGGCGAACAGCAGCGCGTCCACCTGCGCCGGTTCCACGCGCAGGACGTAACCGGCCGGTGAGCCCGTCAGCAGACGGGACGGCTCACGCCGCCCCCGGCCGGGCTCGAACGCCCTGCGCAGGCCGGCGATGTAGGTGTAGACGCTCTGCTCGGCGTTGCGCGGGGGATCCTCCCAGAGGCCGGACACGAGGTTGTCCATCGGCACGGGATGCGCTCCTGCGGTGGCGAGCATGGCGAGGAGCGCGCGCTGCCGGGGCGGGCCGATGTCGATGGGCTGCGCGGTGCCCTCACCACGGAGCTCGGCGGCCACCGCGCCCAGAAGGCGGATGAAGATTCCCTCGCTCAAGCCGACCTCCATCATCCCGACAAAGCTGTATCAACGAGGCAGCGTAATGTGCTTGTCGCTGTTGTGATGTGAAAGGTTGCGCGCCTGGTTCATGCCGGATGCCGGGTTCTGTGACGCTGCGGACTTCTCGCTAGCGTTCAGGCGGTTCGGACGCGGCCTCACGTGCAGCCCGCACGGCCTCCTGCTCCTCCCGCAGCCGCTGCTCCCAGCGGGCATGGCCCAGCGCGCCACCGTTGAGTGTGGCCTCGGTGATCCGGGAGAGTGCCTGGTCCAGCTCGCCCATCGCCCGGTGCGCCATCGAGATCGCGATCATGCAGCGCAGCCGCATGATCCGGTAGCCGGCGGTCGCGAGCAGCTCGTAAGCCTCCCGCAGATGGGAAAGCGCCTCCTCCGGATCCTCCAAACAGAGGTATGCCTCCCCTAGCGACAACAGGGACTGCCCCTCGTACAGGGGATCCCCTGCCTCCCGCGCGTTGGCCACAGACTCGTGGAGTGGGGGGAGGGCCTGCCGCGGGCGGCCCGCGCCCACGTGGGCGTCGCCTATGGCGCTGAGCGCGTACCGGATGCCCACCTGTGAGTCGATCTGCCTGGCCAGCGCGAGCTGGCGCTCGGCCCAGGAGAGCGCCTCCTCGAAGCGCTGGCCCGAGTCGTAGATGGTGGCCAAGTTTCCGAGTGTCCGCATCTCGTCGACGGCGTCGCCGATCCGCCTGGCGATCTCGAGTTCGGCCTGCAGATGGCTGATCGCCTCGTCGATGGCTCCCATCGTACGCATGCCGCTGGCGATGTTGCCGTGCGCGATCCCGGCGTCACGTTCATCCCCCAATCGCTCGCACACCTGCAGCACCAACATGTTCAGGTTTTGCAGATGCACCATGCTGTGTGAGCGCTCCTGGTGCCTGAACAGGCTGAAAGTGATGCTGACGCCAAGCCTGGCGACCGTGTCGTCCGGGGAGGCGAGCGCCTGGACGGCGGCGGCGGTCAGGACGTTCTCCTCCTGGAACAGCCAGGCGCGCGCTTCCTCGCCCGTGGTCACGTGGTGCGGTACGGCGTCCACGGGTTTGGTCATCACCATCCTGGGTGGGTCGGCGACGTGGGCGGCCAGCCGGGCGGAGGCGGCGTAGTACGACAGAGCACGGATCAGCGCGTCTCTGGCGCCCTCCGGTCGTAGCTCACTGGCGAACAGGCGGACCAGGTCGTGCAGCCTGTAGCGGTCATGTGCGGCGTGGTCGAGCAAGTGCGCGTTCGCCAGTCGATCGAGCGCCCGCTCCGCGTCCGGTGTCTCCGTCCCGAGCAGCGCCGCGGCTGCCTCGACGGTCATCTCTGGCACGTGCAGGAGGCCGAGTAGCGCCAGGGTGCGGGCGGCGAGCCGGTCCAGGGGGCGCGAGCCGTGTTCCAGCATTGTGTGGCTGGCGTTGAGGCTGGAGCGGACCGCGAGGTCGCCTGTCGCCAGTTCGTGCAGGCGATTGCGTTCGTCGCTGAGCTTGGCCGCCATGGCTGAGACGCTCCAGTCGGGGCGGGCGGCCAGGCGTGCCCCGGCGATGCGCAGGGCCAGTGGGAGCCCTTCGCATAGTCCGATGAGCCTGGCGGTCTGTTCGGTGTCGGCCGAGATCCGGGCGGTGCCGGCGAGCTTGGCCAGCATCGTGGCCGACTCCGCGTGGGACATCCTGCCGAGGTCGAGTTGGATGGCGTCCTCACCCCAGGCCATGGTCTCGCGGCTGGTCACGAGCAATGTACTGCCCAGCGGCGTGGCCAGTAGTGGCCGGATCTGGGCCAGGTCGGCGGCGTCGTCCAGCAGGACCAGCACCTGCCGCTCGTGCAGGCGGCTGCGCCACATGGCCGCTGCCTCGTCGAGGTTGGCGGGTACGGTCTCGGGCGGTACTCCCAGTCCGCGCAGGAACCTTCCGAGCACGTCGAGCGCGGTGAGGGCGGGCACGTCGGGTGTGGCGCCATGACAGTTCACGTAGAGCTGGCCGTCGGGGAACTGCTCCTTGGCGGCGTCGGCGGCCTGCGCGGCCAGGGTGGACTTGCCCACGCCCGCAGGTACCGTGACGATCACCAGCGGGTGTGGCGGCGTGCCGTCCCGGGGCGCCAGCCGTTCCTTCAGCCATGACAGCTCCCGAGATCTGCCGACGAACTACGCAGGCGGGCGGGGCAACTGGTGGGGTGCCGCCACCGTGTCGGCGCTGTCGGCCCGTAGCACCATCTCGTGGCATTTGCGCAGGCTCTCGCTGGGCGAGGTGCCCAGTTCCTCGGCGAGCACGACCCGGCCCTCTTCGTAAACCACTAGCGCCTCTGCTTGCCGGCCCAATTCGTACAAGGCCTTCATGAGCAGTTCGCGGGTTCGTTCGTGCAGCGGGTGCTGGTGGGTGAGGTGGCGCAGCTCCTCGATGGCCTCAAGATGGCGGTCCAGCCGCAGCAGGATCTCGGCGCGCTGTTCCAGTGCCGCGAGCTTGAGCGCGTCCAGCCTGGCCCGTTCCGTGTCGGCGAATGGGCCGTGCAGGCCGCTCAGCGCGGTGCCCTGCCACAGTTCCAGGGCCTGGTCGAGCCGGGCCGCGGCCTCGCGGTCATCGCCGTCGTGCAGGAGGCGGCGGGCCTCGTCCAGGCACTCGGCGAACAGCAGCGCGTCCACCTGCGCGGTGTCCACGCACAGGGTGTAGCCGGCCTGCGAGCCGGTCAGCAGGCGGGACGGCTCGCGCCGCCCGCGGCCGGGCTCGAAGGCCCGGCGTAAACCGGCGATGTAGGTGTAGACGCTCTGCTCGGCGTTGCGCGGGGCGTCACCCCAGAGGCCGGCCACGAGTTGGTCCATCGGGACGGGACGGGGTGCCTGGGTGGCGAGCAGGGCGAGGAGCGCGCGTTGCCGGGGAGGGCCGAGTTCGATGGTTTCCACGGCGCCCTGCTGGCGGGACTCAGCGGCCACCGCACCCAGGAGCCGGATGAAGATCTCCTCGCCCAAAACCTGCCTCCGTCTTCCCATCGACCGGGCGTCAACCAGGCAGCGTAAATCTTTTCGCCGACCGCATGAAGGGGCCACCGTCATGTAGATCAAATGTAGAAACCCCGCGCTAGGCTAACGCCGAACGCGGGGCTTCGGGGCGCTCTGGGGTGAGAGAAGACACGGCGAGCCGATGCGTTGTGCGCCGCTGTCGAGGCCGAGGTCTACCGGGCGCGGTGCGGTGTCGAGCCTGGCAGATGAGCCTGTTTGTCTCTACTCCAGACTTGGTTCAGCAGCAGGGGCTGTCGTCCGCTACTGCCCTAAGGGCAGACGAACCGGTGCTCGCGGCCGTAGCATTACCTCCAATGGCTACCGCGAACAGGACTGCGGTGACTACAGCAGACAGGGCAAGACGCATGTGCATGGGGGTTCATCCTCGCCTATGTGGGGTTTGCTCGGACTCATCTTCTCAGGGAGCGACGCCTGTGACCACATCTGACCTGGTCGGACTCCGCATTAAGACGGTCCGGCGACAACGTGGCCTCTCCCAGGCGCAGTTGGCGCACCCCGAGTTGTCGGACAGCTATGTCTCGTTGATCGAGAGCGGCAAGCGTACCCCGACTCCTGCAGTTCTTGAGTTGTTGGCGCAAAAGCTGGACTGCTCACTGTCCTATCTGATCAACGGTGTGACCGCCGAGCAGATGGAGGACATCGAACTGGCCCTCGGTTATGCGCGGCTCGCACTTGAGAATGGCGAAGTCCAGGAGGCCCGTACCCGCTTCGCCGAGTTGCTGGCGAACAACAACCTGACAGGGCTCACCACCCTACGTCAAGACACGGAATTCGGTCTCGCGCTCGCCACCGAGGCCTGCGGAGACCTCGATGAGGCGATTTCCATCCTGCTCGGGCTGCGCGAGGAGGACCTGCCCACGGAGCGCCGCATCGAGGTGATGATGGTGCTCTGCCGCGCCCACCGCGACAGCGAGCGCCTGACCGAGGCGGTCGAGGTCGGCGAGCAGATGCTGGCCGGCAGCGCCCGTCTGCCCTGGAGCGACTCCCTGGTCGAGCTGGCGGCCACCCTGCTGTCGGCCTACATGTGGCGCGGTGACCTGCTGCGCGCCCGCCAGTTCGCCGCCGAGTTGCTCAACGCCGCCGACGCCCTGGGCACCCCGCGCTCGATCGTGGCCGCCAATTGGAACGCTTCGCTGGTCGCGCAGGTAACCGGCCACCACGAGGAGGCGCTCTCCTTCGCCGAACGCGCGATGGCTATGCAGGCGGAGACCGGCCAGCCGCGCGGCCTTGCCAGGATGCGCCTGTCGCTGCTGCGGGTCCGGCTGCGGGCCCGGCCCATGGAAAGCGAAGCCGTACGCGACCTGCTGCGCGCTTCGGTGGCGGAGTTCGAGCAGACCTCGACCAGCATGATCGATCGCGCCCGCGTGCACGTGGAGCTGGCCAACGCCGAGTACATGAGCGGAGATTTCGACAAGGCCGTCGAGCACGCCACTATCGGGAGGTCCTTGGCCCCCGAGTTCAAGCACGTGCTCGGCGCCGAGGCCGGGCTGCTGCTCAGCAGGGTATACAACGCGGTCGGCCGTCATGAGGAGGCCGCGGAACACGCCACGTCGGTGCACGACTGGCTCACCCCGCTGCCCGACTCCCGCCGCTCGGCCTCCACCTGGTTCGCCACCGCGGAGACCATCGAGGCACTCGGCGACGCCGACGGAGCCGTGGAGGCCTATCAGCGGGCACTGGCCTGCGCTGGTTTGTAGAGCGAAGTCCGGACCGGGCGGTGGCATCGGTAGCCTTGAGGATGCCATGAAGACAACCCCGTTCGCGGCCCTCACCGCGATCCTCGCCGCCGCCCTGTTCGTGCTCGGCACCGCCGCTCCCGCGCTGGCGCACGACACGCTCAAGAGCAGTTCCCCGGCCAAGAACGCCAAGGTCGAGTCCCTCGAAGAGGTCAGGCTCGAGTTCAGCGCCAAGGTCCGCATGCCGTTCGTCATCGTGCGTGGCGACGGAGACGCCCAGCTTCAGAGCGGAAAGCCCGAGCTGGACGGATCCGTGGTGACGCAGGCCGTGGACGGGCCGCTGCCGGACGGGAAGTACACGATCGCCTACCGGGTCGTCTCCTCCGACGGGCACCCGATCGAGGGGGAGATCCCGTTCAGGGTGGAGGGGGCGGAGACGCCGTCCCCGAGCGCGAGCGCGCCGCCGACCGGCGCGTCCCCTGCTCAGTCGGCCCCGCCTGCCTCCGCGGCCCCGCCTGCCTCCGCGGCCCCGCCTGCCTCCGCGGCGCCGGCGCCCGAGCAGGCTTCGGTCGAGGAGCAGCAGGGTGTGTCGTTCCCCATCTGGCTGATCATCGTCATCGGCGCGCTCGTCGGCATCGGCATCGGGTTCCTGCTCAGCTCGCGGAAGAAGCAGCCGTGAGCCGGGCGGCGCGCCTCGCGCTCGTGGCCACGGCGGCGGGGGTCGCCGCCCTGGCCATCGGCATGATCGCGGGCGGCAGGGCGTTCCCCAGGATCATTCCGGGGCTGCCCGACTCCGGCGCGTTCGTGCGGTGGGGTCTGCCGCTGTCCAAGCTGGCCATGGACGCGGCCGGTGTGGTCACCGTGGGCCTGCTGCTGATGGCCGCCGCGCTGCTGCCCAACGACAAGGGCGTGCTCGGCAAGAGCGCGCTCGACTACGTCAAGGCCGCCTCGTGGGCCGCGCTGGTGTGGGCCGGGGCGGCGTTCCTGTCCATCGTGTTCGGCGCCGCCGAGTCCATCGGCAGGACCGTGCCGCAGATCCTCGAACGCACCATCCTGACCAGCTACGCCACCCAGACCACGCAGGGTGTCGCCCTGACGCTCGTGGTGCTCTTCGGGGTGGCCATCGCGCTGTTCTCGCGCGGCGCCATCACGGCGGGCGCGGCGGCGGGGCTGCTGGTGTTCGCCATGGTGACGCTGCTGCCCGCGCCGCTCACCGGGCACACCTCCTCCTCGCCCAACCACGACCTGGCCACCTCCTCGGTGTCGCTGCACCTGCTCTCGCTCGCCCTGTGGGTGGGCGGGCTCGGCGTGCTGGCCCTGCACGCGCTGCGCAAGCAGCCGCAACTCGACGTGGCGGCGGCGCGTTTCTCCCAGATGGCGCTGTGGTGCTACGTCGGGGTCGGGCTGTCCGGGGTGTTCGCCCTGGTCGCGCGGCTGGGCTCGATCTCGGACCTGTGGACGGGCGAGTACGGCCTGCTCGCCGTGGCCAAGATCGTGGCCTTCGTGCTGCTCGGCTACGTCGGCTACTGGCACCGGCAGCGCACGCTCGTGGACCTGGAGGCCGGCAAGCCCAGGGCGTTCACCCGGCTGGCCGGTGGCGAGACGGTGCTCATGTTCGCCACCATGGGCGTGGCGGTGGCCCTGTCGCGTACACCGCCGCCCGAGTTCAGCCTGCCCGCCGACCGGGCGTACGAGCTGCTCGGCTTTCCGCTCCCGCCGCCGATCACGGTGGGCAACGTGGTGTCGATGTGGTGGTTCGACCTGTTCTTCGCCGTGGTGGCGGGCGTGCTGGCCGGCCTGTACGCGCTCGGCGTGCGCCGCCTGCTCCGGCGCGGCGACCGCTGGTCGTGGGGCCGCACCGCCTCCTGGTTCGCAGGCGTCGCGCTGCTGGTCTTCGCCACGCAGAGCGGCCTGGCCAGGTACGCCCAGGTCATGTTCGACGTGCACATGATCGAGCACATGACGCTGTCCATGGTGGTGCCGATCTTCCTGGTCCTCGGCGGGCCCGTCACGCTGGCCCTGCGCGCGCTCAAACCGGCGCCCAGGAGGGGCGACAGAGGGCCGCGCGAGTGGATCACCACGATCCTGCACAGCCGGTTCACCAAGGTCATCAGCCATCCCGTGGTCGCGACCGCGATCTTCGTCGCCTCGACGTACGCGCTGTACTTCACGCCCTTGTTCGAGTCGGCGATGAACGAGCACCTCGGCCACATCTGGATGACCCTGCACTTCCTGCTCAGCGGGTGCCTGTTCTTCTGGGTGATCATCGGCGTCGATCCAGGGCCCAACCGGCTCCCGTACGTCGGACGGCTGTTGATGCTCTTCGTCACCATGCCCTTCCACGCCTTCTTCGGGATCGCGCTGATGATGATGGGCAGCGTGATCGCCTCGGGCTGGTACGAGCAGCTCGGGCGCACCTGGGGCGACACGCTGATCCAGACGCAGCGCGACGGCGGGGCCATCGCGTGGGGGTTCGGCGAGATCCCGACGCTCATCGTCCTGCTGGCCATCGCCCTGCAGTGGTACAAGGACGACGACAGGCAGGCGCGACGCGCCGACCGCAAAGCCGATCGCAGCGGGGCCGGAGACCCCGAACTCGACTCCTACAACGCCTACCTCGCCCGCCTGAACCGCGCGGACAAAGGGGCAGGCAAGGGTGAGTGACCGCTTGCGTACCGGCACGGCCGAGTAGCCGTTCGGACATGGCCCTCTACCTTCCGACTACAAGTTCCTGGACCGACAGGTAGCCTTTCTCCCAGGGGAGACGGGCATAACCCCATTAGCTAAGTGCGCAGGCCTTGAGGGGGGAGTGCGCGCCGCGGTTGGGAACGCCGGTGTGGGGACCGGTGCGGCGCCCGGGTGCCAAGGAAGGCGAGAACCAATTGTCGGAAGAGACACGGATGCGCGGGGGGCAGAGCCTGGCCGAGGCGCTCGAGAGCTACCTGGCCGAGTGGTCGGAGCGCACCGGAATCACGGTCGAGACGTGGGCGCTGCCCGCCACCGACGTGCCTTCGCGCGTCTCGAACGGCGTCATGGCCACCATGCGCGAGGCCCTGTCCAACGTCGAGCTGCACAGCAGGGCCCGGACCGTGTCCATCGCCGTGACGGCGGGCAAGAGCGGGTTGCGCCTGACCGTCAGCGACAACGGCCAGGGCTTCACCCCGGCCGGGGCGGGGCGGGGGATCGCCAGGATGCGGGCGGCCTTCGCTGAGATGGGCGGAAGTCTCTCTGTGAACAGCGTGCCCGGCGAGGGCACCACGGTGTCCGGGGTGGTGCCCCGGCGCCACTGACACCGACCCCGACCGGCCCCGGGCTGCTGTCGCGCACGGCGACCGGCCCGGGGCCGGTGTCTCTGTGGCAATCGTCCCTTTGTGGCGACCGGCCTGGGGCCGTCGTCTCTGTGGAGATCGTCCTTCTGTGGCGATCGGCCGGGGCCGTCGGTCGACAGGCGGTCGTCTTGGGGGCCTCGGGCGGCGGGCGAGCGTTCCGGGACGGTGGGCCGTCGGTTGGCGGGTGATCGGCCGGGGCCGTCGGTTGCCCTGCGCGTGAAGGGCCGTGTCAGGGAAGGGTGAGGATTTCGCTGCCCGAGTCCGTGACCACGATCGTGTGCTCGAACTGGGCCGTGCGCTTGCCGTCCCTGGTCACCGCCGTCCACTTGTCGGGCCAGATCTCGTAGTCGATCGTGCCCAGCGTGAGCATCGGCTCGATGGTGAACGTCATCCCGGGCACTAGTTCCACCCGCAGCGAAGGATCGTCGTAGTGGGGCACCATGAGGCCGGAGTGGAAGCTGGTGCCGATCCCGTGGCCGGTGAAGTCGCGTACGACGCCGTAGCCGAAGCGCTTGGCGTACGCCTCGATGACGCGGCCCACCACGTTGAGCTGGCGGCCGGGCGCGACCGCCCTGATGGCGCGCATCATCGCCTCCCGCGTGCGCTCCACCAGCAGCCGCGACTCCTCATCCACCTCCCCGGCCAGGAACGTGGCGTCCGTGTCGCCGTGCACGCCGCCGATGAAGGCGGTGATGTCGACGTTGACGATGTCGCCGTCGCGCAACACGGTGTCGTCGGGGATGCCGTGGCAGATCACCTCGTTGATCGAGGTGCACAGGGACTTCGGATAGCCCTTGTAGCCGAGGGTGCTGGGGTAGGCGTTGTGGTCGAGCAGGAACTCGTGGCCGATCCGGTCGAGCTCGTCGGTCGTCACGCCCGGTCGTACGTGCTTGCCGACCTCCTCCAGAGCCTGGGCGGCGATCTTGCCCGCCACCCTCATCCGCTCGATGATCTCGGGGGTCTTCACGTCGGACTCACCGGTTTTGGGGCGCTTCTTGCCGACGTACTCCGGCCGCTCGATGTGGGCGGGGACCTTTCGCATGGGCGAAACTCGCCCGGGCTGGAGCAGTGTCGTCATGAAACACGAGTCTACGGGGCAGAATTGACCTCGTGAGCGAAGGCCAGTGGTGGTTCTGTCTCAAGCACATGCGGGTCGAGCCCGACAAGGGCTGCCCCAACAAGGACCGGATGGGTCCGTACGCGTCGGAGCAGGAGGCGGCGGGAGCACTGCAACGCGCCTCCGACCGCAACAAGGCGTGGGACGAGGCCGATCAGGACGACGAGTGACGATCGGGAGAGGAGCCGCACGGGGACGGGCATGATCACGAGCCGGTGGTGGCGGCCCGGCGCGGTCAGTCGGCGATCTGGGGACCGCTGACCTTGTCCAGGAGGCGGGCCAGGCGGTCGCGCAGGCTGGGGCGCCGATCCGGCTCGCCGGCCGCCGCGCTCACCAGGTGCTGCGCGCCGTCGAAGGTCACCAGCCCGTCGCGTGGCACCGCGATCGCGTCGTGCGCCAGCCCGGCCAGTTCCGGGTCGCCGCCCTCGATCGCCAGGATGGTCGCCCCGGTCCGCCGTGCGTCGTCCACGCGTTCGAGCAGCGGGACCGGCGCGTGCTGCTCCGACAGCACGAACAGCGTCTCCCCGCGCCGCGCGCTCTCCAGGCGGTCCAGGCCGACCCGCAGGTGAGCCGGAGCGTCCGGCGGTGGGGACCAGCGCACCAGCGTGGGCGTGAGCTGCGACAGCCCGGAGAACTCGGCCTCGTCGGCCAGGTGGGCGGTCAGGTGCCAGGGCTCGTCGTCGGGCGTGCCCACCAGCAGCAGGCCGCCCGGCGAGCGGGTGGCGCGCAGGGCGAGGCCCAGTTCGCGCGTGCGCTCCAGCCAGCCCGTCTCGGCCAGGATTTCGCGCAGGAAGGCCACTGATCCTGAGTCCATGTCTCCATGGTGCCTGACGCGCATGCACGGGGTGGCAGTTTCTGGAGTGATGTGCTGACACGAGGTGTGTTCACCCGTCATTTCGGGCCTTGACATGGAGTTACCCTCGGGTAACGATCGGGCTCGCGGCGCCGCCGTCCCAAGTGGTGATCCTCACGGAGAGGGGCGGCACATGACCTTACGTGTGCGCGTCAGCATGTCCATGATCCTGTTATCGATCATGTCGCTCATCGCGGCCCCGGCACACGCCGCGGCCCCGGGAGACGTGGTCTCCGCCGAGCCGACCACGGTCTACCTGCTGCCGGGCAAGCTGCTGGAGATCCCGGTCAGGGCCTGGAACGTCCGCTACGCCTCCACCTCGGCCACCGGCGCGGCGAACACCGTCTCCGGCACCCTGCTCGTGCCCAGGGCCGGCTACCCGCTCGGCACCCGCCCGATCATCGGCTACGCCTTCGGCACCCACGGCCTCGGCGACCAGTGCGCCCCCTCGGCCGGCCTGAGCCGGGGCGGGGAGGCCGAGCTCGCGCTGATCAGCCTGTTCCTGCTCAAGGGGTACGCGGTCGCGACCACCGACTACGAGGGCCTCGGCACGCCCGGGACCCACACGTACATGGCGGGGATCTCGCAGGGGCAGGCCGTGCTCGACGCGGTCAGGGCCGCCAGCCGCGTCTCCGGCGCCGGCCTGTCGGACCGGGCGCCCGTCGGGGTCATGGGCTACTCCCAGGGCGGCTCGGCCGCCGGATGGGCCGCCCAGCTCCAGCCCTCCTACGCGCCCGAGCTGCGGTTGCGCGGCGTGGCGGCCGGTGGGGTGCCGGCCGACCTGCACGCCGTCGCCATGCACCTGGACGGCGGGCCGGACTTCGGCCTGGCCGCCGCCGCGGGCGTGGGGCTCGACGCCGCCTACCCCGAACTGGACCTGGAGGCCGACCTCAACGACCGGGGCCGCGCCCTGCTCGCCGACGCCGCCGACGACTGCGTGGGCGACCTGGAGACCAAGCTGGCCGGGCTGCGCTTCTCCGACCTGAGCCCCGTCGACCTGCTCAACCAGCCCAAGTGGCTGACGCGCCTGGCGGAGAACCGGCTCGGGGCCACCAGGCCGCGGGCGCCGATGTTCCTCTACCACGCGCGCGGCGATGAGATCATTCCGCTCGCGGTGGGCTCCACGCTGCGTACCGAGTACTGCCGGGCGGGCGCGAACGTGCGCTGGGCCACCATGCCCGCGCCCGACCACGTCACGGGCGCCGTCGAGGGCGGCCCGCTGGCCATCGAGTGGCTGGCGCTGCGGATGCTGGGGCTGCCCGCCTTCGGCAACTGCTAGCGGGACCTCTGCCGGCGGCGTATCCGCCGGACGCTCATCCGTCCGGGACACATCTGCCTGAGACACATCTGCCTGAGACACATCTGCCTGAGACACATCTGCCTGAGACACACTGGCCCACTCGGTCACCGCGCCGGGTGGGCCTGGCATGATCTGGCTATGACAGACGTGAACGGACTATCCATCGGCATCCTTGGCGGCACCGGCGACCAGGGGAAGGGGCTGGCGCGGCGGTTCGCGCTGGCGGGGCATCCGGTGCTGATCGGCTCGCGCAGCGCCCAGCGGGCCCAGGAGGCGGCCGAGTCCATCGGGGCGGGCGCGACGGGCGACGAGAACGCGGTCGTGGCCGCGCGGGCCGACATCGTGATCGTGGCGGTGCCGTACGAGGGGCACAAGGCGTTGCTGGAGTCCCTGCGCGCGGAACTGGCGGGGAAGATCGTGGTGGACTGCGTCAATCCGCTCGGGTTCGACAAGCAGGGCGCCTACGCGCTGCCGGTCGAGGAGGGCAGCGCCGCGCAGCAGGCCGCGGCCGTGCTGCCGGACAGCCGGGTGGTGGCGGCCTTCCACCACGTGTCGGCCGTGGTGCTGATGGATCCGGCGGTGGACAAGGTGGACCTGGACGTCCTGGTGCTGGGTGAGGACCGTGAGGCCACCGATCTCGTACAGGCGCTGGCCGAGGTGATTCCGGGCGTGCGGGGTGTGTTCGGCGGGCGGCTGCGCAACGCCCACCAGATCGAGGCGCTCACCGCCAACATCATCTCGGTCAACCGCCGTTACAAGGCGCACGCCGGGCTGCGGATCACCGACATCTGACCAACGCGGGCCGCACCCTCCCATCCAGGGCGGGGCCACACCCCCCCACGGCCCTTCAACTCTTCCACCAGGGGATCGTGCCCCTCCGCGGTTCTACAGCCAGCCGGCGTCCTCGGCGATCCGGATGGCGTCGATCTTGTTGCGCGCCCCCGTCTTCGTGATCGCGCCGGTCAGGTAGTTGCGTACGGTGCCCGGGGACAGGTGGAGGCGGGCGGCGATCTCCTCGGCCGATGAGCCCCTGGCGGCCTGCTTGAGCACGGTGGCCTCCCTGGGGGTTAGAGGGCTCTCGCCGTACTCCATGGCGGAGGAGACGAGCTCGGCGTCCAGCACGCGCAGCCCGGCCGCCGTGCGCCTGATCGACTCCGCCAGCCGATCTCCGGGCGAGTCCTTGACCAGGAACGCCTCGATGCCCGCGGCCAGCGCCCTGCGTACGTGCCCCGGCTGCCCCATGGCAGTCAGCACCAGGATCCGGCACGACGGCAGACGCTCGCGCAGGGTGGCGGCGGCGGTGATGCCGTCCACGACCGGCAGGTCGATGTCCACGACCGCGACGTCGGGCCGGACCCTCAGCGCCTCGGGAACGATCTCGTCGCCGCGGGTGACCTCCGCGACCACCTCGATGTCGGACTCCAGCCGGAGCAGGGCGGTGAGCGCGGCGCGAATCATGTGCATGTCCTCGGCAAGCAGAACCCTGATCACGCCGTCGCCTCCGGCAACCCTGGTCACGCCGTCGCCTCCGGCAACCCTGGTCACGCCGTCGCCTCCGGCAACCCTGGTCACGCCGTCGCCTCCGGCAACCCTGGTCACGCCGTCGCCTCCGGCAACCCTGATCACGCCGCGACCTCCACCGCGAGCAGGAAGCCGCCTTCCCCGGTGGGGAGTGTGGTGCAGGAGCCGCCCGCCTGTGACGCCCGTTCGGCCAGCCCCGTCAGCCCGCCGTTCGCCGCTTTCCGCGCGGCGGGCGCGCCGTCGTTGGCGATCTCCAGCCGGACCGCGCCGTCGTGCCGGGACGTGGTGATCGTGCAGATCGTGGCCCGGCTGTGGCGCAGCACGTTGGTGACCCCCTCGCGTACGGCCCAGGCCAGCGCCTCCTCGGAACGCCCCGGCAGCGGCACGTCCACCAGGTGCGCCTGCGCGCTGACCCCCGACGACTCCAGCAGCGCCACCGCCCGATCCACCTCGCCCGCCAGCGACATCGCCCGGTAACCCCTGGCCACCTGCCGTACGTCCTGCGCCGCCTCCCTGGCCACCTGCACCAGCTCACCCACCTCGGCGCGCGCGGCGCCGGGGTCGCGCTCGATGAGGCGCCCGGCCAGGTCGCCCTTGAGCGCGATCGCGGTGAGGCTGCGGCCCAGGCCGTCGTGCAGGTCACGGGAGATCCGCAGCCGCTCCTTGAGCACCGCGGCCTCGGCCAGCTCGGCCCTGGCCTGCTCCAGCTCCGCCGTAACGCGGACGAACCGGACCAGCGCGTAGATCATCGCGCCCGTCGTCGGCACGGTGACCGCGTAGAAGAGGGTCACGTAGGACGGCGTGCCGCTCAGCCAGAGCACGCCGGTCTCGTACGCCGTCATCACCGCGACCAGCGACCCGGCCCAGCCCAGCGGCAGGAACACCAGCAGCGACCCGGCCAGCAGCGGCGCGTTGAGCGCCGACATGCCGCCGGGCAGCAGCACGTCGGGCAGGTAGCAGGCCGCCACCTGAAGGATCAGCGTCCACGGGAAGTGCGGCGGGCGCCGGCCGGCCAGCCCGGCCCGCATGTTGAGGAAATGGGTGACGATCACGGCGAGCATCGCCATCAGGGCGGGCGCGCCGTAGAGCACGCCGTACTGGAAGTAGGTCAGCACGACGGCCGTGTAGGCGCACGAGACCGCCGTGATCAGCACGATCGCGAGCCGGCGGGCGGAGGAGGAGTCCACGCGACGATTATGGCCTTCCGCTGGTGGCGACTAGGAGCGGCGGGGTTCCCAGCGGAACCACAACCGCAGCGCCAGGTAACCGAGGACGGCCCAGACGGCCAGGATCAGGAACGGCACGGCGAGCTCGCCGGTCCTGACGGCGTCCACGACGGCCGTGGTGGGCAGCAGGTCCAGGATCGCCTGCAGCCAGGAGGGCAGCGGGATGGGCCCCATCGCGCCCGCCGACAGCCCGCACACCAGGAAGACCGGCATGGTGTAGGCGGCGGCCAGCTCCAGGCGCGGGATCACGGCCGTGTAGGCGGCCCCGAGCAGGGTCATCACGACCGAGCCCGCGATCGTGACGGCGGCGAAGGCCACGGGGTTCGCGGGCAGCGGAACACCGGCGACGATCCGCACGGCCACCACGCACACCACGATGATGGCCACGGTCTGCGTGGCGACACTGGCCATCTGCCCCAGCAGGATCTGCCCGTCGGTCAGCCGGGTGCAGCGCAGCCGCTTGAGCACGAGCTGGTCGCGGCGGCCGGTCAGGGCCACGCCGATGTTCATGAACGCGGTGATCGACAACACCACGGCGATCGCGCTCTGGGACAGCGCGGCGGCCGCGGCGACGCCCTCCGCGGTGACGTGCCGCATGAGGGTCGGCAGCCCCACGGCGATGCCGACCGGGGTGAGCACCGAGGCGAACAACATGGCCTTGTCCCGCCAGAACAGGCGGGTGCCCAGACGGTAGGTGGCGGTCAGGCTCATCGGGTCCCTCCTTGAAGGCGGTCTGCGGGAGCGGTCATCGGGTCCCCTTGAGGGCGGTCGGCGGGAGCGGTGGTCAGGCTCATCGGGTCTCCTTGACGGCGCTCTCCAGGAACAGGTCTTCGAGGGTGGCGGTACGGACCTCCAGGCCCTCAAGGCGCAGCCCGCGCTCGGCCGCCCAGGTCAGCAGCGTCTGCGCGGCCAGGTCGGGGTCCTCCGCGCGGCACACGGCCAGCCCGTTCTCCACCGTGACCGGCAGCGGCAGCACGCCGGGATCCATGGCGGCGGGCAGCCGGAAGGCCACCCGACCGCTGCGCGCGGCCAGCGTCTCGGCCATCCCGCCCGAGGCCACGATCACCCCATGGTCCATGATCGCCATCGCGGCGGCCAGGCGCTGCGCCTCCTCCAGGTAGTGCGTGGTCAGCAGGATCGTGGTGCCCTGCCTGGCCAGGTCGCGGATGACCTCCCAGGTGGCGGCGCGCGCCTCCGGATCCATGCCGGTGGTCGGCTCGTCCAGGAACAGCACGTCAGGACGGCCCAGCAGGGCCAGCGCCAGGTCCAGCCTGCGCTTCTCGCCGCCGGAGAGCTGGCGCACCCTGGTGCCCGACCTGGCCGTCAGCCCCGCCAGCTCCAGGGCCTCCGCGCGCGGGCGGGGAGCGGCGGTGAAGTCGCGCCAGGTGTCCACGGTCTGGGCGACCGTCAGGTCGGGGAAGAAGCCGGCCTCCTGCAACATGATGCCGGTGCGCTGGCGTACGGCCGCGCGATCGGCGTACGGGTCGAGGCCGAGCACCCGCACGGTGCCGCCGTCAGCCCGCTGGAAGCCGGCCAGCACCTCGATCGTGGTGGTCTTGCCCGCGCCGTTCCTGCCGAGCAGCGCGAAGATCTCCCCGGCGGAGACCTCGAACGAGACGTCCTTCACCGCCTCGAACCCCTGGTGGCTCTTGCGGAGCCCGTTCACTTCGATCGTCGTCATGCGCTCCACTGTGGCCGGGCGCGATCACCCGGCACAGTGAAGAATTCACGACTTCCTGGACAGCTTGAGCACCGCGTCGGCGACGCCCCCGGGGTCGATGAGCTGGTGCAGGTGCAAGCCGGGCAGCCGGGTCACCGGCCAGCCCCTGCGGGCCGCCTCCTCGGCGACCGGCTCGTACGGCGGCCCGTACCACAGGCACGAGCACCTGACCGCGTCCCACCCGGCGGGCACCGGGATCGGCTGGGTGTAGTAGTCGAGCGGCAGCCGCGGCTGCTCGGCCGCCACCTTGATCCGTACGGCGGGATCGGGCAGCATGGCCACCACGTCCTCCTCATCCCACCAGTCGGTCCAGCGCGGCAGCACGCCGTCGGGACCGGCCAGGTCGTGCAGGAACGGCAGGAACCCCTCCTCGGCGGTCCTGATCAGCCCCTCGGGCGGCGGGATGTGCGCGTCGGCGAACACGCAGGCCACCACCCGCTCGCCGAGCCCCTCCTTGATCACCGGCAGGAAGAACCCCGCGTTGCTGTGCACGACCAGCACGACGGGGGTGTCGGGGGTGACGGCGCGCACCGCCTCCACCACACGCGGCCAGTACGGTGCCCCGCCCGTCGCCACGCCGGTCAGGTCGGGCACCACGGCGGCATGCCCGCGGCGCTCCAGCGACTCGGCCACCGGCGCCCACGTCGAGGGCCCGACGGAGGGGCTGTGCACGAGTACGAACGTCGTCTGCATGCACTCCACCCTCTCAGACGATCAGGGGGTGCCGGGAGACCGTCCGCCCGGCCCCGTCGTAGGAAGCCCAGGCCACGGCCAGGTTGTTCACCGCTCGCGAAAGCTCCTCCTCGGGGAAGAGGAAGTGCAGCCGCATGTGGTCGGCGTGCCCGCCCAGCGGGTCGAACGACCTGCCCGGAGCCACCGCCACCCCGTGCCGGAGCGCCACCTGGGCGAAGGAGTCGGCGTCGCCGTGCGGCAGGCGTACCCAGAGGGTGTGGCCGCCGAGCGCGGGCTCGAACGACCAGGACGGCAACCGGGCGCGCAGCTCGGCGCACAGGTGGTCGTGGCGCGCGCGCCAGGTGCGGAGCTGGGCGGCGCGCACCTCGTCCAGGCGGCGCAGCAGCGCGGCGGCGGCGAGCTGGCTGACGACCTCGCCACCGAGGTCGTGCACGGCCCGCAGCCTGGCCAGCCGCGAGATCAGCGGCGCGGCCGCGCGGATCCAGCCCACCCGCAGCCCGCCCCAGACCAGCTTGCTCATCGAGCCGACCGTGATCACCTGCTCGCCGCCGGGCCCGAACCCCGCCAGCGGCCCGGGCCGCTCACCCGAGAAGCACAGCTCGGCGCGTACCTCGTCGTCGATCAGCGGCACGTCGTGCTCGGCGGCCAGCGCGGCCAGCCGCCTGCGTGACGGGTTGTCCATGACTGTGCCGTCCGGGTTGCGCAGTGTGGGCGCGAAATAGGCAAGCGCCGGGCGTTCGCGCAGGTCCTCGATGCTTGTGGCGGGCCTGATGACCGCGGCCGCGTGCCTGAACGCCTCCAGCGCCCCGGGGTAGGTCGGCGTCTCGGCCAGCACCGTGTCGCCCGGCGCCACCAGCAGCCCCGTGAGCAGCGTGAGCGCCTGCTGGGCGCCGGTCGTCACGATGACCTCCGCCGGCGACGTCGGCACGCCGCGCCCGGTGTAGTACGCGGCCAGCTCGGCCCTCAGCTCCGGGTTGCCCGCCGGCTGGTAGCCCATGTCGCGCATCCCGGCCAGACGCCCCGCGGCCTCCGCGTACGCCTCCCACAGCTCGGGCGGCGCGTCATGCGGGGCGGCGCAGGTCAGCAGCTGCACGTTGTCCGGCGGGTACAGGATGTGCAGCAGCAGCGGGTTGGCCGCCACGCCGTCGGCCGTCCGCGTGGCGGGCAGGTCGAGCGGGGCGACCCTGGTGCCGCTGCCCTGCCTGCGCACCACCCGGCCCTCCTGCTGCAGCAGGTCGTACGCGGCCACCACCGTGCCCCTGCCCACCGCCAGCCGCCTGGCCAGCACCCGGTCGGGCGGCAGCGGCTCGTCGGGCGCGACCACGCCGTCGTCGATGAGGGCCCGCAGGCGGGCGGCGAGCAGCAGGTACAGCGGACCGCGCCCGGAGGCCCAGCGGCCGAGCAGGTCTACGAGGTCATCGAGATTGGCCCCATTCATGGACCAATTCTGCCGCATTGGCTCTCACATCGGACCCGGTGGCGGGAGATCCTTGAGGACATGGACGACTTCCGCCCCGATACCCCCTCAACTCTCCGCCCCGAGACCAGGGCCATCCACCAGCCGCGCCCGGACATCGAAGGCAGCCGGTCGATCAGCATGCCCATCTACCAGACCTCGGGGTTCGTCTTCGACGACCCCGCCGTGATGGCCGAGGCGATGGGGCGTCCCGACGGCGCGTACGTGTACGGGCGCTACACCAACCCGACCGTGCGCTCGCTTGAGCTGGCGGTGGCCGGGCTGGAGGGCGGCACGAGCGCCATCGCCACCGGCTCGGGCATGGGCGCGATCAACACCGTCCTGCTCGGCCTGCTGCGGCCCGGCGACCACCTGGTGGCCCAGCGTTCCCTGTACGGAGGGACCGCCGCCATGCTGAACGACCTGGTGGACAGATTCGGGATCGAGATCACCTACGTGCCCGAGAACGACCCGGCCGCCCTGCGCGCCGCCGTCCGCCCGCACACCAAGCTCGTCTACCTGGAGACGATCAGCAACCCGATGACGCTGGTCGCCGACCTGCCCGGGATGTGCGAGGCGGCCCGCGAGCTGGGCATCGTGTCCGTGGTGGACAACACGTTCGCCACGCCCCTGCTCTGCCGCCCGTTCGAGCACGGGGCCGACATCGTCGTGCACTCCACCACCAAGTACCTGTCCGGGCACACCGACGTGGTCGGCGGGATCGCCGTATTCGCCGCTCAGGACCTGTACGAGAAGGTGTGGCACTTCGCGATCGAGCTGGGGGCCACGGCGGACCCGTTCGCGGCCTGGCTGACGCTGCGCGGCCTGCAGACGCTCGCCCTGCGCATGGAACGCCACTGCGCCAACGCCCACACCCTGGCCACCAGGCTCGCCGAGCACCCGGCCGTGACGGCCGTGCACTGGCCGGGGCTGGCCTCGCACCCCTCGTACGAGCTGGCCAACAAGCTGCTGTCCGGCTGCGGCGGGGTGCTCTCGTTCGACCTGGCCGGCGGGCGGGCGGCGGGGGAGCGGTTCATGAGCTCGGTACGGCTGGCGCTGCTGGCCCCCTCGCTCGGCGGCGTCGAGACGCTCGTCCTGCACCCCGCCTCCACCTCGCACCGCGCACTCAGCCCCGAGGAGCTGACCCGCAGCGGCATCGGCGAGGGCACGGTACGCGTCTCCGTCGGCATCGAGCACCCCGAGGACCTGTGGGCCGATGTGTCGCAGGCCCTGGCATAGCCTGACGTGGACGAGCGAGGGGGAGATGTGACCACCGTTACCCATGAAGACGTGCTCAAGGCGGCGGACAGGATCGCCGGGCACGTGCTGCGCACGCCGGTGCTGGAGGTCTCGCCCGGGTTGCTGCTGAAGCTGGAGCTGCTGCAGCACTCGGGGTCCTTCAAGGTGCGCGGGGCCTTCAACCGCATCCTGTCCGCCGGTGAGCTGCCCGACAGCGGGGTGATCGCGGCCAGCGGCGGCAACCACGGGCTGGCGGTGGCGTTCGCGGCGCGGGCGCTGGGGGTGCGGGCGGAGATCTTCGTGCCCGAGGTGACCAGTCCCGTGAAGGTGGCCGGGCTGGAGTCGCTGGGCGCGCACATCACGCAGACGGGCGCCATCTACGCGGCCGCCGCCGAGGCCGCCGCCAAGCGGGCCGCCGAGACCGGGGCCCTTTCCGTGCACGCCTACGACCAGGGCGAGGTGGTGGCCGGGCAGGGGACCACCGGGCTGGAGCTGATGGAGCAGGCCGGCGAGGTGGACACGGTGCTGGTGGCCGTCGGCGGGGGCGGCTTCGCGGCCGGCATCACCCTCGGCACCGCCGTCGGCTCGGGCACCACCATCGGCTCAGGCGCTGCCGTCGGCTCGGGCACCACTGTTGGCTCGGGCACTGCTGTTGGCTCGGGCGCTGCTGTTGGCTCGGGCGCCGCCACTGGCTCGGGTGGGCCGCGGATCGTGGCCGTCGAGCCCGAGCGGATCCCGACGCTGAACGCGGCGCTGGAGGCGGGCGAGCCGGTGCAGGTGCAGGTCAGCGGCGTAGGGGCGGACGCGCTCGGGGCCAGCAGGATCGGCGGGCTGGCCTTCGAGATCCTGTCGGGGCCCCGGGTGGAGAGCGTGCTGGTGCCGGACGAGGCGATCGTGGCGGCCCGGCGTACCCTCTGGCAGGAGCACCGGCTGGCGGCCGAGCACGCGGGCGCGGCCGCCTACGCGGCGCTGCTGTCGGGCGCCTACCGGCCGGCTCCGGGGGAGCGCGTGGCCGTGGTGGTGTGCGGCTCCAACACCGACCCCGCCACCCTGCTCACCACCTGACCCCGAACCCTGACCCCGAACCCTGACCCTGAGCCCAGGCCCCGAACCCAGGCCCCGAACCCAGGCCCTGGGCTCAGGGCTTGGGCTCAGGGCTTGGGCTCAGGGCTTGGGCTCAGGCGCGGATGTACGTGGCCCGCGCCCGGGAGGTCGTCAAAGGCGCTTGCGACCCCCGCACGCGGATACACGCGGCCCGTGCTCGTGCGAGACGTCCGCGATCAGCTGTAGGTGTGCTCCGGCGCGGGGAACGTGCCGGAGGTGACCTCGTCGCCGAAGGCACGTACGGCGCGGTCCATGTCGGTGGCCAGGTCCGCGTACTTCTTGACGAACTTGGCCGGGCGCGGCGTGAGCCCCATCAGGTCCTGCCACACCAGGACCTGGGCGTCCGTCGCCGCCCCCGCCCCGATCCCGATCGTCGGGATGGCCAGCGAGGTCGTCACCCGCTGCGCCAGGTCGGCGGGCACGCACTCCAGCACCACCGAGAACGCCCCGGCCCGCTCCAGGTCCTTGGCGTCCGACATGAGCTCGTCGCCCGCCTGGCCCCGCCCCTGCACGCGGTACCCGCCCATGACGTTGACCGACTGCGGGGTCAGGCCGAGGTGCGCCATGACCGGCACACCGGCCGCCACCAGCGCCTCGACCTGGGGCAGCACCCGCCGGCCGCCCTCCAGCTTGACCGCGTGGGCCCCGCTCTCCTTCATGAACCTGGCCGCCGACTCCAGCGCCTGCCGGGGCGAGGACTGGTAGGAGCCGAACGGCAGGTCGGCGACCACCATGGCGCGCGAGGAGCCGCGTACGACGGCGGCCGTGAGGGGCAGGAGATCGTCGACCGTCACCGGCAGCGTGGAGTCGTAGCCGTAGACGACCATGGCCGCCGAGTCGCCCACCAGCAGGACCGGGATGCCCGCCGCGTCGAACACCCGTGCCGTCATCGCGTCGTAGGCGGTGAGCATCGGCCACCGCTCTCCGCGCTCCTTGGCGGCGGTGAGGTCGCGTACGGTGACCCGGCGTCCGGACGTGCCTCCGTACAGCGTGGTTGAAGAGGACATAGATAACCCTCCTGGAACGTCTCGAGGCGCCCCAGTGGCGTCCCCGGACTCAACTTCGATGATGGCACGCGCTGTCATGGCCGGAAAAGTGGGTCGAAACTGTCGGTGCCGCTTGCCAGAATCGATGGGGAGGTAACACACACAATGGCTCTCGCTCCTTACCGGCGGCTGCTCGCGATCCCGGGCATCCGCACATTGCTCCTGGTGGGGCTGCTCGCCCGGCTCCCGTCCACCGCCATGGGCATGGCGCTGACCCTGCACGTGACCAAGGTGATGGGCGCCGAGACACCCGGCGCGGACTTCACCGAGGCCGGGCTGATCGCCATGGCCAGCACGGTCGGCATGGCGATCGGCTTCCCGTTATCGGGAAGGTTCCTCGACAGATACGGCCTGCGTCCCGTTCTCGTCGTCACCACCGTGGCGCAGGCGGTGTTCTGGGCGACCGCGTGGATGTTGCCCTACCCCGCCCTGGCCGTGGCGGCGCTGCTGGGCGGGCTGCTCATGCTGCCCGTGTCCAGCCTGAGCAGGCAGTGCCTGGCCGCCATGGTGCCGGTCGATCAGCGGCGCAGCGGGTTCGCGCTCGACTCGATGCTGGTCGAGGTGTCCTTCATGGCGGGGCCCGCGCTCGCCGTGGCGGGCATCACGACGCTCGGCAGCGCCGTGACGATGACCGGCATCGGCGCCGGGCTGACCGTGGGCGGCCTGGGGCTGTTCCTGCTCAACCCGCCGACCCGCTCGGTGGCGGAGCTGGCGGAGCAGGAGGTGCGGGTGCCCAGGCGGCAGTGGATCACCCCGGGGTTCCTCGCCCTGCTCGGCACGGCGGCGGCGGCCACGTTCGTGCTGCTCGGGACGGAGCTGGCGGTGGTCGCCGCCATGGACAGGGCCGGCCAGACCGCGTGGGTCGGCCTCGCGCTGGCCATCTGGTGCGTGTTCTCGCTCGTCGGCGGTTTCGTGTACGGCGGGTTGTCGCGGGGCCTGTCCCCGCTGACCCTGATCGCCGCCATGGGTCTGTTCACCATTCCGGTGGGGCTGGTCGGCGGCGGCTGGCCCTGGATGATTCTGGCGCTCCTGCCCGCCGGCCTGCTCTGCGCCCCCGCGTTGTCGGCCACGGCCGACGTGCTCAGCCGCTGGATCCCCAGCGGAGCCCGGGGTGAGGCGATGGGCCTGCACGGCACCGCGCTGCTGATCGGGAGCGCGGTCTCCGCTCCCCTCGCCGGAGCGGTCATCGACGGGCACGGGCCGGAGTGGGCGTTCGTCCTGGCCGGGGCCGTGGGGGTGGCCATGGTGCTCGTCGCCCTGCCCCTCTGGCGCCGCCGACCGGCCCTCTCACCGGCACCGGTCCCCCAAGAACCGACCGCGGCAGCGCCGACCGGGGTGGTGTCGGCCGAACCGGGTGTGGTCGCGTCCCCCCGGAAGTGATTCGCCTGTAGCTGATGGGCCTCACCCCGGGCGTCGCCCGGGTGAGGGCGGTTGTTTACCGAAGGTTTACGAAACGAGTCCGTTGCGTATCGGAATAGCTTGCGATACGTTGTCGTTGCGAAACTCAGACGTATCGAAATTAAGGATTTTCATGGACCCGAACACGGGACATCCACGCCGCTGGAGCATCCTCGGCGTGCTGGTGTTCAGCCTGCTGGCGGTCGTGCTGGACAACACGATCCTGAACGTGGCGATGAAGACCATCGCCGATCCGACGGTCGGCTTGGGCGCCACGCAGAGCGAGCTGGAATGGGCGATCAACTCCTACACGCTGGTGTTCGCCGGGTTGTTGTTCACGTTCGGTGTGATCGGTGACCGCACGGGGCGCAAGCGCATGTTGTTCATCGGCATGGTGCTGTTCGGGCTGGCCTCGCTGGCCAGCGCGTACGCGCAGGATCCGATGCAGTTGATCCTGGCCAGGGCGGCGATGGGCATCGGCGGCGCGGCCATCATGCCGGCCACGCTGGCGATCATCTCCAACGTCTTCCCGCCCGGTGAGCGGGGCAAGGCGATCGGGGTGTGGGCCGGTGGCGTCGGGCTCGCGGTGGCCATCGGGCCGATCACCGGCGGCCTGCTGATCGAGCACTTCTGGTGGGGCTCGGTCTTCCTGGTCAACGTGCCGATCGTATTGATCAGCATGGTGCTCATCGCCACCATCGTGCCCGAGTCGCGCGACCCGAAGCCGTCCAAGCTGGACCCGGTCGGCGTGGTGCTGTCCATCATCGGCCTGGTGGCCGTCGTGTACGGCATCATCCGCGGCGGCGAACTGGCCACCCTGGCCAGCGCCGAGGTGCTGATCCCGACGCTGTTCGGCCTGGCGGTGCTGGGCGTGTTCGTGTGGTGGGAGCGGCGCATCGACCACCCCGTCTTCGACGTGCGCAACTTCGGCAACGTGCGGTTCAGCTCGGCCATCGGCATGATGGGCATCGTCTTCTTCGCGATGATGGGCGGGATGTTCTTCCTGACGTTCTACCTGCAGATCGTCCTGGGGTTCACGCCGATCCAGGCGGGCGCGCTGATGATCCCGTTCGCCGCCGCGCAGCTCATCTTCGCGCCGCTCAGCCAGCGGGTGAACGAGCGGTTCGGCGCCAAGCTGTCGGCCACCGTCAGCATGGCCGTGGTGACGCTGGCCCTGGGCAGCTACGCGCTGATGGACCAGAACACGCCGATCGTGCTGATCGAGGTCATCTTCTTCGTCCAGGGCGCGGCGATGGCCAACATCATGCCGCCCGCGACCACCGCGATCATGGAGGCGCTGCCCAGGGAGAAGGCAGGCGTCGGCTCGGCCATGAGCAACACCGTCCGCCAGGTGTCCGGCGCGCTCGGCGTGGCGGTACTCGGCTCGGTGTTGTCCTCCAGCTACCGCGGCGAGATGGCGCCCGTGCTGGCCGGGCTGCCCGAGGGCGTGCGGCACGCCGCCGGTGAGTCGATCATGGCGACGATGACCGTCGCGCAGCAACTGGGCGAGAGGGGACAGGCGATCATCCAGCCGGCGTACACCGCGTTCGTTGACGGCATGCACGTCACGGCGATCGTGTCGGCGCTGATCGGCCTGGTCGGCATCGCCGTGGTGGCCCGCTGGATGCCGGGCAAGCCGCGTCCCGCGAGGCACGCCCAGCAGAAGGAACCGGCGCTCACCTCCTCCAGCGGCTGAGACATGTAAGGTGAGGCCGCGATGTCGATCCAGGAAACCGGGACTGCCCGCCCAGCGGGCCGTCCGCGCAGCGAGAAGGCCGAGAAGGCGATCATCGAGTCGACCCTCGATCTGATCGCCGAGGGCATGGGCCTGTCCGACCTGACGATCGAGGCGATCGCGTCGAGGGCGGGCGTCGGGAAGACGACGATCTACCGGCGCTGGTCCAACAAGGAGGACCTGGTCGTCGACGCCCTCGCCACGCTCAAGGCGCCCCTGCCGCCGCTGTCCGGCGCGTCGGTGCGCGAGGATCTGATCGCCCTGATCGACGCCATGCGCCAGGAGTCCGGGCATTCCCGCAGCCGCTGCGTGATGAACATCGCGATGAGCGAGGCCGACCGTTATCCGCGGCTCATGGAGCGCTTCGTCAAGCGCGCCATCGAGCCGCGCAGGGAGGCGCTGCGCATGGTGATCGAGCGGGGCATCGCCTCCGGCGAGCTCCGCTCCGACCTGGACGTGGGCATGGCCCAGGCGATGGTCTCCGGCACCATGATGTGGCACTCCAAGTGGGGCCCCGCCGGCGATCTCCCGCCCGACCTGGCCGAACGGGTCGTGGACGCGTTGCTCGCCGGAATGGCCCACTGACAATTCAGAAGAAATGTAGGCGTGCCGGATAACCTCCTGTGTGCCCCACGGAGCCGCAGGATGCCAGGCTCCGCGGGGCACCATCCCGGTGAATGACCTAGGCAGAACATGAGCCTTGTTCTACTCTCGCGGTCATGCCCCCCATGCGAAAATTCGCGTTCGTGGTCGTGCTCGCGGCGGGCCTGTTGTTACCCGGCGCCGCCGCCCTGGCCCACGAGGAACGCCCGGTCACCTTCCCCGACGGCACGGGTTCCGTGCCGGTCCTGCGGACGGGCGAACCCGATCTGCTGGTCTGCAAGACAGATAAAGCCGACTTCGAGCGTCGAATCGCGAATTTTCCGGCCGAGCTGAAGGCCCGCAACCTCGACCTTTTCGCGAAATGTCAGCAAAAAGGGGTGCGGCATCTTCAGGAGGCCGTCGATCAGGTCCAGCGCCCTGGAATGACGATCGCCATCCTGCCCGGCCTCTACCGCGAGGAGCCCAGCCAGCCGGCCCCCACCGGAGCCTGCGCGCGACTCCCCGCCCGCTGGTCGGACTGGGGGTACCAGATCCTCAGCTTTGAGCAGCAGGTGCAGTGCCCGCACAACCAGAACCTCGTCGCCATCCTCGGCAAACAGGACCTGCAGATCGAGGGCACCGGCACCGGGCCGCTGGACGTCGTCATCGACGCGGAGTACCGCAAGCTGAACGCCATCCGCGCCGACCGTACCGACGGCATCTACTTCAGGAACCTCACCGCCCAGCGCACGACGTTCAACTCCCTGTACGTGCTCGAAACCGACGGTTTCGTCATCGACCGCGTACTGACCCGCTGGAACGACGAATACGGCTTCCTCACCTTCGCCAGCGATCACGGCCTCTACACCGACTGCGAGGCGTACGGCAACGGCGACGGCGGCCTCTACCCCGGCAGCGCCTCCAACATCAACGACGGCCGCGGCCACGACGTCCCCCGCTACGCCATCGAGATCCGCCGCTGCAAGAGCCACGACAACGCGCTCGGCTACTCGGGCACCGCGGGCGACTCGCTGTGGGTGCACGACAACGAGTTCTACGACAACATGGTCGGCGCCACGATGGACAGCCTGTACCCCTCCCATCCCGGCCTGCCGCAGAACCACGCCAAGTTCGAGAACAACAAGATCTTCAACAACAACCGCGACTACTACCGGCACACCCGCGACGGCACCTGCGCCAGACCACCGGCCGAGCGCGGTTACGAGCGGGGTGTGGTGTGTTCGCAGGTGGGCGTGCCGCCGGGGACGGGCGTGATCGTCGCGGGCGGCAACTACAACGTCTTCAAGAACAACCAGGTCTGGGGCCACCGGCGGGCGGCCTTCCACCTCTTCGGCGTGCCGGCGTTCATCAGGGGCGAGGAGGACCTGGCCAAACAGGCCGACACCTCCGACTACAACCGCTTCGAGGGGAACGTGTTCGGCGTGGCGCAGTCGGGGGAGCCGCGGCCGAACGGGCTGGACGTGTGGTGGGACGGGCAGGGCACGGGCAACTGCTGGCAGGGAAACACCGGCGCGTCCACACCCGTGGTGCTGCCCGTCTGCGCGGCCACCGCGCCCGAGCTGTCGGGCGGCTCGAACCGCCTGCTCGCCGAGCCGGTGAAACTCATCAAGCAGTACCTGTGCGCCGACTTCAGCGCCGCCGAGGCCCGGCTGCCGGCCGGCTGCGACTGGTTCGGCGCGTCGGGCGCGGGCAAGGTGGAGACCCAACTCGCCCTGGGCGGCTCGGTGGTGCTCGGCCTGCTCGCGGGCCTGTTCTGGTGGCGCTCCCGTCAGGCGACCCGCCCGCGCGGCGGCTCGCCGGGCTCGGGGGCGGGCGATGGCGTGGCGTCGGGGCCAAGGGTGATCGGCCGGCGCGGGCATCGGCTGGTCCTGGCCGGGACTGTGGCGGGGGTGCTTGGGCTGGCGCTCGACGTCGTGGCCGCAGCCATGGCCAGTGCGGCGCTGACCGGGGTGGCGTTGCTGCTCATGGGGGCGTGGTGGTTGTGCCTGGGGGCGGCGCTGCGGGGCGGGCGGCCGGTGTTCGGCTGGTTCACGATCGTGCTCGGGGTGCTGGCGTGCGTGGATGCCTTCGATCGGCTGGTGTACCTGATCCCGGTCATTCCGCTGGGTCCCGGGTGGATCCGGGGTCTGGTGACCGGATTCTGGGTGTTGTGCGCGGTCGTGGTGCTGGCGCCCAGGCGTACCCGTATGGCGGCGGAGCGTCCCGCCGAGGCCGAGGTGCCCACGTGAGGGTCGCGACCGCGTGCTGTGCCGTGCTGGCGTACGCGCTCGTCGTCGCGTGCGGGCCGCTGTCGCAGACCCATCGCGACCCCGGCAACAGCCATGAGGTGGCGACGGGCGCGCCCAGCGGGCAGTCGGACGCCGAGATCACCGTCACCCGCGGCCGGGTGAGCCCGCCTCCCGGCTGGCTGGAGGTGGACAAGGGCCAGTCGGTCAGCATCACCGTCACCAGCGACGTCGCCGACGAGTTGCACGTGCACGGCTACGACATCACGGCCGCACTGCGCCCCGGCACGCCCGCCACCGTCCGCTTCACCGCGGACCTGACCGGCGTGTTCCAGGTGGAAACCCACGTGAGCAAGCTCGTCCTGACCCAGCTCGCGGTCCGATGAGTGCCCAGGCGATCGCGGCGATGGTGGAAGCGGTCGCGCTGGGTGCGGCGGGGGCAGCGGGAGCGGGTGCGCCGGGTGGTGCCGGGATGGCGGCCGCGGTCGGGTCGGCCGGTGCGGGGACGGCGGGAGTGCTCGGGTCGGCCGGTGCGGAGGCGGCGGGTGTGCTCGGGGCGGGTGGTGCCGGGATGGTGGATGTGGTTGGGGCCGGCGGTGATGGCTGGGTGGCGCACGCGTATGACGTGCGGGTGGTCGAGGTGCTGGCGCATGGGGTCGGGGCGCGTTCCGACCTGCCGATTCCGCTCTTCTACGCCTACGCGGGCGCGTTCGCCGCGCTGGTCGTGTCGTTCCTGGCGCTCGGCCTGCTCTGGGCCGACTCCCGCTTCCGCGGTGACCAGGCGGGCCGGCCGCTCCCCGTGAGGCTGCCCGCCCGTCCGGCCCGCGTCCTGACCCTGCTGGCCGCCCTCTACACCCTGGGATGGCTGGTGCTGGGCCCGGTGGAGGAGAATGCCGGGCCTTACCTGGTGTATGTGCTGTTCTGGGTGGGTTTGGTGCCTGCGTCGCTGCTGTTCGGACCGGTGTGGCGGACGTTGAACCCGTTCCGGCTGCTGCCGGACGCGCCGCGCCGCCCGTACCCGCGCGGGCTCGGTCTCTGGCCCGCCGCCGCGGGCCTGCTCGCCTTCACCTGGATGGAGCTGGTCGCCCCCGAGCCCGCCGCACCCCTCACCCTGCTGATCTTCCTCACCCTGTACGCGGCCGTCCAGCTCACCGGCACCCTCGTGTACGGCCACGCCTGGCTGGAGCGCGGCGACCCGTTCGAGGTGTATTCGACCCTGATAGGCCACCTGTCACCCCTCGGCAGGCGGGCCGACGGCAGGCGCGTGCTGCGTAACCCGTTCGACGGCCTGGATGCCGTACAGCCCGTCCCCGGCCTGGTCGCCACCGTCTGCGTGCTGCTCGGCAGCACCGGTTACGACGGCTTCTCCACGACTCCGGCCTGGGTGGACGCCCTGCAGTCCGGCCCCCTCGGCCGTACGTGGCTGGGCACGCTGGGCCTGCTGGCGGCGGTGGCCGGCGTGGCCGTCCTGTACGCCGCCTGCATCGGCGCGGCCGGCCTGATCGGCGGCACGAGTGGGCTGAGCCCCCGCTTCGCCCACTCGCTGCTGCCCATCGCCGTCGGTTACCTGATCGGGCACTATTTCTCGCTGCTGGTCATCGAGGGCCGGCACACGATCGCCCTGGCGCTTGGGCTGCCCGCCGAGGCGGATCCCAACGCCGTCGCCCCGGGGACGATCGCCACCGTGCAGGTGCTGGCCATCGTGCTCGGGCACGTCGCGGGCGTGGTGGCCGCCCACGACCGCTCGGTCCGCCTGCTGCCGCCCGCCCGCGCCGTGGCGGGACAGATCCCGCTGTTCGTGCTGATGGTCTGCTACACGACGGGCGGCCTGACGCTGCTGCTAGCGTGAGGCGGTCCTGCGGCGGAACAGCACCGCCGCGAGCGGGACGCAGAGCACGACCGTGCCCGCCAGCCACAGCCCGGCCACCAGCCCGGACGAGCCCATGGGCAGGCCGAGCAGCAGCCCCCGCATGGCCTCGATGATCGGCGTGAGCGGCTGGTGCTCGGCGAAGCTGCGCAGCACGCCGGGCATGGTCTCGGCGGGGACGATCCCGTCCGACACGTACGGCAGGAAGAGCACGACGAAGCTGAACGCCCCCGCCGCCTGGGCGGACCTGACCAGCAGCCCCCAGACGGCCGCCAGCGCGGACATCGCCAGCACGTACGCCGTCACCAGGGCCATCGCCAGCAGCCAGTCGGCGGGGGAGGCGTCGGGCCGGAAGCCGAGCAGGAGCGCGGCGGCCAGCGCGATGGCCGCGGAGACCACGTTGCGGATCACCGAGGCCACCACGTGCCCGGCGGGCACCACCCAGCCGCTGATCGGCAGGGTGCGGAAGCGGTCGATCATGCCTCCCGTCATGTCCTCGGAGATGGCCACGGCGGTCAGCGCGGCGCCGTACCCGCCCGACATGAGCAGCACGGCGGGCACGACGAAGTCGATGTAGTCCAGCCCGCTGGAGCCGGTGGTGATCGCGCCGCCGAACACGTACACGAAGAGGATCATGATGATCACCGGCAGGGCGGTGTTCACGATGAGGCCGTCCAGGACGCGCGTCTCGCGGCGCAGGCCCCGGACGACCAGGCGGCGCAGGTCGCCCGCGGCGGTGATCGGGACGCTCATGCCGCGGCCGCCGTGAGCTCGAAGAACACGTCGTCCAGCGTCGGGGTGCGCAGCTCCACGTGCTCGACCGCGACGCCCGCCCGGTGCAGTAAGTCCAGCGCGCGGCGCAGGTGGTCGGGGTCCTGGAGGGCCAGCGTGAGCTCTCCCGCTTCAGCGTCCAGGTGAGGCGCCGCGAACTCGCCGGCCGCAGTGGAAAGGTGGGCCGCCGTGATCTGTGCGGCCGGAGTAGACAGGTGGGGTGTCGTGAGCTCTCCGGCTGCGGTGGGCAGGTGGGCTCCGGCGAGTGCGGCGCTCGCCCGGGGCAGGTCCGCGGGATGGGTCAGGCGTAGCGCCAGGCGTTCCGCGCCGACCTGGCGCTTGAGCGCGGCCGGCGAGTCGTCGGCGACGACCCGGCCCCCGTTGATCACCACGACGCGGTCGGCGAGCTGGTCGGCCTCCTCCAGGTACTGCGTGGTGAGCAGGATGGTGGTGCCGGAGCCGAGCAACTCCCGGATCACCGACCACAGGTCCGCCCGGCTGCGCGGGTCGAGCCCGGTCGTGGGCTCGTCCAGGAACAGGATCGGCGGCTCCGACACCATGCTGGCCGCCAGGTCCAGGCGACGGCGCATGCCTCCCGAGTACGTGCCGGCCAGGCGGTTGGCGGCGTCGGTCAGGTGGAAACGTTCCAGCAGCTCCTCCGCCCGCCGCCGGGCCTGCCTGCGGCCCAGGTGGTACAGGCCGGCGAAGAGCTCCAGGTTCTCCCGCCCGGTCAGCAGCGCGTCCACCGTGGCCTGCTGGGAGGTCAGCCCGATGACGCGGCGCACGGCCACGCCCTCGCGCGTCACGTCGTGGCCGCCCACCGTGGCGGTGCCGCCGTCGGGGGCCAGCAGCGTGGTCAGGATGCGCACGGTCGTCGTCTTGCCAGAGCCGTTCGGCCCGAGCAGTGCCAGCAGCGAGCCGGTGGGCACGGTCAGGTCGATACCGGCGAGCACCCGCGTGCCGCCGAACGACTTCGTCAGCCCCCGGGCATGGATGGCATCTGTGAATGCCCTACTGTGTATGACGTTCATAGTTTTAAGGTAATGCAGAATCCTAGGAGCGAGTCAAGCCAAGGAGGAACTCGATGGCGCCGGACCGGTCGTTGCCACCCAAGCTGGAGCGGTTGTGGGGGCGCGAGCCCACGCCGCGCAGAGGGCCGCGGCCACGGCTCGACCTGGCCACCATCACCGCCGCCGCCATCGAGATCGCCGACGAGGAGGGGCTGGCCGGCGTCTCGATGAGCAGCGTGGCCTCGCGGGTGGGCGTTGCGGCCACGGCGCTGTACCGGTACGTCGGCAGCAAGGAGGACCTGCTCACCTCGATGGCCGACGCCCTGGCCCCGCACCCGCCCGAGCCCGGGGACACGCCGTGGCGCGCGTACCTCGCCCTGTGGACCCGGGCGCAGCGGGACATCGTGCTGCGGCACACCTGGGTGTTGTCGATCACCAAGTTCGCCCCGCCGCTGGGTCCGCGGCGGTTGCTCTGGCTGGACCGGGCGCTGACCGCGCTGTCCGGCACCGGGCTCGACGACGGCGAGAAGGTCAACGTGGCCAGCACCCTGACCGGGTACGCGCTGACGGACGCGGCGATCGTGCACGCCGCCAACTCCGGGTTCGAGGAGCTGGAGGAGGCCGGGATCGAAGGGTCCGTGGACTACGGGGAGGTGCTGGCCGAGGTGCTCGACCCGGAGACTTATCCCGCCCTGTCGTCCGCCGTGCGCGCGGGCGCCTTCAGGGGAGGCGGGGGCTGGACGGACGACGCGGACTTCCGCTTCGGCCTCGACCTGCTGCTCGACGGCGTGGAGCAGCTCATCGCGCGGCGCGCGACGGAGGGCGGGCTCACGGAGGAGTAGCCGGAGGTATCCCGCGGGCGCCCGGAGGACCGGCCGGAGGAATCTCGCGGAGGCTCGGAGGATCGGCCGGAGGGATCTCGCGGGCGCTTGGGGGATCGGCCGGAGGGATCCGCTAAGGGGTGACGTCCGCGGGGAGTAGTTGCTCGGTGAGTAGCCGCCGGACCTGCTCGGGGCCGGTCACCCAGCGCCGCAACAGCTCCCATCCATGGAAATATCCGAAGATGTACGGGCTCATCGGCGACGGCTTGAGCAGCCCGATCGAGATCGCCACCTCTTCGTCGCTGTACAGCGACCATTTGGCCAGGTACGCGCCCAGTTCGGCCTCGCTCCGCCCCTCCTCGGCCAGGAACGTCGCATTGCCCCAGACGCCCCACAACACATTCTTGGCCCGGTGCACGGCCGCGAGATCGCTCCCGTCGGGCCGGATCCCGAACTCGGGAAAGATGTTCGCGTTCAGCCAGACCTGCGCATCGTCCCCGGGGAACAGCACCTCCTCGGCCAGCAGCCCGAGCCCCTCGCTGAGCACGAACGACGGCGACAACATGAACCGCACCCGCTGCTCCGGCCGCTCCCCGAGATGCATCTCCTTGAGCATCGACTCGGCGATGTGCCCGGGATGCCCCTCGTGGGACACCAGATACAGCAGGTCCGCCAGGTTGAACGGGATCGACTTGTTGATGTGGATCGTCGACTTCAGCCCGCCCTCATATTCGCCCGCCCCATGGAAGGCCACGCCCTCCACGAGCGCGCATTCCACGACCTCGCCCTCCGGCAGCGCGATGATCGTGCTCGCGGTCCTGGCCCGCGTCTCGGCCACGGCTTTGGCCACCAGTTCGGGCAACCGCTCGATGTCGGCCAGGGTGTGGGCCGCCTGCCAGGCCCGCAGCCGCTCGGCCAGCGGGCCGGGTGTCTTCGGCAGGGCCGCGTCCAGGTCGGCGTGCGCCTGCTCGAACACCTCCTCCGGCACCCACCGCGGCTCCAGGCCCAGGCACTGCGCGCCGTACTCGGCCAGCGGCAGCCGCTCGCCGGCCAGATGACGGGCCATGGCGCGGATGGGGCGTACATGAGCGGCCAGATAGGCGGAAGGGGCGCTCTCCAGCAGCCGATCCGCCTCCTCCGCCAGCGCCCGGGCCGCGGCGGGCTCCTCGGCCGCGACCCCGGCGGCCCACTGCGCCGGGCCCCGGTAGATGAGCACGGTTCCTCCCGAGTCGCCGCTCGCCAGCCGGTTGGTCCGCAACGCCAGCATCGCGTAGTCCCGCTGCCACTGCCGCTCCGTCATGAGCCCTCCTCTGTCGTCCATCGGGTGGCCTAAGCTAGCCGTACGGTTTTCCGTACAGTGCACGGAAAGAAGGGCCCGGGATGCCCGAGTCGATCTGGTTTCGCGACGACGCCCGCCGGCGCAGGCCACGGCTCTCGCGTGAGCGCATCGTCGAAGCCGCCGTCGCCCTCCTCGACGCGGAAGGGGCGAACGGCCTGTCCATGCGCGCCCTCGCCGCGCGGCTGCAGGCGGGGACGATGTCCCTTTACGAGTACGTCCAGAGCAAGGAGGACGTCCTCGACCTGGCGCTGGACGAGGTGTTCCGCGAGATCGACGAGCCGCGCGAGCCCGGTCCCTGGCGCGATTTCCTGATCAGTCAGCTCACGCAGAGCCGCGCCGTCATGCACCGCCACCCCTGGGTGCCCGCGCTCACCGCCACCCGCCCGCTGCTGGGACCGAACGCGCAGGCCCGCTCCCGCCTGTTCTACGGGGCGCTGACGGACGCCGGACTCACCGGCCCCGAGCTCACCGCCGCCGTGGGGACGCTGTCCTCCTACGTCAACGGGTACGTCGCGTCGGAGAACATCTGGTGGGAGCGGATGCGCACCTCCGAGGCGGACGCCGAGATCCGCGCGAAGGTCGACGGTCACCTGCGGGAGAACTCCACGGAGTACGCCGACCAGGCCCAGGTGGGCAACGGCGACTTCGACGGCCAGTTCCTGATGGGACTCGATCTCATCCTCGACGGCATCGCCTCCCGCCTGCCGGAAACCGGGCTGCGGACCTGATCTCCCGGGCGGTAGCGTTGCGGGCGTGTGCACGTACGGGGAGGTCCACTACAAGGTCCACTACGTCTGCCTGTCCTGCCGCCGCTCCTTCAAGCAGCCCTGGTACAGCGGCGAGCACCGCTGCGCCCGTTGCCGCCGGCCGATGTTGTACGCGGGGCACGACTTCGCCGCGCCGCGCCGGGCGGACGAGCGCGGGTGGCGGGCCGTCGTGGCGGTGCTGGAGGCGGGGCTGCGTTACGAGGGGTTCGAGGCTTGCGGGTGCGGGCGCCAGCCGAAGTTCCGGCCCCGTACGAGCGCGCAGGTACGCGCCCGGCGCCGCGTGGCGGCCCGCAACGGCCTGACCAACGCCCAGGCCCTCGCACTACGCGACCCATCCGACGCCCAGGCCCCGGCCTTGCGCGACCCGTCCGAGGCGTAGGCCCCGGCGCTACGCGAGCCGTCCGAGGGGTGGATCGGCCGCGAGGTGCGAGGTGCTGTGCGTGGGCAGGGCGCTGGCTCCTGTCAGAGCCGAGGTGAGTGGCGGCTTGCCTCCTGTCAGCGTTGGGCGAGGACGGTGGCGAGCAACGAGTCGAGCGCGCTCTGGGAGGTCTGGAGCCGTTCGATGGTCTCGGCGATGCGGCGGCGTTCTCCGCGCAGGTGGCCGACCATACCGGGACAGGCGACCGGCACCGTCCGCCCGCCGTCGTCGCGTACGCAGTGCAGCAGTCGCGCGATCACGGCAGTGGGCAGGCCGGCGGCGAGCAGCGCACGGATGTGGCGGACGGCGGCCACGTCCGCGTCGCCGTACTCGCGATAGCCGTTCGGCAGCCGCCGGGGCCGCAGCAGGCCCTGCTCCTCGTAGTAGCGCAGCAGCCGCCTGCTCACCCCGCTCTCGCGGGCCAGGTCACCGATCCTCATACGCACCTTGACCTTCACATCGATGTGACGCCTTACCGTCGCGACTGATGACTCGCAACAACGTCAAGGAGCGGATCGATGCCAGGAGTGGTGATCATCGGGGCGGGGCCGGGGATAGGGCGGTCCGTGGCCCGCAGGTTCGCCAGGGAGAGCCTGCCGGTGGCCCTCATCTCGCGTACCGGCGACGCCCTCGGCCTCGAAGGGGCGCTCACCTATCGGGCCGACTGCGCCGATGAGGACGGACTGCGCGCGGCGCTCGACGCGGCGGCGCGGGGATTTGCAGGCACGCCGGACGTCGTGGTGTACAACGCCGCGATCATCCGCCCTGACTCCCCGGGCGAGGCGAACGCGAAGGTCCAGCTCGACGCCTGGGCGGTCAACGTGGTGGGCGCTCTCGTCGCGGCCTCGCACGTGGCGCCCGCGATGGCGCGGCGCGGCAGTGGCACGTTCCTCCTCACCGGCGGCATGCCCGAGCCCAAGGCCCGCTACGTGAGCCTGTCCCTGGGCAAGGCCGGCGTACGGGCGCTGGTGGCGATGCTGGCCGAGGAGTACGGGCCGTCGGGCGTCCACGTGGCCGGCGTCACCGTCGCCGGCACCGTCGCCCCGGGAACAGCCTTCGATCCGGACGACATCGCCGAGCACTACTGGCGCCTGCACACGCAGCCCCGCGACCAGTGGGAACAGGAGGTCCTCCACACGGGCACCCACGATCACCCCTCGGCAACGTGACCCCGGCGGCCGGCGGCACAGGCACAGGGTGTCAGAACGTGACACCGGTGGGGCAGCGCGGCACTCCCGCAGGGCGTCAGAACGTGACACCGGCGGGGGCGGTGCGGCACTGGCGCAGGGTGTCAGTCCGTGACACCGGCGCGGCACTGGCGCAGGGCGTCAGCACGACACCAGCGGGCGTGGCGCGGCACTCACGCAGGGCGTCAGATGGTGAGCTTCCAGAACCAGCCGAGCGGGCGCAGGCCCAGTCGCCCGGCCACCCGCTGGGAGGAATGGTTGTCGGCGCTGGTGCTGTAGAACAGGTGGATCCCAGGCAGCAGCCCGGCCCAGACGGCGGTGGTGGCGGCGGCGTACCCCTGGCCCCGATACGCCGGAGCGGTCCACGTGCCTGCCTCGGCGCCCAGCGGGGTTCGGCGGGGAGTGTGGCAGATCGCGGCCACCTGGCCCTCCTCGACGATCATCGCCCAGGGTGCTCCCTCGCCGCCGCCGATGAGCTCCTCCCACTCCTCCGGCTCCCAGTTGCCGGGGCGTAGCGGATGAACGAGGCGGGCATGCGCGGGCTCGTCGGACCGCAGCACCTCGGCCACCGCGCCGCCGGACCGGACGGGCGGGCTCACCAGGTAACTCGGCCCACCCGAGATCGCCACCCCGTCGCCGCCCAGCAGCTTCCGGCAGTCCTCCAGCACGTCCGGTGGCGTGCCGGAGGGAGAGGGGACGCTCTGGCCGACGATGTCGAGCAGCCGTCCGGCGAGCGCGTCGGCCACACCGGACGACACGGCCGCGGTCATGCCGTCGGACGCCACGCCGATCACCACGTCCTCCGGCCCCGGCAGCCGTCCACGCGCGTCGAGACGCCAGATGACGCCCATCTCGATCCTGACCAGGTCGATATCCCGCAGAGACTCCCCATCGACCCCCGTCACGCGACCACCGCCGCAGGTCTCGCGGGCGTCTCCGAGAGCGTCGAGGGTCCGGCGAAGATCATGGGAACACCGTCCTGGACTCGGCGAGGGTGGCTGCACCCGTCCGGGGCCCGGCGGAAGCGGTTGCACTCGTCCTGGACTCGGCGGAAGCGCCTGTACTCGTCCAGGGCTCGGCGGGGGCCTCCGAGGTGGTCTTGGCTGCGGCCGGAGTCAACCGGGATCGCCGTGATGTTGGTAGAGGTCACAGGGCCGCCTCGGGGTCGAGCAGGGTGAAGGGGATGCTGGCCGCCACCCTACCGTTGACGATCACATCGAGCTCCCTGGCGCCGGGCGGCTCGTCGCGGGTCGTGACCGGCCGGAAGGAATGGCTCTTGCGTACGGTGAACGTTTCTCCGGAGCCGTTCGCCGCCCGCTGCCCGAGGTGGAAGACGCGCCGCGACCCCGGCCGCCTGATCGCGTATTTCAGCAGCACCGGCCCCGCCGCCTCCGACGTGACCGTGATCGTGAACGTCAGCTTCCCGCCGACGGCCACCGTCTCCGACTCCAGGGTCAGCGTCTCGACCGCGCCGCTGCCCGGCGTGGCGCCCACCAGCGTCAGCGCCCGCGGATGGCCGGCGCGCAGCAGGCCACGCACGGCGTGCCGCAGCACCTTCTCCACGTGCGAGCCACCGGCCGCGCGCCACCGGGTCAGCAGCTCCAGCGCCACGTCAGGATGGTCCTTGGCCAGGTCATTGACATGGTTGGCGACCGAACGGCGCACGTATTCGCTCGGGTCGTCGCGCAGCCGGTCGAGCAGGGGCAGGGTCGGCCCCGGCGTCATCAGCCAGCCGACCCGCCGCGCCCACGGCAGCCGTGGGCGCGACCCCTCGGAGGCCAGGCGGCGCAGGTGCTCGTCGGGGGACTCTGCCCAGTCGAACATGATCTTGAGTGCGTCGTCGCGGTGGTGCTCCAGATAGGGACGGACGGCGAACTCTCCCGTCGCGTACGGCGTGAGCGCGGCCAGCGTCTCCATCCCGGCGTGCAGATGGTCCAGCCCCCGGACGGCCGTGTGCTCCGTCGCGGGCCAGCCGCTCCACATGTCCAGATCGCCCCGCCCCGCGCACTCCCGTACGAACTCGGCGGCCAGCGGATAGGGCACGGTCAGCGCGTCGTGCAGGGACGTGGCGACGTGGGACACGCGCGCCTTGAGCTCCAGGCCGTCCAGGCCCGCCAGCGCGGCGGCGGTGAAGCGGGCTCGCGGGAACGGAGCCCAGGCCGCGCTCAGCCCGTCGGCCAACACCGACACCGAGCGGGCGTTGATCATGTCTTTGAGAGGTTGGGCCACGCGGGCAACTGTGCCAGGCGGCACCGACAATTACGCGCGGGCCTGGTCGAGGAAGTGCTCCTTCATCGAGGGGTAGTAGTCGGCGAAGTCGGGGGCCGGGGATCCATCGCGGGAGGCCACCAGCAGGTCGAGGTAGTACTCCCAGCCGGGGCCGATGTCCCCGACGCCGTCCGGGGAGTCGAGGTGCTGGACGAAACGTAGCTCCGTCACGCCGTCCGTCTCGGACAGCAGCAGCTCCAGGTGCCAGGCGCCGTGCTCGTCCAGCGACGAGATCGCCAGGCGGTGCGGCGGCTCGCAGGCGTCGATGCGCATGTCGTACCAGGGCTGCTGATCCTCGAACACCAGCCGCACCTTGATGGTGTTGCCGGGCGCGGCGTCGCCCTCCCAGGGGCCGAACCAGCGGGCGGTGCGGTCGGACTCGGTGATACTGGCCCAGACGTCGTCGGCGGGCGCGCGGAAAGTCCTGGTGAGGACCAGGTCGGCGCCCTCGGCGGTGCTGAACAACCGGCCGGTGGGGATGGGGCTCATGCGGTTCTCTCCTCTCCTTCGCCGCGCGAGCCGCCGGGCTGCGGCTCGGATTGGTCGCGGCGTTCGCGGCGCGTCCGGTAGACCTCTGTCTCCAGGGCGTCGAGGCGGTGCTCCCACCCGGTGGGCCGGGCGAACTGGCCGAGCCAGCCGACCAGCTCACCGAACGGCTCCGGATCGAGTGTGTAGAGGCGCTGCCTGCCGACGAGCTCGGCGCGTACCAGCCCGCTCTGCCTGAGCACCCGCAGGTGGCGGCTCACGGCGGGGCGGCTGATCGCGAAACGCTCGGCCACCTCGCCGGCCGAGAGCCGGCCACCGCGCAACATCACGAGTATCTGCCGCCGCACAGGGTCGGCGATCGCTCCCGCCACCTCGTCCACGCCATGAAGCGTAACCTACTGGTTACGCGTCACGGAAGAGGCCGCAGCAGGTCGGACGAAAGGGGCTGCAGCAGGTCGGACGGAAGGGGCCGTGGCCGGTCAGGCGGAAAGGGCTGCAGCCGGTCAGGCGGAAGGGGCCCCAGCCGGTCAGTTCGTGGTCTCGCGCCACCGGTTGGTGATGGGCAGGCGGCGGTCGCGGCCGAAGTTCTTCGGCGTGATCTTGGGTCCGGGCGGATACTGCCGCCGCTTGTACTCGGCCACATCGACCAGCCGGATCACCCGCGTCACCAGCTCGGGATCGTGCCCGGCCGCGATGAGCTCCTGCGAGCCCATGTCCTTCTCCACGTAGTCGTCCAGCAGCCGGTCCAGCACCTCGTACGGCGGCAGCGAGTCGGTGTCGCGCTGGTCGGGCCGCAGCTCCGCGCTCGGCTCCTTGGTGATCGAGTTCTCCGGGATCGGCTGCTCGGCCAGGAGCAGGAACCCGGGCCCGGAGTGGGCGTTGCGCCACCTGGCCAGCTCCCACACCATCGTCTTCGGCACGTCCTTGATCGGCGCGAAACCGCCCGCCGAGTCGCCGTAGAGCGTGGAGTAGCCCGTGGCCAGCTCGCTCTTGTTGCCCGTCGTCAGCACCAGGTGGCCGTGCTCGTTGGACAGGCCCATCAGGATCATGCCGCGCACCCTGGCCTGGAGGTTCTCGGCGGCCAGTCCCGACAGCTCGATCTCCTTCTCGAAGGCGTTGACGATCTCCGAGATCGGCGCCACCTGCGCGACGATGCCCTGCCTGCGCACCAGGTCCTCGGCGTCGGCCAGCGAGTGGTCGGAGGAGTGGCGCGAGGGCATGAGCACCACGTGGACGCGCGAGGGGCCGATGGCGTCCGAGGCGATCGTGGCGGTCAGCGCCGAGTCGATGCCGCCGGACAGGCCCAGGATGACCGACTTGAAGCCGTTCTTGGCCACGTAGTCGCGCACCGCGAGCACCAGCGCCGAGTAGACCTCGGCGTGCGGGTCGAGCCGCTCGGCGAGCCTGGCGGGCTCGGGCGGGTAGGGCGCGACGGGCTCCCGCGACAACACCAGGCGCTCGACCGTGATGGTGGAGCCGTCGCCCGCGTCGTACGGGTACGTCCCAGGCTCGGCGTCCGAGACCGGCAGCCCGTCCAGATCCACGACCAGCAGCTCCTCCTTGAACTGCCCGGCCCGCGCCACCGGCTCGCCCGAGGCGTCCACCACGATCGAGTCGCCGTCGAAGACGAGCTCGTCCTGCCCGCTGACCTGGTTGACGTAGGCGAGCGCGCACCCGGCCTCACGGGCCCT
This sequence comes from Nonomuraea sp. NPDC050404, assembly GCF_040655495.1. Classification (NCBI taxonomy): domain Bacteria; kingdom Bacillati; phylum Actinomycetota; class Actinomycetes; order Streptosporangiales; family Streptosporangiaceae; genus Nonomuraea; species Nonomuraea sp. NPDC050404. Next base: position 253,668 of record NZ_JBFAKB010000007.1, read on the forward strand.
GCGGGCGCACAGCTCCAGCCGTACGTCGTCCTTCTCCTTCTCGTACGGCGAGGCGTTCGGCGCCACCAGCAGCCCGGCCCCCGCCTGCCCCACGACGGCCACGGGGCCGCCCTCCTGCCAGAGGTCCTCGCACACCGCGATCGCCACATCGACCCCGTGCAGCCGGAAGATCGGCAGCCGGTCGCCGCGCACGAAGTAGCGGTACTCGTCGAACACCCCGTAGTTGGGCAGGTGGTGCTTGGCCGTGCGGGTGACCACCCGGCCCTGGTGGAGCAGCGCGGCGGCGTCGAGCGGCGCGCCCTTCGGCTGTCCCACCCGGGGGGCCAGCCCGGCGCGGTCCACGTAGCCGACCACCACCGGCAGCCCGCCCAGGCCCTCCCGCTCCAGCCTGCCCGCGACCTCTTCCAGGGTCCTGATGCTGGCGTCCACGAAGGACGTGCGCAGGACCAGGTCCTCCACCGGGTAGCCGGTGAGGTACATCTCGGTGAAGACGACGAGATGAGCTCCCCGCTCGGCCGCGTCGCGGGTCCACGCGACCAGCTTGTCGGCGTTGGCGCTCAGATCGCCGACCGTCGGGTTCGTCTGTGCCAGAGCAATGCGCAGTTGAGCCACATATGACAGCCTAATACGCGTTCATTTTTATCGTCAAAGCGACGATAAGACGGCATTTCCGGAAATCGCGGTACCCCGGTCAGCGGCGCCTGATCGCCGGTCCGAGCAGCAGCATGCCGACCGCCGACACCGCGCCGACCCCGCCCATCGTGAACCACAACACCTCGGAGCCGAGCGCCAGCAGCGGCCCTCCGAGCATCGGCGCCAGCACGGCCGCCAGCGACCACGCGAACCCGAACAGCCCCGCGTACCGCCCGCGCAGCTCGGGGGGCGCCAGCGCGGCCGTGACGGCCCCGGGGATGCCCGCCAGCACGATCTCTCCCGCCGTCCAGACCGCGATCGTCGCCGCAAGCCCGAGCGTGCTGGTGACGAACGCCGTCATCGCGAACCCCGCCCCCATCACGGCCAGCCCCAGCGCCAGCGTGCGGGCCGGATCCCTGCGCCCCAGCCACCCCGACACCAGCGGCTGCACAACGACGATCAGCACCCCGTTCAGCGCCATGGCCAGCCCGAACTCCTGCGGCGACAACTTCACGACGTCGGTCATCGCCACCGGCAACATCGTCGTCGTCTGCAGGTAGAGCAGCGCGTGACCCAGCATGACCAGCGTGAACCCGACCATCACCCGGTCGCGCAGCACCACGCCGAAGCCGCCCGCCGCGTGCCGCTGCGTCGGCCTGGTCTCCGGCACCGCCCGCCACACCAGCACCGCGAACACCACGCTCGACACCGCGTCGATCCAGAACAGCCAGAGGAACCCCTGCCCGGCCAGCCACCCGCCGGCCGTCATGCCCACCGAGTAGCCGAGGTTGATCCCCCAGAACAGCAGCCCGTACGCCCTGGGCCGCTCCTCGGGCGAGACCAGGTCGGCCACCAGGGCGTTCGAGGCGGGCCTGTAGACGTCGATCACCAGGCCGAGCCCGAACATCGAGACCAGGATCGCCGGCAGCGAGGTGCTGTACCCCAGCGCCAGCATGAACACCGCCGTGGCCAGCATGCCGCCCGACAGCGTGGCCCGGCGCCCGATCCGGTCCGCGAGCACGCCGGCGAGCAGCTGCGACAGCAGTGAGCCGGCGCCGAACACGCCCATGACCACGCCCGCGGCGGCCACCGACAGGCCGCGGCTCTGGGTCAGGTACACGCCGGTGAACGGCAGCACCATGGTGCCCAGGCGGTTCACCAGCGTGCCGCCCCACAACGCCCAGAACGGCCGGGGGAGGCCACCGAACTTCGACCTCAGGAAGGAGGGCTTCTCCGCGATAGCGTTCGACACGGGTCAAAGCGTGAGATCTGCGGTGTCAAGGCGCGAACGATTTAGCGCACACTAAAAGCATGGCCATCACGTGGGTACTCAGGCCGGAGGACGTGGCGCGCATCCGGTTCGCGTTCTCCCCGATGTGGGAGCTCGTCGCCAGCCTGCGCACCCTCCAGCAGCCCGCCAGGCAGTCCATCCACCTGCCCTGGCTCAAGGCCGTGCGGCCCCGGCTGGCCGGGCTCGACCTGGCCGAGCTGTTCGCGCTCGTGCCGCCGAGCGGATACCTGGCCGACTTCATCACCCCGCCGCCCGACACGCCGATGCCCGACTTCGCCGCCGAACTCGACCGGGTCAGGAGCGCCTCCCCCGAGCTGGCCCGGGCGGAGGCCGCCCGCGTGAAGAGCACGAACCCGGAGGCGATCGCGCGGTTCGTCGCCGACCCCGAGGCGGGGGTGGCCAGGGTCGCCGACGCGCTGCGGGCGTACTGGCAGGAGTGCTTCGCCGAATTCTGGCCGCGCGTGTACGCCCTGCTGGAACGGGACGTGCTGCGCCGCTCGCGGCAACTGGCCCAGGGCGGGGCGCGCGAATTGTTCGCCGGGCTCGGGCCCTCGGTGGTCTGGACGGGGGAGCGGCTGCTCATCGACCGGCCATGGTGCCTGTCGGACGGGGTGCACGGCGACGGGCTCGTGCTGGTGCCCAGCGCGTTCTACTGGCCGGCGGTGGCCGTGATGTCGGCGCCGTACCAGTCGATGCTGGTCTACCCGGTGCAGGGCGTCGGCACGTTGTGGGAGCAGGGCCCGCCGCCCGCGCCCGGCGCGCTGGCCGCGCTGATCGGCAGGAGCAGGGCACTGATCCTGCTCGCGCTCGCCGAGCCCGCCACCACCTCCGCGCTGGCCGCCCGCATGTCGCTCACGCCCGGCGCGGTCAGCCAGCACCTCGGCGTGCTGCGCGGCGGCGGGCTGGCGGTGGGGATGCGGATCGGCAAGCAGGTCGTCTACCGCCGCACCCTCGCCGGCGACATCCTGGCCGCCGGCCCCGGCCCGCGTGAAGACCCGCCGGTCACACCCTACGCGTAGCGCTTCGACTCCAGGAGCCAGTCCAGGTGGGCGCGGGGCGCGGCCAGGTACGCGCAGGCGACCTTGCTGACGTCCCTGGCAGTCTTGGGCTCCAGATCGTCCAGCGGCAGCCGCCTGGCCGCCTTGCGCATGTCCTGGCAGCGCGCGGCGATCCGGTCCAGCACCCAGTCCGTCGCCTCCCGGTCGCCCAGCCCGAGCTGCCGCATCGCCAGCACCACGAAGTTGTGCGCGTCGCCGCGCTCCTTGGGCCGCGAGGCCACGTCGTTGCACCACGCCGTGACGTCGCTGCAGGCGTTCACGAGCTCCTGCCACGGGTCCGACTCGTGCACCCAGACCGGCACCTCCACCCGCAGGCATGGCTCGACCAGGTCGTACAGGTAAGGCCCCACCGTGCCCCTGCGCAGCTCCGGGTACTCCTCCAGCGTCGGCATCCGCCCGGCCGCCCGGTTCTCGGCCTCGGTACGGCAGGCGTCGTACTGGCGCTGCAGCCCCACCGCGAACCTGGCCCGCCACTGGTCGCTCATCCGCACGCTCGTCACCCGCCACAGGTCGGCGAAGGCCGCCTCCAGCGGATGGCGCGAGGCGCCCTTCAGCATGCCGTGGAAGATCTCCAGCGGCCCAGAGCGCTCGTCGAGCTCGTCGTCCAGGTGGAACAGCCAGGTCAGCCACTGCGCGAACAGCGCCGCCGCGGCCGCGTCGAACTCGGCGAACGCCCGGCCCGCCATGCGGTGGTATCCGACGCCGGGATCGGCCCGCAGGCCGGTCCTCCTGGCCCAGTCGATGACCGCGGCCTCGATCGCGTACACGGCCGGGTGCATCCTGCACGGCGTCGCCATCGCGGGCACCCGCTCGGTCAGCGGCAGCAGCGCCAGCGCGGCCGAACCCCCTCTGCGCGGCAGCGGCAGCAGGGACGCCAGGGCGGCACGCACTGTCGTGAGCACCGTCGCGCGTACTGCGGCGAATACGGTGGTGCTGTTCGCGGCGGCTTTCACCGTACTGCTCACCGTGCCCTTCGCTGTGCCCTTCACGGGAGTCTTCACCGTGCTCTTCATCGTGGCTTTCACAGGGGCTTTCACAGGGGCCCGTAGAGCCAGTTGCCGGCCGCGTTGGGGTCGCCGCTGCGGTAGTAGTCGGCTGCGGCCAGGACCAGTTCGTCCACCGTGAGCGAACCTCTGCCCGTCCGGTCCAGCCGGTCGAACGCCTCGTCCACGTCGTCGTAGGCCACCCCGAAGGCGCACAACATCGTACGGAACTCACCCGGCCCGATCACCCCGTCCCCGTCGCCGTCGCACAGTTCCGCCACCGCCAGCGTGGCGGGCCTGAAGACCGGGTCGTAGTGGTCGCCCTCGACGAACGCCGCCGTCATCCCCCGCAGGAAGTCCGGGCGGGCGATGCCGGAGTCACCGTCGCGTTCGAGGGTCTCCGACAGGGTGGACCAGATGCGGTCGAAGCTGTCCACGAGGCTCGCCCCGGTGACCGAGGTGGGTGACTCCCCGAAACCCACCAGCAGGCGGGCGCCCAGCCCCAGCAGGTCCTCGCGCTCAACGACGCCGTTGCCGCCGGCGTCGATGTGGTCGAACGCCCGATCGAGCTTGTGATTGAGCAGGTCGATAGCCACCAATGCCTCCCCCGAGACTGACTGCGTGATCACAGTAAGTCGGGGCGGGCCCTTTGTCAGCGAGGCTCGCACCGGCACCCCCCGTAACGTGTGCGAAACACGGACACGGCATGCTGGGATAGAAGTCGTTACTGTTCGTCAAAGGGGACGCTGTGGACCGCCAGCAGGAGTTCGTGCTCCGCACGCTAGAGGAACGCGACATCCGGTTCATCCGGCTCTGGTTCACTGACGTGCTCGGCTTCCTCAAGTCCGTGGCCATCGCGCCCGCCGAGCTCGAAGGCGCCTTCGCCGAGGGCATCGGGTTCGACGGCTCGGCCATCGAGGGCTTCGCCCGCGTCTACGAGTCCGACATGCTGGCCAAGCCCGATCCGGCCTCGTTCCAGATCCTGCCGTGGCGCAGCGAGACGCCGGGCGCGGCGCGCATCTTCTGCGACATCCTCATGCCCGACGGCTCGCCCTCGCACGCCGACCCGCGCTGGGTGCTCAAGCGCACGCTGGCCAAGTGCGCCGACATGGGCTTCACCTTCTACACCCACCCGGAGATCGAGTTCTTCCTGCTGAAGAACCGGCCGGAGCCGGGCGTGCGGCCTGAGCCGATCGACTCGGGCGGCTACTTCGACCACACGCCGCACAGCTCGGGCCACGACTTCCGCCGCCAGGCCATCATGATGCTGGAGTCGATGGGCATCTCCGTCGAGTTCAGCCACCACGAGGGCGCGCCCGGCCAGCAGGAGATCGACCTGCGTTACGCCGACGCGCTCACCACGGCCGACAACATCATGACCTTCCGCCTGGTCATGAAGGAGGTCGCGCTGGAGCAGGGCATCTGGGCCTCGTTCATGCCCAAGCCGTTCACCGAGCACCCCGGCTCCGGCATGCACACGCACATGTCGCTGTTCGAGGGCGACAGGAACGCCTTTTACGAGGCCGGCTCCGACTACCGGCTGTCCAAGATCGGGCGCTCGTTCATCGCGGGGCTGCTCAGGCACGCCGCCGAGATCACGGCCATCACCAACCAGTGGGTCAACTCCTACAAGCGGCTGTGGGGCGGCGCCGAGGCCATCGCCGGGCAGGGCGGCGAGGCCCCCTCCTACGTGTGCTGGGGCCACAACAACCGTTCGGCCCTGGTCCGGGTGCCGATGTACAAGCCGAACAAGGCCGGCTCCACGCGCATCGAGTTCCGCTCGCTCGACTCCGCCTGCAACCCCTACCTCGCCTTCGCGCTGATCCTGGCCGCCGGGCTGAAGGGCATCGAGGAGAGCTACGAACTGCCGGCTGCCGCCGAGGACAACGTCTGGACGCTGACCAGCGCCGAGCGGCGCGCCCTCGGCATCCAGCCGCTGCCCGGCTCGCTCAACGACGCGATCGAGGTCATGGAGCGCAGCGAACTGGTGGCCGAGACGCTCGGCGAGCACGTCTTCGACTTCTTCCTGCGCAACAAGCGGGCGGAGTGGCGCGAATACCGCCGCCACGTCACCGAGTTCGAGCTGGGCCGTTACCTGCCCGTCCTCTGAACGGGCCGGGCGGCTTTACGGCTTTTCATCAGAACAATCGACGCCGGCCGGGATCGGCGTCCCTGACCGAGTCGAACAGGATCTCCTCCAGCAACCCGGCCTCGGCGCGGTCCACGATGCGCGCGCCGGTGGCCGGCGTGAACCTGCCGCCCTTGACCCGCGCCAGGAGGCTCTCCCACCTGCGCTGGTGGCGCGCGAACGTCCTGGGCGCCACCACCCGGCCCCTGACCCGCTGGCCCGCCAGCGCCAGCTCGGGCGCCGTGTCCAGCAGGAGCAGGTGGAAGTCCGCGCCGTGCCTGCGGGCCAGCCAGGCGAAACCCCGCAGCACGTACGGGCCGCAGCCCCGATTGTGCGCGATGACCGCCTGCCCCTGGTTCAGCGCCTGCCTGATGCGGCTCAGATGTGTGGCGAAGACCACAGCGCGGCGCACCGGGTAGGGCGCCCAGGCGAGCCTGCCGTGCCAGTGCAGCTTGGCCTGCGAGGAGTCGATGACCACGGCGCTCCCGGCCGCGACGGGCACGCTTTCCGCGCCGTGCATGCCGTACAGGCGTTGCAGCAGCGTGGTCTTGCCCGCGCCAGGCAGCCCCGTCAAAATCACCAGGGATCCTGGCGGATAACGCAACCGCGCCCCGTCCACAGACAACACCCTCCGCCCGATCTGCCGTGTCTTTCCCTGTCGCGCCAGCATAGGCCGCGCGCTACCACCCTCTACGAGGATGCGCGAATCCGCGCACATTGGTCCGGCCCGCCGCCCACGGCCGTGCCGCCGTCTGCGGGCCGTGCCGCAGTTATGGGCCGTGCCGGGCCGTCAGCTCGGCCATCGCCTTGCGTAGTTCGGTCAGCTCGGCGACGACCTGGGCCAGTTCGGCCTCGGTACGCCGTTCGAGGGCCGCCGTGCGCTCGAACCGCTCGACGAACCAGGAGGCGATGGCCGCCGTCACCACGCCCAGCAGGGCGATGCCCGCCAGCATCAGCCCGGCGGCCACCACCCGGCCCTCGACGGTGACGGGGAAGCGGTCGCCGTACCCGACCGTGGTCATCGTGGTCAGCGCCCACCACAGGGCGTCGCCGATCGACTTGATGTTGCCGTCGGGATCGTGGCGTTCCACGTCGAGGACGGCGATGCTGCCGACCAGGGCCAGGAAGACTGCGGTGCCGCTGACGTACACGACGGCGCGCAGGCGCAGCGGGAGCTGGATGCGTTCGGCGACGACGTGCAGCAGGAGCAGCGCGCGCAGCAGCCAGAGCGGGCGCAGCAGCGGCAGGACGACGACCAGGAGCGCGGGGATGTTGCGCAGGAGGAAGCGCGGCTTGCGCGGGGCCAGGATAAGGCGGATCAGGTAGTCGGCGGTGAACAGGGCCCAGGAGAGGACCTGGAGGTACCAGCAGACGGCGTGCGCCGGCGCGGGCAGGCCGGGGACCAGGACGGGGATCGCCCAGCCGAGTAAGAAGCCGGTGCCGATGACGAGCAGCGCCACGCTGGTGCGCTGCTCCCAGGAGGTCAGGCGGTCCATGCGCCCCAGTGTGCTGCAGCGCGGAGCCGAGCGGCAGTGCCCACCGTCACCGCCCGCCATCACCGCCCGCCATCACCGCCCGCCATCACCGCCCGCCATCACCGCCCGCCATCACCGCCCGCCATCACCGCCCGCCGCGCCCTCCTGCCGTCGCCCCGGAGCGGGGGGAATTGGTGGATTGGTCGCGGGAGGCGGGAAACCCGGTTAAGGTAGCGCCGACGCCTTGATCGGCCTCACTCCCGGAGCACTTCGGAGTGGGGCCGATTTTCGTTGCTTCTCACCCCCGAGTCACCTCCATGGCACCCGGGGCGGGAAGTATCGGGCTGCTTCGAGGCGTTATGGAGTGATACCGAGCGGCCACCGGACCCCCAGCATCCTAGGTAAACCGGGCGTCCAGTAAAATCGGCCTGCTCTTTATGATATTTCCGGACGTTTCGCCGGGTGTGGCGATATAGGAGGGTGTGGCATGACGACGGCTGCCCTGCAGACCGTACTGACCGTTCCCGAGCGCTTCCGTGGTCCCGTGGGCGTCGCCAACGGCGGCTGGATCGCGGGCACCATGGCCGAGGCGCTGAACGGCGGTCGATCAGCCGTCGAGGTCACGCTGCACGCCCCCACGCCGCTGGAGACCGAGCTGCGGATGGAACACGTCGCCAACTCGGTCTCCCTCTCGCACGGCGACCAGTTGCTGGTCGAGGCCATCCCCGTGGCCGAGGAGCTGGAGGGTCCCGGGTTCGTGCCGTTCAACGACGCGGCACGGGCCGAGGCCGGTTTCGCCGGGTTGAAGGCGCACCCGTTCGCCGAGTGCTTCGCCTGCGGGCTGCGCGAGCCCGGTGACGGCCTGCGCATCTTCCCCGGCCCGGTGGACGGCTCCGACCTCGTGGCGGCCGGCTGGCGGGTGCCGTTCACGGTGGCCGGCGAGGACGGCGTGCCGGCCTCGATCGTCGGCGCCGTGCTCGACTGCATCACCGGCTGGGCCCACTTTGCCCCGGGGGAGAGCGCCCTGCTCGGCCGCCTGGTCGTGCAGATCAACCGTCCCGTGAACCCCGGCGGGCGCTACTCGGTGGTGGCCCGCCCGACCGGTGACGAGGGCCGCAAGATGTACGGCCAGAGCGCCATCTACGAGATGGACGGCACGCTGGTGGCCGCCGCTCGCGCCACGTGGATCGCTCCACGCTGAGACGACTCTTTCTGCGAAGGCCCCGGGCGTGCGCTCGGGGCCTTCGCCGTTAGCACCAAGCAGTCTTTGTCCGCATATGTCGGATACTTGGGCATATGCGGATTACCGTCATCGAACACGAGGCCGAGGCCGGGCTCGGTTACCTGGCCGGCTGGCTGGGAGTGGCCTGCGAGGTCGTCCGGCCGTACCTGGGGGAGGAGATCCCCGCCCGCCCGGCCGACGGGCTGATCGTGCTCGGTGGCGCGGCGGCCGCCTGGGAGGACGAACGCAGCCCTTGGCAGCCCGCCACCCGCGACCTGCTGCGCGTCGCCGTCGATGACGCGGTCCCGACGCTGGCGATCTGCCTGGGGGCGCAACTGCTGACGATGGCCTGCGGCGGCACGGTGGAGCGCGGCGCGAACGGGCTGGAGATCGGAGCCTGCGAGGTGGTGCCGCTACCGGCCGCCGCCTCGGACCCGCTGCTGTCGGGGGTCGGGACGTCCGTGGCCGTGCAGTACCACCAGGACGCCATGACGCGGCTGCCCGACGGGGCGGTGCCGCTGATGACCGGCGCCCAGTACCCGAACCAGGCCTACCGCCTGGGAGAGGCCGCCTGGGCCGTGCAGTTCCACCCCGAGGCCACGCCGGAGATCTTCGCCTCGTGGACGGCGGAGTCGGGTCTGGAGGCGGCCGAGGACCTCAACGCCGGGGTCAAGGCCGCCGAGAACACGCTCGTGGCGACCTGGCGCCCGGTGGCGCGGGCGTTCGCAGGAGTGGTGAGAACGGCCGCCCGCGCCTGAGCACCGGCCGGCGCGGTGAGAACGGCCGCCTGAGCACCGGTCGGCGTGGTCAGAACGGCCGCCTGAGCACCGGTCGGCGTGGTCAGAACCGCCGTCCGCGCCCGCGAGTGATCGGAAACGGCCGCCCGCGCCTGGCCCTCCGGGAAGGAACTGCCAAGATGGAGGGGTGCCCAGGATCGAATCCACCGCGGCGAGACTCGCCAAGCTCGGCTTCGCCGACGGCGCCAGGGCCGCTCAGCTCGTCCATCAGTCCGGGCCGGGGGTGGAGGACATCCTGGACTCCCTGGTGGACGTGGCGGACCCGGACCTGGCGCTGACCTCCCTGACCCGCCTGATCGAGCGCGAGCCCGCCGTCCTGGACACCCTGCGCGACGACGAGGGGCTCAGGGGCAGGCTCCTGGCCGTGCTCGGGGTGAGCGACGCACTCGGCGAGCACCTCGTACGCCATCCCGCCCAGGTGGCGCTCCTGGCCGAGCCGGACCTGGGCGAGGCCAGGGCCGGGCTGCTGCGCGCGGTGGGCGCCGACCCGGAGGACGGCGAGCCGCGCGCGAGGGCAGGCAACGGCGCGCTGGTGGACCTGCGGGTGGCCTACCGGGGCAGGCTGGCGCACCTGGCCGCGCGGGATCTCACCGGCCAGGCCACGCTGCAGGAGGTCACCTCCGAGCTGTCCGACCTGGCCGGCGCCGCGCTGGAGGCCGCGCTGGCGATCGCACGCGCCGAGACCGGCTCCGACGGGGTACGCCTGGCGGTCGTCGGCATGGGCAAGTGCGGCGCCAGGGAGCTCAACTACATCAGCGACGTGGACGTGATCTTCGTCGCCGAGCCGCGTGAGGGCGCCGACGAGGACAAGGCGCTGCGCACGGCCACCCGGCTGGCCCAGGCCATGATGCGGGCCTGCACCACGACCACCTCCGAGGGCTCGTTGTGGGAGGTGGACGCCGGGCTGCGGCCGGAGGGCCGCTCCGGGCCGCTGGTGCGCACGCTCGCCAGCCACCTGGCCTACTACCGGCGCTGGGCCAAGACGTGGGAGTTCCAGGCGCTGCTCAAGGCCAGGCCCGTGGCGGGCGACCTGGAGCTGGGCGCGGCCTACGTCGAGGCGGTCAACGAGATGGTGTGGTCGGCCGCCACCCGTGAGCACTTCGTCGAGGACGTGCAGGCCATGCGCCGCCGGGTCGAGGCCCACGTGCGCGCCGAGGGCGAGCGGCAGCTCAAGCTGGGGCCGGGCGGGCTGCGCGACATCGAGTTCGCGGTGCAGTTGCTGCAACTCGTGCACGGCAGGCTCGATCCGCTGCTGCGCCGCAGGGCCACCCTGCCCGCCCTGGCCGCGCTCTCGCGGGGCGGGTACGTGGGGCGCGACGACTCGCGGGGGCTGGCGGAGGCGTACACGTTCCTGCGCCGGGTGGAGCACCTGCTGCAACTGCACCGGCTGCGGCGCACCCACATCGTGCCCACCGAGGAGGCCGACCTGCGCCGGCTGGGCCGGGCGCTGGGCATGCAGGCCGACCCGGTGGGGGAGTTCACCGCCAGGTGGCGGCGGCACGCCATGGAGGCGCGGCGGCTGCACGAGAAGCTGTTCTACCGGCCGCTGCTGCAGGCCGTGGCGCGGCTGCCGGAGTCGGAGGCGCGGCTGTCCACCACGGCCGCCGCGGCCCGGCTGGAGGCGCTCGGCTACGTCGATCCGCGCGGCGCGCTGCGGCACATCGCCAACCTGTCCACCGGCGTGTCCAGGCGGGCCGCGATCCAGCGCACGCTGCTGCCCGTCATGCTCGGCTGGTTCGCCGACACGCCCGACCCGGACGCGGCGCTGCTCGGCTTCCGGCAGGTCAGCGACAAGCTGGGCAGCACGCCGTGGTACCTGCGGCTGCTGCGCGACGAGACCGCCGTGGCCGCCAGGATGGCGCGCGTGCTGGGCACCAGCCGCTACGCCACCGGCCTGCTCATGCACGCGCCCGACGCGGTCGCCATGCTGGGCTCGGACGCCGAGCTGGCCGTGCGCCCGCCGCAGGCGCTGCTCGGTGAGGCGTCGGCCGCGGTGTCCAGGCACGCGGGCGACCCGCAGACCGCAGTAGCCGCCGTACGGGCGCTGCGGCGCAAGGAGTTGTTCCGCACGGCGGTGGCCGACATCTCGGGACTCATCGACATCGAGGCCGTCGGGACCGCCCTGTCGCGGCTCAACGACGTGACCCTGCAGGCCGCCCTGGACGCCGCCCTCGCCAAGGCCGCCGACGTCACCTCCTTCGCGATCATCGCCATGGGCCGGCTCGGCGGCCTGGAGTGCTCCTACGCCAGCGACGCCGACGTCATGTTCGTGCACTCGCCGCTGCCGGGGGTCGGGGAGCGCGAGGCCACCGACGCCGCCTTCGCCGTGGCCAACGAGCTGCGCAGGCTGCTGTCGCTGCCCGCCCCCGACCCGCCCCTGCCCATCGACCCCGACCTGCGCCCCGAGGGCCGCCAGGGGCCGCTGGTGCGCACGCTGGCCTCCTACCGCGCCTACTACTCGCGCTGGTCGTCGCCGTGGGAGGCGCAGGCGCTGCTGCGGGCCCGGTTCTCGGCCGGGGACGCCGAGCTGGGGGCGGCGTTCACCGCCATGATCGACGAGCTGCGCTACCCGCAGGACGGGCTGCCCGACGACGCGGTCAGGGAGATCAGGCGGCTCAAGGCCCGGATGGAGGCCGAGCGTCTGCCGCGCGGCGCCGACCCCGCCCTGCACACCAAGCTCGGCCCCGGCGGGCTGTCCGACGTGGAGTGGGTGGCCCAGCTGCTGCAACTGCGCTACGCCGGTACGCGGCCGTCGCTGCGCACCACCCGTACGCTGCAGGCCCTGCGCGCGGCCGTGGTCGAGGAACTGCTGGACCCGGCCGACGAGGTGGTGCTGGCCGAGGCGTGGCGGTTCGCCTCGCGGGTCAGGGACGCGATCATGCTGGTCAAGGGGCGGCCGGGGGACAGCGTGCCGGCCGACTCGGGGGAGCGCAAGCTGATCGCGCAGACGCTCGGCTATCCGCCGGACGGCTCCGAGGACTTCCTCGACGACTACCGCAGGGTGACTCGCAGGGCCCGCAGGGTGGTGGATCGGGTCTTCTACGGCGCCTGATGCCGTGCGTCATTGCGCCGACACGGGCGGTGGGTGTATCAAGGCCCGGTGTTATCCGTATACGTGGATCTGGCGCTCGGCCTGGTGGTGGCGTTCCTGCTGCTGTCGCTGCTGGTGAGCGGGCTCAACGAGGCGTTCGTGCGGGTGTTGTCCATCCGCAGCAAGTTCCTGTGGGCCTACCTCAGGGACACCCTGGACGGGGTCGGGGACAAGTCGCCCTCCTGGCTGCCCGCCAGCGTCCGTGGCGTGCTGCTGGCGCTGCCCTTCGGCCGCGACCCGCGGCCGGCGCACAGCGACCGGCCGGCGCCCGCCAAACTCGGCGAGATGCCCGAGACACGCACCGGCGACTCCATGATGAACCTGCTCTACGAGCGGGTACGGGAGATCGACCACGCCAAGCGGGGCAGGACCAGCATCGCCGACATCCCGCCCGAGCGGTTCGCGGTGGCCGTGATGGAGCTGGCGGCCATGGAGAACGGCGACATCACCAAGTTCCTGGAGAACCTGCGCAGGATCGACAGCCCGCTGTACGGCGCTCTCAAGGGCGTGTGGGACAGCGCGCAGGGCGACCTCGACCGGTTCAGGAAGGGGGTGGAGACCTGGTTCGACGGGGAGATGAAGCGCCTGTCGATGTTGTACAAGCGCTACGTCAAGTGGGTGCTGGCCGTGCTGGGCGTGGTGGTGACGCTGCTGTTCTCGATGGACGGGCTGGAGTACGCCAAGACGCTGCTGCGCGACAACGCCTACCGGGCCTCGGTGGCGGCGGTGGCCGAGGCGGGTCCCGACGCCTACAACGAGCTCAAGGCGCAGTGTACGGGCGGCGATCCGGTGCCGTGCGTGACCGAGGTGCTGAGCGAGCCCGCCCTGGTCAAGATCATGGGGCAGGCGATGGTCAGCGTGTCGATCCCGGCAGAGGGGGAGCCCAGCGTGCAGGGGAACTTCCCCATGTGGTGGGACCGGGTGAGCACGCCGAGCCACTGGCCGGGGTTCCTGCTGACGTACGTGGCGCTGCTGTTCGGGGCGCCGTTCTGGTGGGACGTGTTCCGCCGCATCACCGGGATCAAGTCGCGGCGCTGAACCGAGCCTTGATCAGGCCGAGCCCTGATCAGGTTGAGGGGCTGAGCCGGGTGCCGCCCAGGGCGGCCAGGGCGATCACGTCGGCGAGTGAGGCCAGCTCGTCCCGGTCGTCGGTGAGGCGGGTGGTGGCCAGCCGCAGGTGGTGCCGGGGCGCGGGGCCGACCACGTACCGGCTGCCCGGTGCGACGGAGATGCCGTGCGCGGCCAGGGTGACCAGGGCGGCGGGCTCGTCGCGTACCGGCACCCAGAGCACCAGGCCATCGCTGCCGCCCGTGTGCACGCCGCGCGCCGCCAGCTCCGCGGCCAGCCGCGCGCGGCGGCGCGCGTAGACCGTGCGGGCGTGGGCGACGCCTTCGCGCACCCCGGCGTCGGCCAGCAGGTGGGCCAGCGTGTCCTGGAGAATCCTGCTGGTCCAGCCGGTGCCGAAGCTGCGCAGCACGCGGACCCGCTCCACCGCGTCGGCCGCGCCGCCGATGACCGCGATGCGCAGGTCGGGGCCGTGTGACTTGGAGTAGGACCTGACCAGCACCGTACGGTCGGGAAAGCGCGTACCCATGCTCACCATGGGCGAGACCGACAACTCGCCGATGCCGTCGTCCTCGACGATGAGCGTGTTGGCCGGCTCCAGCAACGCCGCCAGCTCCGCAGAACGTTCAGGGGTCACCACGTGGCCGCACGGCGACTGGCCGCGCGGCTGGTACACGAACGCCACGGGCCTGGCCCGCAGCGCCTTGGCCAGCGAGGCGGGAGTGGGTCCCTGCTCGTCGCAGGCGACCGGGATGATCTGCACGCCGACCCGCTCCAGGATGTCCAGCAGCCGCGCCCCCGTCGGCTCCTCGATCGCGATCCTGTCGCCGGGCAGGGCCGCGGTCTGGCACAGGAGCTGCACGCCCTCGTAGCCGCCGCCGACCGCCAGCCAGCCGCGCGCCGGGAAGGGCCAGTCCGGCTCGACGGCGGCGCGCAGGCCGGGCGTGATCGTCGCGCGGGCGTAGTCGTTGAGTCCTTCCGCACGGGCCGCCGAGGTCAGTGCCGCCTCCAGGGGCGGCAGCAGCGCCGGGTCGGGGCGGATGATGGTCAGGTCGATGGCCAGGCGGTCGCCCCACTGGCCGAGGCGCTCGTACCGGATGGGCCTGGGCACGTCGGGCGGGCCGAGCACGACGGTGCCGCGGCGTCGCTCGGTTCTGATCATTCCGTGTTTGCGCAGCTCGGCCCAGGCTTCTGCGACCGTTCCCGAGCTGACTCCGAGCTCTCTGGCCAGGCCGCGGACCGTCGGCAGGCGCGTCTGCGCGGTGATCGTGCCCTCTCTGATCAGATCGGTCAGGGAGGCGGCGATTCCGCGCGCGCTCGGGTCGGCGATCTGCTGCGCCAGCCATGCGGCGTCCACTTTGTCCCCCTGTAAATCTTTGTTCAGCAACAAAGATCTCCTTGTGTTGCTTACATGCCTGAACATATGGTTTCTCGCAATTAAACGGCAACTGCTGCTTGTTGGGGGATTTGTGCCGAAAGTCCGTCTTGCGGTGCGGGACTGGGACCACCTCGTGCCGGTCGTGACCGGGGTCGTGCGGCCCGAGGGGTTCGAGCTGGAGATCGACTCGCGCGCCGTCACGCCCGACGTGCTCAGCGAACCGCACATCGACGGGGGAGAGACCTCCTTCAGCCGGTACGTGCTCGGCCGCGCCGCCGGCGACGACCGCCTCGTGGGCCTGCCCGTCTTCGTGATGCGCGGCTTCCGGCACCGCTGCGTCCTGGTCCGCCGCGACAGCGGCCTGACCTCGCTGGAGGAGCTTAAAGGCGCCCGCATAGGGCTCACCGGCTGGCCCGACTCGGGCAACACCTGGACCCGCGCGCTGCTGCGGAACGCCGGAGTGGACATCAAGGGCATCGAGTGGACGGTCGGCCCGCTGGTCGCCGGGGAGACCGGCAAGGACCGGGTCGGGCCCGTGCCGTTCCCCGACAACGTCGGCCTGACCGAGGACGGCCTGGCCGAAGGGCTCGCGGACGGCCGCTACGACGCGATCATGACGCCGTTCATGCCGGAGGAGTTCTTCACCCCCGCCGGCCGCTTCCGCCACCTGCTGCCCGACCACCGCGCCGCCGAGCTGGCCTACTACCAGCAGACCGGCTTCGTGCCCGGCATCCACCTCATCACGCTCAAACGCGAGACCGTCGAACGACACCCGGAGCTGCCCGGC
Organism: Nonomuraea sp. NPDC050404; assembly: GCF_040655495.1. Classification (NCBI taxonomy): domain Bacteria; kingdom Bacillati; phylum Actinomycetota; class Actinomycetes; order Streptosporangiales; family Streptosporangiaceae; genus Nonomuraea; species Nonomuraea sp. NPDC050404. The sequence continues at coordinate 269,576 of NZ_JBFAKB010000007.1, forward strand.
GCGGTGCGGGATCTGTTCGACCGCGCCAAGCGCCACTGGCTGGCACGCCGGCGGCTGCTCGCCGACACCACGCCGTGGTTGCTGGCCGACCTGACCGAGACGGCCCGCACGTTCGGCCAGGACTGGATGCCGTACGGCACCGCCCAGAACGCCCCCATGGTCGCCGCCTTCTGCGAGGAACTGCACGCCCAGGGGATCTCTAACCGCCGCATCGAAGCCGAGGAGGTCTTCACCGTATGAGGATCGCTGTGGGGCAGTTCGCCTCGTCAGAGGACTGGACCGCCAACCTCAAGACCTGCGAGGAGCTCATTGACGGGGCCGTGGCGGGACAGGCGGACCTGCTCGTCCTGCCGGAAGGGGCGCTCGCGCTCTTCGTGGACGAGCCCGTACGCATCCGCGAGGCTGCCCAGCCGCTGGACGGGCCCTTCGTCAGCGGGCTGGTCGAGCGCACGCGCGGCTCGGCCACCACCGTGGTCGCCGGCGTGCACGTGCCCTCCGATGACGGCCGTGTCTCCAACGTGCTGGTCGCGGCCAGGGACGGGGAGATCGTCGCCACCTACGTCAAGCTGCACCTGTACGACGCCTTCGGCAAGCGCGAGTCCGACAACGTCGTCCCCGGCACGAACGCGCCCGTCGTCTTCGACTGCGCCGGCTGGAAGGTCGGCGTGATGACCTGCTACGACGTGCGCTTCCCCGAGATGGCCAGGCTGCTGGCCGACCAGGGCGCGCAGGTGCTCGCGCTGCCCGCCGCCTGGGTGCGCGGGCCCGCCAAGGAGTGGCACTGGGAGGTCATGGTCACCGCCCGCGCCCTGGAGAACACCTGCTATGTGGCCGCCTCCGGCGAGTGCGGCCGCCGCAACATCGGGGCCAGCATGGTCGTCGATCCGCTCGGCATCACCAGGGCCCGCCTGGGCGACGCGCCGGGGCTGCTGTGGGCCGACGTCTCGGCCGACGAGCTCGCCGCCGCCCGCCGTACGCTGCCCGTCCTCGAGAACCGGCGATTCGCCGTGGACCCTCGATTGGAGCCACATGCCTAAAGAACCGATCGCGCTGCTGGCCGCCGCCGTGCTGCTGGTGGCCGGCTGCGGTGCCAACCCGCCGGAGGCCGAGGGCGTGCTGGAGCCCACGGCCCAGGCCTCCGCCGCCGCCCAGACCAAGGACCAGGCCCTGTACGACCGGCTGCCCGCCAAGGCGAAGGAGTCCGGCAGGCTGATCTCGGTCAACAACGGCTCGTTCCCGCCGTACGAGATCGCCGGCCCCGACGGCAGGTCGCTGACCGGCGCCGCCGCCGACATGTCCGAGGCGCTCGCCCAGGTGCTCGGCGTCAAGATCGAGCACGTCACCGTGGACGGCCTGCCCAGCTCGCTGACCGGCATCGCCTCCGGCCGCTACGACTTCGCCATCGGGCCCGTGGGCGACTTCACCGACCGGCAGAAGGCCAACGACTTCGTCGACTGGGTCAAGGAGTTCGTCGTCTTCGCGGTGCCGAAGGGCAACCCGGACAAGATCGGCTCGGTCGCGGACACGTGCGGGCTGAAGATCTCGGTCATGGCCGGCGGCTCCGCCGAGGCGGTGATCAAGGGCCAGTCCGCCGCGTGCGTCAAGGAGGGCAAGCAGAAGATCGAGGTGCAGTCGTACAAGGATCAGCCCACCTCCGTGCTGGCGGTCAGCTCGGGCCGGGCCAACGCCTTCTTCTCCTCACAGGCGCCGCTCACCTACTTCGTGCAGCAGGCCGGCGGGAAGCTGGAGCTGGCCGGAAAGGGGCAGGCCAACGGGTTCGACGACCTCTACCAGGGGGCCGTCGTGGCCAAGGACTCGCCGCTGCGTGACGTGCTCAAGGACGGCATCCAGAAGCTCATCGACAACGGCACCTACGGCAAGATCATGGCCAAGTGGGGCACCGCCGACAACCAGCTGGAGCGGGCCGGCGTGAATCTGGCGAAGTCATGAGCGGCGCACCCCCCGAGATCGATGTGGCGGGCGCGGCCCGTACCCGGCACCCGATGCGCTGGGTCGCCTCCGCCGTGCTGCTCGTGCTGGCCGCCCAGCTCGTCAGCCTGCTCGTCACCAACCCCAACTTCCAGTGGGACGTGGTCGGCAGCTACGTCAACGCCCAGCTCATCGGCCAGGGCATCTTCACCACGCTGCTGCTCACGGTGATCGCCATGGCCGTGGGCGTCGCGCTGGGCGTGTTGCTGGCCATCGGCCGGCTCTCGGAGAACCCGGTGGCGCGGGCCGCCTGCGGGCTCTACGTCTGGTTCTTCCGTGGTACGCCGGTGCTGGTGCAGCTCGTGCTCTGGTACAACCTGTCGTACCTGCTGCCGGAGATCTCCTTCGGCATCCCGTTCGGGCCGGAATTCGTCACCGCCGACACCAACGTGCTCATCACGCCGCTGCTGGCCGCCATCCTCGGGCTCGGGCTGAACGAGGGCGCGTACATGGCGGAGATCATCCGCGGCGGCCTCATGTCGGTGGACCCCGGGCAGACCGAGGCCGCCTCCGCCCTGGGCATGAGCAACGGCCGCGCCTTCCGCCGCATCGTGCTGCCCCAGGCGATGCGCTTCATCATCCCGCCCACCGGGAGCCAGGTCATCAGCATGCTGAAGGCCACCTCCCTGGTCAGCGTGATCGCGCTGGCCGACCTGCTCTACACGGTGCAGTCCATCTACAACCGCACCTTCCAGACCATTCCGCTGCTGATCGTCGCGTGTATCTGGTACCTGGTGATCACCTCGATCCTGTACGTCGGCCAGTCGTTCATCGAACGCCACTACGCCCGCGGCGCCACCAGGAACGCCCCGCAGAGCTTCTGGGCGTTCGCGGCCTTCCGCCGCCGCTCGGAGGTGAAGTCATGACCGTCCCCATGGTGCGCGCCCGCGCCGTACGCAAACACTTCGGCCACCTGGAGGTGCTCAAGGGCATCGACCTGGACGTCGCGCCGGGCGAGGTCGTGGTCGTCCTCGGCCCGTCCGGCTCGGGCAAGTCGACGTTCCTGCGCTGCGTGAACCACCTGGAGACGATCGACGGCGGCTCGATCCACGTGGACGGCGAGCTGATCGGCTTCGAGACGTCCGGCGGCAAGGTCCGGCACCTGCGCAAGAACGCGATCACCCGCCAGCGCAGGGAGATCGGCATGGTCTTCCAGCAGTTCAACCTCTTCCCGCACATGACCGTGCTGCGGAACGTCATCGAGGCGCCCGTCGGCGTCCGCGGCGAGCCGCGCGAGCAGGCCAGGGAACGCGCGTACGCCCTGCTGCGCCGCGTCGGCCTGGAGGACAAGGCGACCGGCTATCCCCGGCAGTTGTCCGGCGGGCAGCAGCAGCGGGTCGCGATCGCGCGGGCGCTGGCCATGCGGCCCAAGCTCATGCTGTTCGACGAGCCGACCAGCGCCCTGGACCCCGAACTCGTCGGCGAGGTGCTGGCCACCATGAAGGGCCTGGCCGAGGACGGGCTCACCATGATCGTGGTGACCCACGAGATCGGGTTCGCGCGGGAGGTGGCCGATCGGGTGGTGTTCATGGACGAGGGCGTGGTCGTGGAGACCGGCACGCCCGCCGAGGTGCTGGACAACCCGAGCAGCCCGCGCACGAAGGCGTTCCTCAGCCGCGTGCTCTGACCCCTCGGCCGCGTCCGCTGTGCCGCCGGAGCGGGGAGTTCATCGACTTCACCGGCCCGATAGGCTTCGCAGGAAACCCGGCGGCCTCTCGCGGAGCGAGTCATCCATGTATTTCCAGCATTCCGGCGACATCTGGCGCGATTTCCCCGAGCTCGTTCCCGGGGCACTCTACGCCGAGGGCATCACCCCGGACGCCGACCCCGGCGCCGCGATCGCCGCGTACGGCGAGACGGCCGCCGCCAGGCTCGCGACCGCTGCGGAGAGCGAACTGCCGGAGATCCAGGCGTGGCGGCGCACCTTCGCGAAGATGGGGCTCAAGCCGACGCAGTACAGGTGCGCGTCGGAGGCCCTGCTGCGCCGCTTCAGGAAAGAGGGCTCGCTTCCGCGCCTGCACCCTCTGATCGACCTGTGCAACGCGGTCTCGATCGCCTACGCCGTCCCCATCGCCGTCTTCGACGTCTCCCGGATCAGCTCGTACGTCGAGGTCAGGCACGCCGCGGGCGACGAGACGTACCTGACCTTCGCCGGCGAGACCGAGCACCCGCCGGCGGGGGAGGTCGTCTTCGCCGACGCCGAGGGCCGGGCGCACGCCCGCCGCTGGACCAACCGCCAGAGCGGGCTGTCGGCCGTGCGCGACACGACGGCGAACGTGCTGATCGTGGCGGAGGCGCTGCACGAGACGGCGGCCAAGGACGTGGAGTCCCTCATGACCGCGCTCACCGGCGAGCTGAACGCCCTGTGGCCCATCGCCCCGAAGTCGGCGATCCTGACCCCCGCCGCGCCCCGATTCGAGTTCACCGGGGCGTGAGGTCTAGGGCGCGGTGAGGCCGTACAGGACGGTGTCGGCGAGGGACTCGGCCTGGTCGGCGGGGGAGAACAGCCCGGGGCAGGCCAGCCAGGTGGCGGCGGTGCCGTTCACGGACATCATGATCGCCAGGGCGGCGGCCTCCACCCGCACCCCTTCGCGCAGCCGCGCCCCCGCGAGCAGTTCCATCAGCCCCCGCTTCCAGCCCTCCATCATGGCCTGCTTGTCCCGCAGGCCCGCCGCCAGTTCCGGCGCACCCTCGGCGCTGCGGCCGGCCTCACCCCACGGGAGGCCCTCACCGCCGCCACGAGCGCCCCGGCCGATCGCTTCGGCCTGACCGACCGGGGCAGGATCGCCCCCGGCCTCCGGGCCGACCTGCTCCTGGTGAACGGCGACCCGACCACGAACATCGACGCCACCCTGGACATCGCGGGGGTGTGGCTGGGCGGTGTCCGGCTCGCGGGCAGATGAGAGCGGGGCCGCCGTCAGATCAGTTCGCTCTTGTAGAAGATGCTGGCCAGGCGCGGCCCCCGCTCCGAGGCCAGGCCCAGGCACAACCGCGGAGCCCCGGAGACGATCTGGATGCCCATGCCCTCCGGCTCCCGGAAGTCCAGCGACTTGCCCGCCACGCTGCGCGCCCGCTGCACCTGCTCGCCGCTGCGCAGGTCCAGGCAGGTGATGTACGTGTTGCCCGGCGGCGGGCTGTCGTCGTAGGAGTTGCCGGTCAGGATGTAGACGAAGTCGCCGTAGGCCGCGTACCCCTGGAAGGTCCCCAGGCCGCCGGGCTGGGCGATGTCGTGCAGCAGTTCGGGCGCGCCCGCCTTGACCGACGCCAGCGTGAACACCGCGAACCTGAACGAAGTGCCACCGTGGTAGCGCATGACCAGCCGATTGGTGGACGGGTCGATCGTGCACGTCGTGTTGGTGGCCCCCGCGACGGGCGAGTACTTGGTGAGCGCCGCCGAAGAGGCGTTCAACGTCTGGCCGTTGACGAACTTGAAGCGGCACAACCTGGTGCCCCGTGAGCTGTTGTCCTCGTTGGGGACCCCGTCGGTCTCCGTCCACAGGTACGCGGCCGACCCCGACGGCTCGACGCCGATCTGCACGCCGTGGCCGAACCCCATGAGGTACATGTGGCCGAGGATCGCGCCGGACAGGCTCAGCTTGGTCAGGCACAGGTTTCCGGCCGCGTCCGAACCCGAGCCGCTCCTGACCTGGACCGTGTAGATGTGGCCGTGCGCGTTGTCGATGGCGAACGACTGCAGGACGGTGCCGTTGTACAGCGCCTTCCGCCAGATCAGCGAGGTCGAGGGGGCCGTGAGCTGGAAGCGCCCCTCGGTGGCGGACGCGGCCCCGGCGGGTAACAGAGCGGCGGTGGCGGCTGCTCCCGCGCCGAGCTTGAGGAGCCCTCTGCGGGTGATCGGGAAGGGACAGATCATGTCACATCCGTTCGAAAGGTTCGAAGAAAATCCAAGTCAATGATCGCCGAATAACCTCGAAACTATGATCTTTCCCGTGAACGAAACCACGCGAAACTCAGCCATTGTCGCCGCCGCGGTCGCCGCCCTCGTCAGCGCGGCTCCGGCCGCCTCGATCACCACGGCAGAGGGCCGGGACGATGAGGGCATCACGGTCGTCGCGCACGGGAAGATCAACGTGGCGCCCGCCGAGGACGGCCTCGCGACTGTCGCGCACATCGTCATCTAGTTCCGATGACCGGTGAGGGGCGGGGTGTGTCCTCGATGGGGCCGAGCACGGGCCACCGGGCCGAAGCCGCCACCCCGTCCTCCCTGATCGAGCGATTGGTCACCCTCTCCGCTGATCTGCGGAACCTGTGGGCGGCGGACCCGCTCCTGTACTTTCCCGGCTGGGACCACCCCTTCCGGGCCCTCGGCGACCTCCTGCCCGAACAGGACCTCGACTACTGCGCCGACAATCCGCAGATGGTCCCCCTGCTGTGGTATCCGGCCCTGCGAGCCGCGGATTCCGCCGCGATCGACCTCCTAGACCACCTGCCTTCCGGCCACCCGGCGGCACCGTCGATGTTGCGCAGAAGCGAACTCTCCGCCGTCTACAGCTGGGCGATCGTCACTCGGTCGGCACTGCGGTGGATCGGTGAGGTCACCGATGGCGTGCCTCTGGTGGAGGTGGGCGCCGGGTCGGGCTACTGGGCGCGGCAGATGTCACGGGCGGGCATGGACGTGGTGGCCACCGACGCGGCCGGCGCGACCGCCAACGCATTCACCCGGGGCTTCCAGTACGCCGACGTCCGGCTCATGTCCGCCACCGAGGCCGTGCGGGCGCATCCGGACCGGACGTTGATGCTGGTGTGGCCGCCCCACCGGGACCCCATGGCGATCGCCGCGCTGTCGGAGTACGCGGGCGACACCCTCATCTACGTGGGCGAGCCCCGTGGCGGTCTGTGCGCGGACGACGCGTTCTTCGATGAACTGCGGCGACATTGGCGCCTGGAGGCCGTCAGCCCCGTCAATGTCCGCTGGCTGGGCCACAACGACCGGATCGCCCTGTATCGCCGCCATGGCGGGCCGGAAACGCGAAAGGGCCACCGGCCCAGAGAAGCCGGCGACCCTTTCGCTGAATGTGATCGATCAATCACACATCGTAATACAGCTCGAACTCGTGCGGGTGCGGGCGCAGCCGGATCGGGTCGACCTCGTTCTCCCGCTTGTACGCGATCCACGTCTCGATCAGGTCGGGCGTGAACACGCCGCCTTCGAGCAGGTAGTCGTGGTCGGCCTCAAGCGCGTTGAGCACGTCGGTGAGCGAGCCGGGCACCTGCGGGATGTTGCGGGCCTCCTCCGGCGGGAGCTCGTAGAGGTCCTTGTCGACCGGCTCCGGCGGCTCGATCTTGTTGCGGATGCCGTCGATGCCGGCCATCAGCATCGCCGCGAACGCGAAGTACGGGTTGCACGACGGGTCGGGCACGCGGAACTCGATGCGCTTGGCCTTCGGGTTGGAGCCCGTGATCGGGATGCGCACGCAGGCCGAGCGGTTGCGCTGCGAGTAGACCAGGTTGACCGGGGCCTCGTAGCCGGGCACCAGACGGTGGTAGGAGTTGACCGTCGGGTTGGTGAAGGCCAGCAGCGAGGGCGCGTGCTTGAGCAGGCCGCCGATGTAGTAGCGGGCCGTGTCCGACAGGCCCGCGTAGCCGACCTCGTCGTAGAACAGCGGCGAGCCGTCCTTCCACAGCGACTGGTGGCAGTGCATGCCGGAGCCGTTGTCACCGAAGATCGGCTTGGGCATGAACGTGACCGTGTGGCCGTACTCGAGGGCCGTGCTCTTGATGATGTACTTGTACAGCATCAGCTGGTCGGCGGTCTTGAGCAGCGTGCCGAACTTGAAGTCGATCTCCGCCTGACCGGCCGTGCCGACCTCGTGGTGCTGCATCTCGACCTCGATGCCGCACTCGATGAGGTTGCGCACCATCTCCGAGCGCAGGTCGGTGAAGTGGTCCATCGGCGGGACCGGGAAGTAGCCGCCCTTGTAGCGCGGCTTGTAGCCCAGGTTGCCGCCCTCGGTGGACTTGCCGGTGTTCCAGGCGCCCTCGATGGAGTCGATGTAGTAGTAGCCGGCGTTCTGCTTCGTCTCGAAGCGAACGTCGTCGAAGATGTAGAACTCGGCCTCGGGGCCGAAGTACACCGTGTCGGCGATGCCCGTGCCCTTGAGGAATTCCTCCGCCTTGCGTGCGACGTTGCGCGGGTCGCGGCTGTAGGCCTCGCCCGTCAGCGGGTCGTGCACGAAGAAGTTCAGATTCAGCGTCTTGTGCTGGCGGAACGGGTCCAGCACGGCGCTCGTCGGGTCGGGCAGCAGGAGCATGTCGGACTCGTGGATCGCCTGGAAGCCACGAATGGACGAGCCGTCGAACATGAGTCCGTCGGTGAAGACGCTCGCGCTGAAGTTCTCAACCGGGAAGGTGAAGTGGTGCGTCGTCCCCGGCAGGTCGGTGAACCTGACATCGACGAACTGCACCCCTTCGTCACTGATGAACTTCAGGACGTCGTCGGCGGAGTTGAACACTCTCGAACCTCCCTGGGGACTGGCCATCATGGCGACGCTAGGGCTTGGCCGTTTCCGTATGGTGTCTCGATTGTTTCGCACGTGTTACGCGGGGTGAGGTTGCGCGCGGGGCGTGTCGGGCGCTGTTCAGGTTGCCTCGGATGCGGCGCATTCGCCCTCGGGTTCCTGTCCGTCCAGCTCGTACGGGTCCATGGGCGGACCTGTCGCGCCCTCCTCGTCCGGCACGGAATCGTCGTACATCGGGTGGATGTAACTGTCATCCACGTCGCACCGGACCGGCGTCGAGCTCCTGCCCCACTCATAGACCCAGACGACCAGCTTCCCGTCCTCGCGGTAGACGTGCAGCGTCCCGGTCTGGCGTGTGACGAGCCGCGTCACCGTGTGCGGCTGACCTGGCCGCTGGATGGCGTGCACGACGATGTACTTAGTGTCCAGCTTCGCGCCGGTGCGCCCGTCCTCCTTCCAGGGCGACACCTTCGTCGTGCCGCGCACCTTGACCACGTCGCCGACCCGCTCGGCGGTCTTGGGCGCGAGGCTCGCCACCCACAGGCGGGTGTCCTCGGAGCCCTTGCCCTTGTCGAGGTTCTTCACGAACCACGACCGCTCCTCGGCGGGAAGCAGCCCGATGAACGCCGTCGGCCTGCCGCCCATGAGCGTCTTGTGGTCGAACTCGGAGGCGGCCAGCAGGTCGCGCGTGCGCTCCAGCGCCTTGGCCACGTCCTTCTTCGACAGGCCGCCGACCGCCTTGGCCTCGGGCATGACCAGCCCGGCCGCGTTCTCGGCCCACTTCTCGGCCGGGGAGCCCGCGAACGGCCGCTCGGGCGTCGGCGCCTCGGGCGCCGCCCCGTCCTCCAGGGCAGACCCCGCCACCGGCATCGTCTCCTCTGGCACCGCCCCGGAAGGGGTGAGCAGGCCGGGGCGGATCGTCAGGACGAGGGCCGCCGCCGTGAGCACCGCCAGGGCGCCGCCGAGGATCGCGGCCCAGTTCCGTCCCCCTCCGCGCCGGGGCTCCGGCTCTGGGGCCTCCCACTCGGCACGCCAGGCGTCCCGGCGTAAGTCCTCGGCGCCACCTGCGCCTGGGGCCTGTTTGGCGCTCTTCTTGGCCGACGCCCGCATCCTGCGCTGTTCCTCGGCGTCGATCTGTGAGACCAGCTTCTCGAAACGCTGGTCAAGGTCATCCCCGTGTGGCATGGCGTACATCATGGCCGGTCCGTGACGCGGTTGGGTCACAATCCGGACCGGCTCCAGGGGCGGATACCTTTGGAGGTATGAGCGGCAAGCAGCAGCAGCCCAGATGGACGCAGACGTGGCTGGGCGGGGTGCGATCGGCCGGGGTCGATCTCGGTTACCCGGGTGAGCGCCTGGGGCTGCCCGAGGAGGGTGGCGGCTCGATCGCGGGCTGGGGACGCAGGATCGGCGCGCTCGTCATCGACTGGATGATCTGCACGTGGGTGGTCGTGCAGTTGCTGCTCGGGATGAGCCCGGCCCAGTCGCCGTGGGCGCCGGTGCTGGTCTTCGCGCTGCAGTACCTGCTGCTGGTCGGATGGCTGGGGCAGACGTTCGGGCACCGGCTCATGGGGGTCAGGGTCGCCGCGATGGACGGGGGTGACCCGCGGCTGCTGCCCGTCGCGGTGCGTACGGTGCTGCTGGCCCTGGTCGTGCCGGCCGTGATCTGGGATCGCGACCACCGGGGGATCCACGACCGCGCGTCCAACACCATGGTCGTCCGCATGTGAAAACCGTACCGGGTTTAAAAATGTACCCGGTTCGGTTTATGCTGTCCGCATGATGATGGCGGGGCTCAGGGAGAGCAAGAAGGAACAGACCCGGCAGCGCATCTCCGAGGTCGCGCTGCGGCTGTTCGACGAGCGCGGGTACGACGCGGTGACCGTCAACGAGATCGCCGAGGCGGCCGGGGTCGCCAAGGTCACCCTGTTCAACTACTTCCCGGGCAAGGACTGCCTGGTCCTCGACGCGGTCAAGGACGACACGGCCGCGGTCGTGGCCGGCCGCGCGGCCGGGCAGACGCCGCTCGGCGCCCTTCGCGCGCACTACCGGGGCATGGCCGCCCGGGGCACCGGCGAGATCGACGTCGAGGGCCTGCTGACCAGGGTCCGGGTGATCTCGTCGAGCCCCGCCCTGCTGGCGGGCGTATACCAGGCGAACATGGGCCAGCGCTACGAGTTGGCCGCCGCGCTCGCCGAAGCGGGGGCCGGGCCGGCCGCGACGCTCATGGCCGCGCAGATCACCGCCGCCATCACCACCCTGCAGGAGGCGTTCTTCCAGCGGCTCTCCACGGGAGTGCCGCTGGAGGAGGCGGGACGGCTCCTGGACGAGGAGGTCGAGCTGGCCTTCGACCTCCTCGAACACGGCTTCTCATCAATCGAGGCGGTTGAGCTATGAAAAAGGGCATCAACTACGACACCGGCTTCCTGCCGGGCGGCGACATCTCACGCAAGGCGTTCGACACCGGCACTGTCGCCCGCGAGATGCGGGTCATCGCCGACGAACTGCACTGCCAGGTCGTCCGCGTCTCCGGCCGCGACCCGGAGCGGCTGAGCGTGGCCGCCGGGCACGCCGCCGCGGCGGGCCTGGAGGTCTGGTTCGCGCCGTTCCCGGTGGACGTCCCCGCCGCCGAGATCCTTTCGTTGTACGCCGACTGCGCGGAGCGCGCCGAGTCGCTGCGCCGCGGCGGCGCCGAGGTGGTGCTCGTCACCGGCTGCGAGACCAGCGCCTTCTGCCCCGGCTACCTGCCCGGCGAGACCTACGGCGACCGCCTGGCATGGATGGGGTCGGCCACCATGGAGCAGTGGACCTCGCTCACTTCGGTGATGGAGCGGTTCAACGGCTTCCTCGCCGAGGCCGCGGAGGTCGCCAGGGCGCGGTTCGGCGGCCGGGTCACCTACGCCGCGGGCCCGTGGGAGTTCATCGACTGGAGCCCGTTCGACCTGGTGGGGACGGACGCGTACCGGGCGGCGTACAACAAGGACACCTTCGTCGAGGAACTGCGCGGCCACTTCAAGCACGGCAAGCCGGTCGCGGTCACCGAGTTCGGCACCTGCCCGTACACGGGGGCGGGGGAGCGGGGCGGCATGGCCTGGGAGGTGCCCGCGGGCGCGGTGCCCGACCAGGGCGAGCAGGTGCGCTACTTCACCGAACTGCTCGACGTCTTCGAGCGGGAGGGCGTCGAGACGGCGCTGTGGTTCACCTTCGCCGGGTACACGCGGCTGCGCGAGAACGACGACCTGGGTTCGTACGGCGTCGTCAGCATGCTGGACGAGACGCGGTGGGAGCCCAGGGAGCTCTTCCACGCCATGGCCGCCAGATACGCGCTCTAGGGAGGCGCTTTAGGTAGGCGCTTTAGGTACGCGCGCAGCTGAAGATGGCCGTGCCGGGCAGGTGGCGGCCGCGCAGCGGGCTCCAGCCGGCCCACACCCCCTCGTGCCCCTCGGGCCACTCCGGCTCCGTCAGAGCGGTGATCGTCAGGCCGGAGGCGGCCAGCAGGTTGATCCAGTCGGCCATCGTGCGGTGGTGCTCGACGTAGGTCAGGGTGCCGTGCTCGTCGCGCTCCTCGTACGGTGACCGGTCGAAATAGGACCGGTCGGAGGTCAGCCCGCGCGGCCCGGGATCGTCGGGGAAGGCCCACCGGATCGGATGGCTCACCGAGAACACGAACCGCCCGCCCGGCCGCAACACCCTGCCCACCTCGCGGAAGACGGCCAGGGGGTCGGCCACGAACGGCAGCGCCCCGTACGCGGAGCAGGCCACGTCGAAACTGCCGCCGGCGAACGGCAGCGCCTCGGCGTCGGCCTGCACCACGGGGACGTCCACGCCCACTTCCAGATCGATGCGCCGGGAGTGGCGCAACTGGCGGTGGGAGATGTCGAACGCCGCCACCTCGGCCCCCTGGCGTACCAGCCACCGCCCGCACTGGGCGGCGCCGCAGCCGATCTCCAGCACGCGCCGCCCGCTCACCGGGCCGAGCAGGCGCGCGTCCGCCTCGTCGAGGCCCTCGGGACCCCACACGAACCCTTCGTCGCGCAGGAAAGCGCCGTGCTCGACCTGGTAGTCGTCGGCGTTGCCGTCCCACCAGCCACGATTGGCCCGCGAGGAAGCCGACGTCACCGGCGCCGGCGATGAGGCCGGCATTTTCGGTTCCGGCGTTTTCGGTTCCGGCGTTCGCGGGAAAGCCGGCGGTTTCGGTTCCGGCGGCGTTTGCGGGGAAGCGAACAACGGCCGCACTAGCGCATCTTGGGGCCGCGCGGCATGCGGGCGCCCTTGGGCATCGGGCCCTTGGGCATCGGCATGTTGCGCGGCAGCGAGCGCAGCCGGTCCTTGACCTCGCTGACCGAGGGCTTCTTCAGGTTGCGCGGCAGCTTCATCAGGTGGCGCTGCAGCTTGCCCAGCGGCACCTGCCCCTCGCCGTCGCCGCACTGGACGTCATAGATCTCGACGCCCAGCACCACCCGCGCGATCCGCTTCTTCTCGGCCGTCAGCATCTTCGCCACCCGGTTGCCCGGCCCCTCGGCCACCAGCACGACGCCGGGATAACCGACCACGAGGTGCACGACGTCCTGGTCACGGTTGACCGCGATGGCCGGGGTGACCTGCCAGTTGCCACGCATGCCCTGCAGCACGGCCGCCGCCGCGCCGGTCTGGCCGTGCAGGATCGAGTACTGGGCCCGCTGCGCGAGCTGCCCGAACACCACCAGACCGACGGTGAAGGCGGCCAGGATGCCGATGAACACCGAATACCACAGGTAGTCCGTGACCAGACCGATCACGACCACCACAGCCAGCGTGCCCACCGCCGAGAGGAAGACGATCGGCATTCCCTTGGGATTGGCCTGCTTGATGATCTGCGCGATCATGCGGAGCTGCTTGATGCGCCCCGGCTTCTCTTGGTCTTCGGACTTTGCCATGCTCCGAAGGATACAAACCAACTGGTGCAGTGTGGAAAACGCGGGCCCGCCGTTTTCTCCCTGTGACTAGATCTTCACCGAAGCCGACAGCCGGAGATCGGCCGCGCTGCGGCCCGCGCGTACCAGATGCTCGCCCTCGACCGTGCGCCACCCACCATCCCACACCTGGAAGGCCCGCTCGGACAGGAACACGGTGGAGAGCACCGTCTCCCCGGGCCCGGCCTCCACCACGTCGAATCCGGCCAGCTCGCCGCGCGGCCCGGCGTAGATCTGCACGACCTCCCGACCCGGCCGCTCACCGGTGTTGGTGACGGCCACGGTGACGCTGGTGCCCTCGGCCGCGATCGAGTCGTAGGACCAGGTGGTGTACCCGAGACCGTGCCCGAACCAGAACGCGGGCTCCCCGCCGGAGCGCCGCCACGCGGGATAGCCGATGTGCACGCCCTCGTCGTAGGCCACCCGGCCGTCCACCGGCGTCACGGTCGTCACCGGCGCGTCCGACAGCCGCCGCGGCCAGGTGGTGGGCAGCCGCCCACCCGGCTCGGCGTCCCCGGACAGCACGTCGGCCAGCGCCGCCCCGGCCTCCTGCCCGGGGAACCAGGTCAGCAGCACCGCCGCCACCTCCGCCAGCCACGGCATCTCGACCGGCGAGCCCGCGTTGACCACGACCACCGTACGGGGGTTGGCCGCGGCCACCGCGCTGATCAGCTCGTCCTGCCGGCCGGGCAGTCGCAGGTCCGCACGGTCGAAGCCCTCGCTCTCCACCTCCGGCGTGGTCGCGGCCACGACCACCGCCACGTCACATCCGGCCGCCACCCGCACGGCCTCGGCCATGAGCTCGTCCTGGCCGGGCGCCGGGTCGGCGTGGCCGAGGGTGAAGGACACGAACACCATGCCGCCGAACGTCCCCGCCGGGTGCGTCAGCGTCAGCTCGTACGTCTCTCCCGCCGTCATCGCCACGCCGACGCGCCGCTCCGGCGGCGACAGGAACGCGGCGGCCGGGTCCTCGCCGTCCAGGCCGATGGTCTCGTCCAGGACGGCGTCGCCGTTCACGCTGAGCGTGAACGCGCCCACGCCCATCACCGACAGCTCGTGGCCGCCCGACACCTCCGCCGTGTACGCCGCCCGCAGCCGGACCATCGCCAGCCGTTCCCCGTCCACGCCGGGCGGCAGTTGCCCGAGCCAGCGCGCCTCGCCGGTGGCCAGCGGCTGCTCCGACAACACCTCGCCGGCCGCGTCCATGAACTCGGCCGTGACGGGGCCTGGCAAGGGGGACAGGCGGATACGGGGGTCGGTGCCGACCGCGTACCTGACCTCGGCCCGCCCCGACAGGCCGGCCAGAGGGGAAACCACGTGATCGGGGAAGACCTGCGCGCTGCCGCCGCCCATCACGCGCGCCTCCCGGGCGGCGGCACCGATGAGCGCGACGGTCGCGCCGGGCCGCAGCGGCAGCACGCCGTCGTTGGTCAGCAGCGTGAACGCCCGCGCGGCGACCTCCCGCGCCAGCCCGGCACCATCGATCGCCCCGGTGTCCTGCGGCCGATCAGTGGCGTGCGGGGCGTCATGGCGGCCGGCGCGGTGCTCGTCCGCCGCGCGCAGGGCGCCGACGCGCTCGGCCAGGCGCAGGATGCGGCGGATCCGGTCGTCCACGGCCGACTCCGGCACCCGCCCCTCCCGTACGGCCGCCTCCAGCCGTTCCCCCCACGGCCCAGAAGGACCAGGCATGGCCACGTCGGTGCCGCCCAGCGCGGCGGCCTCGGTCGAGCGCACCGCCGTCCAGTCGGACACCACGAACCCGTCGAACCCCCACTCATCCTTCAGCACCCCGTTCACCAGCTCGGAGTGCTCGGTCATGGTGGTGCCGTTGACGGAGTTGTACGCCGTCATCAGCCCCCAGGCCCCCGCCTCGACCACCCGCTCGAACGGCCGCAGGTACATCTCCCGCAACGTCCGCTCACTCACCCGCACGTCCACGGTGAATCGGTCGGTCTCGAAGTCGTTGGCCACGAAGTGCTTGGGCGTGGTCGCGACCCCGCCCTCCTGCACCCCTTCGACATAGGCGGCGCCGATCTCGCCCGTCAGGTACGGATCCTCCGACAGGCACTCGAAGTGCCGCCCGCCCAGCGGGGAGCGGTGCAGGTTGAGCGTGGGCGCGAGCAGCACGTGCACGCCCTTGCGCCGCGCCTCCTGGGCCAGCAGCAGGCCGGCCCGCCTGACGAGCTCCACGTCCCAGGTCGCGGCCAGCGCCGTGGGGCTCGGCAGGGCGATGGAGGGGTCGGCGGAGGTCCACTGCTCACCGCGTACGCCGATGGGCCCGTCGCTCATCACGAGCCGTTCGAGCCCGATCTCGGGCAGCGGTGGCAGTGACCACATGTCGGCGCCCGTGAGCAGCCGGATCTTGGTGGGGAGGTCGAGCCGGGAGATCAGTTCGTCGAAGTCCACGAGCACAGTGTTCACCAGAAAACCGAGCACTCGATAGGTTTGTGACCTTAGCGTTATGCAAAGCCGTTGGGCGCCCAAGCTCGTCAGGCGGCCATGCGCCTCATGCCGTCACGAAGAACTCCAGCAGTTCGGGCGCCAGTGCCTCCGGTGCCACGTTGTGCGCCTGATCCTCCAGCACCCGCCGGACCGCGCCGGGCACCACCGCCGCGACCGCCTCGCCCGCGTTCGCCATCCACCCGGGGCTGTCGGCCCCGTTGAGCACGAGCGTCGGCTGCCTGATGGCGGCCAGCCGCCCGGCGGGCAGCGCGTTGCCCGGCCCCAGCACGGCCGCCTCGTAGGCGAGCGTGGGCGCCACGGCCTCGATCTGCGCCCAGAACGGCCGCGCCCGCATCGCGGCCACGTCCGCCCGCGACGCCTCGGCCGCCTCCACCATGAACCGCTCCACCGCCTCGCCCGCCCTGCCCGCCGCGACCAGCCCGGCGAGCTGCTCGGCGAAGTCGGGCGGCAGGTGGGGCGCGCTGTCGTCCACGTGGTATGGCGGCTCCCACACGGCCAGCTTCGAGATGTCCGGGCACACGACGGCCGCCTCCAGGGCCAGGGCCGCCCCCGACGAGCCGCCGAACACCATGGCCGACCCGCCCGCCGCCGCGACCACCGCCGCCAGATCCTCGATCTCCCGCCCGACGGCGTACGGCTGCGTGTCCCCGCTGCCGCCCCGCCCCCTGCGGTCGTAGTTGTAGACCGTGAACCACCGGGCCAGGGCGGTCGCGATGGCGGTCATCATGGGATGCCGCCGATCGGTGAACGCGCCCTGGACCAGGACCAGCGCGGGACCCTCCCCGCTGCGGTCATAGGCGATGGAGGTGCCGTCGGCCGACACCACCACGCCCGAGACCGCCGTTTCCGCGCTCACTGGGCCGGCTGCACCAGGCACAGCGCCTCCCAGTGGTGCCCGTCGAGGTCGGCGAAACCGCGCTGGTAGCGGAACCCGCCCTCCTGCTGCACGCCCGCCGCGGTGGCCCCGGCGGCGATCGCCTTGTCCACCAGCTCGTCGACCTGGGCCTGGTTCTCCATCCCGAGCACCAGGATCGCCTCCGTGCTCTTGACGGCGTCGCCGACCTCCTTGGTGATGTACGAGGCGAAGGTCGGCTCGGTCAGCAGCATGACCTGCGTCTCCTCGCTGATGACCACGGAGGCCATGTCCTCGGACATGCCGAACAGGTTGAAGCCCAGCTCGGTGAAGAACTTCTTGGCACGCTCAAGGTCCTTGACCGGCAGATTCACGAAGAGCTGCATTTTTCCGGATCCCTTCTCGTTTGCGAACACCTCAGATTCTGCTGAGAAAGGGCCGGCCGGTCTTGCGTCTGGGCGCCGGGAGAATTGACGTTCAGCGCACGGCGTGCGAGCGACGGTACTCGGCCGGCGGCATCCCGTACGCGCGCCGGAACAACCTGCTGAAATGCGCCGAATCGGGCAACCCCCACCGGGCGCCGACGACGCTCACGGACTGGGCGCCGCCCGCGATCAGATCCGTACGGCAGCGTTCGAGCCGCCGCTGCCTGATCCAGGCGGCCACCGTCGTGTTCTCCGTCTCGAACAGCCGGTGCAGGTAACGCACCGAGATGTGGCAGGCCGCCGCGATGGCCGCCGGATCCAGCTCGACGTCCCCGAGCCGCTGCTCGATGAAGGCGTGCACCTGAAGCAGCAGCGTACGCTGCCGGGCGTCGGCGGGCAGGGCGCGCTGCCGGTCCAGCCGCTCGGCCACGGCTGCCCCGACCAGGTCCGTCACCACGGTGGACAGCCGGGCGGCGCTGCCAGGCCGGTAGGTCTCATGATCCAGCGCCACCCGCCGCAGCAGCGGCACGGCCAGCGCGGCGGCGCCCGACTCGCCCGCGATGGGCAGCGCGGCCAGCTCCGCCACCGCGTCGACCGGCACGGCGAGCTGGTCGCGCGGCAGGCTGAACACCACCAGCCGCACCGCCGAGTCGTAGGCCAGCTCATAGGGCCGGGCGAAGTCGTAGATCGCGAACTCGCCCCGGCTGAGCTGCGTGTTGCGCCCGTCCTGCGACAGGCGCGGGCTGCCCTCCAGCGCGAGCACCACCCGGTAGAGGTCGGGGTTGTCGCGGCGGATCAGGCCGGAGGTGCGGTGCACGCTGTGCGGGGTGGAGGTGTGGATGCGGCCGACGCCCACGGCGCCGAGCCTGCCGAACTCGATCTCTCCGCGCAGCGGCGCGTCGGGGTCGATGCGTAAGTCCAGCGGGCCGAGGGTGTCGCAGACGACGCTCCGCCAGGCATCGTGGCGCCGCCCCTCGGGCAGGTCACTCGTACGGATCAGAACGGCCATGCGGATCGCCCTCCAACGGCTGCGCTGCGACGGTCACCACACGCCGCCCGGGCGGCTGCGCTGCCATGCTAGCCCCGGCCCCCGACACACAACACTTCCCGGCACCCGCACACCCGCACGTCCGCCCACCCGCAGATCCGAGCATCCGGGCACCTGCGCCTCTCAGCCTCACCAATGCCCTGGCACGGAAAAGCCCCGGGACAAGCCCGGGGCTCTTGTAGGTGGCGGGGGTCAGGCCGTCTGGCGGGCCTCGATGGCCTGCTTGTACAGCTTGCCCGCCCGGTACGACGACCGCACCAACGGCCCGGACAGCACCCCGGCGAACCCGATCGCCTCGGCCTCGGCCTGCAGCTCCACGAACTCCTCCGGCTTGACCCACCGCTCCACCGGATGGTGGCGCGGCGTCGGCCGCAGGTACTGGGTGATGGTCAGCAGATCGGTGCCGGCCTCGTGCAGGTCGCGCATCGCCTCGACGATCTCCTCGCGGGTCTCGCCCATGCCCAGGATCAGGTTGGACTTGGTGACCAGCCCGGCCTCGCGGGCCGTCGTGATCACACCCAGCGAACGCTCGTACCGGAAGGCCGGCCGGATCCGCTTGAAGATCCGCGGCACGGTCTCGACGTTGTGCGCGAAGACCTCGGGCTTGCTGGAGAAGACCTCCTCCAACTGCTCACGGTTGCCGTTGAAGTCGGGCACCAGCAGCTCGACGCCGCAGCCGGGCAGCAGCCCGTGGATCTGGCGCGCGGTCTCGGCGTAGAGCCAGGCGCCGCCGTCGGGCAGGTCGTCGCGGGCCACGCCGGTCACGGTCGCGTACTTCAGGCCCATCTGCTGGACGGACTCGGCCACCCTGCGCGGCTCGTCGCGGTCGTATTCCTTGGGCTTGCCCGTGTCGATCTGGCAGAAGTCACAGCGGCGGGTGCACTGGTCGCCGCCGATCAGGAAGGTCGCCTCGCGATCTTCCCAGCACTCGTAGATATTGGGACAACCCGCCTCTTCACAGACCGTGTGCAGGCCCTCCCGGCGCACGAGCGATTTCAGCTCGGTGTATTCGGGGCCCGTCTTCAGCTTGGTCTTGATCCACGGGGGCTTGCGCTCGATAGGGGTTTCGGCGTTACGCACCTCCAGACGGAGGAGCTTTCTGCCTTCAGGAGCAACGGTCACCATCTCAGCTTACGTCTCCTGGTGAAGTCGCCAGGTCGGGGGTCAGGAGATGAGCCGGGCGCCCCCGGCCGCGGCCCCCGGTCACCGCCGTAGCAGATCCTCTTCGTGCAGCTCGAAGGACTCCTTGCCGAGCGCCTCCGCCAGCCGCTTCTCCGCGATCGGCAGGACCTCGTCGGCCACGATCCGCCGGCCCGTCTCCGCCGACAACGAGGAGACCCCCACGTCGGGGATGCCGCACGGCGTGATCCGGTTGAACCAGCGGGGGTCGTTGGCGCAGTTGAGCGAGAACCCGTGCATGGTGACCCCGCGCGAGACCCGCAGCCCCACCGCCCCGAGCTGGCGGTCGGGCAGGCCGAGCGCGGGGTCCCCGGCCGCCCACACCCCGCCGCGGCCGGGCACCCGCCGGGCGGTGACGCCGAAGTCGGCGCACACCTGGATCATCGTGTCCTCCAGGCGGCAGGCGTAGGCGACCACGTCGGTGATGGCGACGATCGGGTAGACGACCAGCTGCCCGGGACCGTGCCAGGTCAGGCGGCCGCCGCGATCGACGTCCACGACGGGGGTGCCGTCGGAGGGGCGTTCGTGCGGCGCGGTGCGCCTGCCGGCCGTGTAGACGGGCGCGTGCTCCAGGAACAGCACGGTGTCCGTCAGCTCACCGGCGGCCCGTTTGCCGTGCACCCAGCGCTGGAGCGACCAGGCCTGCTCGTAGGGGACGTCGACACCGAGCCGGACGATGGCGAGAGCGTGGGGATCGTCCCCGCGGATGGGGCGCATGAGCCTATTGTGCCGTTCCCTCACCCTTGAAGGGTAATCAGGGGGTCAGCAAACGTGGCTCGATCCTGAACTCCTTTACCCTTCCCGCACCCTCGTTATCCACCCGGTACGCGTAGGCCCCGGCCTCCACGCTCACCGCCTGGATGAACTCCGTGCCCACGTAGTGCAGGGCCACGCCCTCGTCGGCGGCGTACCCGCCGGGCAGTTCGCCGTTGCCCACCGAGTGCTGCAGCAGCGGCCGGCGCTGCGGTTCGGCGTTGTAGTGCACCCCGCAGGAGTAGGGCAGCAGCCCCATGCCCTCGGCCCACACCCGCAGCTCGGGCCCGAAGGAGTCGGTGTTGCCGCCGACGTGCCAGCACAACGCGCCCGCGCTCTGCCCCGACAACACCACCCCGGCCCGCCACGCCTGCTCGAAGATCTCGTCGAGCCCGTGCAACCGCCACAACGCCATCAGGTTCGCCACGCTGCCACCGCTGACATAGATCATGTCCTGCTCAAGGACCCACGCCCGCGGATCGGCCACGTTGGGCATGGGGAACACCGTCAGATGGCTCAACTCGACATCCCAGCCGGCGAAGGCGCCGTACATCTTCAGCACCCAGTCGGAGGAGTCGCCCATCGCCGTGGCCACCAGGCCGAGCTTCGGCCGGTCCTGGCCGGTGAGGTCTAGGCCGTAGCGCAGCAGCGCGCTGGCCTCGATCTGGTTGTGGCGCCTGCTGGAGCGGAACGATCCGCCTCCGATGGCGAGGATGTGCGACTGTCCTGACCGGCTCATGTCAAATTCTCTCAGCTTGATGAACGAACGGCACCTCAGAGTACGGCGCGCAGCGCGTCGTCGAGACTCGTATGCGAGAAGCGGTAGCCGCCGGCCGTCAGCTTGGCCGGCGCGAGGCGGTGACTGGGCAGAAGAGCCTCGCGGGCGAACTCCCCGACCCCCGCGGACAGTGCGAACGCCGGCACGGGGATCGGCATCGTGCTCCGGTGCAGAGCCCTGCCCAGAGCCTTGGTGAACTCGGCGTTGGTCACGGGCGACGGGGAGGCGAAGTTGACCGGCCCTGTCAGGTCCCGATGGCTCAGCAGGTGCCGCGCGGCGCCCACCCAGTCGTCCAGGCTGATCCACGACCAGTACTGCCTTCCCGACCCGAGCGGCGCCCCCAGCCCCATCCTGAAGATCGGCAGGATCCGGCCGAGCGCCCCGCCGCCCCGGCTCAGCACCAGCGAGGTACGCGTCGTCACGACCCTGACGCCCGCCTCCGCGGCCCGCAGGGCCTCACCCTCCCAGCGCTCGCACAGGTCGGCCAGGAACCCGCCGCCCTTGCCCTGGGTCTCGTCGATCACCCGGTCACCGGTGTCGCCGTAGAAGTCCATCCCGGAGGCCGACAGGAGCACCTCGGGCGGCTTGGACAACTCCCGCAGGGCGTCCACCAGCACCCGGGTGCCCTGGACCCGGCTCTCCAGCAGCTCACGCTTGTACGCGGGACTCCAGCGTCTACCGCCGATCGAGGCCCCGGCCAGATGCACCACGGCCTGCGCCCCTTCGAGCGCCGCCAGGTCGATGACCTGCTCGGCCGGCTGCCAGAACGCTTCGTCGTCCTTGGCCGGCTTGCGGCGCACGAGCCGTACGACCTGCTGCCCGTCGGCCCGCAGAGCCTCGGTGAGTGCCGTCCCGATCAGCCCCGACGCCCCCGTCACGATGATCGCCATGCCCCCACAGTACGCCGCGGGGACACCGTACGCAGGGAGGCGAAACGAAAGGCCGGGCGGTCCCCGAGGGAACCGCCCGGCCTGTCGGGGACCTGCTCAGGCGAGGCCGAGCTGCGCCTCGAAGCGACCCTCCTCCAGACGGCGCTTGACCGTCGTCAGGAAGCGGGCCGCGTCGGCGCCGTCGACCAGGCGGTGGTCGTAGGTCAGCGCCAGGTACACCATCGAACGGACCGCGATGACCTCGCCCTCCGGCGTGTCGATCACCACGGGCCGCTTCACGACGGCGCCCGTGCCGAGCATGCCGACCTGCGGCTGGTTGAGGATCGGCGTGTCGAACAGCGCGCCGCGGCTGCCCGTGTTGGTCAGCGTGAACGTGCCGCCGGTGATCTCGTCGGGCGTCACCTTGTTGGCGCGGGTCCGCTCGGCCAGGTCGGCCGTCTTACGGGCCAGCCCGGCGAGGTTGAGGTCGCCGGCGTTCTTGATGACCGCCGCGATCAGGCCGCGCTCGGTGTCGACCGCGAGGCCCAGGTGCTCGACGTCGAAGTACGTGACCTCCATGGTCTCGTTGTTGATCGTCGCGTTGAGCTTCGGGTGCTGCTTGAGCGCCTCGATGGCGGCCATCTCGAAGAACGGCATGAACGTCAGCTTGACGCCCTCACGCCGCTGGAAGTCCGCCTTCGCCTGCTCACGCAGCCGGGCGATCTTCGTGACGTCCACCTCGACCACCGTGGTGAGCTGGGCGGCCGTCTGCAGCGACTCGACCAGGCGCTTCGACATCGTCTGGCGCAGGCGCGACATCTTCTCGGTACGGCCGCGCAGCGTCGTGTCGACCTCCACCGGCTCGGGCGCCGCGGCCGGCGCCTGCGCGGCCGGAGCCTGCGCGGGAGCCGCCGCTGCGGCGGGAGCCTGGGCGGCCGGCTGGGCGGCGGGCTGAGCGGCGGCGGCCGCGGCCTGCTCGCGCTGCGTCTTGGCGGCCTCCAGCACGTCCTGCTTGCGGATCCGGCCGCCCACGCCGGTGCCGTTGATGGCGTCGAGGTCCACCCCGTGCTCGTTGGCGAGCTTGCGCACCAGCGGCGTCACGTACGGGCTGTCACCCGAGGACGCCACCGGGGCGGGGGCGGCGGGCTGAGCCTGCGGGGCGGGAGCCTGCGCCTGAACGGGAGCAGGCGCGGGGGCCGGGGCCGGAGCCGGAGCGGGCTGCTCCGGAGCGGGCTGCGGGATGGAGGAGGCGGGGGGAGCGGGCTCGGGCTCCGGCTCGGGCTCGGGAGCCGGCGCGGGGGCCGCCGCCTCGGGAGCCGGGGCAGCGGCGCCCGGCTGGGCGTTCTCGTCGATGACGGCGAGTTCGGCGCCGACCTCGACGGTCTCGTCCTCAGCAACAACGATCTTGGTGAGCACACCCGCGGAGGGCGACGGAATCTCGGTGTCGACCTTGTCGGTCGACACCTCGAGGAGCGGCTCGTCGGCCTCGACGCGCTCGCCCTCCTTCTTCAGCCAACGGGTTACCGTGCCCTCGGTAACGCTCTCGCCGAGCTGGGGCATCTGTACGGAGACCGGCATCGTTATTCTTCTCTCGCGTTCTGATCTCGAGGGCTGGACTAACTAGTTGTGTACGTGCAGCGGCTTGCCGGCCAGGGCCAGCATCGCCTCACCCATGGCCTCGGACTGGGTCGGGTGTGCGTGAATGAGCTGGGCGACCTCTGCGGGCAGCGCCTCCCAGTTGTAGATGAGCTGGCCCTCCGTGACGAGCTCGCCGATCCGCCGGCCCACCATGTGGACACCGACGACGGGGCCGTCCTTCTGGGCGATGACCTTCACGGCGCCCGCGGTGCCGAGAATCTGGCTCTTGGGGTTGCCCGCGAGGTCGTAGACCTGCTCGACGGTCTCGATCCCGCGCTCGGCCGCCTGCGCCGAGGTGAGCCCGACCGAGGCGACCTCGGGGTCGGAGTAGGTGATGCGCGGCACGCCCGCGTAGTCGATGGGCGGCGGGTTGAGCCCGGCGATGTGCTCGGCCACCATGATGCCCTCGGCGAACCCGGCATGTGCGAGCTGCAGGGTCGGGATCAGGTCGCCGATGGCGTAAACCCCGGGCACGGAGGTCCGGCAGTGCTCGTCGACCACGACGGCGCCGCGCTCGACCGTGATGCCCTGCTCCTCGAAGCCCATGCCCGCCGACACCGCGCCACGGCCGACCGCGACCAGCAGCAGCTCGGCGTCGAGCGTCTTGCCGTTGGCCAGGGTCACGACCACGCCCGTCTCGGTGGTCTTGACTCCGTCGAAGAAGACGCCGAGCTCGTACTTGATGCCGCGCCGGCGGAAGGCCCGCTCCAGCAGCTTGGAGCTGGACTCCTCCTCGGTCGGCAGCAGGTGCGGCAGCGCCTCGACGATCGTCACCTCGGCGCCGAACGAGCGGTAGACGGACGCCAGCTCGACGCCGATGACGCCGCCGCCCAGCACGATCACCGACGCGGGCACGCGGTCCATCTTCAGCGTGTGCTCGCTGGTGATGACGCGCTCGCCGTCGATCTCGAGGCCGGGCAGCGACTTGGGTGCGGAGCCGGTGGCCAGGACGAGGTTGCGGCCCTCGTAGACGTCGGAGCCGACCTGGATGCGATTGGCGCCGGCCAGGCGGCCCTCGCCCTCGACGATGGTCACGCCCGCGGCCTTCAGCAGCCCCTGCACGCCCTTCCAGGCCCGAGTGACGATCTTGTCCTTGAAGGCGTGGACGCCCTGGACGTCGATGCCTTCGAAGCGCGCCTTGACGCCGTACGACTCGCTCTCGCGGGTCTCGTCGGCGATCTCGGCGGAGTGCAGCAGGGCCTTCGTGGGGATGCATCCCCTGTGCAGGCAGGTGCCGCCGATCTTGTCCCTTTCGATCAGGGCGACCGACTTGCCCAGCTCAGCCGCTCTAAGGGCGCAGGCGTAACCGCCGCTGCCGCCCCCTAGGACGACGATGTCATAGGCCACGGGAAGGCTCCTTGTCGGGGTGTTCTTGATGCCGTCATCTTTTCATTTGTTTCAGATGCTCGCGTGCCGCTCTGCGAGTCCGATGAGCGTGCGGGTGATGGCGCCCGTGCCGCCCTTCGGTGTGTAACCGTACGGCTCGCCCTTGTTGTAGGCGGGACCGGCCATGTCGATGTGCGCCCAGCGCACCCCGTCCGGCACGAACTCCTTCAGGAAGATGCCCGCCGCCAGCATGCTGCCCCAGCGTTCCGGCTGGAGGTTGGCGATGTCGGCGATCGGTGAGTCCAGGCCCTTGCGCAGCTCCTCGGGCAGCGGCATGCCCCACGCGCCCTCGCCGGCGGCGTGCGCCGCCTCGACCACCAGCTCCCTGATGGCGTCGTCGTTGGCCATGACGCCGGCGGTGCGCCAGCCGAGCGCGACGATCTGGGCGCCGGTGAGGGTGGCCACGTCGACGATCACGTCGGGGGAGTCCTCGCCGGCGCGGGCGATGCCGTCCATGAGCACCAGGCGGCCCTCGGCGTCGGTGTCGAGCACCTCGACGGTCTTGCCGCTGTAGCTGTGCAGGACGTCGGACGGGCGCTGCGCGGTGCCGCTGGGCAGGTTCTCGGCCAGGCAGAGGTAGCCGACGGCGTTGACCGGCAGGCCGAGCCCGGCGATGCCGACCATCGCGCCGAGCACCGCGCCCGCGCCGCCCATGTCGGACTTCATCAGGTCCATGCCCGCCGACGGCTTGAGCGAAAGGCCGCCCGAGTCGAAGGTGATGCCCTTGCCCACGAAGGCGAGGGTCTTGGTGGCGTCCGGGTGGCTGTAGGCGAGGCGGACCAGGCGCGGCGAGTTGGCCGAGCCCTGGCCGACGCCGATCAGGCCGCCGTAGCCGCCGTCCTTGAGCTGCTTGTCGTCCAGCACCTCGACGCTCAGCCCGGCCTCGGCGCCCGCCTGCTCGGCGAGCTCGGCGAACTTGGCCGGCCACAGGTCGGAGGGAGGCGTGTTGACCAGGTCACGGACGAGGGCGACCGACTCGGCCAGCACGCTCGCGCGCCCGGCCACGCCCTCCGCCTGCCCCGAGAGCACGGTGAGCTCGGCGACCGGCGCCTTCTGCTCGCCGTTCGTGCGGTAGCGGGAGAAGGCGTACGCGCCGAGCAGTCCGCCGAGCGCGACCGCCTCCGCCTCCTCGGCGGTGCCGGTGGGCAGCAGGAGGGCGGCGCGGGCGGTGCCCGCGACGGAGCGCACGCCGGCGCCGGCGGCGCGGCGCAGGGTCTCCAGGTCGGGGGTCTCGCCCAGGCCGACGGCGACCAGCAGCGGGCTGGTGACCGTGCCGAACGTGGGCAGCTTGGCCAGCTCACCGGCCTTGCCGGAGAACGCCACGGCGCCGAGTGAGACGGCGAGTTTGCCGCCGAAGGCGGCGTCGAGGGAGTCGGCGCCCACCGCGGGGACGGGGCCGTCCTGACCTGTCCTGAAGCCGACGATGAGGGCGTCGGTGTCGAACGAGACTGGATCTGCTGAGTTCAGCCGCACAGTGGTCACGTAAACCGATGCTATCCACGGTTTCTCGGTAGTCATAAACAGGGGTTCATCCCACCAATATTTGGTCCCGGGCTACTGCGTAATGGTGCTAGTGTCATTAGCACCATGTTGCTGACGCTCGATCTCAATGACGCCCGCCCCCTCCACGACCAGGTGGCGAGCGCTATCCGGCGCGCCATAGGCGAGGGCTCCTACCGGCCGGGCGACCGCCTGCCGCCCGCCCGCGACCTGGCCGCCGCGATGGGCATCAACCCCAACACCGTGCTGCGCGCGCTGCGTGACCTGCGCGACGAGGGGATGCTGGAGTTCAGGAGAGGGCGCGGCGTCAGCGTGGCCGGGCGCGCCGACGGACACGCGGACGGGCGCGCCCTGCTCACCCAGCGGGCACGTGAGCTGCTGGAGGAGGCCAAAAGGTACGGCTACAGCCGTGACGACCTCATCACGATCCTGGAGGGTTTGAAGTGAGAGACCGTGTCATCGCCGTGGCGTGGTGGCTGATCGTGGCCGGTGTGCTGCTCCTGGCACCCCTGAGGCTGCGCGACCGGCTGCCCGATCCTCTGGCCACGCACTGGGGGTCGTTGGGCAGCGTGCCCGACGGGTCGAGCTCCTTCATCGGGTTCGTGATCTTCACCCAGGTCGCCTGGGCGGTGTTGTGGCTGGTCTTCTTCGTGCTCGGCAACGCGCGCGGGAAGCAGGTTCGCCAGCGGCGGATGACCAGCTGGGGATGCCTGGTGGGGGTGGGCGTGGTGCTGCTCGGCGCGGGCCTCTCGACGCTGAGCGCCAACCTCGACGTCACCGGCTGGCAGGATGCCCTGCTGCCGGGCTGGCACATCCCGCTGGTCATCGCGGCCGCCATCGCCGCCGGCGGCCTGGCCGCCTACCTGGGCAGAGGAGCCCCCGACGAGCCGTCCCCCGAGGGTCAGGCGCCGCCCATGCTCAGGCTCAGGGCCGGCCAGCGGGCGGTCTGGGTCAGCCGCGTCGTCAACCGGTGGCTTCTCGTGGCCGTCGCCCTGGGCATGGTCATCACCGTCGTGACGGCCGCGCTGGGCCTGTCCGGCACGGTCCCGGGAGTCGCCGTGACCGCGATCCTGCCCGGGTTCGTCATCCTGTTCGTGGCCGGGCTGGCGAGCGTGGCCGTCACCGTCAGGGTCGGCGCGGACCGGATCGTGATCGGGTTCGGGCCGTTCGGCTGGCCCGCGCGCAGGATCCGGCTGTCCAAGGTCGAGACGGCCTGGGCCGAGGAGCGGCAGCCGGCGAGCCACGGCGGCTGGGGCTTCCGCGGGATGCCCGGAGCCGCCACCATCATGCTGCGCGGCGGCGAATGCCTGGTCCTGCGCTACCGCTCCGGCGGTCAGCTGGCGATCAGCATCGACGACGCCGAGCGCGGCGCGTCCCTCATCAACGCCCTCATCGCGGAGCGTGTGAATTCATGAAAAGACCTCTGCTCGTCTTCATCGTCCTGGCCTTCGCGCTGTCCTGGGCCGCGGCCCTGCCCCTGTGGTTCGGCGGCGGGCTGAGCTCGCCGCTGATGTCGGGGATGGCCACGCTGATGATGTTCACGCCGACCGTGGGCGTGCTCGGCGTGTGGGCCGTCTCACGCACGCCGTTCCGCCAGTGGGCCAGGGAGACCGGCCTCACGCTGGGCGAGCGCAAGGGCCGTACCGCGGTGCTGGTCCTGACCGCCTGGCTGGGCGTGCCGCTGCTGGTGCTCCTGTCCATGTGGATCAGCGCCGCCGTGGGACTGGTCACGCTGGACCTCGACCGGTTCAGCCTGCTCAGGAAGATGCTGGAGGCGGCCGGCGGCGGGGCGCCCGCCGACCTGACCACGGTGGCCATCGTGCAGCTCATCATCGCCGCCGTGGCCGGGCCCGTGCTGAACGCGATCCCGGCGCTGGGCGAGGAGTGGGGCTGGCGCGGCTGGCTGGTGCCCAGGCTCGTCGCCGGCAACGGCATGCTCGCCGGGCTGCTCATCTCCGGCTTCGTGTGGGGCCTCTGGCACGCCCCGCTCACCCTGCTCGGCTACAACTACCCGAGGCTCGGCTCGTGGGCGGCGCTGGCCTTCATCGCCTTCTGCGTGCTGGCCGGGGTGGTGATGGGGTGGCTGCGGCTGCGTACGGGCAGCGTGTGGCCCGCGGTCGTGGCGCACGGCTCGCTGAACGCCGTCGCCGGGCCCGTGCTGCTGCTCGGCGACGCCGCGAACCCGCCGAACGAAGTCCTGGCCGGGATCACCGGCGTGATGGGCTGGCTCCTGCTCGGGCTGCTCGGCGCGGCCCTGCTCCGCTTCTATCCGGTACGGCCGCCGCGCCCGGCCAGACCCGCCGAACCGGCCGAACCCGCGGAATCGGCCGAACCCGCGTAAACCGGAGCCGCGTCGGGCGGGGCCGGGAGCCGGGGTCGTGAGCTGGGGTCGCGTCGGGCGGGGTCGCGTGGTCGGTGGCTCAGCCGAGGATCGCGTACACCACCAGTGTGGTGGCCGTGGCCGTCTCCACGAGTGCGCCGAGCACGTCCCCGGTGATCCCGCCGAGGCGGCGCCTGGCGTGCGCGAGCAGCAGCAGGGCGCAGCCGAGCCCGGCCAGCAGCGCGACCGGCGCGAGGACGACGCCGGAGAGCCGGGCCTCGGTCCCGGCGCCTCCGGACACCGCCACCGCCACCAGGTCCTGCGGCTGAGCGTGATGTGCCCCGAGGCTGCGCTCGCCCGGCGCCAGGAACGGGGGCTCGTCGGCCGCGGTGGGGAACAGCGAATCCCAGCCTGTGGGTCCGTCCCAGGCCCACAGGCCCGATCCCGGGGCGGTGAGCAGGCCGATCACGGCGGCGGTGAGCAGCGCGGCCAGGGTGGCAGACCAGGCGGAAGCATGGCGTACCGTGCCCGCGACCATCGCGCCGAGCCCGTCGGTACGGGCGGCGGGCACGCCCGACCGGCAGGCCCACGTGAGCGCCAGCCGGCCCGCCACGCAGGCCGTCACCAGCGCCCAGAGCCCGGCGTCGGCCAGCGCCACGACCTGGATGAGCAGCGTCAGCACCAGCGCCATCACACCGAACGGCCCGATGTCGGACTTTTTCATGATGTCGAGCGCCCGGTCGGCCGGCTTGCCGCTGCCCAGCCCGTCGGCCAGGTCGGCCAGCCCGTCCAGATGCAGTCCACGGGTGAGCACGGCCAGCAGCCCGACGGCCAGCGCCGCGCCCAGCAGGGGCGGCGCGGGCAGTAGCAGCGGCAGTGCGGCGAGCAGCCCGAGCAGCAGACCGACCGCCGGGGCCAGCGTCATCGCCCGCCCCGCCACCTGCCGGTCCACCCGCTCCACGCGCACGGGTAACACGCTCAACGTGCCCAGGGCGAACCTCAGCCCGTCCGTCAGCCGCATAACGGACGATCCTAGGGCCCACTAGTGTGGCGGGATGCACGTGGTTGAACTGGAAGGCGTAGGAGTCCGGGTTGTCGGCAAATCGCTGCTGGACGGCGTCGATTGGCAGGTGGACTACGGCGATCACTGGGCCATCCTCGGCCCCAACGGCGCGGGCAAGACGACCCTGCTGTCGCTGGCGGGGGCCGTCAGGCATCCCAGCGAGGGCACGGTCAGGGTGCTCGGCCACCAGCTCGGCCGGGTCGATGTGCGGGAGCTGCGCCGCCACATCGGGCTGGTCGCGTCGAACGGGCGGCTGATCGACGAGGAGCTGATGGCGGAGGAGGGCGCCACCGCGCACACCGTGGTCCTCACCGGCCACACGGGCACCAGCGCCCCCCTCTGGGACCGGTACGGCGACGCCGAGCGCGATCGCGCCCACCGGCTGCTGGCCGACCTGGGCTGCAAGGACCTGGCCGAGCGGAAGTTCAGCGTCTGCTCGCAAGGGGAGCAGGCCAGGATCAGGGTGGCCAGGGCCCTCATGGCCGATCCCGCGGTGCTGCTGCTGGACGAGCCGTTCGCGGGGCTCGACCTGCCCGCCCGCGAGGACCTCATCACCGCCATCGAGGACCTGGCCACGACCCGGCCCGTGCTGACCACCGCGACGGTGACGCACCACCTGGAGGAGGTGCCGTCCACGACCACGCACGCCATGCTCATGGGCGAGGCCAGGGTGCTGGCCGCCGGTCCGGTGGCGGAGGTGTTCACCTCGGCTCACCTCAGCGAGTGCTTCGGACGCCCGCTGCAGGTGGACCGCATCGAGGGCCGCTGGTACGCCCGCGCGGCCCGCCCGTGACAAGCCCTGCTCGTGACAAGCCCGCCCGTGACGAGCCCGGCCCGTGCGGAACCAGCCCCGTGAGCGGCCCGGCCCGTAGCGACCCCGCCGTCAGGATCGTGCGACTGGGCCCGTGATCGGGTCCGTCACAGTTCGAGCAGGCGTCCGGCCACCACCAGTGCCACGTACTCGGATTCGGCCGCCAGACGCTCGTTGAGGCGCCCCAGCGCGTCCCTGAAGGCGCGCCCGCTGGCCGTGGCGGGCACCACGCCCATCCCCACCTCGTCCGAGACCGCCACGATCGGCCGGGGCGCCTGCCGCCACGCCGCCACGAGGTCGTCGCACCGGGCCCCGACCGGCGCGCGGTCCCCCTCCCAGGCCCCGTGCTCGTCGAACACCGCCGCCACCCAGGTGCCCATGCCGTCTATCAGCAGCGGCCCGGTGGCCGTGCGGATCGCCGTGGCCAGGTCGGTGGTCTCGGTGGTGGCCCAGTGCGCGGGCCGTTGCTCCCGGTGCGCCCGCACCCGCGCCGCCCACTCGCCGTCGCCCGCGCCGTCCGGCCCGGTGGCCACGTACGTGACGTCGGGCTCGGCCGCCAGCCGCGACTCCGCCTCGGCCGACTTCCCCGACCTGGACCCGCCCAGCAACAACGCCCGCCGCGGCTGCCGCTGATCAAGCCGCGCGGACCACAACGGCACGTCCGTCCCCACTCGCAAGCCGGGCATCCCGGCGGCCGCTCCCGCCGTCACGTCCAGTTCGGTGCCGTCGGGGACCATGATCGCCCCCCACAACCGCAGCCGTCTGGCCAACTCCTCCTCCGACCTGACCCGGTGATCCAGCCCTACGGCCACCACCGTGGTCGCCTCGTCCGCGAGGCCCGCCCGCCGCAGTTCCCCGAGGCGCTCGGGGCGGTCGGGCAGGTCGATCAGCACCACGTCGTACCGGCCGCCGGAGGTGGGCACGTCCCGCCCCCCGGGAAGGCAGAGCAGCCGGGAACCGTCGGGGCCGGTCAGCCCCAGGCCGTCCGCGCAGACCCGGTAGCCGGCGGGCGGCGCGGCGAAGGGGAAGGAGATCGAGCCGTCCACGAGGAGGCCGAACGGGCGGCGGTGGCCGGGCGGGAGGCAGGCGCACGCGACGCATCGGCAGCCGGGCTCCGGGAGACCCGCCGCGCCGGCCGTACCGGTGAGAAGGACTTTCACCGCGCCGAGCGTAATGCCCGCGCGGGACAGGAGGCCGACCCGGCCGCGACACGGTGCGCGCGCGGGATCGATGGACCCGCAAACTCCGGAGTAGGGTTCCAGTGCCTGCGGAGGGTGCGCCGGCGGACCCGCGGAAAAGGAGCGTATGGCATGACATGGCGGTGGCGTTATGAAAACGCAAATGGTGGTGAGGTGACGGATCGCCCTTTGCCGCGTGAGGTTTTCCCAAGTCAGGCCGATGCGGAGTCCTGGCTCGGCGAGAACTGGCGTGACCTGCTGGATTCCGGAGTCGAGCAGGTGGCGTTGCTGGATGAGGACCGCGTGGAATACACGGGATTGTCATTGCGTCCTGAATGAGCCCGGGTGAACGAAAAACCCCTTGAGCCGCAACGGCGCTCAAGGGGTTTTTGTCATACGGGAGGTTATGGCCGGGTGGCCGGGCTCACCGTCTTGGCCGGGTCGCGCTCGACGACGTCGCCGAGCACGTCGTCGATCCGCTTCAGCA
Organism: Nonomuraea sp. NPDC050404; assembly: GCF_040655495.1. Classification (NCBI taxonomy): domain Bacteria; kingdom Bacillati; phylum Actinomycetota; class Actinomycetes; order Streptosporangiales; family Streptosporangiaceae; genus Nonomuraea; species Nonomuraea sp. NPDC050404. The sequence goes on from NZ_JBFAKB010000007.1 coordinate 301,744, forward strand.
CCTCGGCGTCCAGCTTGACGCCCGCCGCCTTGACGTTGTCGCGCACCTGCTCGGGGCGGCTGGCCCCGATGATGGCGCTGGCCAGGTTCGGGTTCTGCAGCACCCAGGCGACGGCGAGCTGGGCCATGCTGAGCCCGAGGTCGGCCGCGATCGGCTTGAGCTCCTGCACGCGCGTGAGCACGTCGTCCCTCATCATCTTCTTCATCGTGTTGCCACCGGCCACGTCCACGGCCCGCGACCCCTGGGGCGGCTGCTGGCCCGGCAGGTACTTCCCGGTCAGCACACCCTGCGCGACGGGCGACCAGACGATCTGGCTCACGCCCTCCTTCTCGCACAGCGGAACGACCTCGGACTCGATGACCCGCCACAACATGGAGTACTCGGGCTGGTTCGACACGATCCGGTCGAAACCCATCTCATCGGCGATCTTCAGGGCGCGGCCGATCTGGTCGGCGGTCCACTCGCTGACGCCGACGTAGAGGACCTTGCCCTGGCGTACGAGGTCGTCGAAGGTCTTGATGGTCTCTTCGAGCGGGGTCTCGTGGTCGAAGCGGTGTGCCTGGTACAGGTCGACGTAGTCGGTCTGCAGGCGGCGCAGCGAGCCGTGGATCGACTCGGTGATGTGCTTGCGCGACAGGCCGCTGTCGTTCCTGCCGGGGCCGGTCGGCCAGTAGACCTTGGTGAAGATCTCCAGCGACTCCCTGCGCACGCCCTTCAGCGCCCGGCCGAGCACCTCCTCGGCCTTCGTCCCCGCATAGACGTCGGCCGTGTCGAACGTGGTGATCCCCTCGTCGAGGGCCGCCTGCACGCACTGCTTGGCGGCGTCCTCCTCGACCTGGGAGCCGTGGGTGAGCCAGTTGCCGTAGCTGATCTCGCTCACTTTGAGACCGCTGCGACCGAGGTGTCGGAATTCCATGCATCAGACCTTAATGGCGTCACATGTGCTGATCTGTTTCGGGATAGGGTGCGCGACGTGCTGAAGCTCGTACGGCTGGCGCTGACGGCCGCCATCCTGACCGCGATCGCGGTACGGCTGCGCCGTCGTGCCCGCATGCCCGCCCACCGGCCCATGCCCGTACCGCCCTCACCGCCCGCCCGCCGTACGCGGATGGGTCTGGTGTGGGCCGGCATCGCGGCGGTCGTCGCGCTCACCCTCGTCGCCGCACTGGTGCCAGGAGGGGCTGGAAGGGCCACGGTGGCGCAGGGGGAGTCGTCGGCGAAGAGTCACGAGGAGCTCAGGCAGGAGAGCCTGAGAGCGCAGACACAGGCCCCTGCAGGGACCCCCACGCCCGCACCGGTCCCCACGCCCGCACCGACCCCGGATCACCGCTGCTCGCCCGCGCCGCGCCCGGTGACCGTGCGGCCGATCGATCCCAAGGTCAAGCGGGCCATGGACCGGCAGTGGCGGCGGATCGAGCGGTGGCTGAAGGCGAACGCGCCGCGCACGTACCGCACCCTCGGCGCGCCCGGCAAGGCGCGCACGATCGCGATCGCCGAGGCCCAGATGGGCGTGGACTTCCCGGACGACCTGCGGGCCTCCCTGCTGCGCCACAACGGCTCGCCGGGCTTCGGGTTCGGGGCCGATTTCGGTGACTCCTCGAATCTCGGCATCCGCGAGATCAGGGACACCTGGCGCCACATGTGCCACCTGGATCCCACCGACGTCAACGACGACCCGTGGCTGGAATCCTGGAACGGCCGGATGATCCCGTTTCTCGTCTTCAGCGACCGGGATGACGGATCCGCTTTCTATGCCGTGGTCGATTCCGTCGGCGGCGAGGTCGGCTGGGACGACACGATCTCGGGCATGGCTCCCCGGATGCCGTCGTACCACGCGCTCGTGCGGACCGTCGCCGACGCCCTGGAGGAGGGATCGGAGTTCGACGGCTGGCGGCCCGCGACCAAGCGAGGCGTGCTGCGCTGGGAGAACGTGGAGTACGGCAACCCGTAGGAGCTACCGCTTGGGAGCCACCGGCTTGCCGCCGGGCAGCAGCGTGGGCGGCGGGAAGCGCAGCTTGCGGATCTGCAGCGCCCGCATGGCCGCGTAGAAGCCCACACCCTTGACGCTCTCGTTCGGCAGCTTCTCCGCCACCAGCCGCTTGACCTTGAAGGACACGAAGACCGAGGTGAACAGCACGCCGATCATCATGATCGGCCAGCCGATCGTGACCACGTAGCCCAGCACCTGGGCGCGCACGGCCATCGGCCAGGGGACCCAGGTGGCCAGCAGGATCAGTAGCGAGAACGGCAGGAAATACTGACTCGGCAGCCGCCGCGAGTCGACCCAGTCACGCGCGAACTTGCGCGCTGGGCCCTTGTCACGAACGGGAAGATACCGCTCGTCACCTGCGAGCATGCCCGCACGGGCCTTCTCGCGCTCGGCGGCCTGCTTGGCCCGCATCTGCCGGTATGCCTCTTTGCGGTCTTTCGGCGCGGAGACATACTGGCGCCGCTTGCCTTCGGCATCCCGGCGCTTGGGTGTGGGACGACCTTTACCCTGGGGCTTAGGATCGTCATCGGGGACGGGGGTGTCCGCCACGGAGGTTTGGGAACGGCGTCGCAACACGACGTCAACCCTACCTGGACTGCAACTTAGTGACGCCCTCGTGCGTTATGCGTAGGGTAATCCCAAGGCGGCTGCGCTGCAGCGGGATAACACCAGCACGACCTAGAAGGGGACGGCCGACGCGCATGAGCGTGATGAAGAGACTTTCGATGATCTTCAAGTCCAAGGCCAACAAGGCCCTGGACAAGATGGAGGATCCGCGCGAGACCCTTGACTACTCCTATCAGCGGCAGCTCGAACTGCTGCAGAAGGTGCGCAGGGGAGTGGCCGACGTGGCCACCTCGCGCAAGAGGGTGGAACTCCAGATAACCGGTCTTGAGAATCAGTCGTCGCGCCTGGAGGACCAGGGCCGCAAGGCGCTGTCCGTGGGCCGCGAGGACCTGGCCCGTGAGGCTCTGCAGCGCCGTTCCGGCCTGCAGGCCCAGATGGCCGATCTGAAGGTTCAGCATGACAACCTGCAGGCCGAGGAGGAGAAGCTGACCACGGCTTCCCAGCGGTTGCAGGCCAAGGTCGACTCCTTCCGTACGAAGAAGGAGACCATCAAGGCGACCTACACCGCCGCCGAGGCGCAGACGCGCATCAACGAGGCGTTCTCCGGCATCTCCGAGGAGATGGGCGACGTCGGCCTGGCGATCCAGCGCGCCGAGGACAAGACGGCGCAGATGCAGGCCCGCGCCGGCGCCATCGACGAGCTGCTGGCCAGCGGCGCGCTCGACGACTACAGCGGCACCCGCGGCGACGACATCCAGGCCGAGCTCGACCGCATGGGCGGCGGCATGGACGTCGAGCTTGAGCTGGCCAGGATGAAGTCCGAGCTGGGCCAGGGCCCGGCGCCGAAGTCGGCGATCGAGCAGGGACAGCCGCAGCAGCAGTCCCAGCCTCAGCCGCAGGCACAGCCCCAGCAGCAGGGTGGCCAGACCCAGCAGTACCGCCAGCCTGGGGAGGGCGCATGATTGTCAGGATCATGGGTGAGGGCCAGATCGAGATCTCGTCCGAGGACATCGCCGTGCTCAACACGCTCGACAGCGAGCTTGAGGCGGCGATCGAGGCGAGTGACGAGAAGGCCTTCCGCGTCAAGCTGCACGCATTGCTCGACAAGGTGCGCCATGTAGGCAAGGCGCTCCCCGACGACAGCCTTGAGCCGTCAGAGCTGATCCTTCCCCCCGCGGACGCCTCGATCGAGGAAGTCCGGGAGATGCTGGGCGACCAGGGCCTGATCCCGGGCTGAGCCCGTGAGCACGCGGTTCGCGTCCGACAGCGGCCTGACCCGCCGCATGGTCGTGACGATGTTCCTGCTCGGCCTGCTCTACGTGGTGTTCGTCGGCGTCCTGATCGCCCTTGGCGTGCGGGCGCTGACCGTCCTGGTGCTGGCCGGTGGCCTGCTGGTGGTGCAGTACTTCCTGTCCGACCGCATCGCGCTGTTCGCGATGCACGGGCGGGAGGTCTCTCCGCAGGAGGCCCCCGAGCTGCACGGCCTGATCGACCGTCTGTGCGCGCTGGCCGACATGCCCAAGCCGCGGGTGGCGATCGCGGATTCCGACGTCCCCAACGCGTTCGCCACCGGCCGCAACCAGAAGAAGGCGGTCGTCTGCGTGACGACCGGCCTCCTGCGCCGCCTGGAGCCGCAGGAGCTGGAGGGCGTGATCGCCCACGAGCTCTCCCACGTCGCGCACCGCGACGTGGCCGTCATGACGATCGCCTCGTTCCTCGGGATCGTGGCGGGGCTCATGACCAGGTTCGCGCTCTACTCGGGGCTCGGCGGCCGCCGCAACGGCGGCCAGGGCGGGTTGCCCATCGGCGCGATCATCCTGCTGGTGTCCGTCATCGTGTACGCCGTCAGCTTCCTGCTCACCCGCGCCCTGTCGCGCTACCGGGAACTGGCCGCCGACCGCGCGGGCGCCCTGCTCACGCAGCGCCCGTCGGCCCTGGCCAGCGCCCTGACCAAGGTGAGCGGCGAGATGGCGAGGATCCCGACCAGGGACCTGCGCGAGGCGGAGCCGTTCAACGCCTTCTATTTCGCCCCGGCGCTGGCCAAGGGCGAGACGCTGGCGAACCTGTTCTCCACGCACCCGCCGCTCGAACGCCGGCTCACGCAACTGGCGGACATCTCGCGGCAACTGGGAAGGGGCTGAGATCAGCATGGGCTGGCTCGACGCGCTGCTCGGCCGGTCGAAGCCGGTCAAACCGGATCTTGACGCGCTGTTCGCGCTGCCGTCGGCGGCCGTGACGCTGCAGGCCGCGACCGGGCTCGTGCCCACGGGTCTCGGCTCGGTGGCGTTCAGGGCCGCGGAGGGCGGCGCGTTCGCGGCGGTGGAGAGCGAGGCCAAGGCGCTGCTCGGCGAGCGCGTCGAGGAGTCCGACGACGGCTACGGCTACACCTGGCTGCTGGTGCGCCGCCCGCCCGATGCGCTCAGCGACCTGGTCACCGAGTTGCACGCGGTCAACTCCTCGCTGGAGGGCGCCGGGTTCGGGCCGTCGCTGCTGTGCTCGCTGGTGTCCTTCGCCGGTCCTGACGGCCGGCGGCTGGCCGTGGTGTACCTGTACAAGCGCGGCACCTTCTATCCCTTCGCGCCGCTGCCGGGGCAGCGGCGCGACAACGCGCTGGAACTTCAGGCGAGGGGCGCTCTGGAGGGTGAGCTGGCGCTGGAGAAGGACCTCTCCCGCTGGTTCCCCGTCTGGGGCGCGCCCGGACTCTGACCGACCGGGCTGCTCGACCCTGACCGTCCGGGCTCCTGGACTCTGCCGTATGGAACTTCGGACTCTGACCGGTGGGTAGCTCGGCTCTGGCCGGGGTGCTCTTGGGTGCCAATCGCACTGGGTGATCTAATTGTCACGTGGAGCGAAGGTTGTTCGTACTTGCCGCGGCGGCGTTGATCGTGACGGCTGTGCTGGGCAGCGCGTGGATCACCGGCCAGTTCACCACGCCCGCCGTGGACAGGACGGACGGCTACGTCAGTGAGCTGGCCGCCCGTGACCAGCCGTGGACCCGCCTGTTCCGGGTCAGCGACGCGTTGTCGGGGCTGGCCTGCCTGGCCGGCGTGGCGCTCGTGCCGAGGGTGGCGCGCGAGTGGCCCGGCTGGCTGGCGCTGGCCGCGTTCGGGCTGCTCGTCCTCGCCGCCGGGATCTTCCCGCTGGACTGCGCCGCGCTCAGCGACCCGCTCTGCGGCCGGCGTGGGACCTCGCCGGGGCACCTGGCCCACACGCTGGCCCGCGTGCTGGGCACGCTCGCCGTGCTGGCCGCCATGGCGCTGCTCAGCGAGCGGTGGCGGTCGCGGGTGTCGTGGTTGTTCACGTGGCTGACGGTGGCCGCCACGCTGTTCACGGTGGTGGCGGTGGCCGCCGGGCACGGCGCGGGCCTGGCGCATCGCGCCCAGCTCACGATGATCGCGGTCTGGCTGGTGTACGTGGCGCTGCGGCTGCTCATCCTCGACGGCGACGACCCGAACGCCGAGGCGGGCCCGCGGATCGCCCTGGGCCGGATGGGCGGCGTCGGAGGCGCGCGCGTCCGGGCGGACGACGCACCCCGCTGGAACGCCGCGGAACGCACCTGGCGCGCGCCGGACGGCGTCACAGGCGCGTGGACAGGACCGACTGGCGATGCGGGCGCGTGGACAGGCTCGGCTGGTGACGCGGGCTCGCGGGCAGGACCGGCTGGTGAGGCGGGCGCGTGGGCGGGCTCGGACGGGGGCACGGGCAGGGGTGCGGAAGTGGTGGGCGGGGGCGGGCGGCCGCATGTGGTGGTGCAGGGGGCCGGGCCCACGGTGCTGATCACGGCGGGGAGCGCGGGCGCGTGGTTTCACTGGGAGGCGGTCGCGGCGCTGCTCCGGGCGGCCCACCGCGTCATCCGCTTCGACCGTCCCGGCCTCGGACTCAGCCCCGGCCCGCCGGCCCCGCCCACCCTGTACGCCGAGGTGGCCCGCCTCGCCGCGCTGTCCCCCGCGCACCCCGAGCAGGTCACGGTGATCGCCCATGGTGTGGCGTGCTGGCACGCGGAGGCATTCGCCCGGCTGCACCCGCTGCGCCTGGCCAAGCTCGTCCTGGTGGCGCCGGCCTGCGCGGGTGAGGGCCGGCCGCGGGCCGCCGCCAGGGCCGCCGGCCGCTGGCTGCCCGCGCTTGGCGGCACGTGGGGCGCGACCGCCCTGGCCCGGGTGGCGGGACCGGCCGCGCATCGGCTGCTGACCGGCCTGCCGGACCCGTACGGCGTCTACGCCATGGGCAAGGTGCCGGCCGCGGTGGCGGGGGAGTGGCTGGCCCGCCGCGACATGGCTGCCGACCTGCGCAAACTCAGGACGGCCCAGCCGTTCCCCGACGTACCGGTGACCGTGATCAGCACCGCCGGCGGTGCGGGCTGCAGGCGGGCGCTGGCCTCAGAGCTCGGCGCCGAGCACGTACGCTTGCCTGGATACGGCCGCCGGCTGCAGCTCAGCTCCCCGCAGGCCGTCGCCGACGCGGCCGCAACCCGGCCGAATACGTGACGGACACTCGCGGCGCCGACCAGAATGGCGGGAAAGAAGCCATTTGTGGGGGTTGCCAATGCCTGACCTCGCGGCCCTGCGGCCAGGGGATCCCGCGACGGTGGGTCAGTACGGCCTGACCGGGAGGCTCGGCGAGGGCGGTCAGGGCATCGTCTACCTGGCCACGGGCCCCGGCGGGACGAAGGCGGCACTCAAACTGCTGCGCGCCGACCTGGCGGGCGACGCCGAGGCGTCGGAGCGCTTCGTCCGCGAGGTGGCGATGGCCAGGCGGGTCGCGCCGTTCTGCACGGCCCAGGTCATCGAGACCGGGCTGTACGGCGGCCGGCCCTACATCGTCAGCGAGTACATCGACGGCCCGACCCTGACCGACGTCGTACGCGGCCAGGGCCCCCGCTCGGGCGCCGCCCTGCACCGGCTGGCCATCGGCACCGTCACCGCGCTGGTCGCCATTCACCAGGCCGGCATCGTGCACCGCGACTTCAAGCCGTCGAACGTGGTGCTGGCCCCCGACGGCCCCCGCGTGATCGACTTCGGCATCGCCAAGGCGCTCGACCTCACCTCCACGCTCACCGGTGCGGCGGTGGGCACGCCCGCGTACATGGCTCCCGAGCAGTTCACGGAGGTCGGGCCCGGGGCGGAGGCGGACATGTTCGCCTGGGCGTGCACGCTGCTGTTCGCCGCTTCCGGGCAGCCGCCGTTCGGGTACGACAGCGTGGCCGCCGTGGTCAACCGGATCCTGCACACCGAGGCCGACACCTCCTGCCTGACCGATCCGGCCCTGCGCGCGCTGGTCACGGACTGCCTGGCGAAGGACCCGGCCGGGCGTCCCACGGCGAGCGAGGCCCTCATGCGCCTGCTCGGCCAGACCCCCGCCACCCCACCCCCCGGCGACACCCGGGCCCAAGCCTCCGCCGCGTCTCCCGGCGGTCCCCCAACCTCTGCCGCGCCTCCCGGTGACGCTCACGCGCAGGCCGCCCCTGCCTCCGCCCAGCCGCCCACCCTGCTCCAGCAGGGCACCGCGGCGGCACTGTCCTCGTGGGACGTGCGGCACGCGTACCCGCAGCAGCCAGTGCCACCCCACCCGACGGCCTCGCCGACTCAGACCTCCCACCCCCAGTACCAGCAGAGCCAGTCGCCCCACCCGCACACCCAGCCCTCCCAAGCGGGCTTCCAGCAGCCCCACCCGGGCTTCCAGCCGCCGCACCAGGGGTTCCCGCAGACCCAGCCGTCTCAACCGTCCCATCCGGGCCTCCCGCCGAACCGGCGGGAGGGGCGGCGCGGCAGCGGCTGGCTGGTCGCGGGGGGAGCAGCGGGCGCGCTCGTGCTCGTGGCGGCCGGCACCCTCATCGCCATCCGCCTGAGCGGCTCTCCGTCCGGCGTCGCCTCACCGCCCCCCACCACCGCCACCAGCTCCGCCACGGCCTCTCCCACCAGGACGCCCGCCGCCCGCCCGATCACCCTGCCCGGCACGTCGGTGACGATCGAGGAGCGCGACGGCGACCCCATCAGGCTCGCCTCCTACACCCTGGAAAACGGCAGGCGCCTGTACGTCAGGAAGCAGAACAGCCGCGCGTTCACCCGCGAGAACCGCTATTTCGAGTACGCGCCGAACCCCGTGGCCAACCTGGCGCTCGCCACCGACGTGGACTACAGCGACGACCTGTTCGCCACCGTGTCCCTCATCGACCGCGCCGGCGGCGCCAGACGGGTCGTCAAGCTCAGCCCCAAACCGGTCTACCCCACCACCCCCCGCTGGTCCCCGGACGGCAGGTACGGCCTGGTCACCCTCTACAAGGGCACGGACGGCTCGGCCGTCGAGCACGGTTTCGGCATCATCGACGCGACGACCGGCGAGGGCAGCGCCTTCGAGATCAAGGACCGGGGCGCGGGGGAGTGGCGCTTCTTCTGGGACGCCGGCGGCAAGGCGGTGGGCACCTGGTCCGGGGGCGCGATGCGCTTCTACGACCTGAACGGCAAGCTCGTGCGCACCCTGCCCGGCGTCGGCAGCCCGGTGTGGGTGGAGGGCGACGACGTCTCGCCGTCCGGCAGCCGCTTCCTGGCCCACTGCACCGCGCAGGGCACCACGCTGTGCGCCCGCTCCACCTCGGGCCACGACACCGGGGCCGTCACGATCCCGGTCGCCACCAACCGGCTCATCGGCTGGTGGGACGACGAGCGCCTGGCGGTGTGGCGCGCCAAGGGCGCCGGGTACGAGGCCGTCGTGATCGACCTGACGGGCAAGGTCGAGCGGGTCCTGGCCAAGGCGCCGGACCGGGCAGAGCTGGACAGGATGGGCCTGCGTTTCAGCCGCGTCCCGTAAAAGCCGCCGGCACCCGGCGTCCGGGCTCCCTTGCGGCAGGACCGGCACGTCTTAGGATCAAGACGGAGTCCCACTCCGAAGGAGCTGACTGTGGACATCACCGTGCTCGGCGAGGGCGTCGCCCTGGCCACACCGGACATGTTGCGGCTGCACGCGGGCGTCGAGGTGCGCAGGGCGTCGGCGGCGGAGTCGTTCGCCGCCGTACGGGCCGCCGCGGCCCGGCTGGCCGAGGCGCTGCGCCAGGTGGGCATCGAGGCGCAGGACGTGAGCACGGCCGAGCTGTCCCTGGGGCCGGAGTACGAGGCGTACCCGAAGGTGTCGGCCTACCGGGCGGTTCAGGGCTTCGACGTCCTGGTCCGCGACGTGGGCCGGGCCGACCACGTCATCGACACCGTGGCGGGCGTGGGGGAGGAGGCCAGGCTCAACGGCGTGAACTTCGAGGTGTCCGACCCGGGCAGTGCGCTGCGCGAGGCCAGGACCACCGCGTTCAGGGACGCCGCGGCCAAGGCCGCCCAGTACGCCGAGCTGGCCGGGCGCCCGCTGGGGCGGGTGGTGTCGGTGAGCGAGGAGCTGCGGAACGGCCCGCCCGTGCCGCTGGGGCGATCGGCCCTGATGGCCGCCGAGGCCCAGGACACGATCAGCCCCGGCCGCCAGAGCCTCACGGTCGTGGTGAAGGTTGGCTACGACTTCGCCTGATCCCCGCACAATGGGGCGTATGGACGAGATCATCCTGACCGAGGACGGGGCCGAGCTGTGGGCCACCCGCACCACCGGTGACGGCGTGCCCGTCGTCTTCTGCCACGGCGGCCCCGGCCTGTGGGACACCCTGGGCGACGTGGCGGACCTGCTGCCGGGCGCCGCCCGCGTGCACCGGTGGGACCAGCGGGGATGCGGCCGCTCCCAGCGGGTCGGGCCGTACTCGATGGCCAGGACCGCGGCCGACCTCGACGCCGTGCGCCGCCACTTCGGGCTGGACGACATGGTGCTGCTCGGCCACTCCTGGGGCGCCCAGCTCGCCCTGCGCTACACCCTGGACCACCCCGACCGCGTGCGGGGGCTGGTCTACGTGTCCGGCAACGGCATCGAACCGAAGTCCGCCTGGGGCCAGGACTACGCCCGCAACCTGCGCGCCGGGCTGGGCGAGCACCTGGAGCGGTGGCAGGAACTGAACGACCGCGAGCGCACGCCGGAGGAGGAGCGCGAGTGGGCGGTGCTGCAATGGTCGGCCGACTTCACCGGCGAGCGGCCCCTGGAACAGTCCGAGCGCATGGCCACACCCTGGTACGGCGTCAACCTCGAATGCAACGCCGCGATCAACGCCGCGGACAGGCGGGAGTGGGGCACGCCGGAGCTGCGCGCGGCCTGCGCGGAGCTGGACGTGCCGGTGCTGATCGTGGACGGGGCGCGCGACATCCGGCCGCGCCGGGCCGTGGACTCCCTGGAGCGGGCCCTGCCCCGGGTGACCCGGGTGGTGCTGGAGCGCGGCGGCCACCTGCCCTGGACCGAGGACCCCGGCGGCTTCGCCGATGCCGCCGCCGCGTTCCTGACGGAGGTCGGCGGCGGGCGGCGAACGACAGGCTGAGCAGCCGCTCCGGCCCGTGCTACGGCAGGGCCAGCATGCGGTCCAGGGCGACCTTGGCCCAGTGGGTGGTGTCCTCGTCCACCGTGATCTGGTTGACGACCTCGCCCAGCACCAGCGACTCCAGCGCCCACACCAGGTGCGGCAGGTCGATCCTGTTCATGGTCGAGCAGTAGCAGACCGTGCGGTCGAGGAAGGAGATGTCCTTGTCGGGGAAGGTCTGGGCCAGGCGCTTGACCAGGTTCAGCTCCGTGCCGATGGCCCAGCTCGACCCCGCGGGGGCCTGCTCCAGCATCTTGATGATGTGCTCGGTCGAGCCCACGTGGTCGGCCTTGAGCACGACCTCGTGGCGGCATTCCGGGTGCACGAGCACGTTCACGCCGGGGATGCGGGCGCGTACGTCGTCCACGGACTCCGCCGTGAAGCGGCCGTGCACCGAGCAGTGGCCGCGCCACAGGATCATCCTGGCGCGCGCCAGCTCCTCGCGGCTCAGCCCGCCGTTCGGGCGGTGCGGGTTCCACACCACGCAGTCCTCCAGCGACATGCCCATCTCCAGCACCGCCGTGTTGCGGCCCAGGTGCTGGTCGGGCAGGAAGAGCACCTTCTGCCCCTGCTCGAAGGCCCAGTCGAGGGCGCGGCGGGCATTGGAGGAGGTGCAGACGGCGCCGCCGTTCCTGCCGCAGAACGCCTTGATGTCGGCGCTGGAGTTCATGTACGTGACCGGGACCACCTGATCGGCGAGCCCCGCGTCCTCCAGCGACTCCCAGCACTCCTCCACCTGGTCGAACGTGGCCATGTCGGCCATCGAACAACCCGCCGCCAGGTCGGGAAGGATCACCTTCTGGGCGTCACCGGTGAGAATGTCGGCGGACTCGGCCATGAAGTGCACGCCGCAGAAGACGATGAACTCCGCCCCCGGCCGGGCGGCGGCCTGCCGGGCCAGCTTGAAGGAGTCACCGGTCACGTCGGCGAACTGGATGACCTCGTCGCGCTGGTAATGGTGGCCGAGCACGAACAGCCGGTCGCCGAGCGTCTCCTTGGCCTTGCGGGCGCGGTCCACCAGGCCGGGGTCGGAGGCGGGCGGCAGTTCGCCGGGGCAGTCGACCCCCTTCTCACTGTGCGGATCGGCGCTCCGGCCGAGGACGAAAAGCGGCAGTCCGGTCTGGGCAGCCATGGCCATCCCCCCTTATCGTCGATTTGACGATACTCATCATGACACATGGCACATCGTGCTTATTCCGGGGGGAGTCGCCCCGGGAATGTGTGGCAACGCCCAGGTGTTGGTAGCGTCATTAGTAGGACGTCAGAAACGACAGCCGGGTTAGGGAGTCATCAGATGACGGTTGAGAGCAGCGAGACCACGGCGCAGGGCCTGATCCTGACTGACGGGGCCGCCGCCAAGGTGAAGAGCCTGCTCGAGCAGCAGGGCGAAGAGGGTCTGCAGCTGCGGGTCGCCGTGCAGCCGGGAGGTTGCTCCGGTCTGCGCTACCAGCTCTTCTTCGACGACCGTTCGATGGACGGGGATGTCGTGTCGGACTTCGGCGGCGTGAGCGTGGTCACCGACCGGATGAGCGCCCCGTACCTCATGGGAGCCTCCATCGACTTCGTCGACACGATCGAGAAGCAGGGCTTCACCATCGACAACCCCAACGCCACTGGCTCGTGCGCCTGTGGCGACTCCTTCAACTAAGGGTCGCCGGCAGCAGGCAGGTCCCGCTCGCCTTTGTGCGTGCGGGACCTTCGCGTATTCTCGTGGGGCTCATTGGCCTGCTGACAACGAGGAAGAAGAATCCCGTGCGCATCGCCGTAACCGGCTCAATCGCGACTGACCACCTGATGACTTTCCCGGGAAGCTTCGGCGACCAGCTCATCGCCGAGCAACTGGACCGGGTGTCACTCTCGTTCCTGGTCGACGACCTTCAGATCCGGCGCGGTGGCTGCGCCGCCAACATCGCCTTCGGCATGGGCTGCCTCGGGCTCAAGCCGATCCTCGTCGGCGCGGTCGGCAACGACTTCGCCGACTACCGCTCGTGGCTGGAGCGCCACGGCGTGGACTGCGAGTCCGTGCACATCTCCGAGACGCAGCACACCGCGCGTTTCCTGTGCACCACCGACCAGAACCACAACCAGATCGCCTCCTTCTACACCGGCGCCATGGCCGAGGCCAGGCTCATCGAGCTCAAGCCCGTCGCCGACCGCCTGAAGGGCCTGGACCTGGTCCTGCTCAGCCCCAACGACCCCGAGGCGATGCTGCGGCACGCCGACGAGTGCCGCCAGCGCGGCATCCCGTTCGCCGCCGACATCTCCCAGCAGCTCGCCCGCATGGCGGACGAGGAGATCCGCCAGCTCGTGGACGGCGCCGCCTACCTGTTCTCCAACGACTACGAGAAGGGGCTCATCGAGCAGAAGACCGGCTGGACCGACGAGGAGATCCTCGACCGGGTCGGCGTCCGGGTCACCACGCTCGGCCCCAAGGGCGCCGTCATCGACCGCAAGGGCGAGCCGTCCATCCACGTCGCCCCCGCCCCCGAGCTCGGCAAGGCCGACCCCACCGGCGTCGGCGACGCCTTCCGCGCCGGCTTCCTGGCCGGTCTGGCCTGGGGCCTGCCGCTGGAGCGGTGCGGGCAGATCGGCAACCTCACCGCCACGCACGTGCTGGAGCGCGTGGGCGGCCAGGAGTACGAGCTGGGCCAGAAGTCCTTCCTGGAGCGGTTCGGCGCCGCGTACGGGGCCGAGGCGCTGTCGGAGATCTCCCAGCACGTCCGCTGCTACCACCCCTGAGCCGCAAAAAGGGGCCGTCCCGTTCGGCGGGGACGGCCCTTTCTCTCTGGCCGCGTGTCAGCGCAGGGCGTAGACGCGGTGCACGAACTCGGCGAGCTCGCCGTCGGGCAGGTGCCTGGCCAGATCCGCCTCGGTGATCATGCCGACGATGCGGCCGTTCTCCATCACCGGCAGGCGCTTGATCTGGTGTTCCTCCATGCGTGCCAGCGCCTCCTCCACGGTGGCGTCCGACGGTACCCAGACCAGCCCGGTGGACAGCTCGCCGGCCGTCACCCGGGCGGGGTCGTGGCCCGCCGCGACACACTTCACGACGATGTCCCGGTCGGTGATGATGCCGGTCACCCGGTCGTCGGGCCCGCACACGGGCAGCGCCCCCACGCCGAACTCGCGCATCATCTGCGCCGCCCGGTCGAGGGTCTCGTGCGCGGCGACGCACTCCGCTCCCGTGCTCATGACGTCGCGGGCGGTCTCGTGCGGTTGTGCGCTGATCATGACTTCCCCTGGATGTCGATGAACTCCGTACGGGAAGCCCCTACCCACCCTGCGCGCCTGAATCGGCGATTAGGGAACGACCGGAAATCTAGTAGTTGCGCCTGACGTGGATCGCCCAGCCGCCCTCGGGCAGCTCGTACGACCCCACGTGGCGATGCGACTTCAGCCTGCACCAAGCCGGCACGTCCGTGTACGCCGCCGGATCGTCGGCCAGCACGGCCACCACGGCGTTCAGCGGGATGTGGTTGATCTGCTCGGCGAGCATGATGATCGGGATCGGGCACTTCTTCCCGAGTGCGTCGATCGTCAAAGCCGGCTGGGTTACCTCGGTCATGCGACTCCCGCGTCCTGCCGGATGCGGCGTACCAGATCGGGCAGGACGGCGAGGAACCTGTCGACCTCGTCCGCGCAGGCGCCCCTGGGTAGCGACACCCGGACGTTCCCATGCGTCAGCACGCCCATGGCTTCGAGAACGTGCGATGGACGAAGCGTACTAGCGGTGCACGAACTTCCGGACGATACGGCGAATCCCGCCTTGTCCAGCTCGCTCAGCAGCGCCTCTCCGTCAACGTAGAGGCACGAAAAGGTCACGATGTGCGGCGCCCGGTCAACGGGGTCGCCGATGACCTCCACGTCCGGGACGATCTCCGGGACCGTCCGCCTGATCCTGTCGATGAGGCCGGAAAGTCTCGCCTGCTCCCGTTCGGCGTCGGCGGCGACCGCGCGCAGGGCCGCGGCGGCGGCCACGACGGCCGGCACGTTCTCGAAGCCCGGCACCCGCCGCCGCTCCCGCTCGTCGGCCGGCAGGTAGGAGCGGAAGCGCGTGCCCTTGCGCACCGCCAGCACGCCCACCCCGGCGGGGCCGCCCCACTTGTGCGCGCTGGCCGTCAGCACCGACCAGCCGGGCGGCACCGGCATCCGGCCGGCCGTCTGCGCCGCGTCCACCAGCAGCGGCACGCCGTGCGCCTGGCAGGCCGCGGCGGCCCGCGCCACCGGCTGGAGCGTGCCGACCTCGTGATTGGCGCTCTGCAGGCACGCCAGCGCCGTGCCGGGGCGCGCGACCGCCTCGGCGAACCGGTCGGGGTCCACCCGGCCCGACAGGTCCACGCCCACCGTCTCGACCGTGCCGCCGTCGCGTTCGTGCACCTCACCGGCGTGCAGCACGCTGGAGTGCTCCACCGCTCCGGTCACCAGATGACGCCCCGCCCTGCGCCTTCCGTGTAGGGTGCCGAGCACGCCGAGATGCACGGCCTGCGTGCCCGACGAAGTGAACGACACCTCGTCAGGGCGCGCGCCGAGCGCCTCGGCCACCTCCGTGCGGGCCTGTTCGAGCAGCAGGTGCGCGCGGCGGGCCTGGCCGTAGAGTCTCGCGGGGTCGGCCCAGCCGGCGTCGATCGCCGCCAGCAGCGCCTCGCGCGCCTGGGGGTGGAGCGGCTCGCTCGAAGCCGCGTCGAAATAAGCCACGGGACTCATCGTCCCACTTGCGGGGCCATCGAGGGGTCGCGCGGTGGGGCGAGGCACCTGCACGCTAATGTGTCTGCAATCAAGCTGTGCATTTGGAAATACGAGCCCCCAAGAGAACGACTCTTGGGCTTCATCTGTGGGGTAGGCGATCCGTGAGTCCGACTCGCCGTACGACGCGGCGTTCGTTGGCCCGGCGCAGGGTGCCGCGCGCTGCCGCTTTGGCGTTGCTGCTGGCCACTGCTACGGCGTGTGCTAATGACGTCCCCGAGGCCGACTGGTCTCGCGGCCTTCTTCCCGAACACGTCACCGAGCAGGGCGGCGTGGTCCAGAGCCTGTGGAACGGGGCCTGGATCGCCGCGCTGGCCACGGGTGCCGTCGTCATCGTGCTGATCCTGTGGGCGACCATCTTCCACCGCAAGCGCAGGGCCAAGGCCGAGCTGCCGCCGCAGGTTCGCTACAACATGCCGATCGAGATTCTCTACACCCTGATCCCGCTGGTCATGGTCTCGGTGTTCTTCTTCTTCACCGCGCGTGACAGCGAGGTGCTCGACCGCGTGGACGGCGACGCGACCGTCAAGGTCAAGGTCGAGGCGTACCAGTGGAGCTGGCGCTTCACCACGACCGTCAACGGCAAGCCGCTCAAGCCCGTCGCGGGCGTGCCGGTGAGCGACTATCACCAGGGCCCCCAGCTCGTCCTGCCGAACAAGACGAAGATCGAGTTCGACCTCCAGACCGACGACGTCATCCACTCCTTCTGGGTGCCGGAGTTCCTGTTCAAGCGGGACATCATCCCGGGCATTCCCGAGGACAGCCCCGGCCGTAAGTTCCAGATCACCACGCTTGACGCGAGGGGCACCTACGCCGGCCGCTGTGCCGAGCTGTGCGGTGTGGACCACAGCCGGATGCTCTTCTCGGTCAAGCTCGTCAACCAGGACGAGTGGAACCAGTACGTCTCGACCCAGGGTGCCGCCCAGTGACCGCCATCCATGAACCACTGACCCCCACGACGGTCAGGCCGCCCACCCCCAAGGGGCAGATCATCGCGAAGTGGATGTCCTCGACTGATCACAAGATCATCGGGCACATGTACCTCATCACGTCGTTCGCCTTCTTCCTGATCGGCGGCGTGATGGCGCTGGTCATGCGGGCCGAGCTGGCGCAGCCGGGCCTGCAGTTCACCAGCAACGAGCAGTTCAACCAGCTGTTCACCATGCACGGCACGATCATGCTGCTGATGTTCGCGACGCCGCTGTTCGCCGGCTTCGCCAACGAGCTGATGCCGCTGCAGATCGGCGCGCCCGACGTGGCCTTCCCGCGCCTGAACATGGTCAGCTACTGGCTCTACCTGTTCGGCAGCCTCATCGCCGTCTCCGGCTTCTTCACCCCGGGCGGCGCGGCCTCGTTCGGCTGGTTCGCCTACACGCCGCTGTCCAACGCGATCAACTCGCCCGGCGTCGGCGGCGACCTGTGGATCATGGGTCTGGCGCTGTCCGGCCTGGGCACGATCCTCGGCGCGGTCAACTTCATCACCACGATCATCTGCATGCGCGCGCCCGGCATGACCATGTTCCGGATGCCGCTGTTCACCTGGAACGTGCTGCTGACCAGCATGCTCGTGCTGATGGCCTTCCCGGTGCTGGCCGCCGCGCTGCTGGCGCTGGAGTCGGACCGCAAACTCGGGACCCACATCTTCGCCTCGGAGAACGGCGGCGCGCTGCTCTGGCAGCACCTGTTCTGGTTCTTCGGGCATCCAGAGGTGTACATCATCGCGCTGCCGTTCTTCGGCATCATCACCGAGATCCTGCCGGTCTTCAGCCGCAAGCCGATCTTCGGTTACATCACCCTGGTGTGCGCGACGATCGCCATCGCCGGTCTGTCCATCACGGTCTGGGCGCACCACATGTTCCCGACCGGGCAGGTGCTACTGCCGTTCTTCTCGTTCATGACGTTCCTCATCGCGGTGCCGACGGGCGTGAAGTTCTTCAACTGGATCGGCACGATGTGGCGGGGGCACCTGTCGTTCGAGTCGCCGATGTTGTTCTCGGTCGGCTTCCTGATCACGTTCCTGCTGGGCGGCCTGACCGGCGTCATCCTGGCCTCGCCGCCGCTCGACTTCCACATCAGCGACACCTACTTCGTGGTGGCCCACTTCCACTACGTGGTGTTCGGCACCGTCGTGTTCGCCATGTTCGCGGGCTTCTACTTCTGGTGGCCCAAGTTCACCGGCAAGATGCTCGACGACAAGCTCGGCAAGCTGCACTTCTGGCTGCTGTTCATCGGCTTCCACACCACGTTCCTGGTCCAGCACTGGCTGGGCGTGGTGGGCTTCCCGCGCCGCTACGCCGACTACAGCGCGGCCGACGGCTTCACCGACCTGAACATGTTGTCGTCGGTGGGCGCGTTCGTGCTGGGCGCCTCGACGCTGCCGTTCTTCTACAACGTCTGGAAGACCTGGCGCACCGCGCCCAAGGTCACCGTGGACGACCCGTGGGGCTACGGCGGCTCGCTCGAATGGGCGACCTCCTGCCCGCCGCCGCGGCACAACTTCACCTCGCTGCCGCGCATCCGGTCGGAGCGTCCCGCGTTCGACCTGCACTACCCGCATGCTTCCAGCAAGCCAAGCAAGCCCGCTCCGGAGGTCGAGTCCTAATGAAGGTGCAGGGTTGGCTGTTCCTGCTGTGCGGAGTGTTCTTCGCCGGCGTGGACATCGCCTACTGGTTCTGGACCAAGGCCGCGACGGGTCAGGGTGAGCCGGTCGGCACCACCGCCATGGCCATCTCGGTCGGCTTCGCGTTCATGGTGGGCTACTACCTCATGTTCACCGCGCGGCGCATCGGCGACCAGCCGGAGGACAACAAGCAGGCCGAGATCAGCGACGGCGCGGGCGAGATCGGGTTCTTCAGCCCGAGCAGCTGGTGGCCGCTGTTCCTCTGCCTGGCGGCGGCCTTCGCCTTCGCCGGTTTCGTGATCGGCTTCTGGATGTTCCTGATCGGGGTCTTCCTGATCCTGATGGCCATGATCGGGTTCGTCTTCCAGTACTACCGGGGTCACTTCTCGCACTAGAGCGACCGGAGTCACCGAGCGGGCGTCTTCCCTCAGGGGGAGGACGCCCGCTTTTTGGTGTTCTTTGCCAGTGTCCGGATGCGGTTATTCGATCACTCAGGGTAATAAAGGAGGCAGAACTGGCTCGATCTTGGACGAGGGAGTACTCGTGGGGCGCGGAGCGTATGGATCTGCCGGCCTGCTGGCCTTGGCGCTGCTGACGGCGTGCTCGGCGGGCCCGGCACCGGAGGACCCTGAGGGGGTCGCCATGGCGGGCGGGGCGCGCAGCGCCCCTGTGGGAGTCTCTCCGGCGGACAAGGCGGCGAACGTGCCCACGGACCAGGCCGTGGTGGTGTCGGCCCACAGCGGCAAGCTGAAGAGCGTACAGGTGCAAGGCGGCAAGTCCGGGCCGCTCAAGGGGCTGCTGAGCGCCGACGGCTCGCGCTGGCGCAGCCTGGGCGGCGCCAGGCCGGGCACGGTCTACACGGTCACCGCGGTCTCCGTGGACGGCGCGGGCAAGCAGGTCCAGAGCACGAGCACGTTCACCACGGTCAAGGGCGACAAGGCGTTCGACATCGAGACCATCACCCCGAACAAGGACGACACGGGGCTGACGGTCGGGGTCGGCATGCCCGTCATGATCACCTTCGACAAGCCCGTGGCCGACCGGGTCGCCGTCGAGCGCAACCTCAGCATCCGCAGCTCCAAGCCGGTGGAGGGGGCGTGGCACTGGTTCGACGACACGCACGTGGACTTCCGGCCGCAGAAGTACTGGCCCGCGCACAGCAAGGTGAGCGTGGAGGCCAAGCTGGCGGGGGTGCGCGGCGGGCCCGGCATGTACGGCAAACGGGACGTACGCCTCGACTTCAAGATCGGCCGCTCGCAGATCACCCGGGGCAGCGTCAACGAGCACGTGCTGCACGTGCGGCGCGACGGCAAGAAGATTCGCGCCATGCCGATGAGCGCCGGGCAGGGCGGCCAGTGGAAGTACTACACGACCTCCGGCGTGCACCTGGCCATGTCGCGCGAGCCCGTCACGGTGATGACCTCGCCGGGCATCGGCCCGGGTTCGGCCGGGTACTACCGGCTCACCGTCTACAACACCGTGCGCATCTCCAACAGCGGCGAGTACGTGCACAGCGCGCCCTGGTCGGTGGGCTCGCAGGGCAACTCGAACGTGAGCCACGGCTGCGTGAACATCAGCCCCGGCAACGCCGCCTGGTTCATCAAGAACACCCTGATCGGCGATCCGATCATCATCACGGGCTCGCCACGGAAGCTGGAGCCCACCAATGGCTGGGGCCACTGGCAGGAGAACTGGAAGCAGTGGCTCAAGTGGAGCGTCCTCAAGGCCGGCCCCACCATCATGCTGCCTTGAGGTCCGGGGCCGTCGCCTGTGGGTGACGGCCCCTCGTGCTCGGCGGGTCAGGCGGGGCGGAAGGAGCCGCTGACCTCGATCCAGCGGTCCAGGGTGGCCGCCGCGGCGCCCGAGTCGACCGCCTGCACGGCCCGCGCGTACCCGTCGATCATGGCGGAGTCGAGCTCGTCGCCGGGCCCGTCGGCCGCCACCAGGGCGGCCGCCGCGTTGAGCAGCACGGCGTCACGCACGGGCCCGGTCTTGCCGCGTACGAGATCGTGCACGGCCTGGGCGTTGAAGGCCACGTCGCCGCCCCGCAGCGCGCCCACGTCGGCACGCGGGATGCCGAGGACCGCCGGGTCGAACGCGGTCTGCGTCGCCGTGCCGTCCCTGACCACCCACACCGTCGAGGTGGCCGCGATGGTGAGCTCGTCGAGGCCGTCGTCGCCGCGGAACACCAGCGCGGAGACCCCGCGCTCGGCGAACACGCCCGCGAGCACCGGCAGCATGCCCGCGTCGTAGACGCCGATGGCCTGGGCCGACGGGCGGGCCGGGTTGGTCAGCGGGCCCAGGAAGTTGAAGATCGTGGGCACGCCGATCTCCTTGCGCGTCGGGCCGGCGTGGCGCAGCGCGGGGTGGTAGACCGGGGCGAAGCAGAAGGCGATGCCCGCGTCGCGGGCCACCTGCGCGGTCTGCTCGGGCGTGAGGTCGAGCCGGATGCCCAGGTGCTCCAGCACGTCGGCCGCGCCGCACGAGGACGAGGCGGCGCGGTTGCCGTGCTTGACCACGCGCGCGCCCGCCGCGGCGGCCACGATGGCGGCCATCGTGGAGACGTTGACGGTGTGCGCGCGGTCGCCGCCGGTGCCGACGATGTCGACCACGGGGCCCTCCACGCTCAGCGGCGTGGCCAGGTCGAGCATGGTGCGGGCCAGGCCGACCACCTCGGCGACCGTCTCACCCTTGGCGCGCAGCGCGATCACGAAGCCGGCGATCTGGGACGGCGTCGCCGTGCCGGACATGATCTCCCGCATCGCCCAGGCCGACTCGTCGGAGGTGAGATGTTCTCCGGACAGGAGAGCGGAGAGCAGGGTGGGCCAGGTCGTCCGGGAGTCCATGGGCACCTACTTGGCGTTGAGTCGGGTGGAGGAACGGCGGCGCATCAGGCCCGCCACGGTGTCGGCCACGACCATCGGCTCCAGGGGCTGCGACACGACCGCGTCGGCCTTGGACCACTCGGCCAGCCAGCGGTCGTCGCGCCTGGCGATGATCAGGCAGATGGGCGGGCAGTCGTAGACCTCGTCCTTGGCCTGGCGGGCCACGCCCATGCCGCCCGCGGGCTGCGTCTCGCCGTCGAGGATCGCCACGTCGATCTCGCCGGAGCCCAGCCACTGGTGGACCTTGGGCTCGGTGGCGCACTCGACGATCTCCACGAAAGGCACGTCGGCGGCGGGGCGCCTGCCGATCGCCTGGCTCACCTCGGTCCGGGTGGCGGCGTCGTCGCTGTAGACGAGGACCTTCATCTTCTCGTCGGTGCTCCCAGTGGACATCGGTCGCGCTCACTATCAGTCGAAGAGGTAGGGTCACCTGGGATCGTACCGGTGTGTCGGCGCGGAGGCCCAGGCCACCATGCCTGGTGGGTGTTTTGTGTCGATTATCCCAGGTTGGTCCGTGGTTTGTACCTGCTAACGGGGGGTCGTGCGCCGGACCGACCACCGGAACCGCAATAATGCTGCCCGTGGCGACAGCATCCGCAATAACTTCGACGACGACAGCCCAGTCGTACCGGCGGCCGAACCTGGTCAGTGTCGGGACGATCGTCTGGCTGTCCTCTGAGCTCATGTTCTTCGCGGCGCTGTTCGCGATGTACTTCACCATCCGGTCGGTGAGCGTCGGCAAGGGCCTCGAGTGGGGGCCCGGCCTTCTTCCTGCTGGAGCGTCAGCAGAACACGTCGCTCACCTGAACATCCCGTTCGCGACGGCCAACACGATCATCCTGGTTCTGTCGAGTGTGACGTGCCAGCTCGGCGTGTGGGCCGCGGAGAAGGGGCAGGTCGGAAAGCTCCGCTTCTGGTACATCGTCAGCTTCCTCATGGGCGCGGTCTTCGTCGCCGGGCAGCTGTACGAGTACATGGAGCTGGCGTCAGAGGGCGCGACCTTGTCCGCTAACGCCTACACCTCGGTGTTCTACCTGACGACGGGCTTCCACGGCCTGCACGTGACCGGTGGCCTGATCGCGTTCCTGTTCATGCTGGGACGCACGTACGCCGCGAAGCGCTTCACGCATGAGCAGGCCACCAGCGCGATCGTCGTGTCCTACTACTGGCACTTCGTAGACGTCGTCTGGATCGGTCTTTTCGCGACCATTTACATCATTCAATAAGGAACGGGATCTCTGTGGTTAGGATCACCGCTTGGCGGCGGCATCCCCTCGCGAGATACGCCGTCCTGATTTTGGCGTTGGCGCTGGTCGGGATGGTATACGCCGCCTTGGTTCAGGCGGGTAAGCCTGCCGACGCGGCATTGGCGGCGGGCAAGGTCGATGACGTGGCCGAGGGCAGGAGCCTGTTCGAGAAGCACTGCATGAGCTGCCACGGCACCAATGCGCAGGGCATCGACGGCAAGGCCCCCACACTCATCGGCGTCGGCGCCGCGGCCGTCGACTTCCAGATGAGCACCGGGCGCATGCCGGCCGGCGCGCCGGGGCCGCAGGCGCCGCGCAAGCCGCTGCCGGAGTGGGTCAACGAGACCAAGATCCGGCAGATCTCGGCCTACGTGCAGTCGCTGGGCGGCGGCCCGCAGGTGCCCGCGGCCGAGCAGGTGGACGGCAAGCTCGGCGACGCCGGCAAGGGTGGCGAGCTGTTCCGCGCCAACTGCATCCAGTGCCACAACTGGGCAGGCGCCGGTGGCGCGTTGACGCAGGGCAAGCACGCGCCCAGTCTCAACGAGTCGACCCCGACGCAGATCTACGAGGCGATGATCACCGGCCCGCAGGCCATGCCGGTCTTCAACGACACGACGATCACGCCGGAAGAGAAGCGCAGCATGATCGCCTACATCACTCAGGTGCGCGCGCAGAAGGACCCGGGCGGTTTCGGTCTCGGCCGCATCGGCCCGGTGACCGAGGGTCTCGTAGCGTGGATAGTAGGCATAGCCGTCCTCGCACTCGCCGCAATCTGGATCACCGCGAAGAAGCGACAGAAGCCATGACAGACAACGAGCACGAGATCGAGCAGCCGGACGAACGCGTGCCCAAGCGCGTCATCGGCACCCCCGCGCCGGGCACCTCGATGCTCGGCGCCGCGCAGGCGCAGGAAGACGTCGATCAGGACGTCCCCGGCGTGACCCTGCAGGACGAGGCCAAGGCCCGCAAGGCCGAGAAGATCGTGGCGCTCTGCTTCGTCATCACGTTCTTCGCCGCCATCGCCTTCATCATCTCCTACGTGTACTTCCAGGTCGGCTCGCCCGAGGCGACCGGCACCTCCAACCTGGCGCTGGGCTCCTCGCTCACGGTGGCGATCCTGGCGCTGGCGATCGGCATCGTGGTCTGGGTCCGCCAGATCATGCCGAAGTACTCGCTGGTCCAGGAGCGCCACACGATGGCCTCCGACGAGGAGGACCGCGACGTCGTCGCGGACACCTTCGTGCGGGGCGCCAACGAGAGCGGCTTCGTCAAGCGCAAGCTGCTGCGCCGCACGCTGCTGCTGGCGGCCGCGCCGCTCGGCCTGGTGCCGCTGGTGCTGCTGCGCGACCTGGACAACAGCAAGATGGCGGGCGCCAACTTCCACAAGGAGCTGCGCCACACGGTCTGGGGTGAGAAGAACAAGGAGGGCAAGCCGCTCAGGCTCGTCGTCGAGGGCACCGGCCAGCCCATCAGGGCGGCCGACTTCAACTCGCCGGGCGGCATCCTGTCGGTCGTCCCCGAGGGCTACGAGCACGACCTGACGGCGCTCGCCAAGGCCACGCTCATCCTGATCAAGTTCCGTCCGGCCGAGATCAAGGCCGGTACGAACAAGAACTGGACGCACGACGGCATCGTGGCGTACTCCAAGATCTGCACCCACGTGGGCTGCCCCGCCGCTCTGTACGAGCAGACCACCCATCACATCCTCTGCCCGTGCCACCAGTCGACGTTCGACGCCGCCGACGGCGCCAAGGTCATCTTCGGTCCGGCCGCCCGGCCGCTGCCGCAGCTGCCGATCACCGTCGACGCCGAGGGCTACCTCGTGGCCACCGGCGACTTCAACGTGCCGGTCGGCCCCAGCTACTGGGAACGCGGTGACGCCGAGGCCGAGGCCAGGGCGAAGGGAGGCCACGCATGAGCGACCTGAAGACCGTGCCGAAGGCCATCGCCGGCCCGTCGAACTACCTCGACGAGCGGCTCGGCGGGGCCAACGCGCTCAAGCGCAACCTGCGCAAGATCTTCCCCGACCACTGGTCGTTCATGCTGGGTGAGATCGCGCTCTACTCCTTCATCATCCTGCTGCTGACCGGTACGTTCCTGACGCTCTGGTTCAAGCCGAGCATGATGGAGGTCGCCTACGACGGCTCGTACGCGCCGCTCAAGGGCGTCCTGATGTCCGAGGCCTACGCGTCGTCGCTGGAGATCAGCTTCGACGTCCGGGGTGGTCTGCTCATGCGGCAGATGCACCACTGGGCGGCCCTGCTCTTCGTGGCCGGCATGATGGTCCACGCGCTGCGGGTGTTCTTCACCGGCGCCTACCGCAAGCCGCGCGAGCTCAACTGGATCATCGGCGTGCTGCTGCTGACGCTGGCGCTGGCCGAGGGCCTGACCGGCTACTCGCTGCCCGACGACCTGCTCTCCGGCGCCGGTCTGCGGATCACCGAGGGTGTGGCGATCTCGCTGCCGGTGGTGGGCACGTACATCACGTTCTTCCTGTTCGGCGGGGAGTATCCGGGGCATGACGTCGTCTCCCGGTTCTACTCGCTGCACATCCTGCTCATCCCGGGCATCCTGCTGGCGCTGATCACGGCGCACATGGTGCTCATGTGGGTGCAGAAGCACACCCAGATGCCGGGCAAGGGCCGCAACAACAAGAACGTGGTGGGCTCGCCGTTCTATCCTGCCTTCATGGCCAAGGCAGGGGCGTACTTCCTGTTCACGCTGGCCGTGGTGGCCGGTCTGGCGACGTTCACGCAGATCAACCCGATCTGGTTGTTCGGGCCGTACACACCGGCGGACGTGTCGGCGGGTTCGCAGCCCGACTTCTACATGGGCTTCCTCGAAGGCTCGCTGCGGCTCATGCCGGCGTGGGAGATCAACCTCTTCGGTACGACCCAGGCGGGCACGCTGCCACTGAGCGTGATCATCCCGGCATTGGTGCCGATGGGCATCATCATGACGGGCCTGGCGCTCTATCCGTTCCTGGAACGCTGGGTGACCGGCGACAACCGTGAGCACCACGTCGCCGACCGTCCGCGCAACAACCCGCACCGCACCTCGATCGGCATGGCGGCCATCACGTTCTACGGCGTGCTCTGGCTGCTCGGCGCTAACGACGAGATCGCGGCGTTCTTCCACGTGAGCCTGAACCACACCACCTACGCGGGCCGGGTGCTGGTCTTCCTGGCGCCGGCGCTGGCCTACCTGATCACCTACCGCATGTGCCTCGGCCTGCAGCGTTCCGACCAGGCGGTCGTTTCGCACGGTGTCGAGTCCGGTGTGATCAAGCGGCTGCCGCACGGTGAGTTCATCGAGGTCCACACGCCGCCGGCGGAGGACATCGAGGCGCACATGCGGGGCAAGGAGGCGGTGCCGGAGCTGCCGGTGGACGAGGACACCTCGGGCATCCCGCCGAAGGGCATGCGCGGGCCGCTCGGCAAGCTTCGCGGGCGCATGTCGAAGGCGTACGGCGGGGAGAAGATCCCGCTGGACGACGGGCACGGGCACGATGACGAGCACGCGGCCATCGGTTCCGGCAAGGACGAGGACCGCAGCCACAGCCACTGACTCACCCTGACGCCACAACCGCACGGGCCCGGACGAGCCACTCGTCCGGGCCCGTCGGCGTCTCCCGCCGGTTGTTCTTGCGTGGCGTCCTTTCACACCGCCCACGTGGGGGCGCGCCGGCAGCCGGGAACGCCGTGCCACGGACGAGCCTGGCGCGGGGTCAGCCGTGACGGCGGGCCGGGCGTGGGCCGGGTTCCTGCGCGAGGCAGCCGGGCCGGGCGGGAGGGCTGTGCGGGCCGCCGGGCCGGGTCAGTCGGTTTCGGGGAAGCCGATTGAGAAGGCGGCGTCCAGGTCGTGCTTGGAGTAGGCGCGGAAGGCGATGTGGGTCTCGCTGTGCAGCACCCCGTCGACCTTGTTGATCCGCCCCGGGACGACCTCGGCGATCTCCTCGTACGCGGCCACCCGGACCATGGCCATCAGGTCGTACTCCCCGGTGATGGAGTAGACCTCGCTGACCCCGTCGATCTCGGCGATCGTCTGGGCGACCTCCGGGATCCGGTCTACCTCTGCATTGATGTGGACGATAGCCGTGACCATGTAACAACTCTATCCTTTCACCTCAAAGGTCGTCCCTCCCGATTGCGCCTCTGGTCGAGATGCCGGTAAGCGAGGTCGATGCGCGCCTTGTGCCGGGCGGCTCCGCGCGCCGGCAGGCTCCACTCGCCGTCCACCTCCACCAGCCGCACCCCGGGCGACTCCAGCCAGCGCAGTATGCACTCCGTCTCCTCCGCGCTGGCGGCGTGGATGGGACCCGGACCCGGCAGCACGGCCTCGGCGGTGGCCGTCAGGGAGGCGACGAAAGGGGTCGGGTGGGCGCCCTTCGGCATGACGCCCGCGTTGGCCAGCCGGCCGTAGCGGATGACGTGGATGTCCCAGCCGCCGCCGAACGCCGGGCTGGCGGCCACGAGTTGCGGGATACGGGTGATGGCCGTCAGGCGCTGCATGCGGGCCGCCGTACGGACGAAAGCGGCCAGCCGGTCGCGGTCCACGGAGGCCTCCTCGTAGCGCTGTTCGACCGACAGGCGCTCCATGCGCGCCGAGACGGCGGTGAAGACGGGGGAGGCGTCGACGATCATGGCGCGGCGGGCGTTCTCGGCGTGCACGGCGTACTCCTCCGGGCTCTCCCTGCCCTCGCACGGCGCGCCGCAGCGGCCCATCTCGTGCAGCACGCAGGCCGCCCGCCGGGTGCGCAGCGTGACCGGCTGGGTGCACTGGCGCAGCGGGACCGCCTCGTGCAGGGCGATGCGGGCGTCGTCGGCCAGGCGGGCGCTGGTGAAGGGGCCGAGGTAGGTGGCGCCGTCGTCCTTGAGGTCGCGCACGATCGACAACCGCGGGAACACCTCGGTGGTGAGCTTGAGCCACACGACCTTCTCGGGGAAGCGGGAGCGGCGGTTGTAGCGCGGCTTGGCCCCGCCGATCAGGCGCAGCTCCCTGACCTCGGCCTCCAGCGCGGTCGAGCAGACGATGTGGCGTACCCGCTCGGCGATGCCGATCATCTCGCGGATGCGGGGCCGGGTCTCGCCGGCGGTGAAGTAGGAGCGCACCCGGTTGCGCAGGTTGGTGCTCTTGCCGATGTAGAGGGTCTCGCCGCGCTCGTCCTCGAAGAAGTAGACGCCCGGCGCGTGCGGGACGGAGTCGGCCAGGTGGCGCTTGCGCTGCTGCTCGGGCGTGGGAGCCCGGACGAACGACTTGAGCTCCTCCAGCGTGTGCACCTGGAAGGAGCCGGCCCGCTCGATCAGTCCGTGCAGCACGTCCACGGTGGCCCTGGCGTCCTGCAGGGCGCGGTGGCACGGCTCGGTGGGGCTGCGGAAGAACCTGGCCAGCGTGCCCAGCTTGGCGTTGGGCACCTCGTCGCGGGTCAGCACCCGCCTGGCCAGGTCGACCGTGTCGACGACCGGGTTGGCGGGCGGGGGATAGCCCAGCTCGGCGCAGGCGGCCTTGACGAAACGGGTGTCGAAGCCGGCGTTGTGCGCCACCAGCGTGGCCCCGCGGATGAACTCCAGGAAGCTCGGCAGCACCGACCCGATCTTCGGGGCGGCCATCACCATGGCGTCGGTGATGCCGGTCAGCACGGAGATGAACGGCGGTATCGGCCCGCCGGGATCGACCAGCGTGGAGAACTCGCCGAGCACCTCGCCCGCCCGCACCTTGACCGCGCCGATCTCGGTGATGGAGTCCTCGGCGGGCGAGCCGCCGGTCGTCTCGAGGTCGAACACGACGAACGTGACGTTGCTCAGCGGCGTGCCGAGCTCGTCGAGAGTGCCTTGAACCGGGTCCACGAACCAAGACCATAGAGAGGTCGACCGACAGGAACGAGTCTCCACCCCTGTTGATCCTTAGTTACCCTTCCCTGTATGTCCTCGGGAAGACTCGCCGGCCGCTACTCCCTGCTGCGCCCGCTGGGCGCGGGCGGCATGGGGAAAGTGTGGCTGGCCAGGGATGAGATGCTTGACCGCGACGTCGCGGTCAAGGAGCTCACGCTGCCCGAGGGCCTGTCGCCCAAGGAGCGGGCCGACTCGGTGACCAGGGCCGTGCGCGAGGCGCAGGCCACGGCGCGGCTGCGCCACCCCGGCATCGTGGCGCTGCACGACGTGGTCGTCGAGGAGGAGCGGCCGTGGCTGGTGATGGAGCTGCTGCGCGGGCGCACGCTGGCCGAGACCGTGCGCGAGTTCGGTCCCATGCCTCCCGACTACGCCGCCAGGGTCGCCGCAGACGTGCTCGACGCGCTGATGGTCGCCCACGCCCAGGGCCTGCAGCACCGCGACGTCAAGCCGGGCAACGTCTTCCTCACCGAGAGCGGCCGGGTCGTGCTCACCGACTTCGGCATCGCCAGGCAGGAGGGCCAGGCCACGCTCACCGAGCAGGGCCTGATGATCGGCTCGCCGGGGTTCATCGCGCCGGAGCGGCTCGAAGGCCGGCCCGGCGGCCCCGCCAGCGACCTGTGGTCGCTCGGCGCCACGCTCTACGTCGCGCTGACCGGCGCGCCCGTCTACGGCGGGTCGGCGGCGCAGCGCGTGCGCGCCACGCTCACGCAGCCGGTGCCCGAGTTGTCCGGTCCGCTCGGGCCGCTGGTGGCCGCCATGATGGCCTACCAGCCGGGCGCCCGGCCCGACCCGCTGGCGACCGCGCAGGCGCTGCGGCAGGTGGCCGCGGGCGGCCAGGCGCCCCACGTCCCGGTCAACGCCGAGGCGACCGCGCCGCGGGGGGTCAGGCGGCGCGGCCGGGCCGCGCTGTGGATCGCGGCCGGCGCGGTGGTGCTCGCGGCGGCGGGCGCGGCCGGGTTCGTGCTGCTGAAGGACGATGGGGGAGGGACGCCGGAGGCGTTCACCGTGCCCATGGACGTGTGCACGCTGATCGGGGAGCAGGAGGTGGGCAGCTTGCTGCGTACGCAGAATCCCCCGAAGGGGCAGCCGGGCTCCAACGAGGTCGGTCCCAGGTGCGGCTGGCCCGTCGCCGAGACCGGGGTGGGCCTGCAGGTGCAGAAGAACTCCGACACCGTAGACCCCTGGTCCATGACCGAGGCCGCGGCCCGCACCCTGTTCGAGAACCAGAAGCGCTACTGGACCAAGTACGACACGGTCGACTGGACCTGGCCCGAGATCGGCGCGAAGGACTCCACGCGGGCCGCACGTACCCCGATCCGCCAGATCGCCGGCGTCGGCGAGGAGGCGTTCGGCTACGAGCTGAAGGGCCCGGACGGGCGCGTGCACTCCGCGCACGTCTACTATCGGCTGGCCAACCTGGTGGTGAGCGTCGAGTACACCACGCTCACGGAGCGGCCGACCGACGAGGACATCAAGCAGTCGGCCCTGAAGGCCGCGCAGGCGAGCGAACGGGCGTTGCGCAATGCCGGATGACCTCTACCTCCTGGCCGGCCGTTACCGGCTGATCGAGCGGCTCGGGCAGGGCGGCGCGGGCACGGTGTGGCGCGCGATCGACGAGATGCTCGACCGGCAGGTCGCCGTCAAGCAGGTGCGCATGCCCCAGCGGCTCGACCCCGGCGAGCGGGCGCAGTTCGTCGACCGGGCCATCCACGAGGCGAGGTCGGCGGGACGGCTGCGCGACCCGGCCATCGTGCTCGTGCACGACGTCGTCCTGGAGGGCGACCAGCCGTGGATCATCATGGACCTGTCCACCGGCCGCTCGATGGACAAGGTGATCAAGGAGCAGGGGCCGCTGCCGCCCGAGTTCGTGGCCGCGACCGGGCTGCGCGTGTTGTCGGCGCTGGAGGTCGCGCACGCGCACGGCATCCTGCACCAGGACGTCAAGCCCGCCAACATCCTGCTCGACGCCGACGGTTCGGCGATGCTCACCGACTTCGGCATCGCCGCCCCGATGGGCGGCAGGGGCGACATGTACGGCAGCGCCGGCTCGCCCGGCTACATGGCCCCGGAACGGCTCAACGAGCAGCCCTCAGGCCCGTCGGCCGACCTGTGGTCGCTGGGCGCCAGCCTCTACACCGCCGTGGAGGGCCGCGCGCCGTTCGAGCGGGCGCTGCCCGCCGCGGTCGCCGCGGCGGTGCTGCTGCACGAGCCGCCCTTCCCCACCAGGGCAGGCCGTGACCTGGGCGGCCTGCTCATGGCCATGCTCGCCAAGGACCCCGCGGCCCGTCCCACCTCGGCCCAGGTGCGCCAGGCCCTGACAAGGCTGACCGGCTCCGACACCGCGCCGCGCCGCCACCGTCACGCGGGCCGCCCCCGCCGGTGGCTGCTGCCCGCCGTGCTCGCCGCCGTCGTGGCGCTGGGCGGGGGCGGCTGGTACGCCGTCACCGCGTTCGCCGGCGCCGGCCAGGAGATCGGCGCGTACGCCAAGGCCCCCGACCCGTGCACGCTCCTCACCGACGCCGAGGTCACCGAGCTGATGGAGGGCGCTCCCTCGCGCGCCAACACCAGGACGGGCGAGTGCCAGTGGCTCATCCGCGAGGGCTCGCTGGGCAGCCGCCGCCTCGTCGTACGCGCGTGGACCGAGCAGCCCGCCGGCGACCTCGGCGGCCCGCAGGTGGCGCAGCGCCGCTTCGCCAGCGAGAAGAGCACCCGCGCCGCGGCGGAGGGCACGAGCGGGCGCCAGGTGTACGGCGGAGTCTCCGACGTCGCCGGGGTGGGCGACTCGGCGATCATCCAGAACGGCTTCAAGGTCCATCTCAACTCCACGACGGACGGCGCGTCGACCAGCACGCTGCTCTTCCGTACGAGCAACCTGCTGGGAGAGGTGATCTGGTACCGCGAGGACGTGTCGGCGGACGCCCCGAAGGACGCCGGGACGCCCATCTCCGCCGCCCGGCTGGTCTTCGCGGCGCTGTCGAAATGAGGCGCTTTCGCGCTGCCGTCCAGATGAGGTGCTTTCGTGGTGTGACATCGCAAAAGGGGGCGTTGTCGTAGGGTGGCGTGGCACATGGTGCTGCAAGCACGTTGCAAGGGGTGTGGCTAGCATGTCTCCCCGCAAGTCAGGGCAACCCCAGGAGTCCCAGTGAATCCCGGTAGCGAGTACGAGCCGCCGACCACCCCTCGCCAGGTGCCCGGCAGACAGTTCGAGCCGCCGGGAGCGCCCCAGCAGGGGCCGTACATGCACTCGACACCGCCCGGAATGCAGCCCGGGATGCCACCCGGAATGCCGCCTGGGATGCCCCCGCACGGCATGCCGCCAGGGATGCCACATGGGATGCCGCCCGGGATGCCGCAGCCGCCGCGTCCGGGACGGCCCTCGTGGCTGATGCCCACGCTGGCCGCCGCGCTCGTCGTGCTGGTCGCCGCCGGGGGCGTGGGGGCCTACTTCGTCTACGGCAAGCTCTCCGGCGGCGGGCCGCCCCCGGTCGCCTCCGCGTCACCTTCGTCGCCCGCCACGCAGCCCGCCTCCGCCCCGTCGGCCCCCGACGTGTGCGCCATGCTGCCCAAGGACCAGGCCGAGCGGCTGGTCCCCGACGCGACCGTCGCCCATTCGGCCAAGGACGGCGACTACACCGTCAATCTCACCTGCAACTGGAAGAACGAGCGCATCTCCTTCGGCGAGTTCTGGCGCAACAGGGAGATCGACGTCAGGATCGAGCAGCACAAGGGCGAGGGCGCCAAGACCGGCCGGGCGATGGCCCAGAACTCCTATGAGATGGACTACCGCCAGGGCAAGTACGTCGAGACCGCCAAGCCGTCGCTCGACCCCGATGAGAAGGAGTACGTCTCCCCGATCAAGGACCTGCCCGGCGTCGGCGACAGCGCGTTCGCGCAGTACACCTGGCGCCGTAGCGGAGACCTGCTCTGGTACGCCTACGGCCAGGCCCAGGCCCGCGTCGGCGACATGACGATCGAGGTCAAGTTCCAGGCGGGCCAGCAGCGCAAGGACGCCCAGATCCTGACCAACGACACCGCGCAGGCGATCACGGAGGAGAACGCCATCCGCGAGGTGAGCGGCCTGGCCGGGCACTTCGCCAAGGGCGCGGCGGCCTGGCAGGCGCAGAACCCCGACGTGCTGGCCAAGGCCGAGCCGACGGCGCAGGCCACCCTCACGCCCAGCGCCCGACCGACGCCGTCGCCCACCGAACTGGCCGCCTTCCCCGCCGACTGCTCGGCGGTGACGGAGACGGCCACGCGGCTCGTACCGGAGCCCACGACCAGGGCCCGCGGCACGCAGGCGGGCTCCGACAACCAGACCGAGTGCCGCTGGCTCAACCGCGAGTTGTCCGGCGGCGAGGGCATCACCAAGATCCGCAGCGCGCTGATCACCGTGCACCGGTTCACCAACCGGGCGGGCACGGTGGACGAGTCCGCGGCCAAGGCGTACTACGCGACCCAGTACGGCAAGGACAAGACCACGGCCAACTCCTCCCTGGGAGGCATCAAGTGGGGCAAGCTGGCCCAGGTCAAGGGGATGGGCGACGAGGCGTACCAGCAGTACGTGCAGAGCAGGAGCTCCGACGTCTCCGCCTCCAGCGGCACGGTGATCATCCGCAAGGGCCCGGTGGTCGTCCAGGTCGACTACTCGGGTCACCAGCGTCCGGAGGGCGAGGCGACCAACTCGCCCAAGGTTGAGTTCATGCCGGAGAAGGAGGCCGCCGCCGGTGTGCTCACCCTGGCCAAGGCCTATATGGAAGGGCAGGCGGGCGGCTAGCCCGGACTGATCGAAGGGGCGGTTCCCGTGATGGGACCGCCCCTCTTTACTGGTCTTACTGACGATCTCCTTGAGCGGTTAATGGACCTGCAACCCGGTTGCAAGCGGGACAAATACGGTTATGTCTGCAAGCACCTGAGCCGCGCGATCATGTTTGTCCAGTACAGGGGCATGGGCAAGCCGTGGGGGATCACGCGGCTCATTGCTTTTCCCGGGTCAGGAAGGGTTCGAGGAGGCCGGGGACGGCCTGCGCGGCCAGGTCGAGCCCGTCGCCGCGGCCCACGTCCACCACCTCGTAGTGCCCCCGGCCCGCCGCCGTGGTGGCCGAGATCGTCAGCAGGCCGGAGCGCCGCTGGAAGAACGACTCGGTGACCGTCCAGCCCGCGATGCCCGTACGGTCGAGCGCGACCGTACGGCGGACCACGGCGCCCCTCCTGGCCACCAGATGCCTGACGCCCAGCGCGTGCCCGAGGTTCGCGGCGCTCACCACGGCGTGCCACAGCCCGTACGCCAGCACCGCCACGGGCACCAGCCACACCCAGACGCCCACCCAGGCCCACGGCGCCGCCACGGTCGCGACCGCCGCCGCCACCACCGACACGGCCGCCGTGACCATCGCCCGCACGATCCGCCTGCGCGTGGCCGCCGCCGGATGCGGCACCAGCGGGGGCACGCCCGCGCCCGCGACCGCGGTGGCGACCCGCACGGCCAGGGCGCGCGGCACGGGCGGGGTGAGCGCCGCCGCGTCCTCGCCCTCGTTGTCGGCGGACTTGCCCAGCCCGGTGGCGATGGACCTGACCCGGGCCCCGCCGCTCAGCCGCAGCAGCAGCGGCTCGCTGATCTCCACCCCGCGCAGCCTGCGCTCCTGCAGCGTCAGGGAGCGCACGGTCAGCAGGCCCCGGCGCAGCCGCAGCCGGCCGGGCTCGCGCTCCAGGCGGTAGCGGGCCCAGGACTCGGCGAACAGCAGCGCCGCGCCGAGCACGCCGACGACCAGGTTCACCGCGAGCAGCAGCGGCACGGTCAGCAGGGGCTCGGCCGCCAGCCACTCCCACACGCCGGTCGCGATCCGGCTGGTGAACCTCTTGAGCCCGAAGGAGTCGAGTGCCTTGTAGAGCATGCCGAGCACCACCGCCGCGCCCGTGAAGGTCCACACCGACAGCGGCGCGTACCTAATCCACGACCAGCTCAGCTCCGCCAGCGGCCCGTCCTCGCGCGCGGCCTCCTCCTCCTGGTGCAGCAGCGTCCGCCGCAGGGCCTCGGCCTCGTGCCTGCCCAGCGGGTCGAGCGCGACCTCGTCCCCGTCGCCGGCGTGCTCTCCCGTGCCCACCTTGACCACGGTCAGGCCGAACATCCGCAGCACGGGGTCGGCGCGCAGGTCCACGCTGCGCACCCGGTCGCGCGGGATCGAGCGGTGCTGGCGGGTGGCGATGCCCGAGCGCAGTTCGAGGCGGTCGGGGGTGAGCCGCCAGCGGGTGGCACGCAGCCTGAGCAGGTCGTACGCGACCACGCCCGCGACGATCAGCACCGCCGCGCCCGCGCACACGGCCACGATGCCGCCCACCGGCCAGTCGCGGCCCACCAGGAACCGCACCAGCCCGGCCGTCGCGCCCGCCACGAGGGCCAGCGACTTGACCGCGGAGGCGTACACACTCCGCCGCGCGAGCCGCTCCCACACAGCACCACCGGCCGCCAGCTCGGCCGCCGTCCGGGGCGCCGCTTCGCCCACCGTCTCGGTGGTGGATTCCGTCCGTCCGGCGGCGTGTCGGCCGGTCATGTCGCGTCCCCCGGCGTGGCCTGGGTGAGCGCGGTCAGCCGTTCGGCCAGTTCGGCCGCCACCTCGTGGTCCAGCGCCTCGATCTTGATGGCCCCGGCCGAGGACGCGGTGGTCACCGTGACGTCCGCCAGCCCGAACAGCCGCTGCACCGGCCCCCGCGCGGTGTCGACCCGCTGGATCCGCGACATCGGCGCCACCCGCCAGGTGTGCGTCAGCCACCCCTTGCGCGTGTAGACCGCCTCGTCGGTGACCTCCCACCGCTCCACCCGGTAGGCGGCCCGCGGCGCGACCAGGGCCAGCACCAGGCACGCCACCGCGAACACCGCCGCACCCGCGCCGAGCCAGAGCCCCCGCTCGGTGAGGAACCAGTACGCCGCCGGCGCCGCCCCCGCCACCGGCACCATCAGGATGAGCCACTGCACCGTCCACCACCGCACGGCCCGGGGGTCGGCCCGGTTGCGCGGCGGACGCAGCATGGTCGTGCTCATTCGCTCTTCTCCGATTCGGGGATGACCAGCAGCACGAGCCCGAGCACGCCGATCACGATGGCCGCGAACACCTCATATCCCTCCAGGAACGGCACGTGGTTGACCACGATCAGGTCGTGCGCCCACCGCCACCATCCGAGGAGGCCGTTCACCAGGCCGGCCAGACCCTGCAGGAACAGCAGCCAGCCGAACACCTTCAACACCGCTTGCATGCCATCAGCCTCCTCCGCCCGCGGGGTCGCCCGCGTCGGTCCTTGGTCTCCTCAGGCACCGACTTTGGTCGCTGTCGCCCTTCCTCCGGCAGGGCATAACCTCGATGAACGATGAAGGGACTGCGGGGGGATCGCGCCGAGTACCGGTGGGCGCTGCCGTCGGTGCTGCTCGGCGACGGCAGCGCGGGCGGGCGGGTGCGGCGCTCGACGCGCGACTGGTTCGTCGACATCGTCATGTTCCTGGTCGCCTGCGGTCTGACCTTCCTGTCCCTGATCGAGTTGCGGGCCCAGAACCCCTCCGAGCCACTGCTGATGATCGAGCAGGTGACGGGGGCGCTGTCGTGCGCGGCGATCTGGCTGCGGCGCAGGTGGCCGGTCACGCTCGCGGTGGTGACCGCCCTGCTCTCGTCCTACCTGGAGCTGCCGGGCGGAGCCTCGCTGGTGGCGTTCTTCACGGTGGCGGTGCACCGGCCGTTCAAGATCTCGGGGCCGATCACCCTGCTCAATTTCATCACCCTGATTCCCTATGTCTGGTTGCGTCCCCAGAGCGAGCTGGACCAGGTCTGGACGGCGGCGCTCGGTGTCGCGCTCATGCTCACCGCGTTCGCGTGGGCCATCGTGATCAGGGCCAGGCGGCAGCTCGTCTGGACGCTGCGGCAGCGCGCCGACAGCGCCGCCGAGGAGGCCAAGCGGCTCGAACGCGAGCGCATCGCCAGGGAGATGCACGACGTCCTGGCGCACCGCATCTCGATGCTCAGCCTGCACGCCGGCGCGCTGGAGTTCCGGCCCGACGCGCCGCCCAAGGAGATCGCCAGGGCGGCGGGGGCCATCAGGAGCAACGCCCATCTGGCGCTGGAGGACCTGCGCGAGGTGATCGGCGTGCTGCGCCACTCGGCCCCCGGCGACGACGACCTGGTGCCCGACCGGCCGCAGCCGACGCTCGCCGACCTGCCCGCGCTGGTCGAGGAGTGCCGGCAGGCCGGCATGGACGTACGGCTCGACCAGCAGGTCCGTGACATCCCCGAGGGGCTGGGCCGCAACCTCTACCGCATCGCGCAGGAAGCACTCACCAACGCGCGCAAGCACGCGGGCGGCGCGCCGGTGGTGGTCACCGTCGAGGGCAGGCGCGGCGCGGGGCTGTCGGTCGAGGTGCGCAACCCCCTGTGGGCGCGCCACGGCGCGCGCATCCCGGGGGCCGGCGCCGGGCTCATCGGGCTCACGGAACGGGCGGAACTGGCGGGTGGCAGGCTGGGGTACGGTCCCACGCCGGAGGGGGAGTTCGTGGTACGGGCCTGGCTGCCGTGGCCGGTCGAGACGACTCGGGAGGACGGCGTACATGACCGTTGACGGTGGAGACCACTTGGGAGGACGACGCGAATGACCGTTGACGGTGGAGACGACTCGGGAGGACGAGGTAAATGACCGTTGACGGGCCGATCAAGGTGCTGATCGTGGACGACGACGCGATGGTGCGGGCCGGGCTGTCGATGATCCTCGGCGGCGCGGCCGACATCGAGATCGTCGCCGAGGCCGGCGACGGGGCCGAGGTGCCGCCGCTGGTGAGCGAGCACCGGCCCGACGTGGTGCTGATGGACATCCGCATGCCGGGGATCGACGGGCTCACCGCCACCGAGACGCTGCGCCGCACGTCCGAGCCGCCCGAGGTGGTGGTGCTGACCACCTTCCACGCCGACGCGCAGGTGATGCGGGCGCTGCGGGCGGGCGCGGCCGGGTTCCTGCTGAAGGACATCGCGCCCGGTGACCTGGTGCAGGCCATCAGGAAGGTGGCCGCGGGGGAGCCGATCCTGTCGCCGGCGGTGACGCGGCAACTCATCACGCACGTGTCCGACCCGGAGCCCGAGGAGGGCGGCGAACGGGCCAGGAAGCTGCTCGGCCGGCTCAGCGAGCGGGAGCGGGAGGTGGCCACCGCCATCGGGCAGGGCAAGTCGAACGCCGAGATCGGGCGGGAGCTGTTCATGAGCGTGCCCACGGTCAAGGCGCACGTCTCCCGCATCCTGACCAAGCTGAGCCTCAACAACCGGGTCCAGGTGGCGCTGCTGGTCTACGACGCGGGCTCGTAGCCGGCGAGCAGTTCCTCGATGGTGGCCCGGTGCAGCACCAGGTCGTCGGGGTCGTCGGGCATGGGCTGCTCGCCGAAGTGGATCCTGCGCTGCCAGACCCTGGCCATGATGATGCCGTGCCGCAGGGCGGCGTACAACTCGTAGAAGTCCAGGTCGCGCGGCTCGTAGCCGGTCAGCTCGCGGTAGGTGGCGCAGACGTCCTCGCGGCGCATGAAACCGGGCAGGCCGGGCAGGCCCGCGCCGGTCGTGATGTCCTGGAAGAAGCGGTGCAGGAAGATCATCCAGGACAGGTCCAGCTCGCGCGGCCCGACGGCCGCCATCTCCCAGTCGAGCACCGCGACCGGCGTGAAGTCGCGGAACATCATGTTGCCGATCCTGGCGTCGCCCCAGGAGAGCACGTCGGGGCCGGGCTCGTCCGGCCAGTGCTCCTCCAGCCAGGCGAACGCGCGCTCCAGCAGCGGGATGGGGCGCCGGCCGTGCGCCCACGCGTAGTAGGCGCGCTGGGCCGCCACGTGCGCGCGCAGCCCGGCCTCGCCGAGCGGGGCCAGCTCCTCGGCCGTGAAGGCGGTCTGGTGCAGCGCCGCGAGGATCCCCACACTCGCGTCCTGCAGCCGCCGCTGTTCGGCGGGGGAGGCGTCGTGCAGCCAGCCCCCGAACGTGTACGGCATCACGTCCGGCGGCACCTGCCCGTCGGCGCGTTCCATGACGAAGAACGGCGTGCCGAGCGGAGCGGGATCCGGCTCGAACCAGAGGGTGCGCGGCGCTGGGATCCCAGCTTTTTCCCTGGCCAGGCGCATAATCTCGAACTGCGCCCGCAGATCGTATGCAGGGAAGACAGGAACGGCTTCCACCGCAGGTGCGAGCCTGGCTACGCAGCGCGTACTGTCTCCGTTCCAGGTGGCGGTGAAGAACAGGGTCTCGCTCGACAGCCCGTTTTCCGACGGTCTGGACATCTCGGACACCGTGGCGTCCGCACCGAGGCGGCCACGGAGCCAGACGGTGGCTCTTTTCCGTAATTCGTCCAGGTCACGGGTGGAAGTACGCAGCTGTTCCGTCACAGTGGGCCTCCCGGGTGGACATATGCCCCTCGACAGTCGTATACCCCCTAGCAAGCGCTTGTCCATATACGGGTGGCCGTTACGGTCAGGTACGCAACAGCCGTACCCTTGTCTGAAAGGGCATGTCACGAAGGGACAAGTGGGATGAGTTCAGCGGGTGAAGGCCTGTCTCGCCCGCTTCCCGAGCAGGTGCGGCTCAACGTGGTGGACCTGGCCTCCCAGGTCCTCGGGTCGATGCCCGCTGTCGCCATACCGGCACCCCTGCGCGGCATCGCCAAGTTCGACCCGCGCAAACGGGCCAGGCTGGGCGGCGCGCCCATCGCGGCGCAACTGGAGAACGACAAGAAGTTCCGCGAGCTGGTGGCGGAGTCCGTGGCCGCGGGCTGGCCCGAGCTGGTCGCCTCGCTGGCGGAGGGCAACGTGCCCCCGGCGGCCGACCCGGTGATGGTGGCCGCGGCGGCCTACCTCACCCGGCCGCCCGGCTGGGCGGAGATGATCGAGGTCGCCCGCATCGATCTGGAGCAGTCGGCGGTGGCGGCCGAGGGCTCCGAGCGCGAGGAGGTCGTGGCCCGGCTGCGCGAGCAGCTCGCCGCGCAGAAGAGCTCCGCCAAGGAGGAGTCCGACCGGCTGCGCGAGCAGATCAAGATCGCCCGCGGGGAGAACTCCGAGCTGCGCCGCAAGCTGCACGACGCCCGGGAACGGGCCAAGGCCGCGACGCGCAAGGCCGAGGAGTCGGAACGGGGCGCGGAGGAGGCCAGGTCGGCCGCGGTGGCCGCGGGCAGCGCGGGCGAGTCCGAGCTGCGGCGGCTGCGCGAGCGGCTGGCCGATGTGGAGAAGCAGCTCGAAGCCTCGCGCCGGGCCGCCCGCGAGGGCAGGAGCATCGAGGACGCCCGCATCCGGGTGCTGCTCGACGCGCTGCAGGACGCCTCGGCCGGGCTGCGCCGCGAGCTGGCCCTGCCCACCACGATCAGCCGGCCCGCCGACTCGGTCGCGGCGAGCACCGGCGAGCGCCCCGGCGTGCGCGGGATGCCCGCGCGGGCCCTGGCCGACGACGACCCGCAGCTGCTCGACCAGCTCCTGGCGCTGCCACAGGTGCATCTGATCATCGACGGCTACAACGTCACCAAGACCGGCTACGGCACCCTCACCCTCGCCGACCAGCGCAACCGCCTCATGACTGCGCTCGGCGGCCTGGTGGCGCAGACCAGGGTCGAGGTGACCGTGGTCTTCGACGGCGCGGAGCTGAACGCGCCCGTGCAGGTGGTTGCGCCGCGTGGGGTGCGGGTGTTGTTCAGCGCGCCGGGGGAGATCGCCGACGACCTCATCCGCCAGCTCGTGCACGCCGAGCCGCCCGGCCGGGCCATGGCCGTGGTGTCCTCCGACCGCGAGGTGGCCGAGTCGGTCAGGCGAATGGGTGCCAGACCCGTTCCGTCTGGCATGCTGCTGCGCCGGCTGGGCCGCGCATAAATTATGAAAAAGTGGGTTTAGGGCGCTACCTCACCCTGCACTTCTGTACTATTTCGCCCCAGGTACATCCCCCTTGGAGGCGACACAGTGAGGTTTGGTCGGGTGCCGGTGGCCGCAGGTCTGACGATCGGACTGGTGCTGACCCCGGTAGGAGCGGCCCTGGCTGATCCCCGGCCCACCTTGGCGCAGGCAAAGGCCAAGCTCAAGAAGCTCAACGACAAGGCCGACAAGGTCGTCGACCGCTACAACACGGCGACCGAGAACTACAAGAAGTCCAAGGGCACCTACACCAAGCTGAACGACACCTACAAGCGCAAGCTGGCCACGGTCGCCGAACTGCGCGAGCAGGTGGTCGGGATGGCCGTCGACAGCTACAAGCTCGGCGGCGACGTCACCTCCTTCCCCGGCCTCATGGGCTCCGACAACCCCGGCGCCATGCTGACGGGGTGGGCGGTGGCCGGGCAGCTGTCACGGGAGCGGGCCGAGAAGCTGGCGGCCTTCAACGAGGCCAACCGCGGGCTGAAGGCCGATCGCGACAAGGCGCAGAAGGCCCTGCAGGGGGCCGACAAGGAACGCGACTCCGTGGAGAAGGAGCGCTCGGAGATCCGCAAGCTCATCGCCCAGCAGGAGAAGCTGCTCAGGAGGCTGGGCGCCTACAACCCCGGCAACCCCAACAGCACGGGCGTCAAGTACACGGGTCCCGCCTCGGGGAACGCCGCCGCCGCGCTGCGGTTCGCGTATGCGCAGATGGGCAAGCCTTACGTCTTCGGCGGCACAGGGCCGGGCGGGTACGACTGCTCGGGGCTCACGCAGGCGGCCTGGCGGGCGGCGGGCCTGTCGTTGCCGCGTACGACGTGGCAGCAGTGGGCCTGGGGGGCCAGCCGCAAGGTGGACATGGACTCACTGCAGGCCGGGGACCTGATCTTCAGCGAAGGGCTCGGGCACGTCGGCATTTATGCGGGTAACGGGGAAGTCGTCCACGCGCCGCAGACCGGTGACGTCGTGAAGGTCACCAAGCTCTCCAACTACGGCCGGAACGTGGTCGGCGCGATCCGCCCGTAACCCCTTCTCTCTCACTCCCGGCACTCATTCCCGGCCGGTTTCGGTCGTGGTCGTGCGTGGGATTTGGTCCTGCTGGGCTGATCTCACGCTCCTCTCTTCGAGAGTTTCAGCGGTGCCGGATGTTTCGTGATGGTTGGGTGCGGAACGGTGCGTAGCCGAGGCCGTCAGATCGCGTTCGTCTACGATCCGGCATCGTAGATATGGGGCCTGGCTCGATGTGATCCGTCGTTGGTGCAGGTATTGCCGGGAACGGCGTGTGGCGTAGATATGCCGAAATATCGCACTCAATGCGACGGGTGATGCGTGGTCGGCCGGGAGCGCTCCCAGTGGGGATGCTCACGTTTATCCAGTGACAAATGTGACTTAAGGGACGGATGGGACCTGACAAGCGGCTGCTCCGGCAAGTGTGAGCAGGGTCACATTTCGGTAACAGAACCTGGTGTTCCAGCAGGGGTTTCGATACCGACTCATCCCCCTGACTGATCTTTACAGCCTGACGCACCCTTTGCCGATCCTTGACCTTTCGGCGTAGCTTCTGGCGTCGTCGCGGTGAACAAGCCATGTCGCCGCGAACCGGCATCGGTCCCTCCCGATGTGAGACAGATAAAAATCCGCCGGTCGCACCCGACGATCCCCACGGCAAGACCTTCGATCGGGACGGCGACCTGCCGAATCCGTGCAGCCAGGAGGCACGGAACCGGGGACCCAGCGATCCCACGTTTCCCCAGGGATCAGGGGTGAATCGGCGCGCCAATCGCGCCGTAGGGCGACTTCCAGGCCCGAATCCGTCAGCTAACCCGGTAGGCGTTCGTGGAAGACACAAGGAGAAATCCTGTCTAATCCCCTGCAGAACCCCCGCCTGTCCCGCCTTGCCCTGAGTGGCGTTGCACTCACGATGTCCGTGACGGCCGGAGGTCTCATCCTCCATGCCCCAACGGCTCAGGCGGCGACCACGAGCGATTCGGCCGGTTCGACGACCGCGGCGCAAACCACCGTCAAGACGTCGAAGAAGGTCACGGCCGCCCATCGACGGGCAGCCAAGGTCGCTCGGCAGCAAGCGAAGGCCCTCAGGGCCGTCGCCGCGGCCAAGAACCAGATCGGTGACCCGTATCGGTACGGAGGCACGGGACCTGGTTCGTTTGACTGCTCCGGCCTCGTCCAGTTCGCCTGGAAGAAGGCCGGGGTCAAACTCCCGCGTGTGGCGAGCAGCCAGTTCGCCCGAGTCCGGAACAAGATCGCCTGGCGGAACCTCAAGCCTGGTGACCTGATGTTCTTCAGCGGGCTTGGTCACGTAGGTATGTACGTCGGCAAGGGCAAGATGATCCACTCGCCTCGGACAGGCGAACGGGTACGCATCGACAAGCTGGGCGGATGGCGTAAGTCGTCCTTCGTCGGAGCGGTTCGTCCCGGCATGTGAAGAAGCCCCGTCCGGATTCTCGGAGGATTTCCCGGATCCGGACGGGGCTCTCGCATGTCCCCACCAAACCCGCCAACTCCCCACGCCCGCTCGCCCCTCGCCCCGCCCTGGCAGCCCTTGGCCGTCCCGACTCCGGCGGTCTCGGCAGCCCGGCCCTGGGGGCCGGCGGGCGGATACTGAGCTCGTGGTGGCCGGGTAACTTGGGCTCGCGTGACGGCGGGTCACCGGTGAAGGGTTCAGCGGCCGTTTCCTGGAGGGCCATCAGCCGAAGTGCGGCGGGTGGGAAACCACGGCAACGCGTAATGGATGGATGAGGTGTCGGGTGAGGCGGCGAGCGGTGGTGGGGGCTCTGCTGCTGTTCGTCCCCGCCGGCGGCGGGGCGCTCTCCGGCTCGCCGATTCTTCCCCCGCAAGCGCGTGACCTGTGGCCAGGTCGCGCGGTCGTCAGCCGGGGCAGGCGCTCCACCGTCGTCGGGCATGACACCGCCCCGCCCGGCCTGCTCGATGAACTGGCTCGCCGGGCCGACGGCGCGGGGCGGAGGGTCTCGGGCGTGCTCGGCCGCCCGCTACGACCGCTCGTCGTCGTGCCGGAGTCCAAGCGCGAGGCCGCCAGGCTGGCGGGAGTGGCCGGGGTGGACGGGCTGGCGGCCGTGGCCGACGAAGGCCGGGTGATCGTCGTGCCCGAGTACTTCGCCGCGCTCAACCCCACCGGCCGGGACGTGGTCCTGACCCACGAGCTCACCCATGTCGCCGCCGGTACCGATCGCCTCCCGGTCTGGCTGTATGAGGGGTTCGCCGACTACGTGGGCTACCGCGACTCCGGGCTGCCCGTGAAGACGGCCGCCGCCGAACTGGCCGCCGAGGTGCGGGCCGGGCGGCTGCCGAGTGCTTTGCCCGGACCTGAGGCTTTCGCGGCGGATGGGCGTGACCCGGACCGGCTGGCGCGGGCGTACCAGGCCGCCTGGCTGGCGTGTCGCTTCCTGGCTGACCGGTTCAGTGAGGGGACCCTGGTGTGGCTCTACCGTGAGGCCCAGGCGGCCGGCGTCGATCGGGCGCTCGCCTCGCTGGGGCTCTCCGTCGCCACACTGACGGCGCGGTGGCGCGCGTACGTACGAGACCAGCTCGTATGAAGGGGAGGCACATGAGCGACACCGACGACCGCAGAGACACCGGCGACGCGGCGCGCAAAGCCGGCACACGAGACGACGAGCCAAGCGAGGACGGCCTACGGGAGGACGACAGCCCACGGGAAGACGGGCTACGCGAGGACGGGCTCCACGAGGACGGGCTAGCCGAGGGCGGCGCGGAGGGCGGTGCGATGGCCGCCGTGGGCGCGGGCCACGCGGGCGGCAGTACCACCGAGGGAGCGGGCCACGCGGGCGGG
The DNA here is from genome assembly GCF_040655495.1 of Nonomuraea sp. NPDC050404. Lineage (NCBI taxonomy): Bacteria > Bacillati > Actinomycetota > Actinomycetes > Streptosporangiales > Streptosporangiaceae > Nonomuraea > Nonomuraea sp. NPDC050404. The sequence continues at coordinate 345,828 of NZ_JBFAKB010000007.1, forward strand.
ACCGCCGTCGGGGGAGCGGGCGCTGGCAGTGGTGCGACCGTTGAGGAGAGGGCGGGCTCCGGCGGTGTGATCGCCGGGGGAGCGGGCACCGGCGTCGGTGAGACCGCTGTGGGAGTCGGTGGACGGGTCGCAGCGGACGCCGTTCCGCCGCGCGGGCGCGGGCTCTTCAGGAAGGCGGCGGGGTCGGAGGGCGCCGCACCGGGTGAGTCGGCGGGGTCGGAGGGCGCCGGACCGGGTGAGTCGGCGGGGTCGGAGGGCGCCGGACCGGGTGAGTCGGCGGGGTCGGAGGGCGCCGGACCGGGTGAGTCGGCGGGTGGTGCGGGGCGGGGCGGGCAGGGGCATCGTGGGAGGATGTCCGTGACAGGGAACGATCCAGAGGCGCCCGCCGGCGGGTCGATGCGGCCCGCGGCCATCGCGCTGGTGCTGCTCGGCCTCGTGATCGTGGCCGTGGCCGCCTTCACCACGCCCTGGCGGGCGCTGACCGCCGCCCCGCCCGACCCGGCACGCGACTTCACCGCCGCCCAGATCGCCAAGGCGCAGGCGTTCGACGCGGCCACCACCCTGCCGAGCTACCTCTCGCTCGCGCTCACGATCATCTTCGCCGGCCTCCTGGTCGCCACCCCGATCGCCCCGAGGGTCCTGGGCCGCCTGAAAGGGCCCTGGTGGCTGCGGGTGATTCTGGGCGTCGCGGTGGTGTCCGCGGCCGTGGAGCTGATCAGGTGGCCGCTCGGGATGTGGTTCGAGACGATCCTGCGCGACTACGGCCTGTCCATCCAGGACTGGGGAGGCTGGGCCGGGGACCGGCTGAAGAACCTGGGCGTGGAGGTGTTCCTGATCTGCGTCATGCTGCTGGCCCTGGTCGCGCTGGCCCGCAGGTTCAGGCGCTGGTGGATCCCGGCCGCGGTGGGCGCGTTCGTGCTGACGGTGGTGACGTCGTTCGTGTATCCGGTGGTGTTCGAGCCGCTGTTCAACGACTTCACCTCCATGGAGCAGGGCGAGCTGCGTACGAACCTGCTGGACATGGCGCGGCGTGACGGCGTGCCGGTCGAGGACGTGCTGGTGGCCGACGCCTCGCGCAGGACGACGGCGCTGAACGCGTACGTGTCCGGCTTCGGCGCCACGCGCCGCATCGTCGTCTACGACACACTGCTGCGGGCCCCGCAGCGGGAGGTCGAGCTGGTCGTGGCGCACGAGCTGGGCCACGCCAAGTACGACGACGTGCTGTATGGCACGCTCATCGGCGGCCTGGGCGCGGGTTTCGGCGCGATCGCGTTGTTCCTGGTCTTCAACTCGGTACGCCGCCGCACCGGCCTCACCTCGATCGGCGACCCGCGCGCGGTGGGCGTGGTCATGGGCCTCATGACCTTCGGCTCCCTGCTCATGGGCCCCGCCCAGAACACGATCAGCCGCCACATTGAGGCCAGGGCCGACGTGCACGCGCTCAACCTCACCCAGGACCCGGCCATGTTCATCGCCATGCAAAAACGCCTGGCCATAACTAATATTTCCGACTTGTCGCCGGATGCGGTGGAATATGTGCTCTATGCCTCCCATCCCTCCGGCCCCGAGCGCATCGCCATGGCCCGCTCATGGGCCAAGCTGAACGGCGTCCCCGAACCGTGACCAACGTGCTGGTCGTCACGAACGACTTCCCGCCCAGGCCGGGGGGCATCCAGTCGTTCGTGCACGGGCTCGCGCTGCGCACGCCGGGCGTGGTGGTCTACGCCCCCGCCTGGCCGCGCTGCGCGGAGTTCGACCGGCGTCAGCCGTTCCGGGTCGTGCGGCATCCGACGCGGCTCATGCTGCCCACCCCGGCCGTCGCGCGCACGGCGGCCGGGCTGGTGGCCGAGCACCGCGCCGAGACCGTGCTGTTCGGCGCGGCGGCGCCGCTGGGCCTGCTCGCCCCGCGCCTGCGCAGGGCGGGCGCGCGGCGGGTGGTGATGCTCACCCACGGCCACGAGGCGTCATGGGCGGGCGCGCCGGGCTTCCGCTCGGTGCTGCGCAGGATCGGCGGGCACGCCGACGTGGTGACCTACCTCGGGGCGTATACGCGCGAGCGGCTGGCCGCCGTCATCCCGGCGGGCAAGCTCGTCCGGCTCGCGCCGGGCGTGGACGTCGACCAGTTCCACCCCGGGGCGGCCAAGGCGGACCTGGGGGTGCCCGGGCGGCCGGTGGTGTTGTGCGTGTCGCGGCTGGTGCCGCGCAAGGGCCAGGACCAGCTCATCAGGGCCTGGCCCGAGGTGCTGCGATCGGTGCCGGACGCGGTGCTGCTGCTGGTGGGCGGCGGCCCGTATCGGGGGACGTTGGAACGGCTGGCGGCGGGGCACGAGTCGATCAGGTTCACCGGCACGGTCTCGGCGGCCAGCCTGCCCGGCTACTACGCGGCATCGGACGTGTTCGCGATGCCGTGCCGTACCAGGCTGAAGGGGGTGGACGTGGAGGGGCTCGGGATCGTGTTCCTGGAGGCGTCCGCGACCGGGCTGCCGGTGGTGGCGGGCGCCTCCGGCGGCGCGCCCGACGCGGTGCGGCCCGGCGAGACCGGCCTGGTCGTGAACGGCCAGGACACGGGCGAGGTGGCGCAGGCCATCGTCGAACTGCTGACCGACCCCGACAAGGCGCGCAAGCTGGGCGCCGGCGGGCGCGACTGGATCGCCCGCGAGTGGGCGTGGGACCAGGTCGCGGCCCGCTTCCATGATCTGCTCAGGCCCGGCCCGATCAACGAGGTGGGATAGTAGCGGGGCGGCTCAGCTTCGCGGTCCGCCGTAGAGGTCGTCGACCTGGGCGGCGAAGTCGCTCATCACCCGGCTGCGCTTGATCTTGAGGGTGGGGGTCAGGTGCCCGCTCTCCTCGGTGATGTCCGCGTCCAGGATCGCGAACTTCTTGATCTGCTCGGCCTTCGACACCGCCAGGTTCGCCCGGTCCACCGCCGCCTGGATCTCCTCCCGCACCTTGGGATCCGAGCGCAGGCCCGCGACCGTGGAGCCGGCGGGCATGGCCTCGGGGTCGAGGGTGATCAGGGCAGCCACGAACGGCCGGCCGTCGCCCACCACCATGGCCTGGGAGATCAGCGGGTGGGCGCGCAGCGCGTCCTCCAGCGGCCCGGGGGCCACGTTCTTGCCGGCCGCCGTGACCAGGATCTCCTTCTTGCGGCCGGTGATCCGCAGGTAGCCGTCCGCGTCCAGCTCGCCGAGGTCGCCGGTGTGGAACCAGCCGTCCGCGTCGATCACGTCGGCGATGGCGTCGTCGTTCTTCCAGTAGCCCTCGAAGACGTTCCTGCCCTTGGCCAGGATCTCCCCGTCGTCGCCGATGCGCAGCGTGACTCCGGGCAGCGGCTTGCCGACCGTGCCGATCTTGTTGGCGCCCGGCATGTTGACCGAGCACGGCGCGGAGGTCTCGGTCAGGCCGTAGCCCTCGAAGACCTCGATGCCGACGCCACGGAAGAAGTGCCCGAGCCGGTCGCCCAGCGCGGAGCCGCCGCAGACCGCGGCCGTGAGCCGGCCGCCGGTGGCCGCGCGCAGCTTGGAGTAGACCAGCTTGTCGAACACGGCCCGGCGCAGCCGCAGCCCGAGCGGGGCGCCGCCCGCGCTCTCGGCCTTGCTCCAGGCCACCGCCACGTCCACCGCACTGGCGAAGATCTTGCCCTTGCCGCCCGCGATGGCCTTCTGCTCGGCGCTGTTGTAGACCTTCTCGAACACGCGCGGCACGCCCAGCAGGAACGTCGGCTTGAAGTCCTGCAGGTCGGGGGCGACGTTCTTCATGTTCGGGGTGTGCGCGATGATCGCGCCCGCCTCGAACAGCACCACCTGGATCATCCGCGCGAAGATGTGCGCCAGCGGCAGGAACAGCAGCGCGGCCGGGTCCTTGCGGGCGAAGAGCGGCTCCAGCGGCCCCCGCAGCACGTTGAGCGCGGTGAACAGCAGGTTGTCGTGGGTGATCCGGCAGCCCTTGGGACGGCCCGTGGTGCCCGAGGTGTAGACGATCGTGGCCAGGTCGGAGGAGGTGACGAGCTTCCTGCGCTCGTCCACCTCGGCGGCGGTGACCTGCCCGGTCTCCAGCGTGCCGTCCACCCGCCAGACATGCCCCAGCTCGGGAGCCGCCTCCTTGACGACCTCCTCGTGCCCGTCCAGCTCGACGAAGATCGCCTTGGCCTCGCTGTCGTGCAGGATCCACCTGACCTGCTCGGCCGATGAGGTCTCATAGATGGGTACGGTCACCGCGCCGACGGACCAGATGGCGTAGTCGATCAGCGTCCACTCGTAGCGCGTACGCGACATCAGCGCGACCTTGTCGCCGTGCCCGACCCCCGCCGCGATCAGCCCCCTGGCCACCTCGACCACCTGGTCACGGAACTCGGACGCGGTGACGAGCGGCCACCCGCCGTCGACCTTGCGGCGCATCACGATCACGTGAGGCTCCTGCTCGGCGCGCCGGAAGACCGTGTCGGCCAGGCCCGCGGAGGCAGGCACATCGACCAGTACGGGGACGCTGTACTCGCGCACGAACTCAACTCCTCTTCGGGGAACGCCTGGACGCTACCGTCTAAGGTTACGGGCCGGTAGCTCCGTCATTGAGGCGTTATGAAGGGCACTGTTCACGCTAGCAGCCGCCGATCGTCCACCGGCGCCCTCGAACGGCCCCCTCGGACAGCCACGCGGGCCGCCTAGGATCTCTCCCATGAGGGTCCATGTCGTCAGCGACGTCCACGGCAGAGCCGATGCGCTGGCCAGGGCGGGTGACGGGGCGGACGCGCTGATCTGCCTGGGCGACCTGATCCTGTTCGTCGACTACGACGACCACGCCCAGGGCATCTTCGCCGACCTGTTCGGCGCGCGGAACGCCGAGGAGTTCATCGCGCTGCGCACGGCCAAGCGGTTCGACGAGGCCAGGGCCATGTCCGCGCGGCTGTGGGCCACGCTCGACGGCGACCCGCGCGAGCACATCGAACGCAACGTGCGCGCCCAGTACGCCGCCCTCTTCGCCGCCATGCCGTCCCCGGCCTACCTCACCTACGGCAACGTGGATCTGCCGCGCCTGTGGGCCGACTACCTGCGGCCCGGCCACCAGGTGCTCGACGGGCAGGTGGCGGAGATCGGCGGCCTGCGGTTCGGGTTCGTGGGCGGCGGGCTGAAGACCCAGTACCGCACCCCGCACGAGATCAGCGACGAGGAGTACGCCGCCAAGGTCGAGGCGGTCGGCGAGGTGGACGTGTTGTGCTGCCACATCCCTCCGGCGGTGCCCGAACTGCTCTACGACGTGGTGGCCCGGCGGTTCGAGCGCGGCAGCGAGGCCACGCTGGAGGCGATCCGGCGTACGCAGCCGCGTTATGCCCTGTTCGGTCACGTGCACAACCCGCTGCACGGGCGCGTTCGCATCGGGCGTACCGAATGCGTGAACGTGGGCCACTTCCGGGGGAAAGGCGTTCCGTACGTCCTTGAATGGTGACCTCCCGCAGTTGCGATTTGTGCATTGCGGCGGGCCCCGTTGAGGGGACCGCCGCAGGAGCGATTTGTGCACTACGGTGGTCGCATGTCTGATCGCACCACTTCGACCGCCACCATCGCCGCCGGCCGGGCCGACGTGATGGCGGTCATCGCGGACTTCCCCTCCTACCCGCAATGGGCAGGGCAGGTCAAAAGCGCCGAGGTCCTCAGCACCGACGCGGACGGCAGGCCGCACACGGTGCGCTTCGTCCTGGACGCCGGCCCGATCAGCGACACCTACACCCTCGCCTACGCCTGGCAGGGTGACGACCTCCTGAGCTGGCAAGTGGCCGAGCCGGGAAAGATGGTCTCCGAGCTGCGCGGAAGTTACCGCCTCGCCGACGTGGGCAGTGGCACCGAGGTGACGTACGAGCTGACGGTCGACCTCAGCGTGCCCATGATCGGCCTGATCAAGCGCAAGGCGGAGAAAGTGATCGTGGACACCGCCCTGAAGGGCCTCAAGAAGCGCGTCGAAGGCCGCTGAGTTGAGTCCGCGGGTCCTGCTCTTCACCGGCAAGGGCGGCGTCGGCAAGACCACGGCCGCCGCCGCGACCGCCACGCTCGCCGCCGCCCGGGGCCTCAAGACGCTCATCGTCTCCACCGACACGGCCCACTCGTTGTCGGACGCGCTCGGGGAGGTCCCCGGCGAGATCGCCCCCGGGCTGCACCTGCACCAGGTCGACACGCAGAAGACGCTGGAGCGCCACTGGGGCGAGCTGCAGGACTACGCCAGGGGCGTACTGGTCGAGCTGGGCCTCGACGAGATCACCTCCGAGGAGATCACCGTACTGCCCGGCGCGGAAGAGGTCATCGCCCTGCTGGAGCTGCGCGAGCACGCCCGCGAGGGCCGCTGGGACGTGATTGTGGTGGACTGCGCGCCCACCGCCGAGACGCTGCGCCTGCTGGCCCTGCCCGAGGCGCTCGACTGGCACGTCACCCGCCTCATGCCGGTCGGCCGCAAGATCATGCGGCTGGTCTCGCCGTTCGTGCGCGGCGTGGCCGGCGTGAGCGCCCCCGGCGAGGCCGTCATGAACGCGGGCGAGCGTTTCCACCGCGGCCTCATGGAGGTGCGCGAACTGCTCACCGGCGACCACGCCTCCGTGCGGCTCGTGCTCACCCCCGAGTCCGTGGTGCTCGCCGAGGCCAGGCGCACCCTGACCTCACTCAGCCTGTACGGCTACCGCGTCGACGCCGTCATAGCCAACCGGGTCTTCCCCGACGGGGGCGCCGACGAGTGGCGCGCCCAGTGGGTGGCGGCGCAGTCGCGGCTGCTGTCCGAGGCGGAGCAGTCGTTCGCGCCGCTGCCCATCCACGTCGTCCCCTACCTGCCGGCCGAGCCCGTCGGCAGGGACGCGCTGGCCGGGCTGGGCTCGGCGATGTACGGCGAGTCCGACCCGTTCGCCCCGCACGCGGTCGAGCCGCCGCTGCGGATGAGCGCCGACGAGGTGACGCTGGCCCTGCCCGGCGCCGACCGGGGCGAGGTGGACCTGGCCCGCAAGGGCGACGAGCTGATCGTCACCGCCGGGCCGTACCGCAGGATTCTGGCGTTGCCCGCGGCTCTGGCCCGCAGGAGGATCAGCGGGGCGGAGCTCCGCGACGGGGTGTTGCGCGTGCGGTGGCACGCCGCTGACGGCCCGCCGGGAGAGGCGGGGTCCGCACCACCGTTCGGCCCGGGGAGCGAATCCGCCTCCGAATGAGTTGAACAAGGATGAGCGACCCATACTCAGGGAGGGCCAGATGAGCGAGAGCAACGACAACAACACGGGCAGGGACACGGGCAGGGGAGCCGGCAACGACCCCATCGGCACCGTGGCCGACGAGGCGCGCAGGCTGCTGGACTCGATCCAGGGGCGGGCCACCCGCCAGGTCGGCAGGACCGTCTTCAACTCCTTCACCGGCGGTGGCCGCAGGGAGCGGGACGTGTGGGAGGAGGCCGTGTCCGACACCCACGACGAGTACATCTGCCGCGCCTGCCCGGTCTGCCGGGCGATCGCGGCGCAGCGCGAGTCGGGCGCCGACGTGACCGGTCACCTGATGGCCGCGGGCGGTGAGCTGTTCGCCGCGTTCCGTGGCGCGCTCGACACGCTGAGCAGGCCCGCACCTCCGCGCAGGCCGCGTGACGACCGCGACCGCCGCGCCCCCGACGACCGCCGCGACGACGTGGAACACATAGATCTCGGATAAGGGGACACGGGGCATGCTCACGATCGGTGTCGACATCGGTGGGACGAAGGTGGCCGGTGGCGTGGTCGACGACGACGGCCGGATCGTCGCGCACACGCTCAGGCCGACCGCCGCCGACCGTCCTGACGTGGTGGCCGACACGGTGGCCGACGTCGTACGCGAGCTGTCGGAGGGCCGGACAATCGAGGCCGTCGGCGTCGGCGCGGCGGGCTTCGTGGACGAGACCCGCTCCGTCGTACGCTTCGCCCCCAACCTCGCCTGGCGCGAGGAGCCGCTGCAGAAGAAGATCAGCGACCTGGTCGGCCTGCCGGTCGTGGTGGAGAACGACGCCAACGCCATGGCCTGGGCCGAGACCCGGTTCGGCGCGGGCAGGGGCCAGACCCACGTGGTCTGCGTGACGCTCGGCACCGGCATCGGCGGCGGCCTGGTCTTCGGCGGCGAGCTCTTCCGCGGACGCTGGGGCATGGGCGCCGAGTTCGGCCACATGCAGGTGTTGCCGGGCGGGCGGCCGTGCGGGTGCGGCAACATCGGCTGCTGGGAGAAGTACGCCAGCGGCCAGGCCCTCGTCGCCGACGCGAGGGAGATCGCCGAGGCGAGCCCCGAGCGGGCCCGTACGCTGCTCGGGCTGGCCGGCGGCAAGATCGAGGGCGAGGAGGTCACGGAGGCCGCGCGGCTGGGCGACGACGCCTCGCTGGCCGCCTTCCGCAGCCTGGCCGACTGGCTCGCGCAGGGCATGGCCGACCTGGCCGCCGTCCTCGACCCCGGCTGCTTCATCATCGGCGGTGGCGTCTCCCGCGCCGCCGACCTGTTCATCGACCGGGCCAGGCAGACCTTCGCCGAGCGGCTGACCGGCCGGGGGCATCGCCCGCTGGCCGAGATCAAGCTGGCGGAGCTGGGCGCCTCCGCCGGGCTGGTGGGCGCCGCCGACCTCGCCAGGCAGCGCTAGAGCCCGGGTCCGTGACCACCGCCCGTGAAATGAGAGCCGCCGCGTGACGACCTACGAGTCGAGGGCCGGCACGTGACGGTCAGGGTGGCGACGTACAACCTGCATGGGCTGCGCGACAGCGTGCCCGCGCTGACCAGGGTCATCGCCGCCGCCCGCGCCGACGTGTGGTGCGTGCAGGAGGCGCCCAGGTTCGGCCGCTGGCGGGCCAGGCGCGCGGCCCTGGCCGCCGCCGCGGGGCTGACCGTGGCCACCCCCGGCAGGGTCGGCGGGGTGGCCGTGCTCACCGGGCGGCGCGTGCGCGTGCTGCACGCGCAGCACCACGCGCTGCGGGCCTTCATCGGCCTGGAACGGCGCGGCCTGGCCATCGCCGTGGTGCAGGCGGAAGGAGGGGCCCGGCTGGCCGTCGGCTCGCTGCACCTCGACCTCAGGGACGCGGCCAGGATGCACCACGCCGCCGAGGCCATGGCGCTCATGGAGGCCGTGGCGGCCAGGTACGACGCCACGATCGTGCTCGCCGGCGACATCAACGAGCGGGCACACCAGCCGGCCTGGCGCTATTTGGCCGGGCGGCTGGCCGACTGCTACGCGGTGGCGCCCAAAGGGGACGGGCTGACCTTCCCCGCGAAAGGCCCCTCCGCGCGCATCGACGGGGTGTTCGCCGCGCGCGGGACACGAATCGTGTCCTGCGGGGGAGTGGACGCCGCGATCGCCGATCTGACCGGGGCCAGCGACCATCTCCCCGTTGTCGCAGAGTTGCGAGTTGGGCACTAGCGGGCAAGACAGGCTCTCCAGCCCGTAGCATTTCCTCATGACCCGTCGCTCTCAGCGGCGTGCGCTCTCCTTGATCTTGGCGACGTCCGTGGCCTGGACACAGGTCACGCCCGCCGCGCATGCCGATCCCCGCCCCGCCACGGTAGAGGCGTGGCAGCAGTCGACCAGCGTGCGCCTCCAGCCCGACGGTTCCCTGTCCGACGTGCTCGCGATCTCACCGAACGACGTGTGGGCGGTGGGCCAGCAGGAGATCTGGGACGTCTGGAAGAACCGCGGCACCATCCGCCACTGGGATGGCGGCAAGTGGGCCGAGATCGGCATCCGCGACGCCACGGCCGCGGGCAACCTGCGCGGGCTGGCCGCCGCCTCGACGTCCGACGTGTGGGCGGTCGGCGACGGGCACGACGGGCTGCCGTACCTGGCCCACGGCGACACCGGCGGGTTCGACCGGGTCAGGCCGCAGGGCCTGCGCGCGGGAGACTGGCTCGGCGGCGTGGACGCCAAGGCGGGCAAGGTCGTGGCGGTCGGCAGCCGGGAGAAGAACGGGCTGATCCTCACCGGCCAGGGCAACAACTGGACCGTGCACGAGACCAAGGAGAAGGGCGCGCTGTACGCGGTGGCGGGCGGGTTCGCCGTCGGCGACACCGGCACGGGGCCGCTGATCGTGCACTCCTCCGGCGGCTCGTGGAAGTCCATGCCGCTGCCCTCCATCCCCGGCGGTTACCTGCGTGACGTGCAGGTCGACAACTCCAAGCGGGCGCTGGCGGTGGGCGGCGTCTACCACGGCCCCGGCGACATCGAGCCGCTGGCGCTGACCTGGAACGGCAAACGCTGGCGCGAGTTGCGCCTGCCCGGCTCCGAGGCCAGGCTCTCCGGGGTGACCGGCGACGGCAAGGGCCGCTACTGGATGACGGGCTACGACCCGGCGCGGGCGGCGGAGCCGTTCATGGTGCGCTGTGAGAAGAGCAGGTGCGAGACCATCAGGGGCGAGGCCAAGCAGGGCCGCGACAGCGTACGGCTGCAGGCCGTGGCCTATCTCGCGGGCAAGGGCAGCGTCTGGGCGGTCGGGCACGCGGTCGACACCGCCGACCGCTACACCGACGTGGTGGAGTCGTTCGCCCCCAAGGCCACGACCTCGAAATCGTAGTGTCCTGAAGCTGCAGAGCGCGGCACCCTCCAGAGCGCGGTGCCGTCTGGAGTATGGCGCCGTTTACAGTACGGCGCCGTCGTCCCAGCCTGAGTCGTTGGGCGGGCCGTCGCCCATGCGCACCACCAGAGCCACGAACCCGCCGATGAACGCCGCGACCGCGGTGAACAGCGCCCACCCCTCCATGTGCCAGCTCGCCATCGCCGCGACCAGCAGGTAGGCGGGACCGCCGAACAGCGCCACCCACGCCAGCTTGGTCGGCAGGTCCACCTTGGGCAGCGGGGGAGGCGGCGGGGGCTCGTAGTGGCCCTCGTCCTCCTCCTCGTCCCGCTCGCCCATCGGCTCGTCGTCGTCCTGGCCGGACGGCTCGTCCTCGCGGTCCTCCTCCTCGGAGGGTTTCACCACCCGGCGGGCCGGCTCGGCGGGCACGTTCTCGCTGTCCGGCCATGGCTGGTCGGCCGAGTCGCGCTCGGCCGTGTCGTTGAAGGACGCGACGATCTGCCGCCAGACCTCGTCCTCGTCACTCTGGGGCGTCACCTAGATGGGCCTCTCCACAACGATCGCGACTTCCCCCTGGGTGCGATCAGTCCCTCTGCAAGGGTACCGAGGCATGTGTCCGGATGAAGTCGAGGCTCCCGGCAAAGATCCTGTCGGCATCGTTGTCCAGCGTCGCAACATGGTAGCTATTGGAAAGCTCCTCGATCGTGGCCTGCGGGACCCTCCGGCGAAGGATCGCGACACTCGTCGGCTTCACCACATGGTCCTGAGTGCTGTGGAAGACCAGCAGCGGCTGGGTCACCTTCCGCAGGTCAGCCTGCACCAGAGACCACAGTGACGGTAACGAGGCCGCCGCCTTGACCGGGGTACGGGTGTAGGCCAGCTCGGTCACGCCGGGTTTCTTGACGTCGTTGGCCACTCCGGGCACCGACGGCACGAACCACTTGAGCAGCGGAGCCAGTCTCATCAGCGGCACGTCGTTCGCGATCGACGGGTTGACCGTGATCACACCCCTGATGGCGTCGCCGTGCACCTCGGCCAGCCGTAGCGCCAGGCAGCCGCCCAGCGACAACCCCGCCACGAACATCTCGGTGCAGCGTCCCTGGAGGTCCGAGAACGCCTTCTCCACCTCGGCGTACCAGTCCTCCCAGCGAGTCCTGTTCATCTCCTGCCATCTGGTCCCGTGCCCGGGCTGGCGGGGCAGCGAGACGCTGACCCCGTGACCGGCCAGATACTCGGCCCATGGTCGCAGCGACTGCGGCGTGCCGGTGAACCCATGGCAGAGCAGCACACCGATCTGACCCGCTTCGTGGTGGTAGGGCTCCGCGCCTGGCATGAGCGGCATAACAGCTCCTCTGTGCCGTTTCATTCCGGGAATTTCAGCCGGAACGGCCCGATCGTCGCATGTTCCGGGGTGTTTGTGCGAGAGCTGGTGTAGGAGCATGGCCTTCGAGATGGGAAGATGACTCTGCCCGCTGACAGCGTCGGCTGACGGCGTCGGCTGACAACGGCCGCGGATGGCGAGTGCGCAGGAAGAGGTGCCAGGGTGTTCTACTGGGTGGTCAAGGCCATCTTGGGGCCGATCCTCCACCTCGTCTTCAGGCCGTGGACCGAGGGCGCGGAAAACGTGCCCAAGCAGGGTCCCGCGATCCTGGCGGGCAATCACCTGTCCTTCGCCGATCACTTCTTCGGCCCGCTGCAGATCAGGCGCAAGGTCATCTCGCTCGGCAAGGCCGACTACTTCACGGGTCGCGGCATCAAGGGCTTCTTCACCCGGCTGTTCTTCAGCGGGGTCGGCACCGTGCCGATCGACCGTTCCGGCGGCAAGGCCAGCGAGGCCGCGCTGCGCACCGGGCTGCGCATCCTGCGCGAGGGCAACATCCTGGGAATCTACCCCGAGGGCACCCGCTCACCCGACGGCCGGCTCTACAAGGGCAAGACCGGTGTGGCCAGGCTGGCGCTGGAGTCCAGGGTGCCGGTCATCCCGTGGGCGATGATCAACACGTACGAGATGATGCCGCCCGGGCGGCCCCTGCCCAAGCTGGGCATCAAGCCGGGCGTGCGGTTCGGCAAGCCGCTCGACTTCTCCCGCTACTACGGCATGGAGGACGACCGGCTGGTGCTGCGCGCGGTGACCGACGAGATCATGTACGCGCTGATGGAGCTGTCGGAGCAGGAGTACGTCGACAAGTACGCCGCCAGCGCCAGGGTCGAGATCGAGCGCGCCGCGCGCGCCGCCTCGTCGAAGGGTTAGGCACGCGGCCTCCGGTGGTCACGCGGAAGCACGTAAAGCCTCCTCCGTCTTGCGCATGGCGCTCGTCATCGTCCGCAACTCCTCGCGGCTGAGCCGGTCGATGAGATAGGCGCGCACGACCTCCAGATGGCCGGGGGAAACCTTCTCCAGGCAGCGCAGCCCGGCCTCCGTGAGCACCGCCAGGACGCCTCGGTCGTCGGACGGGCAGGTCGCCCGCTCCACCAGACCGGCCTTCTCCAGCTGGGTGATCTGGTACGTCAGCGCGCTCTTCGACACCACGACGCCCCTGGCCAGCTCGGTCATGCGCATCTGGTGCTCCGGCGCGTCGGAGAGCCGCACCAGGATCTCGTACTGGGGGTGCGTCAGGCCGGCGGCGGCTTTGAGCTGCTCCTCGATGCGCCGCTCCAGCAGATGTGAGGCGGAGACGAAGGCACGCCAGGCGGCCATCTCCGTCGCGTCCAGCCATCGGGGGTCCGTCACTGGTTCAGTGTACTGTCGTTCGAATTTTAACGAAAACTGCTAGGGTGGTCGTTAAAATGTGAACAACTAGCGAGGAGGCCGCATGGCAGACCAGGCGCGTCCCGTAGTACTGCTGCTCGCCAGGATCGCCATCGGGGTGATCTTCCTGGTGCACGGCTACCAGAAGTTCGTGACCAATGGCATCGCGGGCACCACCAAATTCTTCGACTCCGTCGGCATCCCGCTGGCCGGAGTCGCGGCTCCGGCCGTGGCCACCCTGGAGATCGTGGGCGGGCTGGCGCTGATCGTGGGCGCCGCGCTGCCGGTCGTCGGCACGCTGCTCGCGCTCAACATGATCGGCGCGATCGTCTTCGTGCACGGCGCGAACGGCCTGGCCGGAGAGGGCGGCTACGAGTTCGTGCTGGCGCTGGCCGCGGCATGCCTGGCCATCGGCTTCACCGGCGGCGGCGCGCTCGCCCTCGACGGCATGCTGGCCCGCCGCCGCAGCACCGTCCCGGCCACCGCGTAGCCTGCTCCTTATTCAGGACAGGTGCGTGCGGATCTGCCGGATGTGCTCGGGCGTCGTACGGCAGCAGCCGCCGATCAGTGACGCTCCCGCCCGCCGCCACTCCTGCGCCGCCCGGCCGAACTCCACCGGATCGGCCAGGCCCAGCCAGCGGCGGGCGGAGGCGTCCCATCGCTCGCCCGAATTCGGGTAGGCCACCACGGGCAGCCCGCCGGACAGGCGGGAGATCAGCCCCGGCAGGTGGCGCGGCGCGGTGCAGTTCGCGCCGACGGCCACCACGCCGGGGTTGCCGCCGAACAGCGCCGCCGCCTCGCTGATCGGTGTGCCGTCGTTGAGCCGCTCGCCGTCGCGGCACGAGAAGCTCACCCACGCCTTCGTCCCTGGCGTGTCCCGCAGCAGCCTGGCCAGCGCCCGCGCCTCGGCGTAGGACGGGATCGTCTCGCAGGCCAGCAGGTCGGCCCCCGCCGAGACCAGGATCTCCCAGCGCGGCAGGTGCCAGTCGTACAGGCCGTCCTCGTCGAGGTCGTAGTCGCCGGTGTACTCGGCGCCGTTGGCCAGATAGGCGCCGTACGGGCCCACCGAGGCCGCCACCAGCCCCCGCCCCGCCTCGTCGCGGGCCTGCCCGGCCAGCTCGACCGACAGCCGGATCAGCCGCTCCGCCCGCGCCGCGTCCAGCCCCCGCCGCGCGAACCCCGGCAGCGTCGCCTGGTAGCTGGCCGTGATGGCCACGTCGGCCCCCGCCGCGAAGAAGTCCGCGTGCGCGCGCCGGATCAGCGCGGGCTCCTCCATCAGCAGCCGCGCCGACCACAGCTCGTCGCTCAGGTCGGCGCCGAGCTCCTCCAGCCGGGTGGCCAGCCCGCCGTCCAGGACAAGTGTCGTCACTTATCCAGGGTACGGGCGGGGAAAGCCGCTATGACCTGGTCGAGCATGGCCGGGGTGTCCTCGGGGCGATCGACCGTGAAGTCCGCACCGCGCGCCAGGTCGTCGCCCGTCTCGCCGTTGGCCACCGCCACCTTGACGCCCAGGAACGCCGGGTCCCGGTCCTGCCTGCCGCGCAGGGCGTCGAACGCCAGGCCGTCGGACAGGTCGTCGCCGAAGTACCAGGCGCGGGTGAGGGTCTCGGTCTCGCGCTCGATGATCGTGCCCTTGTCGCTCTTCACCGGGGGGCGCAGTTCGACGACCATGCGCCCGTACTGCTCACGCAGGCCCAGCTCGGCCGCCTTGTCCGAGGCCCACCGCTCCACCGCCCTGCGCAGCTCCGGCGCCGCGCGGTAGTGCAGCGCCACCATCAGCGCCTTGTCCTCCACCAGCACCTCGCCGGGCAACTCGCGGCCCGCGTCGGCGATCAGGGTGCGCATGACCGGGGCCCAGGGGCGGGCGCCGGCGTCGGTGCGCACCCGGCCATCCACGACGGTCTGCATGCCGTACAGGCCGAACAGGCGCGCCTGCGGGACCTCGGCGAACCGCTCGCACAGGAAGGCGGCCGGCCGCGCCGAGACGATGGCGACCCTGCCCACGAGCCCGGCCAGCGCCCGCAGCCGAGCCACCGCGCCCGCCACCGGGAACACGGCGGCGGGGTCGCGCATGATGGGGGCGAGCGTGCCGTCGAAGTCGAAGAAGAAGCCGGATCTCGTGCGCTCTGAGACGGTGGCGGACACTGCTTCGGCGAAGCGTAGCGGGGCACGAGGGGAGGCCATGCTCAGTGACGATAGAACAGCCTGACCGGCTCGGATAGACGCTCGCGGGCAAATTCACCGACCTTCCACCGCACGTCCGGGGCGGGAACCAACGCAGGGGGAGAGGGACGGCGGACAGGGCTCACATGTGCGGGGAGGGCGTGAAAAGACGAGTGTGGGCTTGCGCGTGAGGAAGCTGTGAAGAGCCGCTGCGGGTTCACACGGGGGTCGGGGGTGTGGGGAGCGCGGCGAGGCGGGTCAGGGCCCGGTGATCCAGCACGATCACCTCGCCCGCGCCGATCTCGATCATCCCCCGGCGCTCGAACGCGCGCAGCGCTCGGTTCACGCTCACCCTGGCCGCGCCGATCTCGGCCCCCAGCCCCGCCTGCCCGCCGTGCAGCGGCACCCGTCCGGCGGCGCCACGGCGTACCAGCCAGGTGGCCACCCGCGACGGCACGTCCCGCACCGACGCGTCGAGCAGCCGATCGTCCAGGTCGCGCACGGTGGCGGCGAGCGTGCGCAACAACCGCGCCGCCACGGACGGCTCCGCGCCGACCAGCTCCAGCACGGCGGCACGCGGCAGGTGCACCACCTCCACCGGCGTCATGGCCGTACGGGTGGCCCGGTGCGGCCCGTCCACGAGCAGGGCCGTCTTGTCGAACGCGACCGGCGCCTCCTCCACGGCCAGCACCACCTCCCGCCCCTCCGCACTCACCCGCGCCGCCTTGACCCGCCCTTTCAGCAGCACGATCAGGTCGCCGGCCGGATCCCCTTCGGTGCACAGCACCTGCCCCGCCGGATAGCACCGCCGGCGGCCCATCAGCCCACCCAGCCGCTCCTCGCCAAGCCCGTCGAACATGGGCAGATCGGCCAGCGTGTACGTCATATATCCCGTGATACACCATCCCCGTGCCCAGCGATGCTGATCATCCGGCGGGCGGGGCCCTAACGTGCGGGCATGGCGAGATTCGTGTTGCAAATGGCCTTCGACGGCGATCCCCGGCGGCTTGAGGCCCGCCCCGCACACCGGGAGCACCTGCGGCGGCTCAAGGAGCAGGGCCGGCTGGTGACGGCGGGGCCCTGGGCGGACGACAGCGGGGCGCTGCACGTCTATGAGGTGGCGGATGAGGCCGAATTGCGGGAGATCCTCCGGGAGGACCCGTACACGGCGGTGAACGGCTACGAGATCGTGTCGCTGAGGGAGTGGACGCCGATCATGTGAGGCCGTTCCGAGGCGAGCGTGCCGTCATGAGGCGGGTGTGCCGTTATACGGCGGGTGTGGCAGCGCGGCGCGGTGAGTGCGCCGCCACGCGATGACGGTGGCGGCGCACTCGCGCGAGCGGGCGGGGACGGATCAGGTGCGCTTCCAGAAGGAGCGCCGCCCCCCGCCAGAGTCTCCCGAGCCTGGCGCTGAACCGGGGTTTGGCCCTGGACCGGAGTCCGGCCCCGAAGCTGGGTCCGGGCCCGGACCGGAGTCCCAGCCTGGCGTCGTACCCGGGGTCAATCCCTGTGTCGGGTCATGGGCGGGCGAGTGACCGCCGACGAGGGCGGTGAGCACCTCGACGGCGCGCGTGTGCAGCGCCCGCGCGTCGGCCCCGGGTCGTTCCGCGGCCTCCAGTTCCCTGGCCAGGGTCTCCAGCTCCGCGCTGCCGCCGAGGAAGGCGGACAGGGCGGCCAGGCGGGTGCCCAGATCGGCCAAGTACAGCAGGTCGGGCGCGGGGAGGGCGCGGAGCCGGTCGAGTTCGGCCACCAGTTGCGGCCGTACCGACTCCAGCCGGTGGGTGGGCCGTCCCTTCCGGGCACGCCCGAGCAGGCCGCCGCCGGGGGTGGTGGGAGCGACCATCGGTGGCGAGCCCGCCTGCGGGTGGCCATAGCCGGGGCCGCCGGCCACCAGCCCCTGGTCCAGGTCGGCCGAGGTCAGTCCGGGCGCGGGTGTCCGCATCCGGGAGGAGATGGGGCCGGGGGCGGAGGCCAGCATGACGTTGGCTCCGTACGCGCCCATCATCGGCGTCGCGCTCGGCATGTCCCAGCCGCTCGGCGGTTCGACGGGCTGGATGACGCGATGTTCCGGCGCCGAGCCCGCGACCTGCCGGGTGTCGATGGCCACGTACGCGGTGAAGCGGCACAACACGCCGTACTCCAGGGACGTGCGCACGATGCGTGACTCCAGGTCGTGCTCGCCCATGGCGTAGCGGTCCTCCAGCTCCCGCAGGTGCGCGCGGGCCCACACGGCGCGCAGGGCCGGATTGTCCACCGTCACCCCGTTCACCCGCTCCTCCCACGGCGCGCCCGCCGCGATCCCGCGCACGGTGACCGAGGAGCCCTCGCGTACGCGCCCGTACGCGCGTAGCGGCACGCCCGGGAAGATCGAGCCCAGGTGTGTGACGGTGCCGGGCTCCACCTCAAGACCCTTGAGGGACAGGTCGGTCACCAGGGGAGCGCCGATCCTGTGGTGGATGTGCTCCATGGCGGCGTCGAGCCGGTCCTCCGACTCGACCAGCTCGCACCGGCCCGCGCCGAGCCCGGCCAGGCGGCCGAGGAAGCCGGCGTTCACGGCCCTGTCGATGCCGACCGTGTGCACGCGCATGGCCGACAGCGCGCCGCCCGTCTGCTCCAGGATCTGGTCCTCGTTGCCCACCTGCCCGTCGGTGACCAGCACCACGACGCGTTCCCGCTCGCTCCGCCCGCCGAGCAGGGCGATGGCCCTGCGCAGCGGTTCGAGCAGTTCGGTGCCGCCGCGCGCGTCCACCCGGGACAGGTGCTCGACCGCGCGGTACCGGTTGCGGTCGGACGCCTCCTCCAGCCCCTCGAACGCCTCCTCCACGACCGAGTCGAACGTCAGCACCGCGAACCTGTCGCTCGGCGTCAGCGTGTCGACGATGCGCGCGGCGGCCCGGCGGGCGCAGACCATCTTCCAGCCGCCCATGCTGCCGGAGCGGTCGAGCAGCAGCACCAGGTCGCGCGGGGCGCGGGGGGTCTCCAGCGCGGGCGGGAGCACCGTGAGGCCGAACGTGCCCCGGCCGTCGAGCTGGAGGGACGTGGAGGCGTCGTACGTGAGCCGCAGCACGAAGTCGCGGTCGAGGCGCTCGCCGGGGCGCAGCCGTACGACGCTGCCCTCCTCTTCCACCACGTGCAGGCTGGAGGCCAGGCCGCGCAGCTCAAGGCCGGCCGCGTCCACGGTGACGGCCAGCGACAGGCGCACGGGGTCGGGGAAGCCCGGCAGCAGGACCGGCGGGCTGATCCTGGAGGCGTCGGGCACCGCGTCGGTGTCGGGCGCCGTGCCGTCGCCGGCCGGCAGACCGTCGATCGGGCTGCCCGGGATGTAGCGCGGCGCCACGACCAGCGGGAATCTGAACGTGGCCGCGTCGTCCTCGTACGGCAGCGGCTGGCTCATGGTCAGCTTCACCGAGACGCGCTCGCCGGGCAGGATGTTGCCCACCCTGATCGTGAACACGTCGGGCCGGTCCTCCTCGGCGATGGCCGCCCGCCTGCCCTCGCTCAGCGCCCGGTCATAGTCCGCCCTGGCCTGGCCGCGCTCCTTCAGCACGCCTTCGACCACCCGGTCATCGGCCTCCATGCGAAAGCCCGTCACGGCCGCCCGGTCGGGGAGCGGGAAGACGTACGTGGCCTCCAGCGTGACATCGAACGGATTCCTGAACCCCTGCGTGACCTCCACCCCGGCGATGAGCCCCGAGATGTCTGCGGTCACGTCCACGCTCTCCAGCGGCAGGTTGCCGCGCTGGGTCAGCAGCGCGCCGAACCCGGCGTCCGGCACCGGCAGGCACCGCGCGGGCTCCAGCGAAGTGATCTTCATCAGGTCTCCTTGAGAGTGTGGATGGTCCCGCGTTGAGGCAGGGGCGGAAACGCGGCACGGTGCCGGACTGTTATGGGATGGCTTCTTTCTGTTAGGATCCGAACATGCGTACGGCCTACAAGGTCCGGGTGTACCCCACCCCGGCGCAGGCGGCGGTGCTGAACCGCACGTTCGGCTGCGTACGCTTCGTCTGGAACCGGACGCTGGCCTGGCGGCAGGCGCGCTATCGCAGTGAGCGGGTCAGGACGAGCTTCGGCCAGGCCAGCGCCTATCTGACGGCGATGAAGGCCACCGATGAGCTGGCCTGGCTGGGTGAGGTGTCGTCGGTGCCGCTGCAGCAGGTCCTGCGCCACCAGCAGAGCGCCTTCGCCGGCTTCTTCGCTCAGCGGGCCCGGTATCCGCGTTTCAAGGCGCGGGGCGGGCGGCAGAGCGCCGAGTACACCCGGTCGGGGTTCCGCTACCGCGACGGGCGGTTGTGGCTGGCCAAGATGGACGCGCCGCTGGCGTTCGTGTGGTCCTGGCCCGGCACCGAGCCGAGCAGCCTCGACCCGAGCACCGTGACCGTGTCCCGCGACCCGGACGGCCGCTGGTATGCCTCCCTCGCCGTGGACACGCCAGAGCCCGGCCCGGCTCCCGCCGCCGACGCGGCGATTGGCGCGGCGGTCGGCATCGACCTGGGCGTCACGAATTTTGCTGTCACCTCCACCGGCGACACGATCGCCAACCCGCGTCACCTGGCCAGGCGGGAGCGCAACCTGGCCCGCTACCAGCGGCGCCTGGCCCGCACCCGGCGCGGCTCGGCCAACCGGGTCAAGGCCAGGGCGAAGGTGGCCCGCGCGCACCGCAAGGTCCGGGCTTCGCGCGCGGACTTTCTGCACCGCACCTCGGCCCGGCTCATCCGTGACCACGACGTCATCGTGATCGAAGACCTCAACGTGCGCGGCATGGTTCGCAACCGCAGACTGTCCAAGGCCATCTCCGACACGGGCTGGGGCACCTTCCGCGCCCTGCTGGCCTACAAGGCCGCCAGGCACGGCCGCCACCTGATCGTGATCGACCGCTGGTATCCCTCCAGCAAGACCTGCTCGGCCTGCGGGCACCTGCTCGCCGAACTCGCCCTCGGCACCCGGACGTGGCAGTGCCCGTCCTGCGGCACCCGGCACGACCGGGACGTCAACGCCGCCAAGAACATTCTGGCGGCAGGTCTTGCCGCAACTGCCTGCGGAGGTGACGTCAGACATGCCGGGTCTCCCGGGGTGCGGTCGCCGGCGAAACAGGAACCCCAGCCCGCGAGTGCTGGAATCCCCGTCCCTCAGCGCGGGGAGTAGTCAAAGCAGCTCCCTCTCTTCGAGTACCGCGAGCAGCGGCCCAGCCGCCGCCAGCACCGCCTGAACGTCTTCCCCGGACAGAACCCGGCCCGCATCCAGCACCAGCCGCACCCCATCACCCAGCCTGACCCCCGCGACCACAGCCCCGAACGCCGGCGACTGACTGTCGTTCAGCCCCGCGCCCACCGACTCGTCCACCCCCGCGCCCACCGCTGTGGGCACTCCCGCAATCACCGGTGCGGGCATCGGGGGATGGCGGTTGTCCTCCGCCGTGTCCGCGAGTCCAGACTCCGGTGGCCGGCCGTCCTCTGCCGCCGCCGCGTGCGCGTGCGCCGTTCCGCTGCCCGGCCGCTCGGTCCAGAACCGTCCCCGCACCGGCGAGCTGTCCCGCGCCTCTTCAGGTCCGTCAACCGCCTGCAACCCATCGGCCGTCTGCAGTCCGTCAACCGGCTGCAGCCTGTCAACCGCCCGCAGCCCATCCGCAGCCTGGAGCCCATCCGAGACGGTCACAGTCGCAGCCGCCGCATCCGCCCTCACCGAGTCGTCCAGTCCTGCCGCCGACTCCAGGGTGCGATCCGTGGCCCCTGTCAGCGCCGCCTGGATCTCGGCGATCGACCGTCCGGCCGTCTGCAGTCGCTTCACCGCCACGAGCTGCAGCAGATGCCGCCGCCCGTAGCGGGCCACCCGGCCGCGCCTGGTCAGTGGCGGGTCCACCAGGCCGATGGTCGTATACCACCTGATCAGCCGCTCACCCGGTACCTCGCGGACCCGTCCGCTGGCAGGGGTGGACGCCCCGGCGCGCAGGGCGCGCGCCGCGTGCTCGGCCAGTTCGCCGATCGTCCAGGTGTCACTCATACCTTCACAGTGACACTGTCACTATTACACTGTCAACAACGGGGGGAGTGGAAGAAGAAACGCCTGAATTTCGTTGGGAAATGTGTAAAGTCCGACCGACGGGGAGAAAACAGACATGGCTACCATTACTGGCCCACTCTCGGGCGACGCCAGGAACACCGTCGCGGAGGCCCTCCAGGGCGCCTTGGTCGATCTGATCGATCTCTCACTGGTCGCCAAGCAGGCCCACTGGAACCTCATCGGTACACATTTCCGCTCCATCCACCTCCAGCTAGACGAGATCACCGCGCTGGCCAGGACCCACATGGACGTCCTCGCCGAGCGCGCCGTGGCCCTCGGAGCCAATCCGGACGGCCGCGCCGCCACGGTCTCCCGCTCCACCAAGCTCCAGCAGCCCGAGGGCGGCTGGCTTGAGGACGGCAAGGTCCTGGCGATTCTCACCGACATCCTCGACGGCATCAGCAAGCGCATGTACGAGCGCATCAAGGCCACTGACGAGGCCGACCCCGTCAGCCAGGACCTGCTGATCGCCGTGGCGCAGGAGATCGACAAGCAACACTGGATGTTCCAGGCCCAGCGCTGACCAACCGCGAAAAGTCCGGGCCCAGGCCCGGACTTTCGCATGCCTGACCCGTGCGCGATGCGGGCACGCCGAGCTGGGTTCGCTGAGTGGACGTGGCGCGGGCGGGCGTGTCCGTCATCGCCATGGTGCTGTCACCGGTGCCCGATTCCGATGGGCCGGTGGCTCGATTTCCGAAATCTCGTGGTTTATCGGGAAAACGGTTTCATTCTCACACACCGTAGCCAGAGGTGCCGGTCGGTGGTTCATTGGCCGCCATCCGGCTCACGGAAAGTCACCGGCCGCACCTCGTAGCGAAAGGCGGCCACGGGGTTTGCGCAGAGTTTGATCTCGCGAGTCCCTGCCATTCATGTCGGTGCGGTCGACTAGCGTGGCACCTAGAGGGAGGCCCCACGATGTCGCGCAAGACTCTCCTCCGCACGGGCCCGCTCGTGCCGGGCGGCGTCAGCCCGTACGGTCCGCTCGGCCTGCCGGATCCCGGCGGCGCCCTGGCGCTGCCCCCAGGGTTCGCCGGCCGGGTCGTGGCCCGATCCGGCCACAAGGTGGCCGGCCTGACCTGGCACGCGGCCCCCGACGGCGGCGCCTGCTTCCCCGACGGCGGCGGCTGGATCTACGTGTCCAACTCCGAGCTCCCCCTGCTCGGTGGCGCGTCGGCGCTGCGCTTTCGCGCGGACGGCAGCGTCGGCGACGCCTACCGCATCCTGTCGGGCACCGACCTCAACTGCGCGGGCGGCGCCACGCCGTGGCACACCTGGCTGTCGTGCGAGCTCGGCCACCGGGGCCGGGTCTTCGAGTGCGACCCCTACGGCGCCCGCGCCGCACGTCCCCGCCTGTCCATGGGCCGTTTCAAGCACGAGGCCGCGGCCTGCGACCCGGAGCGGCGCGTGATCTACATGACCGAGGACGAGCCGGACGGCTGCTTCTACCGGTTCCGGCCGGGCGACTGGGGCGACCTGACGGAGGGCACGCTGGAGGTCCTGTGCGCCTCGGGCCACTGGCAGGCGGTGCCCTCGCCGGCGGCCCTGCTCAAGGAGGCCCGCCACCAGGTCGAGGACGCCCGCCACTTCGACGGCGGCGATGGCTGCCACTACGCCGGTGGGGTGTGCTACTTCACCACGAAGGGCGACACCGGCCTCTGGGCCTACGACGCCCAGAGCTCCACGCTCGACCGGCTGTGCGAGGGCGTGCGCGCGATCACCGCCGCCCCCTCCGGCGACCTCTACGTCGCCAGGGAGCGCGCGGAGATCGACGTCATCGCGCCTGACCGGGCCGTGACACCGTTCCTGCGCCTCGAAGGGTACGACGGGGCCGAGCTGACCGGGCTGGCGTTCTCACCCGACGGCGAGCGCCTCTACTTCTCGGCCAGACGCGGCCGCACCGAGGGCCAGACGTTCGAGGTAGCCGGCCCCTTCCGCCCCTGACCCAAGACCTCCCACGACTGCCGTCCGGGGCCGCCCCTGACCCGAGGCCCCACGACTGCCGTCCGGGGCCGCCCCTGACCCGAGGCCCCACGACTGCCGTCCGGGGCCGCCCTGACCCGAGGTTCTTCGGCTGTCGTCCGGGGGCGTTTGTTTAGCTCAGGTAGCGGACCAGCATGAGCTTGAGTTCGTTCACGAGTTCGGCCGACCGCTCGGGCGCCGACGAGGTGATCATCGGCATCACCCCCTTCACCATGGCCAGCGCCATCGTGCCCATGAGCCGGGCGCGTTCCTCCGGCAGATCGGGGGAGCGCCGGCGCAACATCTCCGCGAGGTGACCCGAGACGGCCTCGTGCAGCCGCTGTGAGGCCGCCGCGAACTGGTCGCCCGTGGCGGTGCCGTACAGCAGCGCCCAGTACGCGGGTGAGGCGCTCTTGAAGCGCACGCTCTCATCCACCAGCTGCCCCACCAGCGCCTCCAGCGGGATCTCAGGAGTCACCGCAGCCAGCCGGACGGCCCAGAACTCCGCCCGGTCCACGGTGTAACGGGCGACCAGCCCGTCCAGGATCTCCTCCTTGTTCCTGAAGAACTGATAGAGCGACCCCGGCGACGTCCCCGCCCGCGCGGCGACCTGGTTCGTGGTCATGTCCGGATAGCCGACCTCGGCGATCACCAGTTCGGCGGCGTCGAGGATCTCGGCCATGCGCTTCAGGCCGCGCGCCTGCCGGCGGACCGTGCGTTCAGCCATGAGTCCCCTCGTTGACAAATGCGAGCATTTACTTGTATTTCTGGTCTCGGTAGCAAAACACGAGTAGTTTACCGAGTTTTCCGGAGATCTCATGAGAGCCGCCCGATGACGGCGCCCCAGACGGCCCCTCAGACAGCCCCCCGACGCCCCGTGACAGCTGAGAAGGGCCCGCCGCTGCGCAGGCTCGGCTTCGTCCTCGTACGCCGCCGCAAACTCGTCCTGGCGCTGGCCCTGGCCCTGCTGATCGGCGCCGGCGTGCTGGCGGCGGGCGCGGCGTCAGGGTTGTCGCTGGCCAGGTTCGAGGCCCCGGGCTCGGAGTCCGACCGGGCCCAGGCCGAGCTGGCCGAGCGGTTCGGCACGGGCAGCCCCGACATGATCTTCCTGGTGACGGCGAAGAACGGCACCGTGGACGACCCCGCCGTCGAGGCGGCCGGCAGGCAGCTGACCGAGCGGATCGGCCGCGAGCGGGGCGTGGCCGAGTCCGCCTCCTACTGGACCCGCGGCAAGCCCGCCACCCTGCGCAGCGACGACGGCAGGCACGCCATCGTCGTGGTGCGTATTCCGGGCGACGCCGACCACGTTCGCGCCCGGGTGTTGCCCGCGCTCGTACCGGAGATCACCAAGGGCACCGGCCTGCTCCAGGTGCGGGCCGGGGGAGGGGAGGAGGTCTTCAGGGAGACGGTGCCGCTGGCCAGGCAGGACTTCGTCCGGGCCGAACTGGTCATCTTCCCGCTGGCGTTCGCGCTGCTCTGGCTCTACCAGCGGCGCGCCATGGCGGCCCTGGTGCCGATCCTGGCCGGGGTCTACGCCATGGTGGTCGGCCTGGCGCTGCTGAGCGGCGTCCTGCCGTTCGCCGAGATCTCCACCTTCGCGCTCAACCTGACCCTGGCGATGGGGCTCGGCCTGGGCATCGACTACTGCCTGTTCGTCATCCAGCGCTTCCGCGAGGAGACGCGGAACGGCGCCGACCGGGCCGCCGCGGTCGCCGGGGCCGTCGAGCACGCGGGCAGGACCGTGCTGTTCAGCGGCCTGACCGTGGCCTCGTCCCTGGCCGTGCTGTTCGCGCTGCCCTTCGACTTCCTGCGCTCCTTCGCCTACGCCGGCATCGCGGTCGTCGCGGGCGGCCTGGTCGCGGCGGTCATCGTGCTGCCCGCCGTGCTCGCCTCCATCGGCGGAACCATCCTGCCGAAGCGGGAGCGACCCCGCCGCGCGACCGGCTTCTGGCACACGAAGCGCGAGCGGCCCGGGCACACGACAGGGTTCGCGCAGCACGAACGGCCCGAGCGCACGACAGGGTTCTGGCACGGTCTGGCCGTGCGGGTCATGCGCCGGCCGCTGGTGTTCGGCGGGCTGGCCACGGCGCTGCTGCTGGCGCTCGCCTCGCCCTTCCTCGGCCTGCGCTTCGGCGTGGCCGACGACCGCATCCTGCCGCCGGAGGCGTCCTCCAGGCAGACCCAGGAGGTCATCCGCCAGTCCTTCCCGGCCGAGGAGACCGACGCCATCCAGATCATCTCCAGGGACACGACCGCCGGCGACGTCTCCTCCTACGCCGCGGCCCTGTCCCGCCTGCCCGGTGTCGCGCAGGTGGACTCGGCGGCCGGCTCGTACGCGGGCGGCACCCGCGCCGGCGACGGCGACCCGGCCAGGTTCCGGGGACAGGGCACATGGTTGTCCGTGGTGCCGTCCGCCGCCGCGCTGGCCGACGATCCGGTACGCCTGGTCGAGTCCGTACGAACCGTGCGCCCGCCCTTCGAGGTGCTGGTCGGCGGCTACCCGGCCGAGCTGTCCGACTACCGCGCCTCGGTCGTGGACCGCCTGCCCCTGCTGCTCGCGCTCATGCTGGGCGTGACCTTCGTCGTCCTGTTCCTCATGACCAGAAGCGTGATCATCCCGATCAAGGCGACCGTCCTGAACGTCCTCAGCCTCGGCGTGATGTTCGGCGCGCTCGTCTGGATCTTCCAGGACGGCAACCTGTCGGGCCTGCTCGGCTTCACCGCGACCGGCACGCTCGACCCGAGCATCCCGATCCTGATGCTCTGCGTCGCCTACGGCCTGTCGATGGACTACGAGGTCTTCCTGCTGTCGCGCATCAAGGAGGAGTACGACAGGACCGGCGACACCGAACGGGCCGTGGCCACCGGCCTGCAGCGGGGCGCGCCGCTGATCACCGCGGCCGGCGGCATCCTGGCGCTCACGTTCGCCGCCTACGCCACGGCGCAGGTGACGTTCGTGCAGATGCTGGGGGTCGGCATGGCGGTGGCCGTGCTGGTGGACGCCACCGTCATCAGGGCGGTGCTGGTGCCGAGCCTGATGCGCCTGGCGGGCCCGCTGAACTGGTGGCCTACAGGTCGAGCGACCACACCTGATCGATGACCTCGACCCCGTTCTCCATCCCCTTCTCCTCCGACTCCAGCTCGAACCCGGCCGCCTCGTAGATGCGCCGCGCGCTCACCAGGCAGTCGCGCGTCCACAACACGATCCGCTTGTAACCCTCGGCGCGCGCGTGCCGCAGGCACTCCTCCACCAGCCTCCGCCCGAGGCCCAGCCCCCGGGCGGAGGGCTCGACCAGCAACATGCGCAGCTTGGCCGTCGTGTCGTCCTGCCGCACGCAGAACACGCACCCGGCCCGCTCCCCGTCCACCTCGGCGATCCACCCGCTGTCGCGGCCGAAGTCCAGCCCGGAGACGATCCCGGCGACGAGCTGCTCGAACCCGGTGCCCCAGCCGTACTCGGCGCTGTAGAGCTCGCCGTGCCGGTAGACCACCCAGCCCAGGTCGCCGGTGCGCGGCGGCCTGATCACGTACGGCGCCCGCTCCCGCGCCCCGCCCAGCACCTCCTTGATCGCCGCCATGCCCGCCACCAGCCGCTCCTGGTCCTGCTCCGTCAGGCCGGTCAGCAGCTGGCCGATCTCCTCCGCCGAGCGCCGGTCCAGCGCCGCGAAGATCTCCGCCCCGGCCGGGGCGAGCCGGATGAGCTGCTTGCGCGCGTCGGCGGCCGAGCGCTCGCGGGTGATGAGCCCGTCGCCGTCGAAGCGGGTCAGGATCCGGCTGAGGTAGCCCGCGTCCAGGCCGAGCAGCCCGCGCAGTTCCCCGGTCTCCATCCGCTCGGCCTGCGCCAGCTCGAACAGCACCCGCACCTCCGTCAGCGAGTACGGCGAGTCGAGCATCCCGGCCTGGAGCGCGCCGATCACCTTCGTATAGAACCGGTTGAAGGCTCTGACCTCAGAGACCCTTGCTTCTGTCAACGAACTCATTGCCACAGTCAACCATGGGAGAATCCTCGCTGTGAAGCACGTGCGCATAGGCGGATACGGCCCCGGCATCATCACGGAAGGGGCCACGATAGAGGATGGCCTGACCAGGGTGGCGGCCCCCTCGTTCCTGGCCGCCCACCCCACACTCCCGGTGCTGTACGCCGCCGGCGAACTCGAACGCGGCTGGCTCACCGCGTTCCAGGTGCGGCAGGAGGACCTCAGCCCCCTCGACGAGCGGCCGAGTGAGGGCGACAGCCCGTGTCACGTCGCCGTGTCCCCCGACGGCGGCCTGCTCGCGGCGGCCAACTACGGCGACGGCACCGCGACCCTCTACCGGCTCGACGAGCGGGGCGCCTTCGCCGGCGAGCCGATCGTGCTGCGCAACGAGGGCTCCGGCCCGGACCCCGAGCGCCAGGAGGGCCCGCACGCCCACCAGTGCGTCTTCCACGACGGCCTGCTGCACGTCTCCGACCTCGGCACCGACGAGATCCGCCGCTACCACCACGACGGCACCCGGCTGGAGTCCATCCCGATGAGCCCCGGCACGGGCCCGCGCCACTTCGCCTTCTCGGACGGGCGCCTGTACGTGGCGGGCGAACTCGACGGCACCGTCACCCTCATCGACGGCGATCGCCGCACGGTCGCCCCGGCCAGCCGCCGCGAGGGCAAGAACGCACCCTCCCACCTTCAAATCGACGGCGAGTTCGTCTACGTGGCCAACCGCGGCCCCGACACCGTCTCGGTGCTGCGCGCCGCCGACCTGTCCCCGGTGGCCGAGGTGCCGTCGGGCGGCCAGTGGCCCAGGCACTTCGCCATCGACGGCGCCGACCTGTACGTGGCCAACCAGAACTCCGGCGCCGTCACCCGCTTCACCCTGCGCGACGGCGTCCCCGAGCCGACCGGCGAGGCGTACGCGGTGGAGAGCCCGGCCTGCGTGCTGATCTTGTAAGGAGTCGGTCAAGTCGGGGCCCGCCGCGGCGGCGGGTCATGACCATGGGCACGTGCGCAAGATCCTGCTCGCCCTCGTCCTGCTGCTGGTCTCTGGCTGCGGCGAGCCGTCCCGCCCGTCCCCGCCCGCTCCGCGGCCGCCCGCCGCCCCGGCCGCCCCCGCCCCCGCCGCCGCCGCCGACGTGCAGGAGTCGTGGCGGATCACCCGTCACGGGGCCGAGCACGAGATCGAGGGCTACGCCGACCAGGTGAGCGTCCTGCCGGGCGAGCGGTTCAGGCTGCACGTCTCCACCACCGCGCCGCGCTTCACCGCCCGCGCCTTTCGCATGGGCGCGAACCCGGCCGGGGTATGGGAGTCCGAGCGGGTCCGAGGGGTACGGCAGGCGCAGCCGAAGGTGGTGGGCGGCACGGTGACCGCCGCCCACTGGCGCCCGTCGCTGACCGTGGACACCCGGGGCTGGCCGGAGGGCGCCTACCTCGTCAGGCTCGACGCCTCCACCGGCGCCCAGCGCTATGTCCCGATCACCGTGCGCTCGGCCTCCGTCGCCGGCCGCGTGGTGATCGTGAACGCGGTCACCACCTGGCAGGCGTACAACCTGTGGGGCGGCCACAGCCTCTACACCGGCCCCGGCGGGTACGGCCACCGCTCGCGGGCCGTCACCTTCGACCGCCCCTACGACGGCACCGGCGCCCGCCTCTTCCTGGACTTCGAGAAGGAGGCCCTGGCCCTGGCCGAGCAGAGCGGCGTGCCGCTGGCCTACCTGACCAACCTCGACCTGCGGCCCGGCGCCCTGGACGGCGCCCGCGCGGTGGTGTCGCTGGGCCACGACGAGTACTGGTCGCCCGGCATGCGCCGGGCCGTCACCGCCGCCAGGGACCACGGCGCGAACCTGGCCTTCCTCGGCGCCAACGCCGTCTACTGGCGCATCGCCATGCGAGGCAGGACCGTCGTGTGCGACAAGGAGCGCGTCTGCGACCTGTGGCGCGAGTCGCAGCCGGAGAGCGCGCTGGTGGGGCAGATGTACGACTGCTTCCCCGCCGAGGGCGTCTACCGGGTGCGGCGGCCCGGCCACTGGATCTTCGCCGGGACGAAGGGGCGGCGCTTCCCCGGGCTCCTCGGCGTGGAGACCGACCGCGTCTCGCGCGGCTCGCCGGGCAACGTGAAGGTGCTGGCCGAGTCGCCGTTCTCGTGCGGCGGAAGGGCGAGCGTCACGCACAGCACGTACTACACCGCGCCGAGCGGCGCCGGGGTGTTCGCCTCGGGGACCATGCGCTGGGTGTGCGGGCTGCGCGGCAGGAACTGCGGCCACGGCGTCACCGACTCCGCCGCCGCCTTCACCCGCCGCGCCACGCTCAACGTCCTCACCCGCTTCGCCAAGGGCCCGGCGGGCCGCACGCCCTGACAAGGCATGGCGATCAGGTACGAGTCCTCTGACCCCGGGGCCAGGTTCCCCGCCGCGAAAAGTCTGGAGCCGCAGGTTTAGTTTCCAAGCCTGGCGTTTGGTCTAGACCACTGCGTGTGATGCCGGGCACAATGCGAGTCTGACAAGGACTGGTTCGTGACCCCCTATCGGGAGGAACCCGCCATGCGTATTGGAGTGCTCACCGGAGGCGGCGACTGCCCCGGGCTCAACGCCGTGATCAGGGCAGTGGTGCGTAAGGGGGTGAGCGTCTACGGTCATGAGTTCGTCGGCTTCCGTGACGGCTGGCGCGGCCCCCTCGAAGGCGACACGATGCCGCTCGACATCCAGGCCGTGCGTGGCATCCTGCCGCGTGGCGGAACCATTCTCGGATCCTCCCGCACCAACCCGATGAAGATCGAGGGCGGGGTTGACCGGATCAAGGAGAACCTGGCCTCGACCGGTGTGGACGCGCTCATCGCCATCGGCGGTGAGGACACCCTGGGCGTGGCCAAGCAGCTCTACGACCGCGAGGTCAACGTCGTGGGCGTGCCCAAGACCATCGACAACGACCTGTCGGGCACCGACTACACCTTCGGCTTCGACACCGCCGTCAACATCGCCTGCGAGGCCATCGACCGGCTGCACACCACCGCCGAGTCCCACCACCGTGCCCTCATCTGCGAGGTCATGGGCCGGCACGCGGGCTGGATCGCGCTGCACGCGGGCATGGCGGGCGGCGCCAACGTCATCCTCATCCCGGAGAAG
This sequence comes from Nonomuraea sp. NPDC050404, assembly GCF_040655495.1. NCBI lineage: Bacteria > Bacillati > Actinomycetota > Actinomycetes > Streptosporangiales > Streptosporangiaceae > Nonomuraea > Nonomuraea sp. NPDC050404. The sequence continues at coordinate 376,380 of NZ_JBFAKB010000007.1, forward strand.
CCCTTCGACATCGACCGGGTCTGCGAGTACGTCGAGTCCCGCTTCCGCACCCGCTACTCGCCGATCATCGTGGTCGCCGAGGGCGCGCACCCGATCGAGGGGCAGATAGAGCTGCAGACCGGGACGCTCGACGCGTTCGGCCACGTACGGCTGGGCGGCATCGGCGAGGTCCTGGCCAAGGAGATCGAGAAGCGCACCGGCAAGGAGGCCCGCACCACGGTGCTCGGCCACATCCAGCGCGGCGGCACCCCGACGGCCTACGACCGGGTGCTGGCCACCAGGTTCGGGCTGCAGGCCATCGACGCCGTCCACGAGGGCGACTACGGCAAGATGGTCGCCCTGCGCGGCACCGACATCGTCCGCGTCGGCCTGGACGAGGCCACGGCCGAGCTGAAGACGGTGCCGGTCGCGCGCTACGCCGAGGCGGAGGTCTTCTTCGGGTAGCGGTTGTCCGGCTGAAAGCGCGTTGCAAGCGGGCGGCCGTACCTTCGAGTCAGCGGGGTTACCGCTACAACCCCCTCGAGGTACGGCTTGCGCCGCAGGAAGTCGGCGGCCCACCAATTGCGTCGCAAGCCGTACCTGGCAAATAGCTCAACCGCGGGGCGTGCCGAAGAGATCGACCTCCGGCGCGCCCTCGTCGCGTCCGCGCAGCCGCTGCCTGAACTCGGCCTCGCTGCGCAACTCCTTCTCCGAGGGCGACAGGATGACGGTGAGCAGCAGCCCCACCGTGATCACGCTGATGCCGACGATGAGCGGCATCAGGAAGTCGACCGCCTTGGCGCCGTGCACCGGCAACATCTCGGAGTGTGTCGAGACCGACAGCGAGTACATCCCCGTGTAGTGCATCCCCGAGACCGCGACCCCCATGACCAGCGCCGCCCCGCCGATCCTGAGCGCCCCGCTGACCCGCAGCGTGAACCAGAGCGCCACCGTGGCCGCCGCGATCGCGATCAGCACCGACAGCGCGACGACCAGCGGGTCGTAGGAGACATGACCGGACATGTTCATCGCGGCCATGCCCATGTAGTGCATGGCCGCCACGCCGCAGCCGGTCAGCACGCCGCCGCCGAGCAGGTAGATCAACCGTTGCCCGCCGTGGGCGGCCAGGAACAGGCCCATCCCCACGACGACGACCGCGATGAGCGCCGACGCGACGGTCAGCGGAACGTCGTAGTAGATCACCGAGCCCTGCACGGAGAAGCCGAGCATGGCGATGAAGTGCATCGTCCAGATGCCGGTGCCGCCGATCGCGAAGGCCGCGCCGACGAGCCAGTACTTGCCCTCACGGCCGCCGATGAGCCTCGCTCGGGAGGTCAGCAGCAGGCCGAGCATGGATCCCACGCTTGACATGACATACGCGAGTACGGGCGTTAAAAGCCCATAGGAAAAATGATCGATCGGCGACATACCCCACCCATCCCTTACGCACCGATAAGGGAGTATGAGCAGGGAGTCGTAGCGCGCGCAACTACCTTCGGCGAGCTCGCATGGGCTGGGCGCGCGGCATCGGGGCGGGGTAGCTGAGTTGCTCCTGGTTGTGGGCGGTGCGGCGGCGAAGTTCCAGCTTGGCCACGAGTTCGGCGTCCTCGTGCAGTTCCTCCTCCGAGGGGGACAGGATCACCATGAGGAGCATGGTCAGCGTGATCAGACTGATCACGGTCATGAGCGGGACGAGGAAGTCGAGCGCGTCGGCGCCGCCGATGATGCCGGGGTCGGTGTCCACGGTCACGTGCATGGCGTACATGCCGGTGTAGTGCATGCCGGACACCGCCACGCCCATGACGAGGGCGGCGCCGGTGATCCAGACGGTCTTCTTGACCCGCAGGGTGAACCAGAGCGCGACCGTCGCGGCCACCACGGCGATGCCGACGGAGGCGGCCACGATGACGCGGTCGTAGGAGACGTGGGCGGACATGTTCATCGCGTACATGCCGAGGTAGTGCATGGAGGCCACGCCGAGCCCGGTGAGCAGGCCGCCGCCGAGCAGGGCCAGGATGCGACCGCCGCCGTAGGAGACCAGGAACAGGCCGCAGCCGACGACCACGATGGCGACCACGGCGGAGGCGACGGTGAGCCAGACGTCGTACTTGATCTGGGTGCCGTCCACCTCGAAGCCCATCATGGCGACGAAGTGCATGACCCAGATGCCGGTCCCGCCGATAGAGATGGCCGCCCCCAGCAGCCAGCGCACGCGGGCGCCGCCGCGGGAGGCGTGCGCCTGCGCGGTGAGGCGTAGTCCGAGCATCGATCCGATGCAGGACATCACGTAGGCGAGCAACGGCGTGATCAGTCCGTAGGTGAAATGATTCACAGCGGAGGTCATCTATCGGTTCCTTGCATTAGGGATCCCCGGATTGTGCCATCCCGGATGTCCCTTTCGCATGGATACTCGAACTATCTGTCAATTTTCCTGTCGGAAAACATGAGAAGGTCTCATGGCTATTGAGGGACCGTTCTGGCGGGCCATCGCGGTCTTCCGCGTCGCCTCGCTGGTGTACGCGACCGTCCTGATGGCGCAGTACCGCGGCTACGAGCAGCCGATGCTGGGCTGGCTCGTGATCGGGGTCATGGCGTTGTGGACGGCCGGGGCGACGTTCGCCTACTCCGTCCGGGCGCTGCGCCGCTGGCCGCTGCCGGCCATCGACCTGCTGACGGCCCTGGCGTGCCTGCTGGCCAGCCCGTACGTGCAGGGCGCGGGCCAGGGCGCGGCCGGCACCCTGCCCGTGCCCGCGACCTGGGTGGCCGCCCCCGTGCTCGCCTGGGCCGTGTACGGCGGCAGGCGCGCGGGCACGGCGGCCGGGATCGTCGTCGCGGCGGGGGACCTGTGGTTGCGTATCCGCGAGCCCGACGTGCCCATCATGATCAACGGCGCGGTGCTGCTGGTCATGGCGGGGGTGGTGGTCGGGCACGTGGCCCGGCTGGCCAAGCAGGCCGAGGCACGCATGCAGCGGGCCTTCGAGATGGAGGCCGCCCAGCGCGAACGCGAGCGCCTGGCCCGCGACATCCACGACGGCGTGCTGCAGGTGCTGGCACTCGTGCAGCGGCGCGGCCGGCGGCTCGGCGGTGAGGCGGCCGAGCTGGGACGCCTGGCGGGCGAGCAGGAGGCCGCGCTGCGCGAACTGGTCTCCGGCACCGCTCCGCAGCCCGAGGGGGCGACGGACCTGCGCACGCTGCTGACGCGGCACGGCTCGCCCGACGTGACGATCTCGACCCCCGCCACGCCCCTGGTCCTGCCCACCGAGACGGCCAGGTCCCTGGCGGCGGCCGTCGGCGCGGCCCTGGACAACGTGCGCGCCCACTGCGGGCCCGGGGCCAGGGCCTGGGTGCTGGCGGAGTCCGGCGACGGCACGGTGACCGTCAGCGTCAGGGACGACGGGCCCGGCATCCCCGACGGGAGGCTGGAGGAGGCAGCAGGGGACGGGCGCATGGGGGTGGCGCGGTCGATCCGGGGGCGGGTGGCCGAACTGGGCGGAGAGGTGTCGATTGTCAGCGTGCACGGCCAGGGGACCGAAATAGAGATCACTCTGCCGGCATAGGGGATCGGCATTCGCGATCACCCTGCCGCATGGCCCGCGTGAGCGGGGTCCGAAATAGCCTGGTCTGCCGGAAGGCGTTTCCGGGTTGCGCGGTTAAGGTTGCGGCATGGTTCGGGTCATGGTGGTGGACGACCATCCCATGTGGCGGGACGGCGTCGCCAGGGATCTCGCCGAGGCCGGTTACGAGGTGGTCGCCGTCGTGGGCGAGGGGCGGCAGGCCGTACGGGTGGCCGGGGCGGTGCGGCCCGAGGTCGTGGTGCTGGACCTGCGGCTGCCCGACATGCCGGGCTCCGAGGTGGCCGCGCGGCTGGCGCAGGCCGAGCCGCCCCCCAGGGTGCTGGTGTTGTCGGCCAGCGCCGAGCAAAACGACGTGCTTGCCGCGGTCAAGGCAGGAGCCTGCGGATACCTGGTCAAGTCGGCCAGCCGCGAGGAGTTCCTCGACGCGGTCCGGCGCACCGCGGACGGCGACGCCGTGTTCACCCCGGGCCTGGCGGGGCTGGTGCTGGGCGAGTACCGCCGCCTGGCCGCCGCCCCCGAGCCCGCCGAGGGGCCCCGGCTGACGGAACGGGAGACGGAGGTGCTCAGGCTGGTCGCCAAGGGCCTGTCCTACAGGCAGATCGCCGAGCGGCTCGTGTTGTCCCACCGCACCGTGCAGAACCATGTGCAGAACACGCTCGGCAAGCTCCACCTGCACAACCGGGTGGAGCTGGTGCGATATGCGATCGAGCGGGGGCTCGACGCGGACTAAACTCAAGGGGTCGCGACGTTGCGTTCAAGACCGCATCAACGCCGCGCTTTCCTCATCTTCCCCGGAGGTTCCACCATGACGATGTCCGCCCTGGGCGAGCCGTGCGTACTGCTCAAGCTGGGCGAGATCGTCCTCAAGGGCAAGAACCGCGAGCTGTTCGAACGCCGCCTGATCAGCAACATCCGCGAAGCGCTCAAGGATGTCGGCGTCCAGGTCGACGTGCGCAAGCGGCACGGCGTCATCGCGATCTTCCTGCCCCAGGGCGCCGCCGCCGAGCAGGCGCAGGCCGTGGCAGAGCGGGTCGCCGACGTGCCCGGGCTGGTCTGGGTCCACCAGGCCTGGCGGGTCGCCAAGGACCCCGACACCGTGCTGAAGGCCGGTCTGGTGCTGGTCGGCGAGAGTGAGGAGGCCAAGCGGGGCGCCCGCTTCGCGGTCCGCTCCCGCCGCCGCGACAAGCGCTTCCCGCTGCGCTCCAACGAGCTCGACCGGCTCGTGGGCGGCGCGATCAACGACGAGTACGGCCTGCCGGTCGATCTGAAGAACCCCGAGCTGACGGTGTTCATCGAGGTCGACAGGGACGAGGTGTTCGTCTTCACCGGCGGCATCCCCGGCCAGGGCGGCCTGCCCGTCGGCAGCAGCGGCCGGGCCCTGGTGCTCATGTCGGGCGGCATCGACTCGCCGGTGGCGGCCTACCGGATGATGCGGCGCGGCCTGCACGTCGACTTCCTGCACTTCTCCGGCATCCCGTTCACCACCTCGGAGTCGATCTACAAGGCGTACGCGCTGGTCAGGAAGCTCGACCGGTTCCAGGGCAGGTCACGCCTGTGGGTGGTGCCGTTCGGCAAGGCACAGCAGTCGATCCGCAACTCCGGCCAGGACCGGCTGGCCGTGATCGCGCAGCGGCGCCTCATGCTCAAGACGGCCGAGGAGGTCGCCCATCGCATCCGCGCCGCCGCGCTCATCACCGGTGACGCGCTCGGCCAGGTCTCCTCGCAGACACTGGCCAACATCACCGCCCAGGACAACGCGGTCGAACTGCCGATCCTGCGGCCCCTGGTGGGCTGGGACAAGACCGAGATCATGGCCGAGGCCCGCCGCCTGGGCACCCTGGAGATCTCCGAGCTGCCCGACGAGGACTGCTGCTCGCTGCTGGCCCCCAAGCGCGCGGAGACCCGGGCCAAGATCGAGGACCTGAAGCAGATCGAGCGGCGGCTCGACGCCGAGGAGTTGTGCGTGCAACTGGCCGACTCCATCCAGGAGTACACGCTCTGAAGGCGGCCCCGCCCGCCCCCGGGTGGGCGGGGTGCCGGGAGGTCAGGCGTCGACCTTGAACGGGTCGTGCTGGGTGAGCAGCTTGTCGAGTCTGGCCTGGTCGACGCGGGTGCTGACCTCCGACAGTTCCTGCCGGTCGCGGATGACCTTGCTCAGGGTGACCGTGGAGGTGACCACGTACAGCAGGCCGAGCCCGAGGAAGGCCCTGATCCAGCCCTCGGTGGGCAGGTAGAACAGGGCGATCACCACGGAGCTGAGCGAGATGGCGAACGACAGGATCGCCTGGACGTAGAACGCGGTGGTCGTGGTGGGTTGGATGGGCTTTGTCATGCGGCCATCGTGCTGCCGGAGCGGCGTCCGGCACATGAGGTCGCGTACTCAAGTTACCGATGAGTACAACCCACGGGTAGCTCATGCGCGATCACCGTCCGCTCGCTCTCGCACCCGCCCGCGAGGCACTGGCGGCCCGATGGCAGGATGGCCCAAGACGCGAGACAGGGGAGGAGAGTGATCGTGGAGGAGTCGCGCCTGCCTCCAGGCCAGTACGTCCCGCGCGGCCGACCCGTGATCCACTACGGCAGAGTGCCCGCGTTCAAGCCGGAAGGCTGGGACTTCCGCGTGTTCGGGGCCACGGCCTCGGGTGAGGAGCACCGCTTCGACTGGGGCGAGTTCGAGGAGCTGCCCCGCGCCACGCGCATCGCCGACTTCCACTGCGTCACCAAGTTCTCGCTCATGGCCAACGAGTGGCGCGGCGTCACCCCCGCCACGATCATGGAGGCCGCCCCGCCCGACCCCGGCGTGCACCACGTGATGATCTGGGCCGAATACGGCTACAGCGCCAATCTCCGGATGGCGGACTTCGCCGCCGCCGACACCCTGTTCGCCATGGAGCTGGACGAGAAGCCGCTCAGCCCGGAACGCGGCTTCCCGCTGCGGATCGTGGTGCCCCACCTGTACGCGTGGAAGAGCGTCAAGTGGGTGCGCGGCATCGAATACCTCCTGGAGGACCGCCGGGGTTTCTGGGAGGAGCGCGGCTACCACAACCTGGCCGACCCCTGGCGCGAGCAGCGCTACTCCTACCAGGAGGAACCCGGAGAGGGGCCACCCTAGAATCACTCCGGGTTTTCACCCGGACACGCTCCGTTTTGGTTACGGTTTCAATCATGCTGACCACCGTGTGTGTGGTGCTGTGCTCCGTGACCTTCCTGCTCGGCTTCGGCCTGGCCCGCCCCCCTTGGCGGCGCCGGGCGCTGCCGGAGGTGCGCAGGACGGACGATGCCACATTCGCCACACTGCACATCGCCTCGATGGCCGCCCCGGCCCTGCGCGCGGGGCTCGACCGCGACTCCGCCCGCAAGGCCGTACGGTACCTGCGCATCCTGCTCGGCACCTCCGCGGTCGCGATCACCTCGACGGACGCCGCGCTGGCCTGGGACGGGTCCTGCACCGACGACGTGCTCACCTACGCCCGCGCCACGCTGGCCGCGGGGCGGACGCAGGTGTTCCCCGGCGAGCCCGGCGGGCCCCGGCAGGGGGCGGTGGTGGTGCCGCTCGTCGTGGACGGCACGGTGGTGGGCGCCCTGGCGGCCTTCGACGACCAGGTGAGCGCGGCCCTGGTGCGTACCGTCACCGAGGTCGGCCGCTGGGTCTCCGGACAACTCGAACTCGCCGAGCTCGACGCCTCCAGGCGGCGGGCGCTGGAGGCCGAGATGCGCGCCCTGCGCGCGCAGATCTCGCCGCACTTCGTCTACAACGCGCTGACCACGATCGCCTCCTTCGTCCGCACCAACCCCAAGCGCGCCCGCGAACTGCTGCTCGACTTCGCCGACTTCTCCCGGTACGCGCTGCGCAGGGCGCACGACTTCACCACCCTGGCCGACGAGCTGACCTGCGTCGACCGGTACCTGCTGCTGGAACGTGCCCGCTTCGGCGACAAGCTGCGCTTCAGCATGCAGGTGGCCCCGGAGGTGCTGCCGGTGCCGGTGCCGTTCCTGTGCCTGCAGCCGCTGGTCGAGAATGCCATCAAGCACGGCATGCGCGGGCGCGGCGGCCCCGGCGAGGTGCGGGTGGTGGTGCGCGACGCGGGCCCCGAGGCGCACATCACGGTCGAGGACGACGGCGCCGGGATGGACCCCGAGTGCGCGCGCCGCCTGCTGGACGAGGACCCGGCGCGCGAGGGCAGCGGCATCGGGCTGGCGAACGTGGACCTGCGCATGCGCCAGATCTACGGCGACGGGTACGGGCTCGTCGTGGAGACGGCGCTCGGCGCGGGCACGAAGGTGCGGCTGCGCGTACCCAAGTCCTCCATTAGCTCATTGTAGTCAAATCCTTACGCTATGCTGGCGTGTCCCTTGTGACCTCTGCTTTCATACGGCAGCGTGATGGACATGCTGAGAGTTCTGGCCGTCGACGACGAAGTGCCCGCTCTGGAGGAGCTGGCCTATCTGCTGCGCCAGGACGACCGAATCGAACACGTCATGACCGCGGCGGACGGAGTCACGGCGCTGCAGGACATGGTCCAGATGATCGGCGGCGGCGAGCGGCTCGACGGTGTGTTTCTCGACATCCGGATGCCCGGCCTCGACGGCCTCGACCTCGCCAGGCTCGTCGGCGGCTTTCCCAGCCCGCCCAGGCTGGTGTTCGTCACGGCGCACGAGGAGTGCGCGGTGCAGGCGTTCGAGCTGGAGGCGGTCGACTACCTGCTCAAGCCCGTCAGGGCCGAGCGCCTGTCCGAGGCGGTGCGCAGGCTGGAGGCGGCCACCAACCCCGTCGCGGAGCCCGGCCAGGACGACGTGATCCCGGTCGAGCTGGGCGGGCGCACCCGGTTCGTGCCGCAGCAGGCCGTGTGGTTCGCCGAGGCCAAGGGCGACTACGTGCGCCTGCACACCGTGGACGGCAGCTACCTCGTGCGCATGTCGCTGGCCGCGCTGGAGCGGCGCTGGTCGGACGCCGGGTTCCTGCGCATCCACCGCAGCACGCTGGTCTCGGCGCGGCACGTCAGCGAGCTGAGCTTCGAGGGCGGGCGGGTGACGCTCACCGTCGGCACCGAGACGCTCCAGGTCAGCAGGCGGCACAGCCGGCAGGTGCGCGAACAACTCGTCCGCCAGCACAGAGGCGTGCTCTCATGACAGCCTGCTCCAGGCGTGCTCTCGTGGCGGTCCGCCGTTGCGGCGGCGTGCTCTCCGCGGTCGGGAGTGCGGGGCGTCGAGATCGTGCGGGCGGGGGTGGGGTCCGGTGAGTGGGGGGCGGCGAGTCGTCGTGCCGCGACGGCCCGCCGCGCTCGGCCGGGGTCGGCCGTCCGGCCGTCCGGGTCGCCTGCCCGACATGCCCGCCATCGCGGGCCTGCAGTTACGGCGGGCGCTGCGTACCGTGGCCGCCGTCGCCGGGCTGCTGATGGGCGTTCCCGTGCTGGCCGTGTGGGTGCCCGACCCCTGGGCCTGGCTGGCGTTGTCGCTGGCCGTGCAGGGGGCGTGGGTGTGCCTGGCCGTGCTGCAGCTCAGGGGCGCGGAGCGGCTGGAGAGATGAGCGTCGCGGTGCTGACCGGGATCGCCTTCGTGCTGGTTCTGGGCGTCATGGTCGGCGCCGCCAGGCCACGCCGCTCCAGCGGCGACTTCTACGTGGCGGCCAGGGCGGTTCCCCCTTGGTGGAACGGCGCCGCCATCACCTCCGAGTTCACCTCGGCCGCCGCCTGCCTGGGCACGGCCGGGCTCATCGCCACGCGCGGCTCGCCGATGTTGTGGTATCCGGCGGGGGCCGCGGCCGGGTTCGTGCTCATCCTGGCGCTGGTGGTCGCGCCGCTGCGGCGCTCGGGGACGTACACGCTGCCGGACTTCGCGCAGTGGCGGCTGCGCTCGGTGAAGCTGCGGCGCTTCACCACCTGCTTCGTGCTGGTCATCGGGCTGGCGTTCCTGGTCGCCCAGCTGCACGCCGCCGGGGTGGTGGTACGGCTGCTGACCGGGCTGCCGCCGTGGCTGGGCTGGGCGGCCGTCGCGGTGGCGGCGCTGGGCGTCTCGCTCGCCGGCGGCCTGGGGAGCGTGACGAGCGTGCAGGCCTCGCAGTTCTGGCTGAAACTGGCCGTGTTCGTCGGGGTCGGCGTGGCGTGCTGGCTGACGGTCGGCGTGCGGCCCGTCGAGCGGCTGCGGGTGGCCTACGGAGCCGTGAGCACCGGGCTGGCGGGGGTGGGCGACCCGTCGCTGCCCGGGGTGCTGGCCGTGCTGGTGGCGTGCGCGCTGGGCACGATGGGGCTGCCGCACGTGATCGTGCGGGTCTACACCAACAGGGACGGCCGCGGCGCCCGGCGCTCGATCGTGGCCACGCAGTTCATGCTCGCCGCCTTCTGCGTCGTGCCGCCCCTGTACGGGCTCCTGGGCCACATGCACGTACGGGACGCCGCGGCGGACGAGATCGTGCTCATGCTGCCCGCCAGGATGCTTCCTGGGGCCCTTGGAGAGGTGCTCACGGGCCTGCTGGCGGCGGGGGCGTTCGCGGCGTTCCTGGCCACCACCGGGGGCGTGCTGGTGGCCGTCGGGGGTGCGGTGTCGGCGTGCGTGTCGGGGCCGGGCGTGCGCTCGTTCCGCGTGGCCGTGCTTCTGGTCCTGCTGGCCGCGCTCGCCCTGACGGCGGCCACGGCGCCCGGGGTCTCCGTGGCACTCGTGCTGCTGGGCTTCAGCCTGTCGGCCGCCACGTTCTGCCCGATGCTGGTGCTGGGGATCTGGTGGCGGCGGCTGACGGACGTGGGCGTGGCGGCCGGGTTCGCGCTCGGAGGGGGCGTGACGGCCGCGCTTGTGGGTTGCGAGCAGGCGGGCGTGAACATGGGCGCGCTGACTTCCTGCCCCGCACCGGTCGCGGTGCCGGTCTCCTTCGCCGCGATGGTGGTGACTTCCCTGGTCACACCGGGTCGATTGCCTCGGGGGGTGGGCCGGATGCTGATCAGAATGCATGTGCCCGAGCACCTTGCGGGCCCCCCACCGTGCCGTTCGTCGCCTCACGACGACCGCTCGTCGTAACGCCACTCTCCGTATAGCGATGACTACAGACCGTTCAACGAGCTGTCCGTAACCAGGGTTACGTCCGCAAGATCGTGACCGTAGTGTTTCGCATCGGAAGCCATCCCGGCGCATCGGGAGGGACGGGCCGCGAGGCTCGGGAAACAAAGGTCCGGTGCGCGGGGTTCACCGGCGACGCGCAGGTCGCCGCGGCTTGTCGGGCCCTTGACCGGGGGGTAGGGCCCGCCATGCCGATCGTGAGGGGGCGTCCGCGCGGGCCGTCGAACCGGGGCCCCGCGATCCGGCCCGCGGGGGCGGTCGGATCGCGAAGCGGGCGCCCCTATCACGGTTACCACTCCGGTGGGCGTTCTAATTCGGGACGGCCCTGGTGGGCGTTTCGTCCCGGGCCAGCTCCGATGGACTGATGAGCCGATGAACTGACGAATCTGTCAGCCGTCGCGGAGCTTCTTGAGCAGGGCGATGTCCTCGGCGTGCCCGGGGGCCTTGCCCGGTGTCTCGATGCAGATCGGCACCCCGGCCACCGCCGGATGCCGCATCAGGTCGGCGAACGGCTGGGCGCCGATGTGACCGGCCCCGATGTTCTCGTGGCGGTCCTTCTTCGAGCCGCACACGTCCTTGGAGTCGTTGGCGTGGATCAGCTTGAGCCGCCCGGGCGCGATCGCGTGCAGCGCGTCGAAGGTCTCCTTCACCCCGCCCTCGGCGGCGAGGTCGTGACCGGCCGCGTAGGCGTGGCAGGTGTCGAAGCAGACCCCGGCCCGCGGGTGCCAGTCGAGCGCGGCCAGGTAGGGCTCCAGATCCTGGACGGTGGCGCACAACATGGCGCCCTGGCCCGCCATCGGTTCGAGCAGCAGGTCGGGCCCGCCCTCGGGAATCTCCTCCAGCAGCGGCAGCAGATTGTCGTGCAGTTGCCGCAGTGCGTCGTCGCGCGACTGCGTCACCGCCGAGCCGGTGTGCACCACGACGCCCTTGGCCGCGGTGTCCACCCCGCGCCGCAGCGTGTGCCGCACGATCGCGATGGAGTTGGCCAGCGTCTCCGGGCTGGGAGAGCCGAAGTTGACGAGATAGGGCACGTGGATGAACGTCTCCACGCCCGACTCCGCCAGCTTGGCGTCCTCCTCCGGCTTGCCCTCGGTGAGCGCCCACCCGCGCGGGTTGGTGACGAACACCTGGATCATCTCGGCGCCGATCTCGGCCATGTACTTCAGGCCGCCCGTCGCCAGGCCGCCGGCGACGGACACGTGCCCGCCGATCAGGGATTTCGAGGTCATGATGGCTCTCAGTCTAGGTGCGCCGAGTGACACTTCCGCCGCCCGCCGGGGCGCGTACACAAAGCTTGCTCCAAGAGCGGGGCCCGGTCACATTCGGCGCGCCCGCGCCGGGGAAGGCCCTACCGCGTCCGCAGCCGCCAGGCCGAACGAGGAGAGCCCATGCGCGCCGTCGCCATTTCCGCCTTCGGGGCGGAGCCCCTGCTCATCGAGGCGCCGCAGCCGGAGCCGCGGCCGGGCGAACTGCTCGTACGGCTGCGCGCGGCCGGCTACAACCCGGTCGACAGCAAGATCGCCGGCGGGGCGATGAAGAGCCGGATGTCGCCCAGCTTCCCGTTCATCATGGGACAGGACGGGGCCGGGGTCGTGACGGCGGTGGGGGCCGAGGTGAGCGGCTTCCGGCCCGGCGAGGAGGTCTACGGCCGCTTCACCGACCCGGCGCGCGGCCTGGGCAGCTATGCCGAGTACGGCGTGGTGGCCCAGGACGGTCCCGTGGCCCGCATGCCCGCGGGCATGATCCCCGAGCAGGCCGCCGCCGTGCCCACCGCCTCCGGCACGGCCCGGGACGTGATCGCGGCGGCCGGCCTGGACGAGGGGCAGACGGTGCTGATCGTCGGCGCGACGGGCGGCGTGGGCCAGTCGGCGATCCAGCTCGCCGCCCTGTGCGGGGCCCGCGTGATCGCCACCGCCGGGCCGGCCGACGAGGAGTTCGTACGCGGGCTGGGCGCCGCCGAGACCGTCAACCACCGGGGCGGGCCGATCGCCGAGCAGGTGCTTGCCGTGCATCCCGACGGCATCGACGCGGTGCTGGAGCTGGTCTCGCCGCCCGAGGCCATCGCGCCCCTGGAGAAGCTGCTGCGCCCCGGCGGCGTGATCTGCAGCACCGTGCACGCCCTGGACCCCGGCGCGCTGGCCGCCAGGGAACTGCGCGGCGTGAACGTGATCAACCAGGCCAGCGGCGAGAAGCTGTCGGACCTGGCCGACCTGATCGACGCCGGGAAGCTGCGGGTACGGGTGGAGGCCCAGGTGCCGCTGGAGCGCGCGCCCGCCACGCTGGCCGGGATCGCCGACCGGCACGCCAGAGGCAAGACGGTCTTCACCCTCTGAGCCGGGAGCGGGCGGCGTTCTGAGTCGGCGCGAGCGGGTCGGAGCGGGTGGCGTTCTGAGTCGGCGCGAGCGGGTTGGGGTGGGCGGTGTTCTGAGTCGGCACGGGCGGGTTGGGGTGGGCGGTGTTCTGAGTCGGTACGGGCGGGTCGGAGTGGGGCGGCGTTGGAGCATGTCACGAAAAGGGCCGGGCATCGGGGGCACGAGTTGGGAGTTCTCGCGGATGGACCGGGCACGAGGCGTTTGTGTGTACTTCTGACATGCCCGACACGCTCACCGGATTCAACGCCCGGCCCCCGGCCGAGGCGCGGGCCGCGCTGCTCGCCTGCTGCGCCTCTCCCGCCTTCGCCGGCAAGGTGGCCGCGCTGCGCCCGTACGACGACCTCGACCGGCTGCTGGACACCGCCGGCGCGGCCGTGCGGGAGCTGGACTGGGAGGAGGTCCTGGAGGCGCTGCGGGCGCATCCCAGGATCGGCGAGCGGGCCGGCGGGAGCGACAGGGAGGCGTCGTGGTCCCGGCAGGAGCAGTCGGGCGTGACGGACGAACTGCGCGCCGCGCTCGCCGAGGGAAACCGCGCCTATGAGGAGCGGTTCGGGCACGTCTACCTCATCTGCGCCACCGGCCTGTCCGGCGAGCGCATGCTGGCCAGGCTCAGGGAGCGGCTGGGCAACGACGAGCGGCGGGAGCGCGAGGTCGTACGCGCCGAGCTGGCCGCCATCGCCCGGCTGCGGCTGACGAAGCTGCTGAAGGAGGAGGAGGGCGCGTGAGCCTGTCCACCCACGTCCTGGACGCGGTCACCGGCCGCCCGGCCGCCGGCCTCCTCGTACGCCTGGAGCACGGCGGCCGGGTGGTCGCCGAGGGCCGCACCGACGACGACGGCCGCATCAAGGGCTGGCAGTGCGGCGCGGGCGTGCACCGGATCGTCTTCGACACCGGGTCCTACCTGGAGGAGACCTTCTACCCGGAGGTCGTCGTCACCTTCACCGTGACCGACCCCGCACGGCACCACCACGTGCCGCTGCTGCTCAGCCCGTACGCCTACTCCACCTACCGAGGGAGCTAGATGACCGTCAGGCTCGGCGCCAACCGCTACGGCAAGGCGGAGACCAGGCTCGTCCACGTGGCCAAGGACGGCCGGGAACACCACGTCAAGGACGTCAACGTCAGCATCTCCCTGTCGGGTGACATGGAGGCCGTCCACCTGACCGGCGACAACGCCGCCGTCCTGCCGACCGACTCGCAGAAGAACACCGTCTACGCCTTCGCCAGACGGCACGGCGTCGGCCAGATCGAGGAGTTCGCCCTCCGGCTGGCCGGGCACTTCGTACAGTCGCAGCCCTCCATCCACCACGCCAGGGTGGAGATCGAGGAGTACGGCTGGCACCGCGCCGGCCCGCATTCCTTCGTCCGCGAGGGCGGCGAGGTGCGCACGTGCCTGGTCCACCACGACAGGGACGGCCGCAGCACCGTCGTGTCCGGGCTGAGGGACCTGGTGGTGCTGAACTCGACGGGCTCGGAGTTCCACGGCTACATCGTGGACGACTACACCACCCTGCCGCCCACCTCGGACCGCATCCTGGCCACCGCCGTCACCGCCCGCTGGCGGCACGCCGCCGCCGGCGCCTCCTCCTACGCCAAGTCGTACGAGGAGGTCAGGCGGTGCCTGCTGGAGGCGTTCGCCGGCACCCACAGCCTCTCGTTGCAGCAGACCCTGTACGCCATGGCCGAGCGCGCCCTCACCACCTGCCCCGAGATCTGCGAGGTCAGGCTGACCATGCCGAACAAGCACCACTTCTGCGTGGACCTGTCCCCGTTCGGCCTGGACAACGACAACGTGGTCTTCCACGCCGCCGACCGCCCTTACGGCCTCATCGAGGGCGGCGTGTCGCGGGACGACGCGCCCGACGCCGGATTCGCCTGGGAGTAGGGGAAATGGACTTCTTGCGCCCCACGACGTGGGAGGAGGCGCTGGCCGCCAAGGCGGACCAGCCCGAGGCGGTGCCGATCCAGGGCGGCACCGACGTGATGGTGGAGCTCAACTTCGACGTGCGCAGGCCGCCGGCGCTGCTCGACCTGGGCCGGGTGGCCGAGTTGCGGGAGTGGTCCGAGGAGGGCGGGCACTGCCGGCTGGGCGCGGGGGTGCCGTACACGGCGGTCATCGAACGGCTCGGCGGGCCGCTGCCGGGGCTCGCGCAGGCCGCCCGCACGGTCGGCTCGCCGCAGATCCGCAACAGGGGGACCGTCGGCGGGAACCTGGGCGCGGCCTCGCCGGCGGGCGACAGTCATCCGCCGCTGCTGGCGGCGGGCGCGGTGGTGGAGGTGGAGTCGCGTGACCGGGGCGTCCGGATGATCCCGGCCGCCGAGTTCTACCTCGGGGTCAAGCGCAGCGCCCTGGAGCCGGACGAACTGATCAGGGCCGTGCACGTGCCGGCCGCCACCGGGCCCCAGTACTTCTCCAAGGTCGGCACCCGCAACGCGATGGTGATCGCGGTGTGCTCGTTCGCGGTCGCGCTGCACCCCCGCGAGCGGCGGGTCGGCACCGGCCTTGGTTCGGCCGCGCCCACCCCGCGCCGCGCGCCGGAGGCCGAGGAACTGCTGGCCGCCGAGCTCGACTGGACGGCGCCGCTCGACCCGGCGCTGCTGGCCCGCTTCGGCGAGTTGTGCGCCCGCGCCGCCGCGCCGATCGACGACGTGCGCGGCACCGCCGCCTACCGCGTGCACGCCATCGGCGTGATGGCCCGCCGCACGCTGTCCTGGGCCTGGAACGACCACCTGGAAAAGAGGGCCGCCTGATGCGCGTCACCTTCACCGTCAACGGCCGCGAGGAGAGCGCGCAGGACGTCTGGGAGGGCGAGAGCCTCCTGTACGTGCTGCGCGAGCGCCTGGGCCTGCCCGGCTCCAAGAACGCCTGCGAGCAGGGGGAGTGCGGCTCGTGCACGGTCTACCTGGACGGCGTGCCGGTCTGCGCCTGCCTGGTGGCCGCCGGGCAGGCGGAGGGGCGGCAGGTGCGTACCGTCGAGGGGCTGGCCGAGGAGGACCGGCTCGATCCCGTGCAGGAGGCGTTCGTGGAGTGCGGGGCCGTGCAGTGCGGCTTCTGCACGCCCGGCCTGCTGGTGCAGGCGCACGACCTGCTGGAACGCGTGCCACGGCCGTCGGACGCGGAGATCAGGGAGGCGCTGGCCGGAAACCTGTGCCGGTGCACGGGCTACGAGAAGATCCTCGACGCGGTACGACTGGCAGCGGTCAGGAAGGCGGGCGGATGAGCGCGCGGCGATGGAGCGTGGCGGCCTGGAGGGCGGGCGGATGAGCACGCTGATCGAGAACGTATACCTCGCGCCCGTCGTCGGCCCCGAGATCGAATCCGGATATATCAGGATCGAGGGGGACCGGATCGCCGAGCTGGGCGCCGGTCCCGCGCCGGACGCCCCCGGCGCCACCCGGACCGACGGCGGCGGCTGCCTGGCCACCCCCGGGCTGGTCAACACCCACCACCACCTCTACCAGTGGGCCTCCCAGGGCCTGGCCCAGGACGCCACCCTGTTCGAGTGGCTGGTGGCGCTGTACGAGGTGTGGGCCGCCATGGACGCCGAGGTGGTCAAGGGCGCGGCCACGGCCGGGCTGGGCTGGCTGGCGCTGTCGGGCTGCACCACCTCCAGCGACCACCACTACCTCTTCCCCAAGGGCAGGGGCGACCTGCTGGCCGCCGAGATCGAGGCCGCCCGCGAGGTCGGCCTGCGCTTCCACCCGGCACGCGGCTCCATGGACCTGGGCAAGTCGAAGGGCGGGCTGCCGCCGGACGTCGTGGTCGAGGAGCTGGACGACATCCTGGCCGCCACCGCCGAGGCCGTGGACGCCTACCACGACCCGTCGTTCTCCTCCATGTTGCGGGTGGCGGTCGCGCCCTGCTCGCCGTTCTCGGCCAGCGCCGAGCTGATGACCGAGTCGGCCGCGCTGGCCAGGGCCAAGGGCGTACGGCTGCACACGCACATCGCCGAGACCCTCGACGAGGACGAGCACTGCCGCGAGCGGTTCGGGCTGCGTCCCGTCGACTACATGGAGAAGCTGGGCTGGCTGGGCCCGGACGTGTGGTTCGCGCACGCCGTACACCTGAGCGACGCCGACATCGGCAAGCTGGCCGCCACGGGCACCGGCTCGGCGCACTGCCCCTCCTCCAACGGGCGGCTCGGGGCGGGCATCGCGCGCGTGTCGGAGATGTTGCGGCGCGGCGCGAACGTGGGGCTCGGCGTGGACGGCGCCGCCTCCTCCGAGCTGACCCCCATGGCCGGCGAGTTGCGGCAGGCCCTGCTGTTCCAGCGGGCCAGGTACGGCCCCGACGCGCTGTCCGCCAGGCGGGCACTGGAGCTGGCCACGCTGGGCGGCGCCCGCAACCTCGGCCGCGAGGCCGAGCTGGGCTCGCTCGAACCGGGCAAGCTGGCCGACCTCGTCCTGTGGCCGGTACGCGGGCCGTTCACCGCAGCCGTCGCCGACCCGGTCTGCGCGCTCGTCTTCGGCCCCGCGCCGCCGCCCACCCTCGTGCTGGTCGGCGGCCGTGCCGTGGTGAGCGACGGCGAGTTGCGGACCATCTCCCAGGACGAGGCGGGCAACGCGGGTGTCGCGGCGCACCGGCGGCTGACGCGGCTGGCGCGGGAGCGCGGGGTCGCCGTGGATGGTGGATCGGCACATTAGGGTGTGAACGTCGTTAAATCAGGAGGAAAGGCGGTCCCGTGTCGGAGGAACTCCCAGACCAGCGGCTGACGCGGCTCAAGAGCACGTTCGCCGAGATCGACACCGACGGCGACGGCTACATCAGCGAGGTCGAGCTGAAGCGGCACTTCCCCGACCTGCCGGCGGAGGCGCTCGGGGCGATGAGCCAGGAGGCCGACTCCGACCAGGACGGGCGCTACTCCCTGGAGGAGTTCATCCGCACGGTGCCGTAGCCCGGCCCACGCTGCCGTGGCCCGGCCTGCGCTGCCGTGACCCCGACCCGCCGCCCGGAAATCAGCCGATAAGTCCGCACAAATGCGGACTTATCGGCTGTGAGCCTCCTTGGAGGATCACACACCTGGCGGCGGGCGCGGAGGGCGGCGGTTGATGCGCTCGTGCATAGGTTCGCGGCGGGATCGCGAGTTCACTTGAGGTCACCCCCCTGAACCTGGAGTGAGCACATGAAGAGTGAGGTGCATCCGGTCGACGCGCGCCTGCCCGCCGCGCAACTCGGCACACTCGGGCTGCAACACGTGCTGGCGATGTACGCGGGCGCCGTCGCGGTGCCGCTCATCGTGGGCGGCGCGCTCAACCTGTCCGCCGCCCAACTCGCGTACCTGATCAACGCCGACCTGCTGATCAGCGGCATCGCCACCCTCATCCAGTGCGTCGGCGTGTGGCGGTTCGGGGTGCGGCTGCCGATCATGCAGGGCTGCACCTTCGCCGCCGTCACCCCGATGGTGCTGATCGGCACCACCCAGGGCGGCCTGCCGGCCATCTACGGGGCCGTCATCGTCTCGGGACTGGTCGTCGTGGCCGTCGCACCGTACTTCGCCAAGATCGTCAGGTTCTTCCCGCCGCTGGTCACCGGCACCATCATCACGATCATCGGGATCTCGCTGCTGCCCGTGGCCGCCCGCTGGGCCGCCGGGGGCGCGGGCAGCCCGGCCTACGGCGAGCCGCGCAACATCGCCATGGCCGCCGCCGTGCTGCTGTTCATCCTCATCGTCTACCGGCTGTCCAAGGGGTTTCTGGGCCGGATCGCGGTGCTGGCGGGCATCGTCGCGGGCACGCTGGCCGCGATCCCGCTCGGGTTCACCGACTTCTCGGCCGTGGGCTCGGCGGACCTGTTCGGGATCAGCACGCCGTTCGCGTTCGGGCTGCCCACCTTCCACCTCACCGCGATCGTGTCGATGTGCGTGGTCATGCTCGTCTGCATGACCGAGACGACCGGCGACTTCGTGGCGGTGGCCGAGATGACCGGCTCGGAGCTGCCGCCGCGGCGGCTGGCCGACGGGCTGCGCGCCGACGGGTTCTCCACCGCGCTCGGCGGCGTGTTCAACACCTTCCCCTACACCGCCTTCGCCCAGAACGTCGGCCTGGTCGGGCTGACCGGCGTACGCAGCCGGTGGGTCGTGGCGACCGCGGGCGGCATCCTCGTGGTGCTCGGCCTCATCCCCATGCTCGGCGCGGTGATCGCGGCCATCCCGCAGCCGGTGCTCGGCGGCGCGGGCATCGCGATGTTCGGCACCGTGGCCGCCTCCGGTATCCGCACGCTGGCGAAGGTGAGCTACGAGGGCAACCACAACCTGGTCATCGTGGCCGTCTCCATCGGGGTGGCCGCCATCCCGGTGGGCGCGCCGGACTTCTACGACAAGTTCCCCGACTGGGCCCAGACCATCCTGAACAGCGGCATCAGCACCGGCAGCCTGCTCGTGATCGTCCTGAACCTCGTCTTCAACCACCTGCGGCCCGCCCGGCGCGAGAGCTGAGCGGCTCGGGATGTGATGATGAGTCACGCCTTCCTGCCCGCTCGCACCGGGCAGGAAGGCGTGTCAGGACATTGTTCATCATCAGGTGGGAGTTCGTAGTGGTTCAGCACGTTCTGGTCGCCCCGGACAAGTTCAAGGGGACGCTGACGGCGGCAGAGGTGGCCGCCCGGGTGTCGGCCGGCCTGGGCGTTCCCACGGTGGAACTGCCGATCGCCGACGGCGGCGACGGCACCGTGGACGCGGCCGTGGCGGGTGGCTTCGGCCGGGTCGCGGTCGAGGTCACCGGGCCCACCGGCGAGCGGGTCCTCGCGTCGTACGCCCGGCAGCCCACCGGCACCGCCGTGGTCGAGTTGTCCGAGGCGTCCGGCCTGCGCCGCCTGCCCGGCGGGCGTGAGCCGCTGACCGCCACCAGCTACGGCACCGGCGAACTGATCGCCGACGCCGTGCGGCGCGGCGCCAAGCGCGTGGTGCTCGGCCTGGGCGGCAGCGCCTGCACCGACGGCGGAGCGGGCATGGCGCAGGCACTCGGCGCCCGCCTGCTCGACGAGGCGGGCGACGACCTGCCCCCGGGCGGTGCGGCGCTGCGGAACCTGGCCCGCATCGACATGTCGGGCTTCCTTGACATCTCCGGCGTGGAGTTCGTGGTGGCGAGCGACGTGGACAACCCGCTGCTCGGCCCGCACGGCGCCGCCGCCGTCTACGGCCCGCAGAAGGGCGCCACCCCCGAGGACGTCGAGACGCTGGAGGCCGCGCTGTCGCGCCTGGCCGCCGTCGCCACCTTCACCCACGGGCTGATGGGCGCGGTCGAGCACGACGACGTCGTACGCGCCATGGGCGTGGCGGGCGCGCCGGGGGCGGGCGCGGCCGGCGGGGTCGGGTTCGCGGCGCTGGCGTTCCTGCACGCCGAGATCCAGCCGGGCATCGACTACCTGCTGGACCTGCTCGGGTTCGGTGAGCGGGTCGCGGGGGCGCGCCTGGTGATCACCGGCGAGGGTTCGCTGGATGAGCAGTCCCTGCGCGGCAAGGCGCCCATCGGGGTGGCGCAGGCCGCGGCCAGGGCGGGCGTGCCCGTGGTGGCCGTGTGCGGCCGCCGTACGCTCTCCGACGCCGAGTTGAAGGCCGCCGGCATCGAGGCGGCCTACGCCCTGACGGACCTGGAGCCCGACCCGGCCGCCTGCATGGCGCAGGCCGGGCCCCTGCTCGAACGCCTCGCCGCCCGCCTGGCCGCCGAGCGCCACCTGGAAGGAGCTGAATGACCCCATCCGACACCCCATTCGATCTAGTCGTCAGATCGCGCAGGACCGTCACACCCGAGGGGGAGCGGGCCGCCGCGATCGCCGTACGGGATGAGAAGATCATCGCCCT
This sequence comes from Nonomuraea sp. NPDC050404, assembly GCF_040655495.1. Taxonomy (NCBI): domain Bacteria; kingdom Bacillati; phylum Actinomycetota; class Actinomycetes; order Streptosporangiales; family Streptosporangiaceae; genus Nonomuraea; species Nonomuraea sp. NPDC050404. The sequence continues at coordinate 397,152 of NZ_JBFAKB010000007.1, forward strand.
GTACGACTACGCCGCCCCGCTGCCCGCGGCCGAGGACGTCGACCTGCGCGGGCTGGCCCTGCTGCCCGGCCTGGTCGACACGCACGTCCACGTCAACGAGCCCGGGCGTACCCACTGGGAGGGCTTCGACTCCGCGACCAGGGCGGCCGCGGCCGGCGGCGTCACCACAATCCTGGACATGCCGCTCAACTCCCTGCCGCCCACCGTCAGCGCCGAGGCGCTGGAGGTCAAGCTGCGGGCCGCCGGGGGGCAGTGCCACGTGGACGTCGGGTTCTGGGGCGGGGCGGTGCCGGGCAACGCCAAGGATCTCGCGCCGCTGCACGAGCGCGGGGTCTTCGGGTTCAAGTGCTTCATGTCGCCGTCGGGGGTGGAGGAGTTCCCGCCGCTGGGGCCGGAGGAGATGCGGGCCGCGCTGGCGGAGGTCGCCGGGTTCGGCGGGCTCATGGTGGTGCACGCCGAGGACCCCGACCTGCTGGCCGAGCCCGGCGGGCCGAGCTACCGGGAGTTCCTGGACTCGCGGCCGGGGGCCTGTGAGCGCAGCGCCGTCGAGCGGGCCGTCCGGATGGCGGAGGAGACCGGCTGCCGGGTGCACATCCTGCACGTCTCCAGCGCCGAGTGCCTGGAGGTGCTGGAGACGGCCATGGCCAGGGGCGTGGCGGTCTCCGCCGAGACCTGCCCGCACTATCTGACGCTGGCGGCCGAGCTGGTGCCCGAGGGTGTGACCACGTACAAGTGTTGTCCGCCGATCCGCTCGCGGGCCAACGGCGACCTGCTGTGGGACGGGCTGGCGCGGGGTGTGCTGGGCTGTGTCGTGTCCGACCACTCGCCTTCGACGGCCGAGCTCAAGGTGCCCGACTTCGCCGCCGCGTGGGGTGGCATCGCCTCCCTCCAGCTCGGGCTGCCGGCGGTCTGGACGGAGGCCGCGCGCCGGGGGCACGGGCTGGGGGACGTGGTCCGCTGGATGTCCGCCAATCCCGCCGCCATGGCCGGTATTTCCGGAAAAGGCGGGATAAAGGTGGGGAACGACGCCGATCTGGTGGCCTTCGACCCGGATGCCGACAATCTCATCGACGCCGGACGCCTTCACCACAAGAACCCGGTGACCCCCTACCACGGCCGTACCCTCAAGGGCGCCGTCCTGACCACCTGGCTGCGCGGCCGCCCGGTGGACGGCGATCCGCATGGACGATTGTTGACAGCCAGGGGAGCGTTCTGAGGATGTCCCGTTTCACCATCCTGCCCGACCTCGCCCTGCGCAGCCTCGGCGGCTCGGTCGTGGCGGCCAGCGACGAGTCCTTCGCCGAGAAGGAGAGCCTGATCAGGCCGGGGCGGCCCGGCTTCAGACCGGAGACGTTCGGCAACAAGGGGCAGGTGTACGACGGCTGGGAGACCCGCCGGCGTCGCGAGCCCGGCCACGACTGGGCGCTGGTGCGGCTCGGGATGCCCGGCGTGATCCGGGGCGTGGTGATCGACACGGCCTGGTTCAAGGGCAACTACCCGGCCCAGGCGTCCGTGGAGGCCGCCTCGGTCGCGGGGCATCCGTCGCCGGCGGAGGTGCTGGCCGCGCCGTGGACGCCGATCGTGCCGCTGTCCGCGCTCAAGGGGGACGCCGAGCATCATTTCGAGGTCTCGGGCGAGGAAGCGTACACGCATGTGCGGCTCAACATCCACCCGGACGGCGGGGTCGCCCGGCTGCGGGTGCACGGTGCGGTCCGCCCCGACCTGTCGCTGCGCGACGGCCTCGGCCTCGACCTGGCCGCCCTCGCCAACGGCGGGCTGGTCACCGCCTGCTCCGACGAGTTCTACTCCTCGCCCAACAACGTCATCGCGCCCGGCCTGGCCAGGCACCAGGCCGAGGGCTGGGAGACCGCCAGGCGGCGCGGCGGCGGCAACGACTGGCTGGTCGTACGGCTGGCCGGGCGCGGCGTCATCGCGCTGGCCGAGATCGACACCACGAACCTGCTGTTCAACGCGCCCGGCGCGGTGTCGCTGACGGGACTCGACGGGGAGCGCGAGGTGCCGCTGCTGCCCAGGACCCGCCTGCAGCCGGACACGCCGCACAGCTTCCGGCTCGGCCACACCGAGCCGGTCACGCACGTACGGGTGGACATCTACCCGGACGGCGGCCTGGCCCGCGTCCGCCTCCACGGCCACCTGACCTGATCCGGTGATCACCGGCCCCCATCGGTGCCAGAGCACCTTCCACGACCCTCCTGGCCCGGTGATCGCCGGCGATCATCAGTGCCAGAGGTACACCGTGCTGCCGGACGGCCGCTCGCTGTTCGGGAGCGGCCGCTGGTACTGCACCACGCCGCCGTTCGCCAGCCGCTGCACCCGCACCTGGAACCCCAGCCCCCGCAACTCGGTCTGGGCGTCGCCGACGTTCTTGCCGACCACACCGGGCACCATGCTGAACTGCTGGTCGTCGCGTCCCTCGTTGTCGCCGCGGAACCACTCCCAGATGTCGGTCTGGCAGCGCGCCACCGTCACCTGAACCGGCGCGCCCTTGTCCACCTCGGCCTTGGCCTTGGGCGACTGGGCGATCACCGTGCACGGCTCGGCGTCGTCGTCCACCTCGTTGACCTGTACCTGGAAGCCCTGGTTGGTCAGGTGCTGGGCGGCCTGGTCCTTCGGCATGCCGCCGACGTCGGGCATGACCAGCCCGGCGCTGACGAAGATGTCGACCCGGGCGCTCTTCTTGACCTTCTCGCCGTTCTGCGGGGAGGTGCGGATCACCTTGTCGCGTTCGACCTCGGTGTTGGCCTGGCGCTTGACGTTGCCGACCGTCAGCCCCGCCTTGGCCACCTCGGCGCGGGCATCGTTGCCGGACATGCCCGTCACGTCCGGCACGATGATGCGCTCGGGGCCGAGCGACAACACCACCGTGACCGTCGAGCCCTTCTCCAGCTCCGAGCCGTCGGCCGGGTCGGCGCTGAGGACCAGGCCCTCGCCCACCTTCTCGTGGTACCGGCCCTCGGCCTCGCGTGCCACCAGTCCGGCCGCGGCGAGCTTCTTCTGGGCCTCCGCCAGGTTCATGCCGTTCAGCTTGGGCACGGTGACGTACTCGGGCAGGGAGAAGTACCACCCGGTCAGCCCGACCGCCACGACCATCACCGCGGCCAGCGACACCAGGAACCAGTTGGGCCGGAACCCGCGCCGCCGCCGCGGCACCTCGGCCCGCGGCTGGACCAGCGTGTGGGAGGGGGCGGCGGGCGGCATTGACCGTGTGCCGGTGGGCATGCCGAACTGCTGGGTCCCGGTCGGCGCCCGCAGCGGGCCCGTGCCCGGCGGAGGGGTCGTACGGGGCAACATGCGGTGCGTGTCGACCGCCGCCACCAGCATCGCCGTCGCGTCGGCCGGGCGGTGCCCGGGGTCGCGGGCGGTCGCGCCGGCCACCAGCGTGTCGATCAGCGGCGGCACCTCGGGAGCCACCGACGACGGCGCGGGCACCGTGTCGTGCACGTGCCGGTAGGCGACCGACATCGGCGTCTCGCCGTCGTACGGCTGCTGCCCGGTCACCAGCTCGAACAGCATGATGCCCGCGGCGTAGACGTCGCTGCGCACGTCGGCGGCGCCGGTGGTGACCTGCTCCGGCGCCATGTAGCCGATCGTGCCGATCATCACGCCGGTACGGGTCTGGTTGGTCGCCTCGATCGCCCTGGCCAGGCCGAAGTCGACGACCTTGACCCGGCCGTCGTCGGTCATCAGGACGTTCTCCGGCTTGACGTCGCGGTGCACCATGCCGGCCTGGTGGGCCGCGCCGAGCGCCGCGAGCACCGGGATCATGATCTCGAGCGCCTCGCGGGCGGGCAGCCTGCCGCGGTCCCGCAGGATGTCGCGCAGGGTCCGGCCGGGGACGTACTCCATCGAGAGGTAGACAACGTCGTTGTCCGTGCCCTGGTCGAAGACGTGCACCACGTTGGGGTGCGAGAGGCTGGCGACCGACTTCGCCTCGCCGATGAACCTCCTGACGAACGCCGGGTCCTCGGCGAGCGAGCGGTGCATGACCTTCAGCGCCACCATCCGGTCGAGCCGGATGTCCAGCGCGAGGTAGACGGTCGCCATACCGCCCCGGGCGATCCGGCTCTCGATGCGATAGCGCCCATCGAGAAGCCGACCGACCAGGGGGTCCGCAGTCGTCGTGTCCACCCAGCCGAGTTTACGGGCGATTTGCCACCGGCATGGCCTCGCCGCCCGAAACCGATGCGGAGACGTTCTCGTTGGAACGTCCCCGCACCTGGTGAGCCTGACCAGCGACCACTCGCGTCACAGGGTGCCGGATCCGCTTCGCCGTCGGCGTGGCGTCATCGGCTCCCGGCTTTCACGGGCTCATTGGGGAGGATGCCTCGGCGTAGCGGCGGCGCGGGATGCGGCCCGCCTGGCGCGCCAGGCGGCCGGCCGCCACGGCCCCCTTCATGGCCGCCGCCATGAGGTCCGGCCGCTGCGCCCGGGTGACGGCCGTGGCGAGCAGCACGGCGTCGCAGCCCAGCTCCATCGCCAGGGCCGCGTCGCTGGCCGTGCCGATGCCCGCGTCGAGGATCACCGGCACGGTGGCGGCCTCCACGATGAGCTCGATGTTGTGCGGGTTGCGGATGCCAAGACCGGAGCCGATCGGCGCGCCCAGCGGCATCACGGCCGCGCAGCCCGCCTGTTCCAGCCGCCGCGCCAGCGCCGGGTCGTCGCCGATGTAGGGCAGCACCACGAACCCGTCGGCCACCAGCCGCTCGGCCGCGTCGAACGTCTCGATCGGGTCGGGCAGCAGCGTGCGCTCGTCGGCGATGACCTCCAGCTTGAGCCAGTTGGTGCCCAGGGCCTCCCTTGCCAGCCGGGCCGTCAGCACGGCCTCGCCCGCGGTGAAGCAGCCCGCCGTGTTCGGCAGCACCTTGATGTCGCGCTCGCGCAGCACGTCCAGCACCGAGCCGCGGGCGCCGGGGTCGAGCCTGCGCATCGCCACCGTCGTGAGCTCGGTGCCCGACGCCGCCAGCGCCTGGTCGAGCACCTCCAGCGAGGGCGCGCCGCCGGTTCCCATGATGAGCCGGGAGGAGAACTTCTCCCCGGCGATGATCAGATCATCCACCTTGCACCGCCGTCAGAACCTCCACGCGGTCACGGTCGCTCAGCGCCGTCGTCTCCCAGGCGCCGCGTGTGACCACCTCGTCGTTCAGTGCCACGGCCACTCCGGTGGTCGCCGCGGTCAGTGTGCGTACGGCCTGCGCCACGGTCATGCCGTCGGCGACCTCGTGCGCGGCCCCGTTGATGCTAATAATCATGAAATTTCCCGAAATCTTGCCGGCGCGCACCACGCCGCCAGCTCGCTCTCCTCGCCCGTCAGGGCGCCCAGCAGGATCTCCGTCGTGAGCGGGGCGAGCAGCACGCCGCCCCGGTGGTGTCCCGTCGCGTACGCCAGCCCCGGCGTGCCCGATGGCCCGATGAGCGGCAGGTTGTCGGGCGTGCCCGGCCGCAGCCCCGCCACCACGTCGGCCACCTCCAGCTCGGTGACGCCCGGCACCAGCTCCCTGGCGTCGCGCAGCAGCTCGTACAGGCCGCCCGCGGTGACCCTGGTGTCGAAGCCCATCTCCTCCTGGGTCGCGCCGACGACGAGCTCGCCGTCGCCTCGGGGGACCAGGTAGACGGACGAGCCGTGTACGGTGCCGCGTACACATCGGCTGAGCAGCGGCTGCGGGGAACGCAACCGCATGATCTGCCCCTTCACCGGCCGCACCGGCACCTCGGCCAGCCCGGCACTCCACGCCCCTGCGGCCACGACGACCCGCTCGCCCTGCACTTCACGCTGGTCGGCGTCGGCCAGGCGTACCCCCACGACTCGGCCGTCCTCGCGCAGCAGCTCGGTCGCGCGGGCCCGCACCAGGGGGACGCTGAGGCGTTCGAGCGCGGCCAGCAGGGCGGACGTCACGCGGCGCGGATCCACCCACGCGTCGCCGGGCGCCAGCAGGCCGCCACGCACCGAGGGGGCCAGCATGGGCTCCAGGCGCCGGCACTCGCGCCCGGTCAGCCGCTGGACCGGCAGGCCGAGCTTGTCCATGTAGCCCGCCAGCTCATCCAGCGCCGCCAGGTCGTCGGTCCCGAAGGCGACGTCCAGCGTCCCGTCCGAGCGCAGGTCCAGCCCGCGCGCCGGATCGCCACCGGAGCCACCGCTGAAGCCGTCACCGGAAACGCCGCCGATCCCACCGCCGGGCTCGCGCACCGGATCGCCGTCGGGGCCACTGCCGGATTCGCCGCCGGATTCGCCGCCGGATTCGCCGCCGGGGTCGAGGCCGGCGTCGGTGGTCAGTTCGGCGGCGAAGGCGGGCCAGCGGCGCAGCGCGGCCACCCCCAGCCGCAGCAGCGGCGTCTCGGTGTAGGTCACCTCGCTGACCGGGGCCAGCATCCCCGCCGCCGCGTACGAGGCCCCGGTGCCGGGAGCCGGGTCAACCACGGTGACCGGCCGCCCCGCGCGGGCCATCCGCCAGGCCACGGAGAGCCCGACGACCCCGCCACCCACGATCACATCCACATGCGCTCCCTTCGCCGGCATGATCCGGATCAGGTGTCTTGCGGTCGAAGGCCCGGTAAAGCCTTCCTCTCAGCCCGGTAATGGCCGGACTCCCGCGCGTCTTACGTACCTCAGCCTACGGCCTCGGTTCGATGCGCACGCACCGCCCCCGTTATGGTCATGAACGTGAACCAAGTCGTGGTGGTGGGAGCGGGCCTGGCCGGGGTGCGTACGGTCGAGGTCCTGCGCGGGCGCGGCCACACCGGCCGCATCACGCTGATCGGTCAGGAACGCCATCGCCCCTACGACCGCCCGCCCCTGTCCAAGGCCGTGCTCAAGGGCGAGGCCGACACCAGCTTCGTCGACACCGACCTCGACGCCCTGGGGGTCGACTTCCTGCCGGGCGTCGGCGCCAAGTCGTTGCGGGCCGGCGTCGTGGAGACCACCGAGGGCGAGATCGCCTACGACGGCCTGGTCATCGCCACCGGCGCCGACCCGATCAGGCTGCCGGGCGACGGCCTCCAGCACGTGCTGCGCACCCTCGACGACGCCCACGAACTGCGCGCCGTGCTCGTTCCCGGTGCCCGCGTGACGATCATCGGTGCCGGCTGGATCGGCGCGGAGGTGGCCACCGCCGCGCGCCGCGCCGGCTGCGCCGTGACGGTCGTCGAGAGCGCCCCGACCCCGCTGGCCACCGCCGTCGGCACCGAGATCGGAGCCCGTACCCGGCACTGGTACGACGGCATCGACCTGCGGCTGAACACCATGGTCGACTCCGTGGACGAGGGCGGCGTGCGGCTGGTGGGCGGCGAGTTCGTCGAGTCCCACGTGGTGGTCACCGGCATCGGCGTGCGCCCGGCCGTCGAATGGCTGGCCGGCGCCGACATCGACCTGCACAACGGCGTCGTCACCGACGAGCACCTGCGTACCTCCCTGCCGGGTGTCGTCGCGGTCGGCGACTGCGCCGCCTGGTGGTCGCGCCGCTGGGGGACCAGGCTCAGGGTGGAGCACTGGGACACCGCCCTCAACGCCCCCGAGGTCGCAGCCGCGTCGTTGCTGGGGGAGGAGGCGGTGTACGACCCGGTGCCGTACTTCTGGTCGGAGCAGTTCGGCCACATGATGCAGTACACCGGCCACCACCCGGCGGGCGAGCGGCTCATCTACCGGGGCGACCCGGAGGGAAAATGGTCGGCCGTCTGGCTCACCGCCGACGATGTCGTGGCCGCGGTGCTGGCCGTGGACCGGCCCCGCGACTACGTGCAGGGACGCCGGATCATCGCCTCCGGCGGGCGTCTGGACGCGGAACGCCTGGTAGATCCAGAAGTACCCCTACGGGATTGTGTTGTTTGAGCAAGCACGGCATGTGGTAGTTGTGGTTTCGTGACGCTTTCTGTTGCACAGATCGACCGGGAGACCGACCAACTCGTGGACGAGTGGCTGACACTCCCTGAAGTGGCCTCGCGCCTTGACCTTCCGGTCGGGCGGGCCAAACAACTCCTGCGGGATCACAAGCTCCTCGGCGTACGCCGGGGCAGCGGCGGGCCACAGGTGCCCGCGGTGTTCCTCGACGGAAAGGACGTGATGAAGGGTCTGCCCGGCACACTGACCGTGTTGCTGGACGCCGGCTACGACGACGTCGAGTCGCTGCGCTGGCTCTTCACCCCTGACGAATCCCTGCCCGGCTCGCCCATCGAGGCGATCAGGGCCGGCCGTCACACCGAGGTCAAGCGGCGTGCCCAAGCCCTCGCTTTCTGACGCCCGCCTCTACCTCTGCACCGATGGCCGCCGCGACCGCGGTGACCTGGCAGAGTTCCTCGATTCGGTGCTGGCCTCCGGCGTGGACATCATCCAGCTGCGGGAGAAGGGCCTGGAGGCGCGCGAAGAACTCGCGCTCCTCGAGGTCTTCCGCGACGCCTGCGACCGGCACGGCAAGCTCCTTGCCGTCAACGACCGGGCGGACCTCGCCTACGCCGCCCGGCCCGACGTGCTCCATCTGGGGCAGGACGACCTTCCTGTGACGGTCGCGCGAGAGATACTCGGCGACGACATCGTCATCGGACGGTCCACCCACTCCGCCGCCGAGGCATCCGCCGCGGCCGTGGAGGAGGGCGTCGACTACTTCTGCTGCGGCCCCATCTGGCCCACGCCCACCAAGCCGGGCCGCCCCGCCCCCGGCCCGCCGCTGCTGCGGCACGCGGCGTCGCTGGGAGCAACGCGGCCCTGGTTCGGGATCGGCGGCATCGACCTCGACAACCTGGACGAGGTGATGTCGCACGGGGTGAGCCGGGTGGTGGTGGTACGCGCGATCACCGACGCCGACGACCCCGGCGCGGCGGCGGCGGAGTTCGCCAAGCGGCTCTCGGCCACCTGACCCGAGGCGCCCGCCCAACCCGGCGGGCGCTCCTGGTCCAGGTGACGCCGCTTCGGGCCTCGTGTGCGGCCTGACCTCAGGTCCTGCGGGAGTCGAGCCGACTCTGGCGTGCGGCCTGACCTCAGGTCTTGCGTGAGGTGGCGGCGATGGCGAGGTCGGTCAGGGCCGTGCGGGCGTCCGCCGTGATCGGGGCCGGGTCGAGGGCCGACAGTGCCTCGCCCAGGTAGTCGCCGATCAGGTCCTCGCACTCCTGCAGCGCCCCCGTGTCGTCGATGATCTGGCGCAGCGTCGACACCCCGTGCTCGTCCAGATGGGGGTCGCCCAGCAGCTTGCGTACCGTCTCGGCCTCCAGGGGCGAGGCGGAGGCCAGTGTGCGGGCAACCAGCATCGTGCGCTTGCCCTCCCGCAGGTCGTCCCCCGCGGGCTTGCCCGTCTGCGCCGGGTCGCCGAAGACGCCCAGGATGTCGTCGCGCAATTGGAAGGCGATGCCGACGCGCTGCCCGTACCCGGTGCAAAGGTCGTCGATCCACGGCGTCAGCTCGCGGGCGGCGAGCACCAGGCCGAGCCGGAGCGGCTGCTCGACGGAGTACTTGCCGCTCTTGTACAGCGCCACCCGCAGCGCCGAGTCGAAGGTGTTCTCCCCGTTGGCCTGCTCCAGCAGGTCGAGGTACTGGCCGCACATCAGCTCGCTGCGCATGTGGTCGTGCACGGGCTGGGCGGCCTCGATCGACTCGCGCGCCAGCTCGCTGCCCCGCCACATCTCGCCCGACCAGATCAGCAGCAGGTTGCCCAGCAGGATCGCCGCGCCCTCGCCGAACTGCCCGGCCGAGCCGTACCAGCCGGACTTCTCGTGCATCGCCTGGAAGCGGCGGTGTGCGGCGGGCATGCCCCTGCGCAGGTCGCTCTTGTCCATCACGTCGTCGTGCACCAGCGCGCTGGCCTGCAGCAGCTCCAGCGAGGCGGCAGCGGTGAAGATGCCGGGCTCGTCGTCCGCGCCACCCGCGCCGCGCCAGCCCCAGTAGCAGAACGCCGGGCGCAGCCGCTTGCCGCCCGACAGCAGTTCGTCGGCGGCCGTGCGCAACGGCGCGAACTCGGGGTCGCCGCCGTCGGGCAACCGCCGTTCGACGAACTCCGCGAGGACGCGCTCCACCTGCGCGCGCAGGGATTCCATGGCGGCGGCGTGAGTGGTCATGACATGAGACTAATGGCCGTGGGACCGCGATCGGATCTCCAGGTGGCTCCTCTGACCGGACGGCTTGCGTGATGTGACGGTAGCCTTGTGGTCATGTCGCTTGGTCGATCCTCCATCCGGCCCGATCGTGTCCCCACCGTCCGCGAGATGCTCGCCTCCGGTGACCGGTCGTTCTCGTTCGAGTTCTTCCCCCCGAAGACCGACGAGGGCGAGCGGCAGTTGTGGCGCGCGATCAGGGAGCTGGAGTCACTCCGTCCGACGTTCGTCTCGGTGACGTACGGCGCGGGCGGCACGACCCGCGACCGCACGGTCGACATCGTCGAGCGGATCGCCCACGACACCACGCTCACGCCTGTGGCGCACTTCACAGCCGTCAACCACTCGGTGCGCGAGCTGCGTCACCTCGTGGGGCGCTTCGCCGACGCGGGCGTGCGCAACATCCTGGCCGTGCGCGGCGACCCTCCCGGCGACCCGATGGGCGAGTGGGTGCAACATGCCGAGGGCGTGCTGTACGCCGAGGAGCTGGTACGGCTGATCCGGCAGGCGGGCGACTTCTGCGTCGGCGTGGCCGCCTTCCCCTACAAGCATCCGCGCTCGCCGTCCATCGAGTCCGACACCGAATACTTCGTACGCAAGTGCCGCGCGGGCGCCGACTACGCGATCACGCAGATGTTCTTCCAGGCCGACGACTACCTGCGGCTGCGCGACCGGGTGGCGGCCACGGGGTGCGAGACGCCGATCATCCCGTGCATCATGCCGGTCACGCAGATGAGCACGATCGCCAGGTCCGAGCAGCTGTCGGGGGCGCCGTTCCCGCCGGACGTGGCGGCCAGGTTCGAGGCGGTCAAGGACGATCCGGCGGCGGTGCGGCGGCTGGGCATCGAGCACGGCGCGGAGTTGTGCCAGCGGCTGCTGGACGAGGGCGCGCCGGGGATCCACTTCATCACGTTCAACCGGTCGAGCGCGTCGCGTGAGGTGTTCCAGCGGCTTGAGCGGATCTCCGCGACGGCCTGAGCTTGATCACCGGACCGGCGGGCTGGGAAGGCATCGGCAGCACTGTGCCGGAGGGCCAGAAGGGGCCTGAGCTTGAGCACCCGGGTCGGCGGGCCGGGAGGGGCCTGAGCTTGAGCGCCGGGTCGGTGGGCCGGGAGGCCCGCCACCCGTCCGCAGGGGGACCGGGCGGGTGACGGGCAGGAGACACAAGTAGCCGCCGAGTAAAAGGTCAGTTACTTTCTGTGATGCTTCCTGCCCTCTGTCATGCCCGGCAAACCCGCAGGTCACGGCTTTGCCAAAGACTTTTCACGTCAGCGGCAGCGGGCGTCCGGCGATCGCGTACTCCTCGTGCCCGCCCGGGAAGACGAACTTCGCCAGCAGGTCCGTGAAGCCCATGCTGGCGTAGAGGTGGCGGGCGGCCGTGGGTTGGTCGTGCGTGGACAGCACGGCCGAACGCTCGCGGCGGCCCGCGCACAACGTTTGGATCATGGCGCGGCCGACGCCCTTGTCCTGGTAGGCGGGGTGGACGTGGATCTCGGCCAGTTCGAAGGCGTAGCCCAGCCAGGCGTGGGCGGCCTCCTGGCCCATCTTCTCCACCAGGCCGCGCAGGACGACGTCGTGCCACCACTGGCCGGGCGCGCCGCGGAAACCGTACGCGAAGCCGACGATCTGAGGTTCCGGAACGGGCAGATCTGGGGATGAATCACGCAATTCCGCGAAATAGCACTGAAAATGGGGATATGTCGCGTGATTTCGCATGATGGTTTTGCGGCCGGTGATCTGGTCCTCGGGCGGGTTCATGGCCGCCGTGTAAATGTCGATCACCGTGTCCAGCCGCTCGGTGAACTCGGCGGGCCCGGCTCCGCGAAACTCGATCACCCGTCGCACACTACTCGACGTCCACCGGTGTGCCCCCGGTGATGCGCACGAGCTCGTCGAAGGTCGTCGGGAAGATGGTGTGCGGATGCCCGCCCGCGGCCCACACCACCTCGTGCTTGCCCAGCCAGTTGTCCACCAGGGTGCGCACGGGCGCCGGATGCCCGACCGGGGCCACCCCGCCGATCGGCTGGCCGGTGGCCTGCCTGACGAACTCCGGCGTGGCCCGGCGTACCCGCTCGACGCCCACCTCGCGGGCGATCAGCTCGACGTCCACGCGGTGCGCGCCGCTGGTCAGCACCAGCAGCGGGGCGCCGTCGGCGTCGAAGATCAGGCTGTTGGCGATCGCGCCGACCTCGCAACCGAGCTGCGCCGCGGCGATCGCGGCGGTGGGCGCCGTCTCCGGCAGCACCGCGATCTCACCGGTGGCTCCAAGTTCGCGCAGCGCGGATTGCACGACAAGGGCGTTGGCAGGCAACTTCTCAGACATGGAGACACTCTAAACAGAATGACGCCCTCATTACCCATTCGTGGTGAGTGGTGTAGGGTCCACTGATCTGTTCTTGAAGGTCATCGAGAGGTGGTACGGGTGCGGGTTCGACGGCTGCCCGGGGCGGCTGCTCTTCTGACGGCCGGCGCGGTCGTCCTCACGGGTTGCGGCACGCAGACCGCGGGACGTACGGACGCCTCTTCCGCCATCACGTCCACCACTTCGCCCACCTCACCCGCCGCGGGACAGAACGTCCCCTCGGACACCGTCACCGCGCCGCGCAAGACCCTCAAACTGGGCGCCAAGGGCAAGAACGTCACCTGGATGCAGAAGCGGCTGACCGAGCTCGGCTACCGTCCCGGCAAGGCCGACGGCCAGTACGGCGGCACGACGCTCGCCGCGGTGTGGGCGTTCCAGAAGGTCAACGGCATCAGGCCGACCAGCACCATCGCCAAGCGCACCTGGCAGGCCCTGGAGACGCCCCGCGCGCCCAAGGTGCTGGCCCCGAACGGCAAGCCGACCCGTGCCGAGGTCAACCTGACCAAGCAGGTCATGGTCCTGTACGTCAAGGGCGAGGCCAAGCTGATCACCCACATCTCCTCCGGCAGCAACATCCCCTACTGCGAGACCGCCAACTGGCAGGGCAAGGAGCAGCGCTTCTGCGGCTCGGCCAGCACCCCGACGGGCAACTACCGCACGACGTGGCGGGCCGGCGGGTGGCACAAGTCGTACCTGGGCGAGCTGTACAACCCGATCTTCTTCAACGGCGGCATCGCCTTCCATGGCGCGCTGTCGGTGCCGCTCCAGCCGGCCTCGCACGGGTGCGTGCGCATGCCGATGAACGTGGCCGAGGTCCTGCCGGGGATGCTCGGCAAGGGCGTTCCCGTGCACGTCAAGGGCAAGTTCAAGCGCCTGTAGGAGCCGGATGACGTCCGCGTAACCACATTTGGTGACGGGCGGGTTATCGGGGCTTTGGTGAGCTTCCTCCGAACTTGAGGGGGAAGCTCATGACAACGGCATTGACGGACCGGACGCCCGCCCCGGTGATCCGCCGGGGCGCGGGACGTCACCGGCTCTGGTGGCTGCTGGCCGCCGGCTGGCTGGCGCAGGTGGCGCTACGCCTGTGGCTGAACCGCTACCACGCCGGGCCCGTCGCGAATCCGGACGAGACCGGCTATCTCCTGGCCGCCCGCTGGCTGGCCGGCGGCGTCGGGGCCGATCTGTCGGGCACGACCTTCTACCAGGCCGGGTACGCGCTGCCGCTCGTACCGATCTTCTGGCTGACCTCCGACCCGGTGTTGGCCTACCGGCTGGTGCTGGTGGCCGGGGCGATGGCCTCGGCCGGCGCGTTCCCGATGGCGTACCTGCTGCTGCGGCGGCTGCGAACGGGCACGCGCACGGCACTGCTCATGTCGTTCGCGGCCGGGCTGGCGCCCTCGCTGCTGGTCTTCTCCGGGTACGCGCTGGCCGACGCCATCCTGCCGGTGCTCGTGCTGGGCTGGCTGGTCGCGGTGCACGACCTGGTCGCCAGGGGCTCGGCCGGGGCCGGGGCGGTGGCGGGCGGGCTGGCGGCGTACGCGATGGCCACGCACCTGCGCGGGACGGTGATCGTCGCGGTCTGCCTGCTGGTGGTGGCGGCGCTGTTCCGGAGACTGCCGCGCGCGGCCGTGATCGCCACGCTGATGGGCGCGGTCGTGGTGATGGTCGCGGGTGAGGCGCTCAACGGGGCGCTGCGGGCCGCTCTGTACCCCGGAGGGCACCGAGACCTGTCCGGGCTGCTGCTGACCCGGCTCACGAGCTTTGAGGGGCAGGCGTGGGCGTTGTCGGGCGCGGCGGGGCAGCTCTGGTACCTCATCGCCGCCACATGGGGGCTCGCGGGCGTCGGGCTGGCCGGCGCGGCGGCCCTGCCGGCCCGGCGGACCGCGCCGCTGCCCCAGCGGGTCCTGGCGGGGGCGCTGCTGCTCATCACGCTGGGCGTCGCGTACGCCTCCTCGGCCGCCCTGCCCGACGAGCACCGCGTCGGCAACTACGCCTACGGCCGTTACCTGGCCTGCGTCGTGGTGGCCTGGACGCTGGCCGGGATGCTCGTGCTGGTGCGCGACGGGCGCCTGCGGGTGGTGCGGCACGCGCTGGCCGCCGCCGGGCTGCTGGCCGTGACGGGCGGGGTGGTCGCCCGGTACGCGGGGGACCGGCTGTGGCGCTACTCCTTCATCGCGTTCGACTTCCCCGAGGTGATGTTCCTCAGCGGCGTACGCGACCGGCTCGACCTGGTCGCCGCCTCCACCTCCGCCCTGCTCCTGCTGACCTGCCTGACGGGCGCGGCCCTGCCCACCACCCGGCGGTGGGCGACGTCGCTGGTCGTGGGCGTGGTGATGCTGATCCACCTCGCGTTCGCCGCGCACGTGGCGCCCGCCACCCCGCCCAGAGCGGGGCCTGACTGGCTGCCCGCGCCTCCTCCCGGGCGGGTGGCCGTGGACGCGCGGTTGCCGTGGAACCTGTGGGTGCCGCTGTCGTACCGGGTGTGGTGGACCGAGATCGAGCGCTTCCACGGCACGCCCCCGGCGGGCGCCTGCACCGCCGTCGTGCCCATGACGGCCACGCCGCCGCCCGGCTGGCTCATGACGGGCGAGGGCGGCGCCCGGCAGGGCTGGACTACATGGTCGCGCTGCTAGCGTCCGTCGCGGCACGCCTGCCCTGCGCGTCGGCGATCACCAGCCCGACGGCCTGTACGAGCCCGGCGGCCAGCAGCAGGTAGGCCGTGTACGGCTGCCACCAGGGCAAACCGCCGACGAAGTCGGGGGATTCGTACACATTGGCAAATACCCCGACGAGGTTGAACAGCGCGAAGAAGAACCCCAGCGCGTACGGAAGGATGAGGATCCCCGAGACCACCAGCAGCGGCGTGCGCCCCCGGCTCCGCCGCCGCAGCAGCACCGCGATGACTAGGTAGGACAGCGCCAGCAAGCCGGTGAACAGGGCGGTCCACCAGGTCAGCCGCCAGGTGTCCACGCCCAGCGAGGTCAGGCCGGAGGCGTCGATCATCCCACCTTCCCAGTGAGGGCCGGCGACCTGTGCCCGCGCCGCCGTACGGATGGCCAGATAGCCGGCGCCCGCGTACGCCGCCACCAGGACCGGGCCCAGGGCCACCAACATGAGCCCGACCGGCCATCCGCGCCCGCTCCTCGCCATCGCCTCTCCCATCGCCGCGTCCGTAGGGGACAGCCTCTCAAAAGCGTCCCATCCGGGCGAGCCAAGGCCACTCTCAGCCGAGGGTGTGCAGACCGGAGATGGCGATCTCGGACGCGCGGCGGGCGATGCTCCAGACGTCCTCGATGGAGCGCTCCTCCTCAAGGCTGACCATCACCGAGAGTTTGATCCCCCCGATCAGCGCCCCCACCGCCGCGGCCGCGTCCGTGTCGCTCAGCCGGTCGGGGAACGCTCCGTGCAGCGCCCTGGCCATGTGGAGCTGGCTGTCGAACAGCAGGTGCAGGGCGCGGGCCTGCAGCGCGGGCTCGGTCAGGATGAGCCGCACGCGCAGCGCCGCGTTGTCGAACGTGATGTCCTGGTAGGAGGCCGCCTGTTCGAAACTCTTGTTGATGACCCGCAGCAGCATGCCGACCACCGTCTCGTCCGGCTGTCTGTCCGCGATGGTGGCGACGGCCAGTTGCAGCCGCTCCTTCGTGTCGAAGAAGACCACGTCCTCCTTGCTGGCGAAGTAGCTGAAGAACGTGCGCGTCGACACCTCGGCGCCGGCGGCGATCTCCGCGAGCGTGGTCTCCTCGTAGCCCTTCTCGTCGAACAGCCGCAGCGCGCCCTCGATGAGCGCCTGACGGGTGCGCTGCTTCTTGCGTTCCCGCAGGCCCGGCGCCCCGGATGCCTCTGTCTCCGCTGCCACCGTCTCCGATCCCATCGACCGCGATCGTCCCACCATGCCGGAACTATACTGCACGCCTTGTTTCTTTTCACTGGTTGCAGTTTTGCACTCGCTGATGTTTTCTGGAGGGGAGGCACTGGAAGGAGCCGGAACATGACCGAACTGACCCTGCCCACCGCCCGGCAGCGCCCGCTCGACCCGCCGGACGAGGTCACGCGGCTGCGCGAACAGGCGCCGCTCCACCGCATGACCTATGCCGACGGCCACCTGGGCTGGCTCGTCACCGGTTACGCGGCGGCCCGCGCCGTGCTGGCGAGCCCGCACTTCAGCAACCGGCCGGAGACCCAGCACTCGCCGATCTCCAGGCGCGGGCTGGCCCTGCGCAAGGACTTCCGGGTGCCGCCCGGGTTCTTCCTGCGCATGGACGCGCCCGAGCACACGCGCTTCCGCAGGCTGCTGACCGGGCAGTTCACGGTGCGGCGGATGAAGATGCTCGAACCGCGCATCGAGGAGATCACCGCCGCCTGCCTGGACGCGATGGAGGCCGCGGGGCCGTCCGCCGACCTGGTGGAGAAGTTCGCGCTGCCGATCCCGTCGCTGGTGATCTGCGAACTGCTCGGGGTGCCGTACGAGGACCGCGACCAGTTCCAGGCCGACACCAAGGTCCTGGCCACCCTGGACAGCAAGGCCGACGACGCGGTGGCGGCGCTGAAGCAGATCATGGGGTACCTGTACGAGCTGGTCCAGCGCAAGCGCAAGGTGCCGGGCGACGACCTGCTCAGCGGGCTCATCGAGAGCGGGGAGCTGAACGACGACGATCTCGCGGGGGTCGGGGTCCTGCTGCTGATCGCCGGGCACGAGACGACCGCCAACATGCTGGGGCTGGGGACGTACGCGCTGCTCACCAACCCCGACCAGCTCGCCATCATGCGCGACGACCCGTCGGCGGTGGACAACGGCGTCGAGGAGTTGTTGCGCTACCTCACGATCATCCACCTCGGCCCGATCCGCAGCGCGCTGGAGGACGTGGAGATCGAGGGCATCACGATCAAGGCCGGCGAGTCGGTCGCCATCCACCTGCCCGCCGTCAACCGCGACGCCGCCCGTTTCCCCGACGGCGAGCGGCTCGACCTCACCCGGGAGGCCGGCGGGCACCTGACCTTCGGCCACGGCATCCACCAGTGCCTGGGCCAGCAACTCGCCCGCGCCGAGATGCGGATCGCCTACCCCGCGCTGCTGCGGCGCCTGCCTGGCCTACGCTTGGCGGTAACGCCGGAGGAGGTGCCGATGCGTTCGGACATGAGCATCTACGGGGTGCACCGCCTCCCTGTCACTTGGTAGGTCACGATGGAAATCAAGGCGGATACATCGGTGTGCATCGGGGCGGGCATGTGCGTGCTGACGGTGCCGAAGGTGTTCGACCAGAGTGAGGACGAGGGCACGGTGGTGCTCCTGGAGGAGAAGCCGCCTCAGGAGCTGGAGGACGCCGTACGCCGCGCGGTGACCTTGTGCCCGTCCGGAGCCATCTCGGCCACCTGAGAACCGGGCCGGGTCGTGGCTCCGGCCTCCTGTCGCAGGAACTTGTCACTCCTGCCTGGCCTCAGGACACGTGGGCCCAGGCTTCCTGACTCCTTGACTCCCTAACTTCCTGGCTCCATGGAGGTCCCGGAGCTCACGGAGCCCGGTGCGCCACGCCGGGTGCGCCACGCCGGGTGCGCCACGGCTGGGTGCGCCAGGATGGGTGCGCCACGGCCGGGTGCGCCAGCGCTGGGTGCGCCACGCGCCTTGACACCCCCCTGACACGCTGTTCCGCCGTCGCCGCATGCCAGTCCCGCGGCGGCGGCTTTTTCGTCCGCGCCGCCGTCAACCACCTGGTCTCCTCCGCTTCACGGTCCTTTCTCTTCATGGTCATCGAACCTGTGTTCGTGGATCGGTTGACAACGGGCCGTGATCGAAATTATGTTCGACCTAGTGACGGTGAGGCTCGCGGCTCAACGTCACCAGGACCTGGTCGCGGGCCGTCGCTTCCCCAAGTGACGCTCGCGGCCAGGCTCTCGGGCGAAGGGTGCGTCCTCGTCGTCGGCGGAGACGAGTGGGCGCGCTCTGGCCGGACGGGGAGAGGGGAAGCTCCTCGTCCGGCCTGCCCGGCGGAAATGTCGGTGGCGTCTGCGATTGTTGGCTCCACCGGCGGGAACGCCGGCCGCCGCCCACGACTCCAAAGGAGGCGCGCAAGATGGCACCACGGCCTAGAGACACGCCCGGGCCCCGGCTGTCGCCTGCGGTTCGGGCACACCTGACCGACTCACGTTCCTGCCTGGCGGAAGCGACCGGCGCTCGCACCCCGGCATCCCGATATGTGGCCGCTCACCTGGCGGCACTGCGAGCGGCGGCGGCGATCCTGGCCGCCCGCCCCCGCCCCATGGAGGGGCGGCGACGCCGCCTGCGCAGCGCCTGGGAGCTCCTGCCCGAGGCAGAGCCCCACCTGGCGGAATGGGCCGCCTACTTCGCCACGACCGCCGCCAAGCGCAAGGCCGCGGAGGCGGGCGTGGTACGCCGGATCAGCGCGGCCGACGCGGACGAGATCCTGGCCGAGGCGGAGACCTTCGTCTCCGCGATCGAAGACCTCCTGGGAGTCCCCACCCAGCCCCAACTCCCGGTAAACGTGCCCCTGGCAGGCTAACCCGGCGCGACCACCTCGCGACATGCCCCCGGGCCTGCGCCATGCCCCCGGCCCGCGGTGTGCCCTGGCGCGACCCGCTCGCGGCGTGCCCCGGCCTGCGGTGTGCACTGGCGCGACCCGCTTGCGGCGTGCTCCTCGTGCGACCCGCCCGCAGCGTGCCCCGGTGTGACCTGTCTGTGGCGCAACCCCCGGCTGGCAGGCGGTGCGTCGCCGTCTCCGCGAGCCGGACCGAGCGGTGATCCCGCGGTGTGCCCCTGGGCCTGCGGTGCGACCCGCTTGCGGACCGGGCGGCATTGTGGCTCGCGAACCAGGCAGCGCCGAGGCTTGCGGGCTGGGGAGCGCCGTGGCTTGCGGACCGGGCAGCACGGGCTCGTGAATCGGGGAGCACCCCTCGCTTGCGGGCTGGGGAGCGCCGTCGCTCGGACGGTATGGGGCGAGCGGGGTGGCACGGCTGCCGGTGAGCCGGTGGGGAGGGTGTGCATTCTCGTCTGTGCATCTGGGTGCGGCTGCGTGGCCGCCCCAGGTGGGGGTGGTCGCGTACAGGGGTGCTCGTTGGGTGTGGCTTAGGTGGGTGAGGTGGTCGCGGGGGTGGGGCGGATCAGGTTGAGGAAGGCTGTGGTTGCCGGGGATGGGCGGTTGGTCCAGATGAGGTGTTCGGCTCGCGTGGGGGCATCGCGAAGGCGGATGATGCGTAGGTCGGGGAAGCGGGGTGCGTACGCGGCCGGGAGCATGCCTACGCCGAGGCCCTGGCGTACCAGGTCGACCATGAATTCGGCGGAGGAGACCTCGAAGGGGACCTCGCGTCGTACCCCTGCGGCCGTGAAGGCCTCGTCCGACTGGGCTCGTCCGGCATGGCCGGTGCGGAAGTCGATGAACGGTTCGTCCGCCAGACCTCGCAGGTCTGTTTCGTGCTCTCTCAGGTGGTGATCCGGCGCGACCACGGCGACCAGTTCGCCCGCGCCGAGCCGGTGGCTCTGCACGCCCTTCGGTTCCGCGTGCGGTGGCAGGCCGAGGAAGGCGATGTCCACGACGCCCCGCCGGACCCGTTCGATCAGTTCTTCGCTGCCCGCCGAGAGGAGCGTGACGCGTACCCGAGGATGGTGGCGGCGGTAGGTCTTCAGGGCGACCGGCAAGTTGACGGCGGCGACCGTGGGGATGGCGCCGATGGCGAGCCCACCGCGGATCTCCCCGCTCGCGGCCGCGACCTCGGCCCGAGCGCGGTCCGCGGCCTCCAGGCACTCCCGTGCGGCGGGCAGGAACGCCTCGCCAGCCGGGGTCAGCCGTACGCGGCGGCTGGTCCGTTCGAACAGCCGGGTGCCCAGTTCCCGTTCCAGGGCGGCGATCTGATGGCTGAGCGCCGACTGCACCACGTGGCAGCGTTCGGCCGCCCGGGTGAAGTTGCTGGTCTCCGCGACCGCGACCACGTATCTCAGCTGCTGCAGTTCCATTCGACCATCGTGTATCACGATCGATGACGATGAAAACTATGCGTTGGACTCATTGATCGCCGCTCGTCCACTCTGGTGCACGGCACAAGCACACACCCCAGGGCTGGAAAGAGGGATTTCGACATGCGATCGATCAGAGGGCTGGGCGCTGCTTTCGCGGCTCTCGCACTGGCCATAACGATGAGCGGCCCCGCAGAGGCGGCGTCGGATTGGCGGGCCGGGATGTCTCCGGCGTTGGATGGGCGGGCCGGGACGTTTTCGGTGTCGGATGGGCGGGCCGGGATGTCTCCGGTGCCGGATCGGCTGGCCGGGGCGTCTTCGGTGCCGGATCGGCTGGCTGGGATGTCTCCGGTGTCGGATCGCGGGACTGGGGCGTTTCCGGCGTTGATCTCGTTGCCTGACGGCTTTCAGCCTGAGGGCATCGCCATCGGCGCGGGGCCGTTCGCCTTTGTCGGCTCCATGGCCGACGGGTCCATCTACCGCGCCGATCTGCGTACCGGACGTGGTGCGATCTTCAGTCGCGGGCCCGGCACGCCGTCGCTCGGGATGAAGCTCGACGCACGCGGACGGCTGTTCGTGGCGGGCGGCACGGGCGGCGACGCGCGCGTCCTCGACTCGGGCACGGGCCGGGTGCTGGCCTCCTACCGGCTGGCCACGGGACCGGCGTTCGTCAACGACGTCATCCTCACCCGGGACGCCGCCTGGTTCACCGACTCCACCAACCCGGTGCTCTACAAGCTGCCGCTGAGCGGTGGCGGACGGCTGCCCGCCGCCGCGGTACGCGTCCCGCTGACCGGGGACCTGGTGTACGGCGAGGGCTTCAACGCCAACGGCATCACCCCGACGCCGGACGGCAAGGGCCTGCTCGCCGTGCAGTCGAACACCGGCGACCTGTTCCGCGTCACCTGGTCCGGCGCGACCCGCCGGGTCGATCTGCACGGCGAGTCCCTGCGCGAAGGCGACGGCCTGCTGCTGCGCGGCCGGACGCTGTACGCGGTGCAGAACAGGCTCAACGCCGTGGCCGTGGTACGGCTGAACGCGGCGGGCACCGAAGGCCGCGTCGTGCGGCGGGTGGGCGATCCCCGGTTCGACGTGCCGGCGACGGTGGCCGTCTCAGGATCGCGGCTGTACCTTCCCAACGCCCGCTTCGACACCAGCCCGACTCCCACGACCCCGTACGACGTGGTGGCGATCCCCATCCCCGAGGGAGAGCGGTGACCGGCCCCGAGGGAGACGGAGACCGAGGGAGAGCGGTGACCCGTCCCTGAGGGAGGGCGGTGACCGGTTCCTGAGGGAGGGCGGGCCTGAATATGCCTTTGGGCTCGCCGGAATGCGGCGAGCCCAAGGGTCGGGCGGGCGACTTCAAACTGACGGCCTCAGGTTCCCGCAGCCCTCAGACCCGCGGGTCCGATCGCCCGGGAACCGCGGGCCCTACGGGCTCAGGACCGTGGGGACGGCCCGGAAACCGATCTCAAGCCAGGCGGAGCTCAAGACAGCCGCAAACACCGGCAGGAAGGCCGGAGAACCGGCCTCAGAACGACTCCACGGCCCTGCGGGCCTCGGCGTCGAGGACGCCCCAGCTGATGAGCTCCTCAGTCAGCTCGCTGGGCGACTTGTCGTAGATCACGGCCAGGGAGCGCAGGTCCTCCTGGCGGATCGACAGCACCTTGCCGTTGTAGTCGCCACGCTGGCTCTGGATGGTGGCGGCGTACCTGGCGAGGGCGCCGGCCTTCTCCTTCGGCAGCGTCGCGAGGCGCTCGAGGTCGATCACAAGCTTGGGTGTCGGCCCGAGCGGGCTGGGGGCGGCTCCGCCCGGCAGCAGCTCGGATACGGGCACCCCGTAGAAGTCGGCAAGCTCGGCAAGTTTCTGTACGGTCACCGCTCTGTCGCCACGCTCATAAGAGCCAACGACTACGGCTTTCCACCTGCCGCGCGACTTTTCTTCGACTCCATGCAGGGACAGGCCCTGCTGGGTGCGGATGGCGCGGAGTCGTGCACCCAGCGACTTTGCGTACTCAGACGGCATCGTGTGGCCCCCCGGCTCTTGTATGTATCGCTCTCAGTAGATTGTGCTCCCTTGCGGCGTATGCCCCGGCCACCGGGGGGTCTGATGCCAGGCTCGGCACCATCGGTAGCCATGGCCCTGGGTTTACCCCAGAACGCCGCGAGGTGTGGTTACGCACAGTGACGGTAAAGGGGTGGACGCCTAAGGTCAAGCTGATTGGAAAAAAGATGCCGAATCCGGTCCGGTAGGGAACGCCGCAAACGCCCCTCATGTCCCGCTGGTAACAGTACTTCGTCAGTGTTTGACGACGTATTCCGAAACGTTCACGGCTGGCGCGTGAGAATCATGACGGGGCAGGTCGCAGCCTTGACGATCTTGATCGAGGTGTCCCCGAGGAAGACCCGCCGCAGTGGTCCGGTGTCGCTGGAAGCGCATATGATCATCTCGCCGGGCAACCACGAGGTCGCGCCGAGCGCCTGGGCCACGTTGCGGCCCTCCAGCACTTCGACCTCCACGGGCCGGCGCCGTCCCCGCGCCGCCGCGCGCAGGTCGGCCGCGGCCTGGTCGCGCAGGCGTACGAGCATCTCTTCCTCGATGCTCGCCCGCCTGCCGCTGCTGACGACCAGCGTGACCAGCCGCAGCGGCACGTCCAGGGCCGCCGCCACCCTGGCCGCGTCCGTGACCGCCGTGTCGCAGCCGCGTCCGCGCCGGTAGGCGACGGTGAGGCGGTCGAAGGCGGCCGGCGGCTCCTCGCCGAAGCCGCGCGGCGCGAGCAGGACGGGAACGGAGGAGGAGTGCAGGAGCTGGTCGGCGGTGCTGCCCACGGTGATGCGGCCCCTGCCGCCGCCCGGCGCCGGGCCGATCACCACGACGTCGGCGCCGCGCCTGCGCGCCAGCTCCACCAGCCCGCGCCCGCTGCCCCTGTTGGTGTGCGTGACGTACTCGGCCTCGTGCCCGGCCAGCTCGCGGGCCTGTTCGAGGGTCGCGGCGGCCTGCTCGGCGAGGTAGGCGCGCCAGGCGCTCTCCTCGGCCCTGGCGGGCCCCGGCGTGGAGCGGGCGGGCGGCTGCACGGCCGCCACTGTCAGGCGCGCGTGCGCCTGGTCCCGCAGCAGTACGGCCAGCCGCAGCCCGTCCCTGCCACCGGCCCCCGGCACATATCCGGCCAGCACGTCGTCGAGCCTCATTCAGCGCACCTCGGAATTCAGCCGCGAATGGCGGAAGCCGTACAGGAAGTAGCAGATCAGCCCGGCCAGCATCCACAACCCGAACGCCAGCCAGGTGACCCCGGCCAGCCCCGCCATGACCACGACGCACATGATCGCGCCGAGCACCGGCGTGACGGGGAACAGCGGCGTGCGGAAGCCGCGCGGCAGCTCGGGGCTGCGGTAACGCAGGACGAGCACGCCGACGTTGACGATGGCGAAGGCGAACAACGTGCCGATGCTGGTCGCCTCGGCGAGTTGCCCGAGCGGCACCAGCCCGGCCAGCAGCGAGATGAACAGGGCCACGATGAGGGTGTTGGCGATGGGCACCTGGCGGCGCGGGTTGACCTTCTGGAAGACGCGCGGGATGAGCCCGTCGCGCGACATCGCGAACAGGATGCGGGTCTGGCCGTAGATGACGGTCAGCACGACGCTGGCGATGGCGATGACCGCGCCGAAGGAGACGATCAGGCCGGGCCAGGTCGCGCCGGCGGCCAGGTCGGCGATGTGCGACAGGCTCGCCTCCGAGCTCTCCGGGTCGAAGTCCTGCCACGGCATCGCCCCGACCGCCGCGATCGCCACCAGCACGTAGACGGCCGTCACCAGGGCCAGGGACAGGATGATGGCCAGGGGCAGGTCGCGCTTGGGGTTCTTGGCCTCCTCGCCGGCCGTGGAGGCGGCGTCGAAGCCGATGTAGGAGAAGAACACCTGTGAGGCGGCGGCCGTGATGCCGGCCACGCCCATGGGGGCCAGCGGCGACAGGTTCCCCGCACGGAAGGCGGTGAACGCGACCACGCAGAAGAACAGCAGCACCGCGATCTTGATCAGCACGAAGACGGCGTTGGCGGTGGCGCTCTCGGAGGCGCCGTACAGCAGCAGCCAGGTGGCCAGCAGCACGATGAGGATCGCCGTGACGTTGATCACGCCGCCGTCCTGGCCGGGGGAGCGGGTGATCGCCTCGGGCAGCGTGACGCCGAACAGGGCGCGCAGGAACGAGTTGAGGTACTCGCCCCAGCCCACGGACACGGCCGCCACGGAGACGGCGTACTCCAGCATCAGGCACCAGCCGCAGATCCAGGCCACCAGCTCGCCCAGCGTCGCGTACGCGTAGGAGTAGGACGAGCCGGACACCGGGATCGTCCCGGCCAGCTCGGCGTACGACAGCGCCGAGAGCAGCGCCGTGAACGCCGCCAGCACGAACGCCAGCACCACCGCCGGCCCCGCCTTGGGCACCGCCTGCCCGAGGATGACGAAGATGCCGGTGCCCAGCGTGGCGCCCACGCTGAACAGCGTGAGCTGCCACAACGACATCGTGCGCCGCAGTTCACCGCCCTCGCCCCGACCGCCCTCGGCCACGATGCGCTCGGTCGGCTTGGTACGCAGCAGACGCCGGGCCAGTGTCATGGCGGGCCCCCTACAACGTGCTCGTGAGCGGCCATCGGCCGTTGGGTGTGACGATGGTTCCCGCGTCGCCGCCGAGTATGCGCTCGGCCTCGTCCAGCTTCCCGATGGCCGCCATGTCGCCGGTCGTCTCGACGAAGCGGCAGACCGCCTCCACCTTCGGGCCCATCGACCCGGCGGGGAAGTCCAGGGCGCGCAGTTCGTGCGGCGTGGTGTGCGCGATCCCGCTCTGCTGCGGCGTGCCGAAGTCGCGCATGACACGCGGCACGTCGGTCAGGCTCAGGAACGCGTCGCACTCCAGCGACTCGGCGAGCATCGCGGTGGTGTGGTCCTTGTCGATCACGGCCTCGACGCCGCTGAGCCGGCCCTGCTCGTCGCGTACGACGGGGACGCCACCGCCGCCCGCGCACACCACGATCACGCCCTCGCCGATCATCCGGCGGATCAGCCGGGTCTCCACGACGCGCTGCGGGGCGGGGGAGGGGACCACGCGCCGCCAGTGCCGCCCGTCGGGCCGGACGGTCCAGCCGCGCTCGGCGGCCAGCTTCTCGGCCTCCTCCCGCTCGTAGACCTGGCCGACGAACTTGCTCGGCCGCTCGAAGGCCGGATCGACCGCCGTCACCAGCGTCTGCGTGACCATGGCCAGGACCTGCCTGCCCGGCAGCGCGTTCTGCAGGGCCTGCTGCATCCAGTAGCCGATCAGGCCCTGCGTCTGCGCGCCGAGCGCGTCGAACGGGTAGGGCCTGGTCAGTTCCGGGTCGGCGGCGCTCTCCATGGCCAGCATGCCGACCTGCGGGCCGTTCCCGTGGGTGATGACCAGCTCGTGCTCGGCGGCCAGCCTGGCGAGCGTCCTGGCGGCCGTGCGCACGTTGGCGAGCTGGACGTCGGCGTCCGGCCGCTGGCCGCGCCGCAGCACCGCGTTGCCGCCCAGCGCCACGATGACCCGCATGTCAGCCTCCCAAAGTCGCGACCATGACGGCCTTGATGGTGTGCAGCCGGTTCTCGGCCTGGTCGAAGACGATCGAGCGCGGCGACTCGAAGACGCTCCCGGTCACCTCCAGCGCGTCGAGCCCGGTCTTGTCGAACAGCTCGCGCCCGACTTCCGTACGGGTGTCGTGGAAGGCGGGCAGGCAGTGCATGAACTTCACCGACGGGTTGCCGGTGGCCTTCACCACGGCGTCGTTGACCTGGTACGGCAGCAGCAGCTTGATCCGCTCGTCCCACGCCTCCGGCGGCTCGCCCATCGACAGCCACACGTCGGTGTAGAGGAAGTCGGCGCCTCTGACGCCCTTGTTCAGGTCGTCGGTGACGGTGATCACGGCCCCGGTCTCCGCAGCCAGCGCCTCGGCGGGCCCGAGCACCGTTCCGGGGTCGGGCCACAGCGCCCTGGGGGCGACGATCCGTACGTCCAGCCCGAACATCGCCCCCGCGACCAGCAGCGAGTGCCCCACGTTGTTGCGCGCGTCGCCCAGGTAGGCCAGGGACAGCTCGCGCAGCGGCCGGTCGCCGTGCTCGCGCATGGTCAGCAGGTCGGCCAGCGACTGCGTGGGATGCCACTCGTCGGTCAGCCCGTTCCACACCGGCACCCCCGAGAAGGCCGCCAGCTCCTCCACGTGCGCCTGCGCCGAACCCCGGTACTCGATGCCGTCGAACATCCGCCCCAGCACCCGCGCGGTGTCCCTGACGGACTCCTTGTGCCCGAGCTGCGAGCCGGCCGGGTCGAGGTAGGTGACGTGCGCGCCCTGGTCGTGTGCGGCCACCTCGAAGGCGCAGCGGGTGCGCGTGGACGGCTTGTCGAAGATCAGCGCGATGTTCCTGCCGCGCAGCCGCGGCCGCTCGGTACCGGCGTGCCTGGCCGCCTTCAGCTCGGCCGACAGCCGCAGCAGGAAGCCGAACTCCTCCGGCGTGAAGTCCAGCTCCTTGAGGAAGCTGCGCTGGCGCAGGTCCACGTGTCCCCCTAGACGGCGTCGCGCTCGAGCGGGCAGCTCATGCAGCGCGGCCCGCCACGCCCCCTGCCCAGCTCGCTGCCCCTGATCGTGATCACCTCGATGCCGTTGTCGCGCAGGTAGTTGTTGGTGGTCGCGTTGCGCTCGTAGGCCACGACCACGCCGGGCTCCAGCGCCAGCCCGTTGCAGCCGTCGTCCCACTGCTCGCGCTCGGCGGCGTAGACGTCCTGGGTGGGCGTCAGCACCGTGATGTCCGGCAGGTCGAGGGCGTGCGCGATGGCCTTGTGCATGTCCTGCGGCGGGTGGTCGGTGACCTTGAGCTCCTTGGAGGTCTCCCCGGGCTCGATCGTGTACGCCGGCAGCATGCCCAGCCCCGCGTACTCGGTGAACACGCCCACGTCCAGCATCGTCATCACCGTGTCCAGATGCATGAACGCCCGCGCCTTCGGCATGTCCAGCGCCACGATCCGCCGCGCGGACCCGGCGGCGAACAGCCGCTGCGCCAGCATCTCGACCGCCTGCGGCTGGGTGCGCTCGCTCATCCCGATCAGCACCGCGCCCCGGCCCAGCACCAGCACGTCGCCGCCCTCCATGGTCGCGGGGGCGACCGACTGGCCGGGCATCCAGCAGTGGTATCCGCCCTGCTCGGGCCTGCCGAAGCCGCCGGCGAACGTCGGGTGGTACATGTAGACGGCCTCCATGTTGACCGTCTCCCGCATGCGGGCCTTCTTCTTCATCGCGTTGATCGACACGCCGTCGTAGATCCAGCACGAGGTGTCCCGGGTGAACAGGTGGTTGGGCAGCGGCGGCAGGATGAAGTCGTCGTCCGCCGTGGCGTGGAAGGTCACCGACTTGGGGTCGCAGCCCATTTCGACCAGCTCGCGCTTGGTGATGCCGCCGGTCAGGTAGACCTGCAGGGTGGCCGCGTCCAGCCCGTCGAGGGTGTTGCGTACGTCGTCTATGGCGACCGGGCCGAGCCAGCGCTCGTCGATCACCGCGTCCAGGATGTGCTTGCGGGCCTCGGGGATGTCGACCGTCTCCCTGAGCAGGTCCGCCAGCAGGTGGACCCGGATGCCGCGGGCGGTCAGCACCCGCTGGAACTCCTCGTGCTCCTCGATCGCGCGCTGCACCCACAGCACGTCGTCGAACAGGAAGGAGTCCTTGCTCGTCGGGGTCAGCCGTTTCAGCGCCAGATCGGGCTTGTGCACCAGGACCTGACGCAGGTGACCGACCTCGGAATCGACATGAAATGCCATCTTTGCTGTATCCCCCTCAAGGCGGCGGAAATCACCCGCCACCGCCGCCCCCGCGCGCCCCGAATCTGCCCCGCGCGCGCCCCGCCGACACCGCGCGGCGCCGGAAATTACCTGATCCAGGAGGTGCGACGGCTTGATCGCCGAGCGTAGGCGCGCCACGGGAGGGCACTCGCGTTGTAGCTGGTAGCCCCTGGTACTGTGTGTCCCGACCAACACCCTTTTAAGACCCGTCCCGTGAGGCGGGAAAGGTGGTGAGCTTCGCCATGTCCATCTCCCCAGGGCCCGATCCCGCGGACTCCAGAGCCGTGCTGGAAGCCCCGGACATCCACCGGGCGCTGACCCGGATCGCGCACGAGATCCTCGAACGCACCAAGGGCGCGGGCGACGTCGTCCTGCTCGGCATCCCCACCCGGGGCGCGACCCTGGCCCGCAGGCTCGGCGACCGCATCGAGCAGTTCGAAGGCGTCAAGATCCCCGTCGGCTCGATCGACATCACCATGTACCGCGACGACCTGCGCAGCGGGCCCGTACGGCCGCTCGGCCCCACGGAACTGCCCCCCGACGGCATCGACGGCAAGATCGTCGTGCTCGTGGACGACGTCCTGTACTCCGGCCGCACCGTGCGCGCCGCACTCGACGCGCTCAACGACCTCGGCCGGCCCACCGCCGTGCAACTGGCCACGCTGGTCGACCGCGGCCACCGCGAGCTGCCCATCCGCGCCGACTACGTCGGCAAGAACCTGCCCACCGCCAAGAGCGAGAAGGTCAAGGTCTACGTGCAGGAGATCGACGGCCGCGACGCCGTGCTGCTCATGAAGGGGGGCGACAGGTGAACCGGCACCTCATCTCCGCTGGAGACCTGGCCAAGGACGACGCGCTGCTCATCCTGGACACCGCCGAGGAGCTGGCGAGGGTCTCGGAACGTTCCATCAAGAAGCTGCCGACGTTGCGCGGGCGCACGGTGGTCAACTTGTTCTTCGAGGACTCCACCCGTACGCGGATCTCCTTCGAGGCGGCGGCCAAGCGGCTGTCCGCCGACGTGATCAACTTCTCGGCCAAGGGGTCGAGCGTGTCCAAGGGCGAGTCGCTCAAGGACACCGCGCTCACCCTGGAGGCCATGGGCGCCGACGCGGTCGTCATCCGCCACGGCGCCTCCGGCGCGCCGCACCGCCTGGCCAACTGGGTGCGCGGCAGCGTCGTCAACGCTGGCGACGGCACCCACGAGCACCCCACGCAGGCCCTGCTCGACGCCTTCTCCATGCGCCGCCGCCTGGGCGGCCTGGAGGACCGCAAGGTCACCATCGTCGGCGACGTGCTGCACAGCAGGGTCGCCCGCTCCAACGTGCTGCTGCTGCACACGCTGGGCGCCGAGGTCACGCTGGTGGCCCCGCCCACGCTGCTGCCCGTCTCCGTCGGCAGCTGGCCGTGCCAGGTCTCCTACGACCTCGACGCGGTGCTGCCCAAGTCCGACGTGGTGATGATGCTGCGGGTGCAGAAGGAGCGGATGGGCGCCGCGTACTTCCCCAGCGAGCGCGAATACTCCCGCAGGTACGGCCTGGACAGGGAGCGCTTCGCCAAGATGCCCGACGAGGCGATCGTCATGCACCCGGGGCCGATGAACCGGGGCATGGAGATCGCGGCGGAGGTGGCCGACTCGGCCCGCTCCACGATCGTCGAACAGGTCGCCAACGGTGTGACCATCCGCATGGCCGTCCTGTACCTGCTGCTCGGTGGAGAGACCGCATGATCATTCGAAATGTCAGGATCCTGGGCGCGGAGCCCGTCGACATCAGGATCGCCGACGGCGTGATCGCCGAGATCGGCCCGGACCTGCCGGGCCAGGACGAGATGGACGGCGGCGGCGCCATCGCGCTGCCCGGCCTCGTCGACCTGCACACGCACCTGCGCGAGCCGGGCCGCGAGGACGCCGAGACCGTCCAGACCGGCACCCAGTCGGCCGCCCGCGGCGGCTACACCGCCGTGCACGCCATGGCCAACACCTCGCCCGTCGCCGACACCGCCGGCGTGGTCGAGCAGGTGTGGCGGCTCGGCCGCGAGTTCGGCCACTGCGACGTGCACCCGGTCGGCGCCGTCACCGTCGGCCTGGAGGGCAGGCAGCTCGCCGAACTGGGCGCGATGGCCGACTCGGCCGCCCGCGTACGGGTCTTCTCCGACGACGGCAAGTGCGTGGACGACGCGGTGCTGATGCGCCGCGCCCTGGAGTACGTCAAGGCGTTCGACGGCGTCGTCGCCCAGCACGCCCAGGAGCCCAGGCTCACCGGCGGCGCCCAGATGAACGAGGGCGTCGTCTCCGGCCGGCTCGGCCTGACCGGCTGGCCGGCCGTCGCCGAAGAGGCGATCATCGCCCGCGACTGCCTGCTGGCCGCGCACGTCGGCTCCCGGCTGCACGTCTGCCATGTCTCCACGGCGGGTTCGGTCGAGATCCTGCGCTGGGCCAAGTCCAAGGGCTGGAACATCACCGCCGAGGTCACCCCGCACCACCTGCTGCTCACCGACGACCTCGTGGAGGAGTCGCCCGTGGGCGCCTACAACCCGATCTACAAGGTCAACCCGCCGCTGCGCACCCGCGCCGACGTCGAGGCGCTGCGCGCCGCGCTGGCCGACGGCACGATCGACATCGTGGCCACCGACCACGCGCCCCACCCGGTCGAGGACAAGGAGACCGAGTGGTCGGCCGCGGCCATGGGCATGGTCGGCCTGGAGACCGCGCTCAGCGTGGTCCAGGAGGCGATGGTCGAGACAGGGCTGCTCGATTGGGTAGGTGTCGCCCAGCGCATGTCCGTCGTGCCCGCCCGGATCGGCCGCCTGGCCGGTCAGGGCAGGGTGCTGGAGGTCGGCGCACCGGCCAACATCACCCTCTATGACCCGTCCGTACGCACGAAGGTCGACCCCTCCGCCTTCGCCTCCAAGAGCAGGAACACCCCCTACGAGGGAATGACGCTGCCCGGCGCGGTGGTGGCCACGTTCCTGCGCGGCAGGGCGACCGTTCTCGAAGGGAAGCTGGTTTGAACACTGCGGTGCTGGTTTTGGAAGACGGCCGCGTCTTCCACGGAACCTCATACGGCGCCGAAGGCGAGACGTTCGGCGAGATGGTCTTCAACACCGGCATGACCGGCTACCAGGAGACCCTGACCGACCCCTCCTACCACCGGCAGATCGTCGCCATGACGGCGCCGCACATCGGCAACACCGGCGTCAACGACGAGGACCCCGAGTCGGGCCGCGTCTGGGTGGCCGGCTACGTCGTGCGCGAGCCGTCCAGGGTGGTCTCCAACTGGCGGGCCAACCGCTCGCTGGACGACTACCTCAAGGAGCAGGGCGTCGTCGGGATCGCCATCCCCGGCACCCGCGCGCTCACCCGCCACCTGCGCGAGCGCGGCGCCATGCGCGCCGGCATCTTCTCCGCGCCCTCCTCGCCGGTCGAAGACCTGGTCGAGCGGGTACGCCAGGCGCCAGGCATGGAGGGCGCCGACCTGGCGGGCGAGGTCGCCACGCAGGAGACCTACGTCGTACCCGCGGTCGGCGACAAGCGGTTCACGGTCGCGGCCGTCGACCTCGGCATCAAGGGCATGACCCCGCAGCGGATGGCCGAACGCGGCTGCGAGGTGCACGTGCTGCCCGCCGGCGCCACCTTCGAGCAGATCATGGCCGTCGAGCCGGACGGCGTGTTCTTCTCCAACGGCCCCGGCGACCCCGCCACCGCCGACGTCTCGGCGCTGCGGGGCGTGCTGGAGGCCGGGGTGCCGTTCTTCGGGATCTGCTTCGGCAACCAGCTGTTCGGGCGGGCGCTCGGGCTGTCCACGTACAAGCTGCGCTACGGCCACCGGGGCGTCAACCAGCCCGTGCAGGACGTGCGCACGGGGAAGGTAGAGATCTCGGCGCACAACCACGGGTTCGCCGTGGAGGCGCCGCTCGACGGCCCGTTCGATACCCCGTACGGGCGGGCCGAGGTCAGCCACGTCAACCTCAACGACCGCTGCGTGGAGGGGCTGCGCCTGATCGACGGGCCGGCCTTCAGCGTCCAGTACCACCCGGAGGCCGCCGCGGGCCCGCACGACGCCGCCTATCTTTTCGATGAGTTCTGCGAGGTTATGACCCGTGCCCAAGCGTGAGGACATCCAGTCGGTCCTGGTGATCGGATCGGGGCCGATCGTGATCGGCCAGGCGTGCGAGTTCGACTATTCCGGCACCCAGGCGTGCCGGGTGCTGCGGGCCGAGGGGTTCCGCGTCATCCTCGTCAACAGCAACCCCGCGACGATCATGACGGATCCGGAGTTCGCCGACGCCACGTACGTCGAGCCGATCACCCCCGACTTCGTCGAGAAGATCATCGCCAAGGAGCGCCCCGACGCGCTGCTGCCCACGCTGGGCGGCCAGACCGCGCTCAACACGGCCGTGGCGCTGCACGAGTCGGGCGTGCTCGACAAGTACGAGGTCGAGCTGGTCGGCGCCGACTTCGACGCGATCCAGGCGGGCGAGAACCGCGAGAAGTTCAAGGAGATCGTCGCCAAGGTCGCCCGCGAGCACGGCCTCAACGCCGAGTCGGCGAAGTCGGCCATCTGCCACACCATGGACGAGTGCCTGGCCGCCGCCGCCGAGCTGGGCTACCCCGTCGTCGTGCGGCCCTCCTTCACCATGGGCGGCGCCGGCTCCGGCTTCGCCTACGACGAGACGGACCTGCGCCGCATCGGCGGCGCCGGGCTCGACGCCTCCCCGACCACCGAGGTGCTCCTGGAGGAGTCGATCCTCGGCTGGAAGGAGTACGAGCTGGAGGTCATGCGCGACAAGGCCGACAACGTCGTCATCGTCTGCTCCATCGAGAACATCGACCCGATGGGCGTGCACACCGGCGACAGCGTCACCGTGGCTCCCGCGCTGACCCTGACCGATCGCGAATACCAGAACATGCGCGACGTCGCCATCGCGGTCATCCGCGAGGTCGGCGTGGACACCGGCGGCTGCAACATCCAGTTCGCGGTGGACCCGCGCACCGGCCGCATGATCGTCATCGAGATGAACCCGCGCGTGTCCCGCTCCTCCGCGCTGGCCTCCAAGGCCACCGGCTTCCCGATCGCGAAGATCGCGGCCAAGCTGGCCATCGGCTACACGCTCGACGAGATCCCCAACGACATCACCAAGGAGACCCCGGCCTCCTTCGAGCCGACGCTCGACTACATCGTGGTGAAGGTGCCGCGCTTCGCCTTCGAGAAGTTCAAGGGCGCCGACCGTACGCTCACCACGCACATGAAGTCGGTGGGCGAGGCCATGGCGATCGGCCGCTCGTTCCCCGAGGCGCTGCAGAAGGCGCTGCGCTCGCTGGAGAAGAAGGACTCCTCCTTCACCTGGGCGGGCGACGTCGAGCCCAAGGACGACCTGCTGACGGCGTGCCGCACCCCGCACGACGGCAGGCTGCGCACGATGCAGCAGGCCATCAGGGCCGGCGCCACGCCCGGGGAGCTGTTCGAGGCCACCAGCGTGGACCCGTGGTTCATCGACCAGCTCTTCCGGCTGCACGAGGAGGCCAGGGCCGTCGCCGAGGCGGAGGACCTGACCGCGGAGGTGCTGGAGAGGGCCAAGCACCTCGGCTTCAGCGACGTGCAGCTCGGCGAGATCCGCGGCATCGACGAGGCCAGGGTGCGCGACCTGCGCCACGCGCTCGGGCTGCGGCCCGTCTACAACACGGTCGACACCTGCGCCGCCGAGTTCGCCGCCAAGACGCCCTACCTCTACTCGACCTACGACGAGGAGAACGAGGTCCCGCAGGGGGAGCGGCGCAAGGTCATCATCCTCGGCTCCGGCCCCAACCGCATCGGGCAGGGCATCGAGTTCGACTACGCGTGCGTGCACGCCTCCTTCGAGCTGTCCAGGGCCGGGTTCGAGACGGTCATGGTCAACTGCAACCCCGAGACCGTCTCGACCGACTACGACACCTCCGACCGGCTCTACTTCGAGCCGCTCACCCTGGAGGACGTCCTGGAGGTCGTGCACGCCGAGCAGCAGACGGGCCCGGTCGCGGGCGTGATCGTGCAGCTCGGCGGGCAGACGCCGCTGGGCCTGGCACAGGCGCTCAAGGACGCGGGCGTGCCCGTGGTCGGCACCTCGCCCGAGTCCATCCACCTGGCCGAGGAGCGCGGCGCGTTCGGGCGGGTGCTGGCCGAGGCCGGGCTGCCCGCGCCCAAGCACGGCACCGCGCTGACGGTCGGCGAGGCGCTGGAGATCGCGGAGGAGATCGGCTACCCCGTGCTCGTACGGCCCTCGTACGTGCTGGGCGGGGCCGGCATGGCCATCGTGTACGACGACGAGACGCTGAGCTCCTACATGGCGGCCCAGGAGGGCGGCCACCCGGTGCTCATCGACAAGTTCCTCGACGAGGCCATCGAGATCGACGTGGACGCCCTCTACGACGGCCGGGAGTTGTTCCTCGGCGGCGTCATGGAGCACATCGAGGAGGCCGGCATCCACTCCGGCGACTCGGCGTGCGCCCTGCCGCCGATCACCCTCGGCAGCGCCGACATCAAGGCCATCCGCGCCGCCACCGAGGCCATCGCCGCCGGGGTGGGCGTGCGCGGGCTGCTGAACGTCCAGTACGCCATGCACGCCGGCATCCTGCACGTCCTGGAGGCCAACCCGCGCGCCAGCCGTACGGTGCCGTTCGTGTCCAAGGCCACGGCCACGCCGCTGGCCAAGGCGGCGGCCCGGGTCATGCTCGGCGCGTCGATCGCCTCGCTGCGCGAGGAGGGCATGTTGCCGGCCTCCGGCGACGGCGGGACGCTGCCGCTGGACTCCTCCATCGCGGTCAAGGAGGCGGTGCTGCCGTTCAACCGCTTCCGCGGCGTGGACATCGTGCTGGGGCCCGAGATGCGCTCCACCGGCGAGGTCATGGGGATCGACGAGTTCTTCGGGATCGCCTACGCCAAGTCGCAGGCGGGCGCCTACGGCCAGCTCCCGACGAAGGGACGCGCGTTCGTATCCGTGGCCAACAGGGACAAGCGTGCGATGATCTTCCCTGTGAAGGCGCTCGCGGATCTCGGTTTCGAGATCCTGGCCACCGAGGGGACGGCCGAGGTGCTGCGCCGCCACGGTGTCCATGCCAAGATCGTGCGAAAGCAGAGCGAGGGGGCGGGTCCCGGAGGTGAGCCCACGAGCGTGCAGGCCATTCTCGACGGCGAGGTCGACCTGATCGTCAACACGCCCTTCGGCAGCCCGGGGCAGTCGGGGCCGCGGCTGGACGGCTACGAGATCCGCACGGCCGCCGTGCTGCGCGGCATCCCGTGCATCACCACGGTGTCGGGGCTGGCCGCCGCGGCGGCGGGGATCCAGGCGATCGTACGCGGCGACGTCGGCGTACGGTCTCTCCAGGAGCACGCACAGGCACTCCGGGGTTGACCCCGCACGGGAGGTGAAGACGTCTGGCCGGCACACCGGTGCAGGTGACGGGCACGGTGCTGACCACGCGCCGGGTCGACGCCTACCATGCGCTGACGGTGGTGGCGCCCGGCATAGCCGAGCGTTACCGCCCCGGTCACTTCGTCTCCGTGGCGGTCGGGGGGCCGAACACGTCGATGGTGACGCGCCGCGCGCTGTCCATCCACGACGTGAAGGCCGACTACGGCGGCACGGTCGAACTCGTCTTCACCGCCCGTGGCGCGGGCACCTCCTGGCTCGCCGAGCGGCGCGCCCGTGACACGCTCGACCTGGTCGGGCCGCTCGGGCGCCCGTTCCCGCTGCCGCGCGACCCCGTCCACTGCGTGCTGGTCGGCTCCGAGTACGGCTCCGCCGTGCTGTTCCCGCTGGCCGACGCGCTGCTGGAGCGGGGCTGCCGGGTGGACTTCGTGCTCGGCGGGGCCGGGGCGGAGCGGGTGTTCGGGGCGATGCGGGCCCGGAGGATGGCCGAGACGACCACGCTGACCACCGAGGACGGCTCGCTGGGGCTGCGCGGCAAGGTCACCGACGCGCTGCCCTCGGTGATCGCCGACACGCGGGCCGACGCCGTCTACGCCTGCGCGCCCATGGAGACGCTGCGGGCGGTGACGGCGGTGGGGATGGAGTTCGACATCCCGGTTCAGGTGGCGGTCGAGGAGGCGATGGCCTGCGGGATCGGGGTGTGCATGACGTGCGTGCTGCCCGTCATCGGCGACGACGGGGCGACCAGGATGGTCAGGGCGTGCGCCGAGGGGCCGGTGTTCCGCGGGGAGCGGGTGCGCTTCGAGGACGTGGGAACGATCCCGTTCGACGCGCTCGGCGCCCCCGGAGGCGGTGCACGACATGTCAGTTGATATGCGGACATTTCTGGCGCATGTGGAGCTGGCGAACCCCATCACCACCGCCGCCGGCTGCGCCTCCTCGGGCCGCGAGCTGGCCCAGTTCTTCGACCTGCACCGGCTCGGCGCGCTGACCACCCGCTCCATCACGATGGCGCCGCGCGCTGGCCGGCCCACGCCGCGCATGGCCGAGACGCCCTCCGGCATGCTCAACGCCGTCGGGCTGCAGGGGCCCGGCATCGAGGCGTTCCTGGAGCGCGAGCTGCCCTGGCTGGCACAGCGGGGCATCAAGACCATCGTCTCGATCGGCGGGGGCACCGTCGCGGAGTACTCGGAGCTGGCCAGGAGGCTCGCCGACGCGCCCGGGGTGACCGCGCTGGAGGTCAATCTCTCCTGCCCGAACATGGAGGACCGCGGGCGCGTCTTCGCCCGGGAGGGCAGCGCCGCGGCCGAGGTGATCGCCTCCGTGCGCTCCATCATGCGCTACGACGTGCCCGTCGTCGCCAAGCTCGCGCCCGACGTGGCCGACATCGTCTCGGTCGCCCGCGCCTGCGTGGACGCCGGGGCCGATGCGCTGTCCATGATCAACAACCCGCTGGGCATGGCCATCGACACCGAGGCGCTGCGCCCCTCGCTCGCCGCCGTCACCGGGGGGCTGTCGGGGCCCGCCATCCTGCCGCTGGCCGTACGGTGCGTCTGGCAGGTCCACGCCGCGCTGCCCGGAGTGCCGCTGATCGGCGTGGGCGGCGTCATGACCGGCAGGGACGCCTTCCAGTTCATCCTGGCGGGCGCCTGCGCGGTCGGAGTGGGCACCGCGCTGTTCCACGACCCCTACGCCTGCCTGCGCATCGAACGCGAGCTTGAGGAACTCCTGAGGGCCCGCGGCTTCCAGCGGCTGGCCGACGCCGTCGGCCTGGCGCACCGCCCGCCGGGGAGCGCGCCCCGGCACCTGCTAGTCGATACCGAGGAGAGCACGCCTTGACTCCCGAATCCCTGGAGCGCACGTCTTGACCCCCGCACCGATAGCCGTCGCTCTCGACGCCCCCGACCTGGAGACCGCCGCCCGGTGGGCCGCCCTGGTCACCCCTCATGTCAGCACCGTCAAGGTCGGCCTGGAGCTCTACCTGCGCTACGGGCCCGACGTGATCGCCTCCGTGCGCGGGGCCAGCGGCGTACGCGTGTTCCTCGACCTCAAGCTGCACGACATCCCCAACACCGTCGCCGGGGCCGCGCGGGCGGTGGCGCGGCTGCGGCCCTCGATACTCACCGTGCACGCCGCCGGCGGGCCCGCCATGATCAGGGCGGCGGTGGAGTCCGCGCCGCACACCCAGATCGCCGCCGTGACCATCCTGACCTCGCTGACCGAGGGCGACCTGCAGCGCATCGGGCTCGCCGGTCCCGCCGACGACGCCGTACGCCGGTTGGCAGCGCTGTCGGTCGAGGCGGGCGCGACGGCGCTGGTGTGCTCGCCCAACGAGGTCTCCGCCGTACGGGCGGAGGTGGGCGCGGGGATCACCCTGATCACGCCCGGCGTACGGCCCACCGGGGCCGCCACGCAGGACCAGGTGCGGGTCGCCACGCCGGAGCAGGCGCTGGCCGACGGGGCCGACCTGCTGGTGATCGGGCGGCCCATCACCGGCTCGCCGGACCCGGGCGCGACGGCCGCGGCCATCGCTGCCTCGCTCCGGCGCGCCTCGTGACGGCGTCCGCTGCCCGGCTGCCGTAGGTCCCTGGCGCGTCGAACCGTCCCAGCGGCGCCATCGGCCGCTGATGCACCAAATGACCAATTCGGTGCGAAGGCGGTCAAGGCGCCCCCATGGACGGGGACACGCGCGCGGGATCGAGGACGCGCACGACACGCCCACCGGACTCCGCTAACAAGATCATAAGGCATCCGTGCACGGGGTTGCACGCCAACGCGGGGAAGGGTTTCGGCCCAGGTGCGGAGGGGGTTTCGGACATCGGCCCGGGACTCGAACACGATCACCCTTGCGTTTCGCGACATCGGCGCGACCCGACGCGCGAAGCGAGATGTGAGGACGATTTGATCAGCACAATGTGATTTTACAAACACGGAGAGTGATGAAGTGGATTTTGTGGCGAGAGAAACCGCTCTTGACGTTGCTTAGGGGGCGATGACCAGCTAGTTTCCCTTCCCGTCCGAGTACATCGACAGAAATTCGAGGTGACCCGGCGTGGCTCTTCCTCCCCTGACCCCTGAGCAGCGCGCCGCAGCTTTGGAAAAGGCTGCCAAGGCCCGTAAAGAGCGTGCCGAGGTCAAGAACCGGCTCAAGCATGGCGCGGTTTCTCTGGCTGAGGTGCTCAAGGATGGGCAGACCGACGACGTCATCGGCAAGATGAAGGTGTCGGCTTTGTTGGAATCGCTCCCCGGCGTGGGCAAGGTCCGCGCCAAGCAGCTCATGGAGCGGCTTGCCATCGCCGAGTCCCGCCGCGTGCGGGGCCTCGGCGCGAACCAGAGGGCCTCCCTCGAGCGCGAGTTCGGTGGCAACGAGAGCTAATCTCTGTTCCACACGGAAACGCGGGTTCAACGGGGGGTAGGAAGTGACCGACAGGTCCTGGTCCGGCGATGTCAGTGCCCACGAGGCGGTCGGATCGGGAGCGGAGGTCGGCTTCCTGCCCTTGCTCGAAAGGCGGCTGACGGTCCTGTCAGGACCGTCGGGCGTCGGTAAGTCCACGGTCGTCGCCGAGCTCCGGCGGGCACACCCCGAGGTGTGGCTGTCGGTCTCGGTGACAACCAGGAGGCCCCGGCCCGGCGAGGTCAACGGGGTCCACTACTTCTTCGCCGACGGCGCGGAGTTCGACCGGCTGGTCGAGGCCGGCGAGCTGCTCGAATGGGCGGAGTTCGCGGGCAACCGCTACGGCACGCCGCGCGAGCCGGTGCTGAAGAAGCTGGCCGAGGGTGTGCCGACGCTGCTTGAGATCGACCTTGAGGGCGCCAGGCAGGTGCGGGCGAGCATGCCGGAGGCGCTGCTGGTGTTCCTGGCCCCGCCCACCTGGGAGGAGCTGGAGAGAAGGCTGCGCGGGCGCGGCACCGAGCCCGAGGACGTCATCGCCCGGCGGCTGGCGGCCGGACGGGTCGAGATGGCCGCCGAACCCGAGTTCGACCTCACCCTGGTGAACACGACCGTCCACGACGTGTGCCATCGGCTGATAGCCTTGATGACTGACCCTCAGGGGGTCACGACAACCACCAACCGAGAGGTCTGACAATCGTGGCAGGCACCACCCCGGCCGCGGAGGGCATCACCAACCCGCCGATCGACGCGCTGCTCGACATCGTCGACAGCAAATACTCCCTGGTGATCATGGGTGCCAAGCGCGCCCGCCAGATCAACGCCTACTACTCCCAGCTCGGCGAGGGCCTGCTGGAGTACGTCGGGCCGCTGGTCGAGACGCACGCACAGGAGAAGCCGCTGTCCATCGCGCTGCGCGAGGTCTCCGAGGGCCTGCTCAACGCCGAGCCCATCGAAGGCGCGGTCTGACCCCTTCGATGCAGGTCGTCCTGGGCGTCAGCGGCGGCATCGCCGCGTACAAGGCATGTGAGCTGCTTCGGCTGTTCACCGAGTCCGGGCACGGGGTGCGGGTCGTGCCGACCCGCGAGGCCCTCAACTTCGTCGGCGCGCCCACCTGGGCCGCCCTGTCGGGCAACCCCGTCTCGGCCGAGGTGTGGGACGACGTCCACGAGGTGCCCCACGTGCGCATCGGCAAGCGGGCCGACCTCGTGGTGGTGGCGCCCGCGACCGCCGACGTACTGGCCAAGGCGGCGCACGGGCTGGCGGGCGACCTGCTCACCAACACGCTGCTGACGGCCACCTGCCCGGTCGTGTTCGCGCCCGCGATGCACACCGAGATGTGGCAGCACCCGGCCACCCGCGCCAACGTCGCGACGCTGCGCGAGCGGGGCGCCATCGTGATCGATCCGGCCGTGGGCCGGCTCACCGGGGCCGACACCGGCCCCGGGCGGCTGCCCGACCCCGCCGAGATCTTCCAGGTCTGCCTGCGCGTGTCGCGCGGCAGGCCCCGTGACCTGGCCGGCCAGAAGATCGTCGTCTCCGCGGGCGGCACGCGCGAGGCCATCGACCCCGTCCGCTACATCGGCAACCGCTCCTCCGGGCTGCAGGGCTACGCCCTGGCCCGCACGGCCGCGGCCAGGGGCGCCGAGGTGACGCTGGTGGCGGCGAACGTCAACCTTCCCGATCCCGCCGGGTCCACGGTGGTGCGGGTGGAGTCGACGGCCGAGTTGCGCGAGGCCGTGCTGGCGGCCTCCGGCTCCGCCGACGTGGTCGTGATGGCCGCCGCGGTGGCCGACTTCCGGCCCGCCACGCGGCACGACGTCAAGATCAAGAAGACGGACGGCGAGCCCGAGGCGATCCCGCTCGTCAAGAACCCCGACATTCTTGCCGAACTGGGCGCGCGCCGCCGGGACGAGGTGGGCGCGGGGCCGCGGGTGCTCGTGGGGTTCGCGGCCGAGACGCACGACGTGCTCGCCAACGGGCAGGCCAAGCTCGCGCGCAAGGGCTGCGACCTGCTGGTCGTCAACCAGGTGGGGGAGGGGCTGGCCTTCGGGGTCCCCGACAACGCGGCGACCGTGCTGGTGGCGGGCGGTGAGCCGGTGGAGGTGCCGTTCGGGCCCAAGGAGGATCTGGCCGACGCTGTGTGGGATCTGGTGGCCGTACGGCTGCGCTGAAAAGCTGAGAAGCTGGCAAATCGGGAAACGGACAGTTCCCCCTTTGGCGTACAAAGCGTGTAGCTCCGATTACTCGATCACCTGTTGCAACATCTGCCTATGCCTGCGGATACTTAGGGCAAAGGGGGATGGAATGCCGGTGGGGTCTGCTGTCCGGGATCGTTGTCGAACGCTGCTCGGTGACCAAGGGGAAATCCACTACGTCTTTCCCGCGTTCTCGGAAGGACCGGCCGGGACGGGGAACTTCCTCGTCGTGGTCACCGGGGCCGCCATATCGGTGCTGGCCACCAGGACACTCAGGACCGATCGGCCGGTGTCGGTGTTCGCGGAGTTCCCGCGGCACACCCGGCTCGGCCCGATCCTGCCGGGAAACGTACTCGAGTTGGGCTCGATGGTCTTCGAGTTCGATGAGGAGTACGCCGCGGTGATCTCGGCGGCCGACGCGGAGATCTTCGCGCCGGAGACCTTGCCACCGGATCCGCTGCCGGAGCTCTGAGGAGGGCCATATGGTGGACAGTTTCGCGACCTGGCGCATTGTAGGGCTAGACTTCGGCGAGGCCCGTCCATGCCCATTGGTCCCGGGCCTTTCATCCGTCAGCAGCCGCTGCATGAGGAGCCACTGAGTTGTCCCGTCGCCTGTTCACCTCCGAGTCGGTCACCGAAGGCCACCCGGACAAGATCGCCGACCAGATCAGTGACGCGATTCTCGACACCATGCTCAAGGACGACCCCAAGAGCCGGGTCGCCGTCGAGACGCTGATCACTACCGGCCAGGTCCACGTCGCAGGCGAGGTGACGACCGAGACCTACGTCGACATCCCCGGAGTCATCCGCGAGAAGATCCTGGAGATCGGTTACGACGCCTCCCACAAGGG
The DNA here is from genome assembly GCF_040655495.1 of Nonomuraea sp. NPDC050404. Classification (NCBI taxonomy): domain Bacteria; kingdom Bacillati; phylum Actinomycetota; class Actinomycetes; order Streptosporangiales; family Streptosporangiaceae; genus Nonomuraea; species Nonomuraea sp. NPDC050404. The sequence continues at coordinate 439,244 of NZ_JBFAKB010000007.1, forward strand.
CTTCGACGGCGCCTCCTGTGGCGTGTCGGTGTCCATCGGAGCGCAGTCGCCCGACATCGCCCAGGGTGTCGACGACGCCTACGAGCACCGCGTGGACGGCGACATCGACGAGCTCGACCGCCAGGGCGCCGGCGACCAGGGCCTCATGTTCGGCTACGCCTGCCGCGAGACCCCCGAGCTGATGCCGCTGCCGATCACGCTGGCCCACCGGCTGTCGCAGCGCCTGTCCGAGGTGCGCAAGAGCGGCACGGTGCCCTACCTGCGTCCCGACGGCAAGACCCAGGTCACGATCGAGTACGACGGCGACACGCCCGTGCGTCTCGACACCGTCGTGGTCTCCACGCAGCACGCCGCCGAGATCGACCTCAAGGAGATGCTGACGCCCGACATCAAGGAGCACGTGGTCGACCCCGTGCTCGCGGGCCTCGACATCGACATCGAGGGCTACCGCCTGCTGGTCAACCCGACCGGCCGCTTCGAGATCGGCGGCCCCATGGGCGACGCCGGCCTCACCGGGCGCAAGATCATCATCGACACCTACGGCGGCATGGCCCGCCACGGTGGCGGCGCTTTCTCCGGCAAGGACCCGTCCAAGGTCGACCGCTCGGCCGCCTACGCCATGCGCTGGGTCGCCAAGAACGTCGTCGCGGCCGGGCTCGCCGACCGGTGCGAGGTGCAGGTGGCGTACGCGATCGGCAAGGCCCAGCCGGTCGGGCTGTTCGTGGAGTGCTTCGGCACCGAGAAGGTTTCGGTGGAGAAGATCCAGGAGGCCGTGCTGCAGGTGTTCGACCTGCGTCCGGCCGCGATCATCCGCGACCTGGACCTGCTGCGGCCGATCTACTCCGAGACGGCCGCTTACGGGCACTTCGGCCGCGAGGGCTTCTCCTGGGAGTCCACCGACCGCGCCGAATCCCTCCGCACGGCGGCGGGCCTCTAACGATTCTTTTCTTTCTGCCGCCTCCTGTCTTCAGGGGCGGCAGAGGGTGCGTTCCACAGGTCCATCCTTTACGGCTCCGCGCGGGAGGGTCCACTCACCGCACGGGGCCGGCCTCTGTCCAGGGGGACGCTCACCGGGCGGGCGTGGCCGGGCACCGTGACGCGCGCTCTGTGGGCCGTGGTCGTGGTGATTTCGTCCCTCGCCCTCGCCCTCGTCCGGGAGATCCGCTCCTGCGTGAGCAGCCTTCAGCATGAGTGCGCGAGCAGCGTCAGCGTGAAGACGTGAGCTGGCTCAGCGTGGGGACGTGTGCAGGCTCAGCGTGGGGACGTGTGCAGGCTCAGCGTGGGGACGTGAGCAGGCTCGTGCGCGTACGGCAGGATCGGATCACCAGGACCTTCCAGGAGGCTCGCCGCGTGGGGACGCGGGCCGATGTCGCGGGCGTCGGGGTGGTGGCGGTCTGGTAGACCTTTTGCGTGACCCACTCCTCCGACGACGCCCTCCTGCCGCTCGAAGCCGTGCGGCCCGCGACCTCGTCGAAGGACACCAGGGGGGCCGTGGTCTCCGCGCCCGAGAACCCCGTGGCGCGGGTGGCCGTGGACAGCCCGCTGCCGCACCTCGACCGGCCCTTCGACTACCTCGTCCCCGCCCCCATGCACGAGACGGCCCAGCCGGGAGTGCGGGTGCGGGTGCGGTTCGCGGGCAAGCTGGTTGACGGGTTCCTGCTGGAGCGGGTGCCGGAGAGCGAGCACGAGGGCAAGCTGGCCCCGCTCGAACGCGTGGTCTCGCCCGAGCCGGTGCTCACCTCGGAGATCGCCGGCCTGGCCAGGGCGGTCGCCGACCGGTACGCGGGCACCCTGGCCGACGTCCTGCGCCTGGCCGTACCACCTCGCCACGCCAAGGTCGAAGGCGAACCCCCGAAGTCCGAGCCGCCCCCGCAGCCCGGGGCTGCCACGTCTGGGACTGCGATGTCCGTGGCTGCGACGTCCGGGGCTCCGACATCGGCGGCTCCGCAGTCCGGGGCTTCGGCGTCGGAGGCTCCGCAGTCCGATGCTCCTCAGTCCGTGCCGCCCCCGAAGTCCGAGGCTCCGAAATCGGAGCCGTCCCCCAAGCCCGAGGCTCCGCAGGCCGTAGTTCCGCAGTCCGAGCCGCCCCCGCAGTCCGAGGCCCAGAATGCCCCGTCTCAGCCCAGCCCGTCCGGGGCGCGTAACGGCCCGGACCGCCCCGCCGTCGAGGCTGAGCCGCCGGAGGCTGCGTCCGGTCTCGCTGAGAAGACGGGTTCGTCGGCGGAGTCGCGGGTGCCGGGTCCGAGCGCCTGGGATGCGTACCCGACCGGACCCTCCTTCCTCGACGCGTTGCAGCACGGGCGGACGCCTCGGGCCGTGTGGTCGGCGTTGCCTGGAGCCAAGGGGTGGGCCGGGGCCGTGGCGGAGGCCGTGCGTGCGACGCTCGACGGTGGCAGGGGAGCGGTCGTCGTGGTTCCCGACGGCAAGGACGTGGCGCTGGCAGACGCCGAGTTCGCGCGGATCCTCGGTCCCGGCAGGCACGTGGCGCTCACCGCCGACCTGGGGCCTGCGGAGCGGTACCGGCGGTGGCTGAAGGCGCTGAGAGGGCAGGTGCGGGCCGTCGTGGGCACCAGGGCCGCCATGTTCGCCCCGGTCGCCGACCTCGGCCTGGTGGCCATCTGGGACGACGGGGACGACCTGCACGCCGAGCGCCTGGCACCGTACCCGCATGCCCGGGAGGTGCTCGGGCTGCGCGCGCACCGCAGCGGCGCGGGGATGCTGATCGGCGGCTACGCGCGTACCGCCGAGGCCACCCAGCTCGTCGCCGCCCGCTGGGCCAGGCCGATCGTGGCCGCGCGTACGACGATCAGGGGCCTGGCGCCGCGCGTGCGGCCCGCGGGCGAGGACGCCGAACTGGCCAAGGACCAGGCGGCCCGGCAGGCCCGCCTGCCCAGCATCGCCTGGCGGGCCCTGCGGCACGGGCTGGACAGCGGCCCGGTGCTGGTGCAGGTGCCCAGGCGCGGCTACCTGCCCTCGCTGGCCTGCCAGCACTGCCGAGCCCCCGCCCGCTGCGTCCTGCCCCCCACCCGCACGTCCACCTCCCGTGACGCCGACCACCATGGTGCCGAGCCGCTGGACGGCCGTTCCTATGCCCCACAGGGCAGGCAGGAGGAGGCTGGGCCGGGTGGGGCAGGGTCGCTGTGTCATGGTCCGCTCGCGCTCAGAGGTGGCCACGCGGCCCCGTACTGCCGCTGGTGCGGAAGGGTGGACGCGGACTGGCGGTGCCCGTCCTGCGGCAGCCCCCGGCTGCGGGCGGTGGTGACGGGCGCCAGGCGCACGGCCGAGGAGCTCGGCAGGGCCTTCCCCTCCGTGCCGGTGCGCACCTCGGGCCGCGACGGCGTCCTGGCCACGGTGCCCGCCGGTCGCGCGCTGGTCGTCGCCACCCCGGGCGCCGAGCCGGTGGCCGAGGGAGGCTACGCGGCGGCCGTGCTGCTGGACGGGTGGGCGCTGCTCGGGCGCGCCGATCTGCGGGCGTCGGAGGAGACGGTACGCCGGTGGATGAACGCCGCGGCCCTCCTGCGTCCCGGCGCGGAACTGGTGGTGCTCGGGGACGCCGGGCTGCCGGCCGTACAGGCTCTGCTCAGGTGGGATCCGATCACTCACGCCGAGCGCGAACTCGGCGATCGTGCCGAGCTGGGGTTCCCGCCCGCGGTGCGGATGGCCACGCTCACCGGCGCGGCCAGTGCGGTCAGGCAGATGCTGGAAGAGGTACGCCTGCCGCCCGACGCCCAGGTGCTCGGCCCCGTGCCGGTGGACGAGTCCGGCCAGGAACGCGCCATGATCCGGGTACGCAGGGCCGGCGGCGCGGCGCTGGCGGCGGCGCTCAAAGGGGCCGTTGGGGTGCGTGCGGCCCGCAAGACGCCGGATGTCGTGAGGGTGAGTGTCGACCCGCTCGACCTGATTTAGACCGTTTCCCCGATTCGCTCATCCGATGGCCAGCCGTTAGCGTGCCCCTGTGTCGATCGAATGGGTGAACCAAGCCATCGACGATCTGCGCGCTTGGGGGCGCGTGCGGGAAGTCGAAGTGGACGCGGACGAGGTCCGCCTGCTCTGCGACTACGCCAGCGACTACCTCAACGTCAACGAACTGGGCGATTTCACTGCCGAGACCTTCGACGAGCTGCTGCTGTCCATCTATCCGCGCAAGGTCATCGCCCCTCCGGAGAGCGCCCAGGAGTCCGTCGCCGCCGCCCGTACCCTCGTCGCCTACCTCGACGAGGCGGGCAAGGCGAGCGGCGACACGGTGGCGCGGATGCGCGAAAGGCTCGACGACATCGCGCTGCGCATGCCCGACGCGCTCGCCGACACGGCGAACTTCGGCATGGCCAAGAGCCTGTTCAGCTCCATCGGCCCCGAGTCGCTCGAGCAGTCGATCGCCATCCCCTCCGGCGAGCTGCCCGACCTGGGCGAGGCGCCCTGCGACTGCCCGGGGTGCACGCCGCTGCCCGCCGTACGGCTGGCCGCGCCGCAGGACCTGCTGACCGCGCTGGAGAGCGTGCCGACAACGGACGAGGAGCCGCCGCCCGCCGGCGGCGATCCGCTGGAGGCGTGGGCGCGGCGCGTCGCCCGCATCCTCGAACAGGACACCGGCGGCGCCGTCACCGGCCATGCGGAGCTCGACGAAGGGCTCTACGACCTGTTCGACATGCTCTACCGGCTCCAGGTGCGGGTCCCCGTCAGCGTGATCGGCGACTACCTCGACGATCTCGCGGGCGACGGTGAGATCGACCTGGCCGCCGTGCTCGGCCGGCTGAAGCGTACCGGGCTGATCCGGGTCGAAGGCGACACCGCCGAGTTGCCGCCGCTGGCCGTCTGGGCGCTGCGCGAGCACTACCTCGCGCTCGGCATCGACGCCCCCCAGGCCCCCGACCTGGCCGAGGCCGACGCGCGCGGGCTCATCGAAGGGCTGCTCGAAGGCGTGCCGACCGAGATCGCCGAGGACGACATCGACCGCTGGTTGTCCGGCCGCGCCTCCGGCGAGGCCGCCGCCGAACTGCTGGCCGCCGCCTCGGGCGCGCCCGCCGTGGCGCGCGGCATCGCCATCACCATCGTCGACCGGCTCGGCGCCGAGGCCGAGCCCGCGGTGCGCGGCCACCTCGACGACCAGGAGCTGCGGCCGCACGTCATCCACTGGCTGGCCGCCAGGAAGCTGCCCGCGCCGCCGCTGACCCAGGAGGAGCTGCTGTGGGTCAGCGTCGACATGCTCGCCCTGGCCATGCCCGCGGCCGAGGAGGACCCCGACAACTTCGCCGCGAACATGGCGGCCTCCGGCCCGTCCGCCCATCTCATCGAGGAGATGTGGCGGGTCGATCACCCGGACGTCGTCGAGGTGCTCGAACTGCTGGGACGTTCCATGCAGGACGGCGCGGTGGCCAAGGCGGCGCGCAAGGCGGCCTTCAAAGCCCGCTCCCGAGCCATCCGTTGAGTACGCTCCTGTGACCGGTGTGCAGTAAGTTTCGTGGGTGGCAAACAATGTCTTCGACCTCGCCGAGCTGCGCAAGCTGATCGATGAGCAGGCCGCCGTGCCTCCACGGCCACCTGAGGAGACTCCGGTGGAGCGGGAGGCGCTGACGTTCCCGCCGGTCCCGCTGGCGTCCGACGCGGAGCTGGCCAGGGCCGTGCCCACCGTGCCGCTCGTGGCCGACGCCATCAGGCTCACCACCTGGACGGGCACCCGGCAGGTGCGGCCGGAGGGGCATCTCAACGAGGCCGACGCCGCGCTCGCGGCCAAGGAGCTCGGCCTGACGGCCGCGCGGCTCAGGCTGGTCTGGATCGTCGCGGTCAACACCGGCCTGGTGCAGATCCTCGGCGGCCGGGCCTCGCGGGGGCCGCTGTCGATGCAGCTCACGGTCGAGGCCACGCTGGAGTTCTGGGACGGCGTGGTCATGGACGTGCTCGACCGCGCCGACGATGGCCTGACCGGGTCCGCCGTGGTCGACGGCCACCTGGCCGAGATGCTCGCCACGATCTACTCCGTACGGTCCGGCGTGGCCACCGCCAACCTCGCCCGCGGCATCCTGCAGTCCCACGAGGTCGCCTGCGCGCCCGGCGCCGCCGAGATGCGCAAGATCGCCGCCGCCCTGCCCGCCGAACTCCTTGAGGCGTTGAGCCTGCTGACCTACTGCGGCCTGGTCGAGCAGACGGCCGCGGGCCGTACGGCGCTGACCCCGCTCGGCGTCTGGGCCGTCCGCCGCGACCTGCTGCGCGAGGGGCACGACGCGCCGACCGCCGCCGAGGTGGAGGTCTTCGCCGACCTCTCGGCCGCCGAGCTGGTGGAGGCCCTGGTCAAGGGCAGCGCCACGCAGAGCGCGGTGGCGGGCTGGCTGGAGCGCCGCTCGCCCGAGTCGGCCGCCCGCGACCTGGTCGAGATCGCCTCATCCGGTACGGCGGGCCAGCGCGGCGCCGTGGGCGCGATCCTGGAGGAGCTCGGACCGGAGGCCGAGGCGCCCGTCAGGCAGGCACTCGGCCATCCGCTGATGCGCCGCTACGCCGCCTCCTGGCTGCACATCCGCGACCTCGACGCGCCGACCCTCAGCTCCGAGGACCACACCTGGATCGCGGTCGACTCGCTGGCGGCGCTCATGCACCTGTCGGGTCCCGCCGCCGGCCGGATCGACCCGCCGGAGCCCGGCGAAGACCTGATCAAGCTGGTGGGCGAGATGCCCGCGGTCGGCCATCCCGACACGATCGCCGTACTCGACATGCTCGCCACCGCCCACGACGACAAGGCCGTGGTGAAGGCGGCGCGCAAGGCGGCGATGAAGGCCCGCTCACTGGAACACGCCCGCACGGCCGACAACGGCCGGTAACCCCGCACGACGACCGGCACGACGACCGGCACGACGACCGGCACGACGACCGGCACGACGACCGGCACGACGACGCACACGACGACCGGCGACCGGCGACCGCGACACTGCGCAGGGCGGCCTCGGGCGTACGTGCAGCGGCAGGCGGCCCGGCGCACAGCGGTCGTCAGTTCGCGCTCGCGGCGGCCGGGGGCGCGCCGGGCGGTGGTCCGTGCGGCGGTCTGCAACCCGTGCGGACAGGCGGCTGGAGCCGTGCCGGGCGAGGAGCACTCGCGCAGGGCCGGTAGCGGACGCTCACCTACACTAAACTGGGCTGATCCACGCCCCGAGAAACGGAGTGACCCCCTTGGCGATCCAGTCGATCCGGCTGTTCGGAGACCCGGTGCTGCGCACCCCGGCGGCCCCGGTCGTCGACTTCGACAAGGAGCTGCGCAAGCTGGTCAAGGACCTTACCGACACGATGATGGACGCTCCAGGCGCGGGCCTGGCGGCCCCGCAGATCGGTGTCGGGCTGCGGGTGTTCACCTACTACGTGGACGAGCAGGTCGGCCACCTGATCAACCCCGACCTCGACCTGTCCTCCGATCTCGACGAGGAGGGCGAGGAGGGCTGCCTGTCCTTCCCCGGCCTGTCGTTCCCGACGCCGCGATCGATCCGCGCCGTCGCCAAGGGCTTCAACATGCACGGCGAGCCCGTCACGCTGGAGGGCACCGACCTCATGGCCAGGTGCTTCCAGCACGAGACCGACCACCTCGACGGCATCCTGTTCATCGACCGCATGGACCCCAAGCAGCGCAAGCTGGCCATGAAGGCCGTGCGCGAGGCGGAGTGGAGCGGCCTGTCCGCCCCCGTCATCAGGGTCTCGCCGCACGCCACCGGCGGAAGGGCGCTCTGAGAGCATGCGTCTGGTCTTCGCGGGCACGCCCGAGACGGCACTGCCGTCGTTGCGCACTCTGATCGACTCGACCCGGCACGAGGTCGTGGCGGTCATCACCCGCCCCGACGCCCAGTCGGGCCGCGGCCGCAAGGTCCACCCCTCGCCGGTGGCCGACCTCGCGGAGGAGGCCGGGATCGAGGTGCTGCGCCCGCAGAAGGCCGGCGACCCCGCCTTCCTCGACCAGCTGCGCGCCCTGGAGCCCGACTGCTGCCCGGTGGTGGCCTACGGCGCGCTGCTGCCGCAGTCGGCGCTCGACGTGCCCCGGCACGGCTGGATCAACCTGCACTTCTCGATCCTGCCCGCATGGCGCGGCGCCGCGCCCGTACAGCACTCGATCCTGCACGGTGACGAGATCGGCGGGGCGAGCACGTTCCAGATCGTCAAGGAGCTCGACGCCGGGCCGGTCTACGGCGTGGTGACCGAGGAGATCCACACCTCCGACACGAGCGGGGCGCTGCTGGAGCGGCTGTCGGTCTCGGGCGCCGGTCTGCTCGCCGCCACCCTCGACGGCGTCGAGGACGGCACCCTGGAGGCCCGTCCGCAGCCGGCCGACGGGATCACCCTCGCCCCCAAGATCACTGTCACGGACGCCCGCGTCGACTGGACCAAGCCCGCCCGGCACATCGACCGCCTGATCCGGGCCTGCACCCCCAATCCCGGGGCGTGGAGCGAGTTCAGGGGGCAGCGGGTGAAGGTCGGGCCTGTGCGGGTGGTTCCCGGGGAGCGGCTGGAGCCCGGTGAGATTGCCGCGGACAAGACATCCGTGCTGGTCGGGACGGCTACCGATACGGTGGAGCTGAGCGAGGTGCAGCCGCAGGGCAAGCGGTTGATGGGGGCCGTGGAATGGGCCCGAGGGGTTCGCCCAGAGGGTAAAGAGGTCTTCAAGTGACTGACCGTGTCGATCTTGGTTCAGACGGTAACATCGTCGCCATGACTACAACCAGTAGCGAAGCGATCGCTCTTATAGCGCGGATGGACAATCTGCGCGAAGACCAGGATGTCGCCTTCAAAGTCCTTGGCGACGTGCGAGAGGACTCCCGGGAGATCCGGAGGCACACGTTCCGGATCGAGCACAGCATGGACAAGGCGCACGGGAAGATGGTGCGCATCGAGGAGAAGGCCAGCAAGGCGCTGAAGCTGGGAGAGCAGCTCGGAGAGAAGATCGACGTCCTGACGGGTCGGTTCGACGGTCTGGAGGGTCGGTTCGACGTCCTGACGGGTCGGTTCGACGGTCTGGAGGGTCGGTTCGACGTCCTGGAGGGACGGTTCGACCGTCTGGAGGGTCGGTTCGACGGTCTGGAGGGTCGGTTCGACGGTCTGGAGGGTCGGTTCGACGTCCTGGAGGGACGGTTCGACCGTCTGGAAGGGCGATTCGATGCCCTGGACGGTCGGGTCACGGTGCTGGAGGCCGACGTGGCTGAGCTCAAGACGGACGTCAAGGGGCTCAAGGCGGACGTCAAGGAGCTCAAGACCGGCATGGTCAATGTCACGGCGCTCCTCGGGCAGGTGCTCGACAGGTTGCCGCCCAAGGCGTGAGTGAAGGTTTGAGGGGATGAAAACCAGGGGGCATCAGGGGGCTGGCGGCAGGGGCGGCGACAGCCGTGCGAGTAGGCCACGCAGACCCGCGCGCGACCCAGCGCGCAACGCGGCCTTCGACGTCGTGCGCGCGGTGGACGAGCGCGACGCGTACGCCAACCTGCTTCTGCCGCGCCTCCTTCGCGATCGCGGCATCAAGGGACGAGATGCCGCGCTTGCCACCGAGCTCGCGTACGGGACGCTGCGGGGGCTCGGCACCTACGACGCCATCATCGAGATGTGCAGCGACCGCGCGCCCGATCCGGACGTGCGCGACGCCCTGCGGCTCGGCGCTCACCAGCTCCTGCGCATGCGCGTCCCGCCGCACGCCGCCGTCGGCACCACCGTGGATCTCGTACGCCTGCGCATCGGTCCCGGCGCGGCCAAGTTCGTCAACGCGGTGCTGCGTAAGATCGGCTCGCGGACGATCGAGGAATGGGTGCCCATCGTCGCGCCTGACCCGGCCGACGACCCCGTCGGGCATCTCGCGGTCGCCTACGGCCATCCCCGCTGGATCGTCTCGGCCTTCCGTGACGCCCTGGGTACGGCCGAGGAGATGGCCGACCTGCTCGACGCCGACAACGCCCGGCCCCTGGTGACGCTGGTGGCGCGGCCGGGGCGCAGCTCGGTGGAAGAGCTTGAAGAGGTGGGCGCGATGCCTGCCCGCTACTCGCCGTACGCCGCCTACCTGCGCGAAGGCGATCCGGGGCAGATCGACGCCGTGGCCGAGACCCGCGCGGCCGTTCAGGACGAGGCCAGCCAACTGGTCGCACTTGCCCTCACCCGGGTGCCGGTCGATGGCGACGGGGACGAGCGGTGGCTCGACATGTGTGCGGGCCCCGGCGGCAAAGCGGGCCTCCTGGACGCCATCGCCACCCACGGCGACCTGGCAGGACTGAGCGCCGAGGCCGACGAGAGCAAGGGCTCCTCCTCCGCGAGGAGCACCGGCCCCTCCGCGGATGGCGCCGAGGCTTTTCCTGGTGGGGCGCGGCTGGTGGCCGCCGATGTGCAGTATCACCGGGCGCGGCTGGTCTGGGAGACCACCAAGGTGGCGTCGGTGCTCACCGCCGACGGTACCGAGCCGGCGTGGCGGGAGGGCGTGTTCGATCGGGTCATGCTCGACGCTCCCTGTACTGGGCTCGGCGCGCTGCGGCGGCGGCCGGAGGCGCGATGGCGGCGCGATCCGTCGAGCATCGCCGAGCTGGGCAAGTTGCAGCGGCGACTGCTTGAGACCGCGCTGGACGCCGTGCGGCCCGGAGGCGTGGTGGCCTACGTGACCTGCTCCCCGCATCTGGCCGAGACCAGGGTTGTGGTCGGTGATGTCGTGGGGCGCAGGAAGGACGTCGAGCCGCTTGATGCGCGTGACTACCTGCCCGAGGTGGAGGAGCTCGGAGAGGGGCCGCACGCCCAGTTCTGGCCCCACCGCCACGGCACCGACGCCATGTTCCTGGCCCTGCTCCGCAAGCTGTCCTGACACGACGGGGCATGCCGTTGCGGTGCGCCGAATGGTGTGAGGTGCGGCCGTGTACAGTCCGCGTTCTGGTGTGATGCGCGGTCGCGTACAGTCCGCGTCTTAATGTGATGCGCAGTCGGCTACGGTGCGCGTCTTGATGTGACGCGCGGTCGGCTACGGTCCGCGTCTTGATGTGACGTGCGGCCGCGAACAGTTCGCGTCTTGGTGTGGCGCGCGGTCGCGATGGTTGTGCGTTGTGGTGTCGTGGGTTGGGCGTTGTGTGTGGCTTGCGGGATGAGAGGGGCCTGTGACGTGCCGGAAGGCGGGTTATGTGGCGCTTCGGGGGTGCATGTGATCCGATCGACGACGTGGACTTCCTGGATGACCTTCATAAAGCGGAACTTGCACCGATCATCTGGCTGCAGAACTGGCCCGATGTTGTCGAGCCTGTGCTGCAGCTGGTGTCGGTGCTGGGCACGGACACGTTCTTCCTGCTCTGCCTGCCCGTGCTCTACTGGTGCGTCAACCCCGCGCTCGCCCTGCGGCTCGGCCTGACGGTTCTGCTGGCCGCCGCCACGAACGCGATCGGCAAGCTCGTCGCACACCAGCCCAGGCCGTACTGGATCGACTCCCGGATCCACCCGCTGTCCATCGAGCAATCCTTCGGGCTGCCGTCCGGGCACGCGCAGATCGGCACCGCGGGCCTGGGCAGGCTCGCGGCGATGGCGGGCAGGCCCTGGGCGTGGTGCACGGCGGGGGCGATCGTCGCGCTGGTGTGTCTGAGCAGGCTGTACCTGGGCGTGCACTTCATCTCGGACGTGGTGGCCGGCGTGCTGCTCGGGCTGGCGGTGCTGCTGATCGTCAGCAAGCTCGAACGGCCCGCGACGGCCTGGTGGCGAAGGCAGGAGCTGTGGGCCCAGCTCACCGTCTCCTTGATGCTCTCCGGCGCGCTGATCGGCGTCGCCGCGCTGGCCAACGTCCCGTACGCCGGGTGGGCGCCGCCGCCGAGCTGGAGCTCGGCCGGGACGATCGATCCGGAGAGCATGGACACGGTCATCACCATGGCAGGCGTGCTGCTCGGGACGCTGGCCGGCACGTCGATCATGTACCGGCTCGGCTGGTTCGACGCAGGCGGGGCTTTCGGGTTGCGGGCCGCCCGCTGGGCGCTCGGCACGGTCGTGGCGGTGCTCATCTGGTACGCCGAGCGCGAAGTGCTGCCGCAGAACGGCTTGGGGACCTATGTCGGGTACGCGTTGCTGACGCTCTGGGTGCAGGTCGGAGCCCCGGTGCTGTTCATCAGGCTCGGGCTGATGAGCAGGGCGGGCAAGGCGCGGGCCGTGGTGCACTGACACTGGCGGCAGGCGTGCCGGGGCGAGGATGTCAGGGGTGTGCGAGGCGGGACTGGCCGAAGGTGCGTCGGTGTGGCAGAGCGGGGTGTGCTGGGGGCGGGGGTCGAAGGTGTGTCGGGTGTGGCAGGCCGGGGTGTGCAGGGGCGTAGGGGCGAGGCGGGCGGGTGAAGGGGTTGTGGGTGTGCCGGGCGCGGGGGTTGTGGGTTCTTCAATAGACTTGGCGCATCATGGCCGTACAGATCTCGCCCAGCATCCTCGCCGCCGACTTCGCCAGGCTCGCCGATGAGGCGGCCGCCGTGCCGAACGCCGACTGGCTGCACGTCGATGTCATGGACTACCACTTCGTGCCCAACCTGACCCTCGGGCTGCCCGTGGTCGAGGCGCTGCGCAAGGCGACCGACACCCCGCTCGACTGCCACCTCATGATCGCCGACCCCGATCGCTGGGCGCCGCAGTACGCGGAGGCGGGTGCGGGCAGCGTGACCATTCATGCCGAGGCGGCCAGGGCGCCCATTCGTACGCTGCGCGAGATCCGGTCGCTCGGCGCCAGGGCGGGTCTGGCGCTCAACCCGGCCACGGCCGTCGAGCCGTACGAAGATCTGCTCGGCGAGGTCGACATGCTGCTGCTGATGACGGTCGAGCCGGGGTTCGGCGGGCAGAAGTTCCTCGATGTCGTGCTGCCGAAGGTGCGGCGGGCCCGGGAGCTCATCGGGCGGCATGGCGGGCGGGTCTGGTTGCAGGTCGATGGCGGTGTGGACGCCGGTACGATCGAGCGCTGCGCCGAGGCGGGGGCCGATGTGTTCGTGGCGGGCAGCGCGGTCTACGGGGCATCGGACCCGGTGGCCGCGATCGACGAACTGCGCGCCGCCGCCAACCGCGCCATCTCCTGAGCCCCTGAGCCCTCGCCCCTCTGAGCCCTCGCCCCTCTGAGCCTCTGGCCTCTTGAGCCGCCGATCCTTGTGGAAGTCCTTGGTGGCGCGCGCTTGGAGTCGGCGCAATGCATGAGGCCGGCTGTCGAGGTCCTGCGCGCCGCGCCCCGGAGCGCCTGCGCCGCCGTAAGTTCCTGACATGAAGCGGTGTTCGAGCGGGTAAGTCCTCACTTATGAGCGACCATGGGATCTTCGGGCCCCGCTCGGTGACGTGGCGGGTGATGGGTGAGCCGATCCTGCTTGTGGGTGGTATTCGCGCGCTGCTGATGCAGGGCCTGCATCCGAGGGCCATGCGCGGCGTGCTGCAGAACTCCGCGCTCATGGATCCGCAGGAGGCGTGGTCGCGGTTCGTACGGACCACCGAGTTCGTACGGGTGCGCACCTACGGCACCCACGACGAGGTCGAGCGCGCCGGTCGCCGGGTTCGCAAGATCCATGCCATGCTGACCGCGCACGACCCCGACACCGGCCTCACCTTCCGCCTCGACGAGCCCGACGCGCTGCGCTGGGTGCATGTGGGCGAGGTCGACTCCTACCTGTCGGTGGCCCGCCGTGCGGGGGTGCGGCTGAGCGACGAGGAGGCGGACACGTTCGTGGCCGAATGGCAGCGGGCGGCCGAGGTTGTGGGGCTGGTGCCGCAGGACGTGCCCGGCTCGGTGGCCGAACTGCGCGACTACATCGAGGCCGAACGCCCGGGGCTGCGTTTCGTACCAGAGGCGGCCCATCCGTTGCGCTTGTCGCTGAACGCCCCGCTCCCGCGCCTGCTGACGCCGCTCAAACCGGCCATGCCCGCACTGACGCTGCTGGCCTTCGCCACGCTGCCGCGCTGGGCCAGACGCCTGTACGGGCTGCCCGCCACGCCGGTCGGCGACCTGTGGGCCACCGCGACGCTGCGTACCCTGCACACCGGGATCGGCCTGGTTCCCGGGCAGGTCCGGTACAGTCCGGCGGCGCGTCGCGCGCACCGGCTCATGGCCGCGTGAAGCTGATTAGAAGCGAGCGCTTGGTCAAATAAGGAGGGGTGGTCGCGCGCTCCGTTGTCGGCATGGCAGACTGGTAATGAAGAGAGCTAGCGTGCTCCGGGGTCGGTGAAAGTCCGAACCGGCGGTTACAGTCCGCGACCCGGCCGATGCCATCGGCCGGTTGACCTGGTGAAATTCCAGGACCGACGGTTAAAGTCCGGATGGGAGGAAGCGCGCGAGGTGTCCGGTGTCCCAGCCGGGCGCCTGCCGTGGTGCATGAGTATGCGCCATGGCGAGATTCCCCGGGGCCCGCCGTGGCTTGCAGCTACTGGCGAGTAGGAGACCCGGGTGGAGATACCCCCGCAGGACGCCGCCCACATGGCGCGCGCCGTCGAGCTGGCCGGGCACGGTCATGGCACCACCAGCCCCAACCCCGTCGTGGGCTGTGTCGTGCTCGACGCCGCCGGGCAGGTCGCGGGCGAGGGCTTCCACGCGTACGCGGGCGGGCCGCACGCCGAGGTCGTCGCGTTGGCACAGGCGGGGGAGCGGGCCAGGGGCGGCACCGCGTACGTGACACTCGAACCCTGCGACCACACCGGCAGGACGGGGCCGTGCAGCCTCGCGTTGCTGGAGGCCGGGGTGGCGCGCGTGGTGATCGCCGTGTCCGATCCCAACCCGAAGGCTGCCGGGGGCGCCCGGCGGCTGCGGGCCCATGGCGTCGCGGTCACCTCCGGGGTGCTGAGCGAGGCGGCGGAGCGGGTCAACGAGGAGTGGCTGACCTGCGCGCGGCTCGGGCGGTCCCACGTGACATGGAAGTTCGCCGCCACTCTCGATGGCAGGTCGGCCGCCGAGGACGGCACCAGCCAGTGGATCACCTCGCCGGAGGCGCGGGCCGACGTGCACCGGATGCGGGCCGCCGCCGACGCGATCCTGGCCGGCATCGGCACGGTCCTGGCCGACGACCCCCACCTCACGGCCCGCCCCGCTGCCGCCACGGCCCCTCACGCCCCACAGGCTGGCGTCCCAGAAGTCGGCATCTCGCAGGCGGGCGTCGCACAGGCGGGTGTCCCAGAGGCGGGTGTTCCGCAAACGGGCGTCCCGCAAACGGGCGTCCCGCAAACGGGCGTCCCGCAAACGGGCGTCCCGCAAACGGGCGTCCCGCAAACGGGCGTCCCGCAAACGGGCGTCCCAGGGGCGGGCCTCCCACAGGTCGGCTCCGAGGCCGTGCCTGCCCGGCCCGGCTTCCTGGGTGCTGGCTTCGGCAGCGGTGCGCGGTCCGGGGCGGAAGACCGTGGCGGTGCTGGGGTGGAAGGCTACGGCGGTGCTGGGGCCGGGGTGGAGGGCCGCGGTGAGGCTGGGGTGCGGGGTGGTGGGGTGGGTGGAGGTGCGCGGGTGCCGGTGCGGGTTGTGGTGGATGCCGAGGGTAGGACGCCGCAGGAGGCCCGGGTTCTCGATGAGTTGGCGCCCACGATCGTCGCCGTGGCCGAAGACGCCGAGACCGCGCTCAAGGCCGACCTCCTGCGCCTGCCCCGCCGCGACGGCGGCCTCGACCTGGACGTCCTGCTCCGTGAGCTGGCCGCGCGCGGGATTGTCAGCGTGTTCCTGGAGGGCGGGCCGACGCTGGCCGGCGCGTTCGTCAGGCAGGGGCTGGTCGATCGGGTGGTCGCGTACCTGGCCCCGGCCCTGCTCGGCTCGGGGCGGACCGCGCTCGGCGCGGCGGGTGTGGGCACGATCGGCGAGTTGCATCGCCTGACCTTTGACGAGATTTCCCCCATCGGGCCGGATGTACGGCTGATCGCCCGGCCCGCGATCCAACCAGGCAGGGAGAAGTGATGTTCACCGGAATCATTGAGGAAAAAGGCGGAGTGGTGGCCATCGAGCGGGCGGGCGGCGGAGCCCTGCTGTCGGTGCGCGGGCCGGTCGTCACCTCCGACGCGCGGCACGGCGACTCGATCGCGGTCAACGGCGTGTGCCTCACGGTCGTGGAGGTCAAGGACGAGGTGTTCACCGTGGACGTGATCAGGGAGTCGCTGGACCGCAGCTCCCTGGGCGGCCTGGCCGAGGGCTCGGCGGTGAACCTGGAGCGCGCCGTACGCGCCGACCAGCGCCTTGGCGGCCACATCGTACAGGGCCATGTGGACGGCACGGCCGTGCTGCTGTCCCGCGACCCCGGCGAGAGCTGGGACGACCTGCGCTTCTCGATGCCGGAGGCGCTGGCCCCCTACATCGCGGAGAAGGGCTCGATCGCCATCGACGGAATCAGTCTGACGGTCACGACGGTTGACGACGAAAGCTTCGGCGTGAGCCTCATCCCGACCACGCTGAAGCTCACCACGATGGGTGAGCGTCAGGTGGGCGACGTGGTGAACATCGAGGTCGACGTGATCGCGAAGTATGTGGAGAGACTGGTGGTCAGACAATGAACTGGGCAGAGGCCGGATTCGCGGTGTTCGGCACCCACGTGCTCTGGACCGACCTGGTGGGCAACATCGCCGCGCTGGCCACGGTACTGCTGGCCATGCGCAAGTCGATGTGGACGTGGCCGGTGCAGTTCACCGGGGCGGTGTTGTTGTTCATCGCCTCGATCAGCGCGCACATCACCGGCAACGCGCTCAAGCAGGCGTTGTTCGCCGGACTGGCGATCTACGGCTGGTGGGCGTGGCGGCGCGGCACGCAGGGCGGCAAGCAACTGGCCATCAGGCCCGCCGCGATGGGGGAGCGGCTGACGCTGATCGGCGTCATGCTGCTGGGCACCGTCGTGATCGCGTTGTTGTTCTACGCCACCGGGCTGTCGTGGGGCGCGAGCGTGCCGCTGCCGGAGGGCGCGTTCCTGGTGGCGGCCGACGCCTACATCTTCGTCGGCAGTGCCATAGCGACCTGGGCACAGGGGAGGGCCTTGGTGGACTTCTGGATCATATGGGTGGCCGTGGACCTGGTGGGGGTGCCGCTGGCGTTCAGTTCGGGGCTGGTGGTCTCCGGGGCCGTGTACGGGGTGTTCCTGGTGCTGGTCCTGATCGGGTTCGCCAAGTGGCTGCGGGAGTACCGCGCCACGGGCGTGGGAGTGGCGGTGGCGCAGTGAGCGACGACAACATCAAGGCAGCAGTGAGCAACGGCATCAAAGCAGACGACATCAAAGCAGACGACATCAAAGCAAACGGCATCACATCAGACGGCATCAAGGCAGACGGCATCGAAGCAGACGACATCAAGCTCGATCCGATCGAGCGCGCGATCGAGGACATCCGTGCCGGCAAGGCCGTGGTGGTCGTGGACGACGAGAGCAGGGAGAACGAGGGCGACCTCATCTTCGCCGCGGCCAAGGCCACGCCGGACCTGTGCACGTTCACGATCAGGCACACCAGCGGCATGATCTGCGTGGCCATGGAGGGCAAGGAGCTCGACCGGCTCGGCCTGCCGCTCATGGTCTTCAACAACAAGGAGCGCATGCGCACGGCGTACACGATCACCGTGGACGCCCGCGACGGCGTCTCCACGGGCATCTCCGCGGCCGACCGGGCCCAGACCATCCGCACGCTGGCCGACTCGGCCACCGAGCCCAACGAGCTGGTACGCCCCGGGCACGTCTTCCCGCTGCGCTACCACGAAGGAGGCGTGCTGGCCCGGCGCGGTCACACCGAGGCGGCCGTGGACCTGGCCAAGCTGGCCGGGTTGTCGGGGGCGGGCGCGCTGGCCGAGGTGGTCAACGACGACGGCACGATGTCCCGGCTGCCCGAGTTGCGCAAGTTCGCCGATGAGCACGATCTCGCGCTGGTCTCCATCGAGCAGCTGGTCAACTACCGGCGGCGGGCCGAGAGCATGGTCACCAGGGTCGCCGAGACCCGGCTGCCGAACACGTACGGGATGTGGCGGGTCTACGGCTACGCCAGCGCCCTGGACGGCGGCGAGCACGTCGCGCTCGTCTTCGGCGACCTGGACGACGGCGAGAACATCCTGGTCAGGGCGCATTCCGAGTGCCTGACCGGCGACGTGTTCGGCTCGCTGCGCTGCGACTGCGGAGTGCAGCTCGATCACGCCATGTCGGCCATCGCGCAGGAGGGCCGCGGCGTGGTCGTGTACCTGCGCGGGCACGAGGGCCGGGGGATCGGCCTGCTGGCCAAGCTCAAGGCCTACAGCCTGCAGGACAACGGCAGCGACACCGTGGACGCCAACGTGGAGCTCGGGCTGCCGGTGGACGCGCGGGAGTTCTCCAACGCGGGCCAGATCCTGGCCGACCTCGGGGTCAAGTCGGTCCGGCTGCTCACCAACAACCCGGCCAAGCTCAAGGGCATGGACGGGTACGGCATCAAGGTGCTCGGCCGCGAGCCCATGCCCGTCGCCATGAACCCCTACAACGAGCGTTACCTGAAGGCCAAGCGCGAGCGCCTCGGCCACGACATCTCGGAGGCTTCATGAAAGCGCGATGCGGGGAGACCGCATGAGCGGCATGGAAGCCCGATGCGGGGAGACCGCATGAGCGGCATGGAAGCCCGATGCGGGGAGAGCGAGCGCGTGAGCGGCATGGAAGTGCGATGCGGGGAGAGCGCATGAGCGGCGAAGGACGGCCGGGCGTCACGGCGCCCGACGCGGCGGGGCTGACGGTGGGAGTGGTGGCGGCGAGCTGGCACGCCAAGATCACCGACCAGCTCGTCTCCCGCGCCGTGCAGGCGTGCGACGACAGCGGCGCCACCGCGACCGTGGTAAGGGTGCCGGGCTCGCTGGAGATCCCGGTCGTCGCCCAGGCCCTGGCCCGCAGGTGTGACGCGGTGGTCGCGCTGGGCGCGGTGATCCGCGGCGAGACGGCGCACTTCGAGTACGTGTGCGACTCGGTGACGGCCGGCCTGACCCGGATCTCGCTGGACGAGCGCACGCCGGTCGGCAACGGCGTGCTCACGTGCGAGACGATGGATCAGGCACTCGACCGCTCGGGCCTGCCGGGGAGCAAGGAAGACAAGGGTTACGAGTCGGCCGTCGCCGCGCTCGAGACCGCACTCCTCCTGAGAGACCTCCCCTGACCTACGGTAGGTTTCCCTCGTGTCAGAGCCTGTGTCCCCTCCGCCCACCGCCGCGTCCCTGCCCATCGTCTGGCGTCCGCGCCGGGGAAGGATCGTCGCCTACGGTTTCGCCGTCGTGCTCGTACTCGGGGCGGTGGTGATGGCGATCTACATCGCCGAGCCGTTCAAGCTGCCCGACCGGGTGGCGATCGTGGCGTTCGGCTGCGCGCTGGCGTGGATCCTGCACCGGCTGGGACGGGTGCGGGTGGAGGCGGACGAGAGTGGCCTCACGATCGTCAACGTCGGCCGCACCCACCAGGTCACCTGGCCGGAGGTCATGGACGTGACGCTGCTGGTGGGGGATCCGTGGCCGCGGATCGACCTGTCGGACGGGAGCACCGTGGGGGCGATGGGCATCCAGGGAGCCGAGCGGGAGCGCGCCCGCCAGGCCACGGACGAACTGGAGGCACTGATCCGTGAGCGCGGCGAGGCCCACCAGGAGGGCTAGAAGAGGCCCGCCAAGAGGGCTAGACCGGCTCGATGAAAAGGTCGTCCACTGTGTCGACCGTGAGGATGCGGATCAGCCACTGCTGGAGAAGTTCGAGGTCGTCGCAGGTGGAGATGGCTTCGCGCTTCTCCTGGCTGATCCACAGGAAGCGCGTCTGCAGGGCGATGTCGATCGCTCTGCGGGCCGCGGTGATCTTGCGCTGCTGTCTGGCCTCCGGGGACACGTGGTGGTCGTCCCAGGATTCCGGCATGCCGGGGGGAATGGGCATCAGTCCTCTCGCCTTCTCATTGGGTGAGCAGGATCTTACATGGCGTGACGGTCACTCCGGGTGAATATCGCCGAAGCGGGTGTCGACGTAGCCTGAAGGCGTGCTGCGGCGGACAATCAGGGCAATGGACATCGAGTCGCCGGACAAGCTCATCGAGCTCCTCGACCGGCACACCTACCTGGCCGACGAGGGGCTGGCCACGGCCGCCTTCCTGGCGCTGCGGATGGGGCGGCCGCTCTTCCTCGAAGGCGAGGCGGGTGTCGGCAAGACCGAGCTGGCCAAGGCGCTGGCCGCGCTGCTGAAGGCGCCCCTCATCAGGCTCCAGTGCTACGAGGGGCTGGACGCCGCCCAGGCCCTGTACGACTGGGACTTCGCCCGCCAGCTCCTGCACCTCAAAGCCGCCGAGGCCGCCGGGATCACCGACGTGAACCGGCTCGAAGGGGAGATCTACGACCGGCGGTTCCTGATCGCCAGGCCGCTGCTGAAGGCGATCGAGACGCAGCCCAGCGTGCTGCTGGTGGACGAGATCGATCGCGCCGACGACGAGTTCGAGGCGTTCCTGCTGGAGGTGCTGTCCGACTTCACGATCTCCATCCCCGAGCTGGGCACGATCAAGGCCAGGAGGCCGCCGGTGGTCGTGGTGACCTCCAACAGGACGCGCGAGGTGCACGACGCGCTCAAGCGGCGCTGCCTGTACCACTGGCTGGAACACCCGAGCTTCGACCGCGAGGTGGCGATCCTGCTGCGCCGCCTGCCCGGCTGCACCGAGACGCTGGCCACGCAGGTGGCGCGGGCGGCCGAGCGGCTGCGGCAGGCCGGCCTGGTCAAGCCGCCGGGCGTGGCCGAGACGCTGGACTGGACCGAGGCGCTGCTGACGCTGGGCGCGAAGGAGCTCGACCCCGGCAGGGCCGCCGCCACGCTCGGCGCGGCGCTGAAGTACCGGGAGGACGTGGCGGCGGTGATCGGCAACGGGCTGCTGACCCATGGATGAGCTGGCCGCCACCATGACGGGATTCGCCAGGACGCTGCGCGCGGCGGGCGTCGCGGCCGACCACGAGCGCACGCAGAACCTGATGCGGGCCCTGGACCACCTCGACGTGACCGACTCCGGCGAGGTGTACTGGGCCGGGCGGCTGACGTTGTGCGCCACCCCCGACGACCTGCCCCGGTACGACCGCTGCTTCGCCGCCTACTTCGGCGGCATGAAGGCGGCCAGGGCCCCCGCGGCGACCACGAACGTCACCCGCCACCTGGCCGAACGCGACGGCGACGGCGACGCGGGCGAGGACGACGGGACGCCGGCCCCGGCCACCGCGAGCCGGATGGAGGTGCTGCGCCACCGGGACGTGGCCCGGCTGACCGAGGCCGAGCGGGCCGAGGTGCACCGCATGCTGGCCCTGCTGAGCGGCGGCCGGGCGCGGCGGCGGTCGAGGCGGTTCGAGAGCGGCCACCGGGGGCGGCTGGACCAGCGCCGCACCATCCGCGACGCGCTCAGGAAGGGCGAGGTGGCCAGGCTGCGCCACCGCAGGCACACCACCAGGCCGCGCGCGGTCGTGCTGTTCGTGGACGTCAGCGGTTCGATGGCGCCGTACGCCGAGACCCTGCTGCGCTTCGCCCACGCGCTGGTCAGGAGCGAGCCCAGGGCCACCAGGGTGTACTCGGTCGGCACCAGGCTCACCCCGATCACCGCCGAGCTGCGCCACCGCGACCCGGGAACCGCGCTGAACGAGGTGTCCAAGGCCATCCCCGACTGGAGCGGCGGGACCCGGCTGGGTGAGGAACTGCGGGAGTTCCTCACCCGTTACAGCGCAAGGGGCGCGATAGCGTTGATCGCCTCGGACGGGTGGGAACGCGGCGACCCCGGGCTGCTTGGCCGGCAGATGGCCAGGCTGGCACGGCAGGCGTACCGCGTGATCTGGGTCAACCCGCACAAGGGGTATGACGACTACCAGCCGCTGACCGGCGGCATGCGGGCCGCCCTGCCCTATCTGGACGACCTGGTGGCGGGCCACAGCCTCGCCGCCTTCGAGCGACTCACTGAAAGGCTGGCCCATGCGTGACGTGCTGCCGGAGATCATGAAGTGGTGGCGGTCGGGGCTCAGGTTCGGGCTGGCCACCGTGGTCGGCACCTGGAGCAGCGCCCCCAGGCAACCGGGCGCGGCCATGGCGGTGCGCGGCGACGAGGTGGTCGGCAGCGTCTCCGGCGGCTGCGTCGAGGGCGCGGTGTTCGAGCTGGCCGCCGAGACCGACAAGCCCGTCCTGCAGCGGTACGGCGTGAGCGACGACGACGCCTTCTCCGTCGGCCTCACCTGCGGCGGCATCATCGACATCCTGGTCGAGCCCGTCTCGATCGAGACCTTCCCCGAACTGGGGGAGATCGCGGCCTCGGTGGAGGCGCACGAGCCGGTCGCCGTGGCCACGATCATCTCGGGGCCCGGCCAGATCGGCGCCCGGCGCATCATCTGGCCCGATGGCCGCGCCACCGGCAGCCTCGGCCTCGAACGCCTCGACGACGCCGTGGACGACGACGTCCGCGGCATGCTCGCCCAGGGCCTGACCGGCATCCGGCACTACGGGGAGCAGGGGGAGCGGCGGCTGGACGACCTGGCGGTGTTCGTGCACTCCTTCACGCCGCCGCCGCGGATGCTGGTGTTCGGGGCGATCGACTTCGCCGCGGCGGTGGCCAGGGTGGGCAAGTTCCTCGGCTACCACGTCACGGTGTGCGACGCGCGGCCGGTCTTCGCCACCGCCAAACGTTTCCCCGACGCCGACGAGGTCGTGGTCAAGTGGCCGCACGACTACCTGTCGACGGTGCAGGTGGACGAGCGTACGGTGATCTGCGTGCTGACTCACGACCCCAAGTTCGACGTGCCGCTGCTGGAGGTGGCGCTGCGCACCGACGCCGGCTACGTGGGCGCCATGGGCTCGCGCCGCACCCACGACGACCGCGTCGCCCGGCTGCGCGAGTGCGGCCTCAGCGAGGAGGAGCTGGCCCGGCTGAGGTCGCCGATCGGCCTCGACCTGGGCGCGCGCACCCCCGAGGAGACGGCCGTGTCGATCGCCGCCGAGCTGATCCAGCTGCGCTGGGGCGGCTCGGGACGCCCGCTGTCGGTGACCGAGGGCCGCATCCACCACGAGTCTCACCACGGGGCGATATGAGGGCGTCCAAGGTGGCGGGGCTGCTGCTGGCCGCGGGCGAGGGCTCGCGGCTGGGCAGGCCCAAGGCGCTGGTCGAGTACGCGGGCGAGCGGCTGGTGGACCGGGGCGTGCGCCTGCTGGAGGAGGGCGGCTGCCACCCGGTCGTGGTCGTGCTCGGCGCGGCCACGCTGCAGGTGCGCGGCGCGGTGACCGTGCGCAATCCCGACTGGGCCTCCGGCATGGGCTCCTCCCTGCGCCTGGGGCTGGCCGCGCTGCCCGAGGCGGCCGAGTCCGTCGTGGTGGCGCTGGTCGACCAGCCGCTGATCGAACCCGGCGCGGTCCGCGCGCTGATCGGCTCGGGCGCCGCCGGGCTGGCGGTCGCGACCTACGGCGGGCTGCGCAGGAACCCGGTGCTGATCTCCCGCGCGCACTTCGCCGGGGTGGCCGGGCTGGCCGTGGGGGACGTGGGGGCGCGGCCGTACCTGAAGGCGCATCCTGAGCTGGTCACGGAGGTGCCGTGCGATGGGCACGGTGACCCCTCCGACGTGGACACCCCCGAAGACCTGGCCCGGCTACAGGCGCAGTGAGGCGATGGCGGCCCGGTGGTCGCTGCCGGTCGCCGGGGCCACGCCCGCCTTGGTCGCCGTCATCCCCCTGTACAGGATGTGGTCGGGGCGGGTGACCGGGAACTCGGCCGGCCAGGTGAAGCCGAACCCGTCGCCCGCCGCGCTCTGCGCGTCGGTCAGCGGCGGGGTCAGCCCGCGCATGCCGCGGTCGGTGGTGGCCGTGTTGAGGTCGCCGAGCAGCAGGATGCGCTTGCTGGAGTCGTCGTCGATGAGGCTGCGCGCCCGCGCCAGCGACGCGTCGCGCGAGGTGGTGTGCCCCGGCCTGGCCGAGGCCAGGTGCATGACGTAGACGGTCACCTTGCCCTTGGGGGTGCTGACGACCGCGCGCAGCGCCCGCGGCCAGCCCATGCCGACGTCGAGGGGCTCGGTCTTGCTGATCGGATAGCGGCTCCACAGGCCGACCGTGCTGACCGGGTAGTGGTAGCGGAACATCTTGTTGAGCTGCTTGGCCGCGGGCCCGCCCGCGGTCAGCTCCTGGGCGGCCAGCACGTCGAGGTCCTTGGCGATCGCGCGTACGGCCTCGCCCGAGGCGCTGTTGCGCACTCCCACGTTGACGGTGCCGACGGCCAGGTCGCTGGCGCCGCCCGGCGGCGTGCGGAACAACGTGGAGCCGAACATGAGCGCCCACACCAGCCCCGGCACCAGCGCTGCCACGGCGGCGGCGGTGGAGCGTGCCATCGCTGCGGCGGCCAGCAGCAGCGGTACGACCAGGCCCATCCACGGCAGCAGGCTCTCGTAGACGGGGGTGAACCCGCCGAGCGCCGGGATCAGCCCGTGCCCCGCCAGGGCCAAGGCGACCACGGCTGAGAAGATGATGACGACCCGGCTCAGCACCTGAACCAGGCTAGCGGCTCCCGGCCTCCGCACCGGCGCGATAGCATGTTCCCGAACTAACAGAACATCATTCGGTCGGTGGGAGCCCGCATGCGCATCGGTATGGCACTCAACTACTCGGGTGGCTTCAAGGAGTCGGTGGCCGAGCTGGCCGACTTCGAGAAGACCGGTCTCGACATCGTGTTCGTCGCCGAGGCCTACTCGTTCGACGCCGTCAGCCAGATGGGTTACATCGCGGCGAAGACCGAGCGGCTGCAGATCGCCTCCGGCATCCTGCCGATCTACTCGCGCACGCCGACGCTGATGGCCATGACCGCCGCGGGGCTCGACTATGTCTCCGACGGGCGCTTCACGCTCGGCATCGGCGCCTCGGGGCCGCAGGTGATCGAGGGGTTCCACGGGGTGCCGTACACCGCTCCGCTGGGGCGTACCAGGGAGGTCATCGAGATCTGCCGCCAGGTCTGGCGGCGTGAGCGCGTGACATTCGAGGGCCGGCACTACACGGTGCCGCTCCCGCCGGACCAGGGGACCGGCCTGGGCAAGCCACTCAAGCTCATCAACCATCCGGTACGCCCCCGCATCCCGATCGTGGTGGCCGCCATCGGGCCCAAGAACGTCGAGCTGACCGCCGAGCTGGCCGAGGGCTGGGAGCCGATCTTCTACGTGCCGGAGAAGGCCGCCGACGTCTGGGGCCCCTCGCTGGCCGCGGGCAGGGCCAGGCGGGATCCCGAGCTGGGCGAGCTGGACGTGATAGCCCAGGCCACGCTGGCGATCGGCGACGACGTGGCGGGGCTGCTGGAGTTCGGGCGGCCGATGGCGGCCCTGTACATCGGCGGCATGGGCGCCAAGGGCAGGAACTTCTACAACGACCTGGCCAGGCGTTACGGCTACGAGAAGGAGGCCGAGCGGATCCAGGACCTCTACCTGGAGGGCAAGAAGGACGAGGCCGCCGCCCTGGTGCCCGCCGAGTTGCTGGAGCGGATGTCGCTGGTCGGCAGCGAGGGGTTCGTGCGCGATCGCGTACAGGCGATGAAGGAGTCGGGCGTCACCACCCTGAACGTCACCCCGCTCGGCAGGACGCACGAGGAGCGGGTGCGGCTGATCGAGAAGATTAAGGAAATCGCCTCAGAGTGATGTAAAGCACACTTCGGTGGGGAATGTTCCTTTCGGCGCGGCTGTTGACGGAGCTCGTGAGGTTCTCCCTGGTGGTCGTGTGGCTCGTCGAGCGGCTGCACATCGATCTGTGCCGGTTGCACGGATCGCTGTGTAGCTGACGGTCGTGTCCGCGTTCGTCCATTCCCCCCACTAGGTGTGCCTCCGGCATGCCCTTCTTGCGAAGGGTCTTCTTCCGTGAAGAGATTCTCCTTTTCCCTGCAGCTCCTGCTGGGACTCGTCGCCGGCGTCGCGCTCGGTTTCGTGGCCAGGATCTGGGACGTCACCTGGCTGACCGAGACGCTGACCCAGGTCGGCGCGATCTTCGTGCAGCTGCTCAAGCTCGCCGTGCCGCCGCTGGTCTTCACCGCGATCCTGGTCAGCGTGGCCAACCTGCGCAACGTCAACGGCGCGGCCCGGCTGGCCTCCAAGACGTTGTTGTGGTTCCTGGTCACCGCGCTGGCCTCGGTGGTCCTGGCGATCGGGCTCGGCCTGCTGATCAACCCCGGTCAGGGCGTCACCCTGGACACCGGCGCGGCCAAGGCATCCGAGACGCAGGGCACCTGGCTCGACTTCGTCACCGGCATCCTGCCGACCAACGTCGTCACCGCCTTCACCGAGGTCAACGTCCTGCAGATCGTCTTCCTCGGCATCGTGGCCGGTGCGGCCGCCATGGCGGTGGGGGAGAAGGCCGAGCCGTTCCTGACCCTCGCCCGCTCCGTGCTGGAGCTGGTGCAGAAGGCGCTGTGGTGGGTCATCCGCCTGGCCCCCATCGGCACGGCGGGGCTGATCGGCAAGTCCGTGGCCACGTACGGGTGGGACCTGCTGGCGCCGCTGGCCAAGTTCAGCGCCGGGGTGTACATCGGCTGCTTCATCGTGCTGCTGGTCATCTACCCGACGCTGCTGGCCGTGTGGGGCAAGGTCAGCCCGGTCAAGTTCTTCCGCAACGCCTGGCCCGCGATCGAGCTGGCGTTCGTCTCGCGTTCCTCGGTCGGCACACTGCCGCTGACCCAGCGGGTCACGATCGAGCGCAACGGCGTGAACCGCGACTACGCCTCCTTCGCGGTGCCGTTCGGGGCCACCACCAAGATGGACGGCTGCGCCTCGGTGTACCCGGCGCTGGCCGCGATCTTCGTGGCACAGGTGTTCGGGGTGCCGCTCGGGCTGGGCGACTACCTGCTGATCGCGTTCGTCTCGGTGGTCGGGTCGGCCGCCACGGCGGGCCTGACCGGCGCGACGGTCATGCTGACGCTGACGCTCAGCACGCTGGGCCTGCCGCTGGAGGGCGTCGGGCTGCTGCTGGCGATCGACCCGATTCTCGACATGATCCGCACCGCGACCAACGTTGCCGGACAACTGACAGTATGTGTCTTGGTGGCCGCCAGCGAAAGGCGTTTGGACCGAGAAGTTTTCAACGCGCCGCCCCAGCCGCTCGACAACGAGCCGGTCGGGACGCTGCGGGCACCGGAGCCGGCCACAGCCTGACCTCCGGAGGCGGGGCGGGAAGCGGACGGCTTCCCGCCCTCGTGCTGTCTGGAGGACCTCGTGCCGACCGCCTGGATCTACGCCCGCAAGTCGAAGTACCGTCGCCGTAAGAAGGACCCCGAGCATCTCGGGTCGTCGGTAACTGCTCAGCTGGAATGGGCGCGGGGGCAGGCAGCCGAGCACGGCTGGCCAGTGGGCGACCAGTACGTGGACGACTCCCAGTCCGCCTCGCGCTACCGCACTGACGACCGCGAGGACTTCGAGCGCCTGGTGGCCGATATCGAGCGCGGCCGGGTGCGCCGCGGCGACGTCGTCATCTGCCGCGAGTCGTCCCGGCTCCAGCGCGACCTGGCCGTCTACGTGCGACTCCGAGACACCTGCTGGGCGGGCGGGGTGCTGTGGTGCTGGGGCGGCCGCGTCTACGACCTGTCCCGGCGCGAGGACCGGCTGATGACCGGCCTCGACGCGCTACTCGGCGAAGACCAGGTCGCCCAGAACCGCGAGGGTGTCCTGATCACCATGCAGACCACCGCGATGAAGGGCAGGCCGCACAGCAACGGCACCTACGGGTACAAGCGGCTCTACCACCCGGAGACCGGCGAGCTGCAGACGGTGGCGGCCGTTGAGGAGGAGGCTGCCATCGTCCGGGAGATCGTGCGCCGGGTCGCGGCCGGCCAGACCCTGACCGAGATCGCCAGGGACCTCACAGGCCGGGGCATCCCGTCGCAGAGTGGCGGACGCTGGCACCGGTCAGGCGTGCGCCGGGTGGCCACCAACCGCGCCTACATCGGCGAGCGCAAGCACGAGCCGAAGGGCGGCGACACGGTCAGCTACTACCCGGCCATCTGGGAGCCGATCATCGCGAGCGACGCAGACCGTACGGCGTGGAACCGCGCCCAGGTGATCCTCACGGACCCGAAACGCAAGTCGTACAAGGACGGCGCGGTCAAGCATCTCAACAGCGGGATCGCGATCTGCGACGTGTGCGAGTGCACCGTCAAGACTCTCAAGAACGGCGGCTACCACCTGTATGCGTGCGCCGCCCCCGGGGACGACGGCACGAAGGGCTTCCATGTCGGCCGGGCCACCTGGAAGGTTGACGAGGTGGTCGAGAAGGTCCTGTTCTACCGGCTCTCGCAACCAGATGCCCGCCAGTGGGCCGGATCCGAAGATGTGGCCCTGGCCGAGCTGGAGCAGCTCCACGGCGAGCTGGCGGAGAAGAACCGGCACCTCAACGAGCACTACGAGCAGGCAGCCCAGCAGAAGCTGAGCGCCCGCGGCCTGGCCGCCGTGGAGGCTCGCATGCTGCCGGACATCCAAGCCCTGGAGCGACGCATCGAGAACATGAGGGTGCCGCCGTCCGTGGCCCGGCTGATCCGGGAGACGCCCGAGGAGGTCGAGGAAGCGTGGAGGGAACTGTCGATTCCTGAGCAGCGGGACATTGTCCGCGGGCTTCTTGAGGTCCGGATCCTCCGCGTCGGCAAGGGCCAGAGGGCCGTGGCGCCGCAGGACTCGGTGATCGTGCGGCGCCGGGCCCGTCCGTCAGCCGAGCAGGCAGAGGTCAACGCCGATGAGCTCACCGACCCCGAGGCCCAGGTCGATCCCTGAGCAGTCGTCCGCGGCAGCCGGTGGCGGGTCGCTCGTGGGCGGCGGCTCGTCAGGCTCGCTCGTGTCTGGCTCCTCCTCTGGCGGCTCGTCGGTCGTCGCCAGGTCATCGGCGGAGGGCGGCGAGCTCGTCGGCTCGTCAGCGATCTCAGCGACGTTCGTCGAGGGTGCTGGCGTGTCTGCCGCAGGCGCGCTGGACTGCGTGCGCCGGGGCGTCCGGGAAGGCCGCGCGGTGGGGGTGCGGTCCGCTTGTGGCGGGGCCGCGGTGCGCGTCGGCCGGGCGGGGGTCTCTCCGACGACGTCTTCACGGCTTGGCGGCGGCGTGGGTGGCCGGGTGCGGGTAACGCGCTCCGAGGGGGTGGGGGAGCGGGTACTCGATGCGACAGGCGGCGGTGCCTCCCGGACCGTGACCACTGTCGGTGGCGCGGCGGCAGGAGGCTCTTCGCGCCTGGCCTCGCTGACGCCGTACACGACCGCGCCTGTCATGGCGCTGGCGGCGACGGCGGCTCCAATGGGCGTGCGGGCCCATCCGCGTACCCGCTCGGTCGCCCAGGCCGCGGCGCCGGTGAGCAGTAAGAGCACTCCAGCTGTCATGCCACGGCGGCGGCGCGCCTCAGCGAAGGCGGCCTTTCTGGCCCTTCTGCGGCCCGGCTCGTCGAGCGCGGCGCTGACGATGATGAGCGGCTGGTCGTCTTCCTCGGTCAGGGACCAGGGCTGCCCCTCGGGCAGGTCCCGGTAGACGATCCGAGGTAACCGGGCGATCATGCGGTGACCGCGCCGGCGCGCGCCTCACGCACGGCCGTCACGAGCATCTGCCAGCAGGAGAGTTCGCGCAGCGGATCTGGTGCCGCCTCGGCGTGCGAGCTCAATCCCACACTCCAGTCCTGGCCGTCGATCTCGACGACGATGCTCCGGTACGGTTCGCGCTGGGCGGTGCGGAGCGCCTCGACGTACGCCGCCGGCGGCGTCTCGCCGGGTTCGAGGCCAGCCGTACTGGCCGCCCATCGCCGCCAGTAGGTCACCTCCTCTTGGAGCGCGGCGCACTCGGTGAGGAGATGCCGGATCTGCTCGGCGGAACGCTCCACCCAGGCCGCGGCGGTGCTGGCACGCCGCGTTCCGGCGATGGCGATGAGGTCTGCTGCTGCGGGCTCGCCCCCTGCGAGCTCTTGGTGCGTGTCGTGCATGAGACAGAGCGCCTCCCCGTTGAGGTGTGTGCGTCCCAGGCGTCGGCATCCATAGCACGCTCCACGGGCGTCACTTTCCAGCCCTCACATGCAGTTGTGACGCGTTTGTTACCCCGTGCGACGCTCCTCCGTTTGTGCGGGTTTACCTGCCGTTTCTGGGGATTGGCTGAGAAGCTGCTCCAGCACGCCGACCACAGAGTTCTTTTGCCACTGTTGCAGTCGCGGCCAGGCGTCGATGATCTGGCGGAGCTGGGGGTCGTCCGCGACGGCCGACGTCGGTTCGGTCAGCGTTGCACTGACGGTGGCATCCCTAAAGATCCGGGCCGCCTGCGTCTGTCCAGCGTTGGCGAGTTGTTCGGCCGTGATGCCGAGGTAAATGGCGACGCGGGCCAATTCGGCTGCCAGGGAAGCTTCCTCACGGCGTGCCTCGGCGATCGTGGCTGAGCCATCAGTGAGCCTCGCCCAGGCATACTCGCCGATGCCCGCGAAGCTGCGGACCTGCTCGGGGGTGATGTTACGTCGTCGCAGGGCGTCGTCGATCAGTTCTGCGCGGGTGGGGAACTGGTATCCGGTCTCCCTCTCAGGGCCTTCGGTGAAGGCTTCGAGGCTGCCCATGGTCCAGCCGAGCGCCTTTTCGATCTTTGCGCGCGTCCCTGCCTGAGGCCAGCGCTCGCCCGACTCCAGGTTGTAGATCGTCTTGATATCAACTTCGGCTGTCATGGCGAGCTCTCGCTGAGTCATCCCGAGTTCACCTCGACGCGCGACTACCTGCGCTGCCGCTCGTTCGCGCCCTTGACTCATGGCCCCATCATGCCGGGAACATCTGGGAACATCCAAGCCACCTTCCCGAAAGTTCCATAACGAGTTATACGACGCTGGCAAGCAGGTCAGGGCACATGTGTTCGGTTGGACCGATTGAAGTTACGGATTCTTCCAGGTAATTGCATGTTCCTCCCTTGATTTCTTCCCTACTCTTCCCTACTCTTGCCGCTATGACAGACAGCGCGGAACTCGACCCCGAGGCCGTCCGAATTGGGGCGACCATCCGGGCCCTGCGCGAGGCGCTCGGGTGGAAACGAGGCCCGCTGGCGGAGGTGGTCGGCAAGTCGTACGCCTACCTCTGCAACATCGAGGCCGGCCGCAAGCGCTGTACCCCGCAGCTTGCCCGCCAGATCGCCGATGCCCTCGGCGTACCCGTGGGCGCCATTGTGAGCCCCGCCTACGACACCGAGGCACTCATGGAGGAGGCGAGGTCGGCATGATGACTCGCTCCCCGCAACCGCCACGTGAGCCGATGCTGAGTTGCCCGCATTGCGGATCGCAGAATGAGCCGCATCGGATGGTGTGTCGCAACTGTCACAAAGCCATGTCGGGTCGTCTCCTGGCCTCCGGCTCCGCAGACTTCCAGGGCTCGGCATGGCTGGGCGCGGCAGGTCTAGGCGCGTCCTGGTGTGGCATGGTCCGGCAGGTAAGGCTGGGCAAGGCGAGTCCCGGTTCCGCATGGCTCGGCTCGGCAGGCGTGGCAAGGCTGGGCAAGTCCCGGCAGGTCACGGCTTGGCCCGGCACGGCAGTCCCGGTTTGGCGGGTTCAGGTTGGGCGCGGCTCGGCTTGGCAGGTGTGTCTCGGCACGGCGGGTTCCGTCCAAGCATGGCGCGGCACGGCAGGCATGGCTTCGCAGGGCTCGTCGCGGCGCGGCTGGTCATGGCTTGGTGAGGCAGTCTCGGCACGGCGGGGCAGGGCTCGGCACGGTGCGGTCTGGCATGGCCCGGCCAGGCCAGGCAGTCAAGGTTTGGCAGGTCGAGGCGGGTCACGGCTCGTCTTGGCAGGTCGGGGCCAGGCAGGCAAGGCAGGTCGCGGCGCGGTCTGGCTGGGTGAGGCAGGCGGGGCGTGGCGCTTCAAGGCTGGGCACGGCGTGGCATGGCAGGTGGGCCAGGTTTGGCGTGTCAGGGCTAGTCACCGCATGGTGCGGTACGGCCAGGTTTCGCAGTCATGGTACGGCGCGGCATGTCTCGGAGCGACAGGTCTAGTCGCGGCGCGGCAAGGCCGGGTGTGGCAGGCCAGGTGTGGCGAGTCTCGGCTTGACGGGGTGCGGCACGGCTTGGCAGGCGTGGCGAGTCGAGGTCCGGCGAGGCGCGGCCAGGTTTGTCCAGGTCCGGCAGGCCCGGTTAGGCGTGGCAATGCTCGGCACGGTTCCGCATGGCGTGGCCCGGCACGGCAGTCCTGGCATGGTCGGGTGCGTCTAGGCGCCGCATGGCCCGTTTGGGCATGGCAGTCGGGGCATGGCAGGGCAAGGTCAGGCGCGGTGCGCCAAGGCTGCACTCGGTGCGGCTGGGCAGGCGCGGTAAGTCTAGGCGCTGCATGGCCCGTCCCTGTTCGGTGCGGCTGGGCTGGGCGAGGCGTGGCAGTCGAGGCTCGTTTCGGCATGGCGCGTTCAGGCGCGGTGCCGCAAGGCGCGGCACGGCAGGCCAGGCGGGGCTGGGTCCGTTTGGGCCAGGTCAGGTGTGTCCCGGCACGGCATGGTTTGGCAGGCGCGGCTGGGCATGTCCCGGCTCGGCGAGGCACGGCGTGGCTTGCCTTGGCAGGCACCGCCCACATGAAGAAGGGCCCGGTCGTCTGCAGAACGCCGGACCCCATCACTCACTTCTCATCGAAAGGTTAGCGCAATGTGTGCTGCCAAAAAGTCGGACGACGCGATCGTCCAGATTGACCGAATCGCGGCGGAAACGATCTCTGTCCCGATCGTGGGCACGACGCCCCTGATCGTCCACAGATTCTCCGAAAAGGCCAAGCGGCAAATGCTCGACGCGATGCAAGGCCGCAAGACCCCGAAGGAGCCGAAGAACCCCGAGGCGGAGTACGAGGCCGCCTACTACCGGCTCAAGGACGGCTCGCCCGGCTTCCCCTCCATCGCCTTCAAGGCGGCGACGATCGGCGGCGCCCGCTTCTACTCCGGCGTCACCATGACCGCCCTCAAGCAGTTCCTGTTCTTCGGCGGCGACGACGGCCGCGCCCTCACCCGCATCGACGGTGAGGCCCAGTTGCGCGAGGACGTCGTCACCGTCGGCCGGGGCGGCACCGACCTGAGGTACCGGCCCGAGTTTCGCGAGTGGTCCGCCCTCCTGGAGGTCACCTACGTCACCTCCGCCCTCACCCGTGGCTCGGTTCTGTCGCTGATCGACGCGGGCGGCATGGGCGTCGGGGTGGGGGAGTGGCGACCCGAGCGTGACGGCGACTTCGGAACTTTCAAGATCGACAGCACGCGTGATGTCGAGGTGATCAAGTGAGCAAGACGGGCATGGTGTGGTGCGGATGGGCACGGCAGGTTAGGGCGAGGCGGGTTGCGGCAGGCCAGGCTCGGCAAGGTCGGTCTTGCCTGGGCAGGGCGGGGCTGGGTCTGGCAGGTGCGGCATGAGCAGCAGCCTGCGCGAGTCCCTGCAGCGGGTCTACGACCAGCACGGGCAGCTCACGCCCAAGCTGGTCGTGGACATCGCCCGCGACCCGGCCCACGAGCTGCACCGGTTCTTCGAGTGGGACGACGCCACGGCCGGCGAGGCGTGGCGGCGCGAGCAGGCGCACCGGCTGATCCAGAAGGTCAAGGTCGTCTACCGCGAGGCTGACGAGAAGAACCCCGAGCAGAGCGTGCGAGCCTGGCACGCCGTCCGGTCGGAGCAGGGCCACGTGTACGAGCCGGTGGCGAAGGTTGCTGCCGACCCGTTCACGCGCCAGCTGGTCCTCAAGGACATGGAGCGCGACTGGAAGGCACTCAAGCGCCGGTACGCCGACTTCGCCGAGTTCCTCGACCTGGTTCGCAGTGACCTCGACCAGGACGCCGCGTGACCTGGGCCGAGGCGGTGGACGCCTACGCCCGCCAGGTGGCCGAGGAGTGGGGCCCGTGGTCGGCCGAGGAGATCGAGTTGCTCAACCGCGTCATGGCTCCTGCGATTCGCGCGGTTCGCCAGCGGCGCGCCCAGAACGCCGGCCCCGTTCAAGAAGCCGCCTGAGAGGACTCCCGATGCTCGACGACATCGCCCGCGTCACCAACTACTTCGAGCAGACCGGCCGCTCCCGGCTGACCGCTCGTCAGCACCGCCGGGTGAACCGGAAGCGCGCCCATCAGTCGCAGGAGGCGCAGGACCGCCGCGACAGCGTGACGCGGGCCCGCATCGCTGCCGCGCTGGCCGGTGCCCGCCGCCGCGACCCCTTGCCCGCGTGATGGGCCGCCACAGACGTCCGTCCCGCGCATGGGGCGGCACACCCGGCGGGGTCACCCGCCGCAACTCCAACAGAAAGATCAAGATGAAGAGAACCATTCTCGCCCTCGCGGGCGTCCTGGCCCTGATGCTCGGCGGCATCGCATCCGCCGTGCCGGCCTCGGCCGCTGCGCCGGACAACAACGATCTCAAGATCGTGCAGGTCGGCACCGACGCCATGGGTGCGGACAGCTTCAGCAACCGCAACCGCGAGTTCGTGAAGTTCGAGAACGTGTCCAGCGCCGACCTCGACATCGCGAACGTGATCGTCGAGGACAACTGGGCGCGCACCAACAGCTCGCACACCTGCAACACGTACAAGATCACGGACCTGCCGGGTAACGACACCACCGTGATCGCGGCGGGCGCGACCGTGACCGTCTACAACGGCAGCCGCTGGGGTGGCGACCGCAGGGACGGCAACGCCTATCACCTGTACGCCAAGAGCGACGTGGACTGCGGCACCTTCGGCCACTTCTTCAACAACGACGCCGACACGGCCTGGGTCGTGCACGGCAACACCGTGCTGGCCAAGAAGTCGTGGGACTGGAACGGCGGTTACCACGTCGCCGGGTCCGACCCGCTGCCGTAGCACGTAAATGCCCGGAGCTGCGCGAACAGCTCCGGGCCGCCGGAAGGACACCGGCGCTTCAACCCTATCCCTCACCTCTCATTTGGAAGGACACCAATGGCCAGCAAGAGGGAGCACGAGAAGCTCCTCACCCCTGGCGAGGTCGCCACGATCTTCAGGGTTGACCCGAAGACTGTCACCCGCTGGGCCAAGGCGGGCAAGATCGGCTGCATCTGGACCGTCGGCGGCGTGCGACGCTACCGCGAGTCGGAAGTCATGGCGCTGCTACGTCGTGGCGAGCAGCTCGCGCGGCCCGTCCAGTCGAAGGCGGGTGCGTGATGCCCTGCCAGACCGTGACCGATGAGGCAGTGGCTAGGCCCACGCCCAACGCCGTGCTGCTCCGCGAGGTGCTGCACCAGATCGAGACGCACCCCGAGATGTGGGTTCAGAAGGAATGGCGCTGTCGGACCGGCATGTGCTTCGCGGGCTGGGCCGCTGACCTGTCCGGCGGCCGGTGGCTGACCCACGCCACCCACTACCTGAGCACCAACCTGGCGCCTGAGTCTGGTGACGATCCGGCCGACGTCCATGAGCGTGACGGCATCGGGCCCTCCGTCGATGTGGAGGTCCGGGCAACACGGGTTCTCGGTCTCAGCATGGTGCAGGCCGACGAACTGTTCTCGGGCGGCAACGACCTCGACGAGATCCGCCAGATGGTCACAGAGCTGATCGGCCAGGTCCGCCACGTCACCATCAGGATCGTCCCTGAGAGTGAGCTGCTCATCGGTGAGGCGCTGCCGGACGGTCGCGCGCCACTGGAGGTCATGGAGTGGCGGCCCGACGAGCCCGCCATGTTCCACGGCGGCGAGCGGGGGATCGCGACCAAGCGGCTGCGGCAGCACGCCCGCGTGGTCGCGGACCGGCTCGGCGTCCCGTACGTGGACCCGATCGATCCGGCCGCGATGGAGCGCCTGGTCAGGGCGGAGGCCGCGTGATGCCCAACGTGACCTTGCTGAAGAGCACCTTCGCCCACGTGGTGCAGCACCCGGAACGCTGGGACCAGGGCGACTGGCGGGCGTGCATGGCCGCTCACGTCGTGATGGCGTCCGGCGGCCGGTGGGTGACCACCGACGCCACCGAGGAGACGAGCCTCGCCGTCCTGGCCACCGCCGATGAGCGCGAGATGTGCCAGGGGCGGGCGATGCGCCTGCCCGCCGGAACGGTCGTCGAGGGCGTGTGGGTGTGGGAGCGCGCCGTGCGCCTGCTCGACATCACGCCGCGCCAGGGTCGGCAGCTCTTCGCTCCGACCAACACGCTGGACGACCTCCGCCAGATCATCCACGACCTGTGCGAGGCGGCGTGATGGCGATCAACACCGAGCTGCTGACCGGAACGCTCCAGCACATCGACGCGAACCGTGGCGACTGGTACCAGGGCTGCTGGCGGAGCTGCATCGCAGGGCACGCCGTCGCCCTCGCGGGCGGCAAGTGGGCGACCGACGCCGTGCACCCGCTGCACTTCGTGCTCGTGCCGGAGGACGACGACCTCACGAAGGATGTGCGCACGTACGGGCCGGCCGACGGCTGGGACGGCGAGCCGCTCCAGGCGGTGCCGGTGCAGGCGCGGGCCAAGCGGGTGCTGGGCCTCGACGACGACCAGGCGTTCCGCCTCTTCGCCTCGACGAACGACCTGCCCCGCCTCTACACGATCGTCAGCGACCTGTGCGAGCAGGCCGACCGGGAGGCAGCGGCATGACGATCAACGTGGCGCTGCTCAAGCAGACCCTCGCCCACATCGAGGCCCACCCGGACGAGTGGAACCAGGCCGACTACCGGTGCGGCTCGGGCATGTGCGTCGCCGGATGGGCCGCTCAGTTCGCGGGCGGCAAGTGGTACGCCGACGATCCGGACGCGGGCTTCGGTGATGCGCTGATCGCCGAGCCGGACGAGCCGAATAGCTTCCGGATGGACGACGTGCGGCTCGTCTACGCCGACCACCGCGCCCAGCGGGTGCTCGGCCTCGATGGCGAGCAGGCTGACCGGCTGTTCGAGGGCAGCAACTCTCTGCCTGACCTCCGTCGTATCGTCGCCGAGCTGGTCGAGGAGGCGGCGGCATGAGCGTTCTCCTGACCCGCTCCCAGGCCGGGTATCTACTCGGCACCGGCAAGCGCGGCATCACGAACCTGGCCCGCGCTGGGCGACTGCCGTCGGTTCAGTGCGTGCACGGCCACCGCTCCTACCCGCTCGCTGCCGTCGTCGCCCTTGCGGTGCGGCGGCGGCCGGGCGGCCCGATCACCACCTGGAAGGCCGGGCGGATCGTCGTCGGCGTCGCCGAGACGTACCGGGTCGAGTACGTCGGCCACCGGCCCGGCGGCGGCATCGACGTAGTGCTGTCGGCCACCCCGCACGACCACCGCTCGCCCGCCTACCTGGCGTTCCGCTGGGACGGCGTGTGGCGTCCGCTGGCCGGCCTCGACCGCGACCTGGAGTCCGCCGTTCACCGCGCCGAGCACGAGCACCGGTACGCGGGCTGGGACAGCGCCGAGCTGGCCGCCGTGCTCGGCACGCTGGGGGTGGCGTGATGTTCATGCGCATCCTCGCCACCATGTGCGCTGTGCTCGCGGCGGTCGCTGCGACGGCCGCCATGGCGGCCGTGCTGACCGGCACGGACTGGCGCTACCTGGTGCTCGACGCGATCGGGTTCGGTGCCGCTGCGCTCGTGCTCACGCACTTCATCCGGCGGGGTGAATCGTGAGCCGCCGCTTCTGGATATTGACGGCCTTGTACGTGGCCGCGCTCGCTGCGGCTCTGGCGGGCACCGCGTTCACCGAGAGGCCGTGGTCCCTCGTGGCCGCCTGGGGCGGCGTCGCGGTCCTCGCGGTCCTGTACATCGCGATCGTGCGCACTGGTCGGCGTGACCAGGCCGCGCGGGAAGCGACTGTCGAAGCGCAGTCGGACCCGTGGGCAGTGATCTCCGCGAACGCTCGCGAGCTGTCCACTGACGAACTGCTCGCCATGCACGACGACATGACCGCGTACGCCAACGCAGGCACCCGGGTCCAGCTCCACAACGTGCTCACGCCCGTCATCGAGTCGGAGCTGATCGACCGCAAGATCCCTCTCTGCCGTCGCTGCGGCGCGCCCCTCCCGCACGGCCTTCACACTCTTCGATTGCCAGGAGTCCTGAATGGACCAGCCCATAGCACTGCCCCTCACGGGCCACACGTACCACTCGATCACGCCCGACCAGGTCAACCACAAGCTCACCGACGACGGCTGGTCCAGCTTCGACTATGGGCCCCTCCGCGTCTCCGTTCGCGCCGCCGACCTGACCAAGATCCGCGCTGCCCGGCAGCTCGCCGCCAAGATCTCGGCGGCGGCCGGCTTCTGGGACGGCGACCTGAAGATCCTCGAAGAGCGGCTGACCGCCGAGGAGAACGAGCGCATCGCAGACCCTCCGGCGCCGGAGCCCACCCTCGCCGAGCAGATCGCCGCGCCCGACCCGGCTATGGACAGGTCCGTCGCCCGCGTCGCCGATCTCGCTGAGGCGCACCGCGACCCCGAAGAGGAGGGCGACCTCTGATGGCTGGTAAGCACCGTGCAACTGGCGCTGTCACCGAGCCCATGCAGCCCGTCCGCCGGGACACCCCACCGGTCAACCCTGAGCCGGAGACGGCCACCATGCCCGCGATCACCAGCGACTGGGACGACTGGGACCCCAAGCGGGAGACCGATCCCGACCGCCACATGGAGCCGCTCCGCCACGGTGGTCGGCGCGTCGAGGCCCGCATGCGCCAGACGTTCCGCCAGCGCGGCCTGATCCTGGCCAAGCGCGTCGGACGCCAGGCGCTGAGGCTGCGCCAGGCCCTCGCGAAGGGCGGCGACCGATGAAGCGGCACATCCTCCCGCTGGTGCTCTGGCTCGTGGGCTTGGCCACTGGCCTGGCGACGATCGTCCAGGGCATCACCGGATGGTCTGGTGGCAACGGCTGGGACATCGCGATGGGTGCCGGGTTCGTCCTCATCTACGGCCGTTGGTTCGTCCGCGAGCTGCGTGATGCCCGTGCCGCAGGCGAGCCGCGCCCCATCGTGCTGGACCGGCCCGAAGAGGTGGGCCTGCAGTACGACGATGGTGGCGACCTGCTGGTCATGGCCGCTGGCGGCGTGCTCTTCGTGGCGCGCGGTTGCGACCAGTACTGGATGGATGCCAATGAGGCCCG
Source organism: Nonomuraea sp. NPDC050404 (assembly GCF_040655495.1). NCBI lineage: Bacteria > Bacillati > Actinomycetota > Actinomycetes > Streptosporangiales > Streptosporangiaceae > Nonomuraea > Nonomuraea sp. NPDC050404. The sequence goes on from NZ_JBFAKB010000007.1 coordinate 478,088, forward strand.
CGATTGGGCCGCCCAACTCGCCGCCATGGCCGACGCCCTGGATGCCGCAGAGAAGGGCGGCCGGTCATGAGCGAGCACCGCAAGCTGACCCAGGCCGAGCTGCTGGCCGAGGCCCAGGAGCGCTTCGGCGATGACCCGCTCGACTTCGCCTTCAAGTGCCCGCACTGCGGCGACGTCGCCACCATTCGCGACTTCCCCGAGGACAAGCGCGAAGCGGCCGGACAAGAGTGCATCGGCCGGTCCCTCGGCGCCACCCGAGGCGAGCGGCACTGGGACTCCAAGGGGGTCCAGCGCGGCCAGGCTAAGCGCGGCTGCGACTGGGCCGCCTACGGCCTCCTTCGGGGTCCGTGGGAGGTCGTCATGGAGGACGGGCGCAGCGTGTGGGGCTTCCCCCTCGCCGACGCCCCCGCCGCTCAGCCCGCAGGCGGTGCGGAATGACGTACGCGCCGCCCTGGCCCGGTTGGGCCGACCTTACTCACACCGCGATCGCCGAGGCGCTCGCCGACCTCGACCCGGACCAGGCCAAGCTCGCACGCACCGTTGGGGCGATCATCGGCGACGACCTGCGCGGCGAGTTCGTCGACGTCGACCCCGACATCGTCGCGTGGGTCGCCATGCGCACCGCCACCCACCTCGGCGGCATCGCCCGCGAGGCGGACGCCGACGGCCCCACCCTCGCACTCGTCGGCATGCTCGCCGGCCAGCACGTACAGGCAGGTGAAGCATGACGTACCAACCTGGCGAGATCATCGACATCGCCATCAGCCACGCCCGCGTCACCGAGTGCCAGGACGGCGTGCTCGCCTACGCCTACTCCGAGGGCGAGGGCGTGGTCCTGCCCAAAGGGGACGGCGTCAGGATCACGCGGCTCGTGCCCGCCGATGGTCCGCCCCAGGCCGGCGAGCTGTGGGAAGACGCCCACGGCGTCCGCTACCTTGCGGTCGAGTGCGCCGGGGGAGTCCGCCTGCACTCTGGGACGCCGGGAGGGTCTGGCTACGACGCGGCATACGTCCACCACAACTACGGGCCAATCAAGCGCATCCTCGCCGCCCGCGACGACGAACTCGGCACCGAGGAGATCACGCCGACGATCGCCCACCACGTGCTGTGGCACTACGGCGAGCCCGGCATGGAGCCAGGGTCGTTCACCAAGGACCTGATCGCGCTCATCGCCCGCGCCGACCCGCACAACCGGCGCAGGCTCGCCGCCGAGTATCCCGGCTACGTCGCCGCCTGCAACTGGGCCGAAGCCGCGGACAGCGGCATCGCCGACCTCCAGCAGATCGCGGAGCGTGCGACGTGAGCGGGACCTGGCCCGAATGGGCGGAGAAGGTCAGCGAGGCCGGCCTCTACGACATGCCCGACGAGCTGTACCACCTCGACCCTGTCGAAGGCGGCTCACTGTCGTCCAGCGGCGCCCGCAAGCTCCTGCCGCCCCACTGCCCCGCCATCTACAAGCACGAGCGCGACAACCCGCCCGCGCCCAAGAAGCAGTTCGACCTCGGGCACGCTGCACACAAGCTCGTGCTCGGCAGCGGCCCGGAGCTCGTGCGCATCGACGCGGAACGGTGGGACACCAAGAAGGTCAAGGAGGCGGTGGCCACCGTCCGTGCCGACGGCGGCATCCCACTGAAGCCGGGCGAGTACCAGCAGGTGCACGACATGGCCGACGCCATCCGCCGCCACCGCATCGCCAGCGCCCTCTTCGATCCCGAGCACGGCCAGCCCGAGCAGACCCTCATCTGGCAAGACCGGCCGACTGGCGTGTGGCGGCGCGCCCGCCTCGACTGGCTGCCGAACCGCAGCGACGGCCGGCTCATCATCCCCGACTACAAGACCAGCCACTCCGCTGACCCGGGCGCCATCGCCCGCACCGTCTACCAGTTCGGCTACTACCAGCAGGCCGACTGGTACATGGACGGCGGCGAGACCCTCGGACTCGGCGAAGACCCGGCGTTCCTGTTCGTCGTGCAGGCGAAGGACGCCCCCTACCTGATCACCGTCGTCGAGCTGACGCGCAGCGCCATCCACATCGGCCGCGAGCGCAACCGGCAGGCCCTGGAGGTCTACGCCGAGTGCACCGCGGCCGGCCACTGGCCCGGCTACAGCGACGACATCGAACTCATCTCCCTGCCCGGATGGGTGGAGAACCAGCACCTCCAGGAGGTTTCGTGAGCGCCACGCGCGACATCGCCCCCATGCAGCAGCGCCTCGCCGCGCCCGGCCGCGTCGGGCAGGGTACGGCGGTTGAGCAGTCCCGGGCTGTTGCCGAGGTTCAGGCCGCGGTGGTCGTCGCCCAGCAGTGCCCGCGCGACATTCAGGCCGCGCAGCGCGAGATGCGCCAGTCCTGCGCGCAGAAGGGCCTCGCTGACCGGGCGTTCTACAGCTACCGGCGCGGCGGCAGCACCGTGAACGGCCCGAGCGTGCACATGGCCCGGGAGCTGGCCCGCTGCTGGGGCAACGTCCAGTACGGGATTGTCGAGCTCCGCCGCGACGACGAGTACCACCAGAGCGAGATGCAGGCGTGGGCGTGGGACGTCCAGACCAATTCGCGCAGCTCGACGACGTTCATCGTTCCGCACAAGCGCGACGTGTCCGGCGGCCCCAAGGCGCTCACCGACATGCGGGACATCTACGAGAACAACGCCAACATGGGCGCCCGCCGCCTGCGTGAGGTCATCTTCAGCATCCTGCCGCCCTGGTTTGTTGAGGAGGCCAAGGAACTCACCCACAAGACGCTCACCGACGGCGGCGGCAAGGCGCTCCCGCAGCGGATCGCCGACGCGGTCGCGATGTTCGAGGGCCTCGGCGTCACCGCCGACCAGCTCGTCACCCGCGTCGGGCGGCCGGCCGCGAAGTGGACCGAGTACGACGTCGCTCAGCTCGGCATCACATTCAACAGCCTGCGCCGCGGCGAGCTGCGCGTCGAGGAGGAGTTCCCGCCGCCGCGCGTGAGCACTGAGGAGATCGTCGGCAAGACGGCGAAGACCAAGGCGAGCAAGGGCGACCAGGCCCCGGCGGCGCCTCCCGCCGCACCGGAGCCGCCTGCCGACGCCCCGCCCACCGAGGGCGACGACGGCTGGCCGGAGGTCGCGCGCCCGGGTGGGGGCTCCTGATGGCCGTGGACGTGCGCGCCAAGGCGTGCTCCTACCTCCGGGCTGGCGCGGTCAAGGTCCACGTGGCCATGCCGCCGGCGGGCGCCAGGCTGGCGACCCACATTGAGGCCGATGTGGAGGGCCACAGCTCCACGTACGTCGTGCGCCTGACCGAGAACGGCTGGACGTGCACGTGCGGTCGCGCGGAGGAGTGCGCCCATGCCGCCGCCGTTCAGATCTGCACTGGCTGGCCGTCGCTGGCCCGCAAGGAGCCGAAGGGGGCCCGTCGTGCCGCGTAAGAACCGCCGTGAGCAGACCGACCGGCTGATCCGCGACGCCCGCAAGGCGGATAACCGCGAAGACCTGATCGACACCCTGTGCCACATCGCTGAGGAGATCGCGCCCGAGGTGGCCGAGGACCTGAAGGGCGGCGGCGATGGCGACCGGACCTGAGCACTACTGCGAAGCCGAACGCCTCATCACCGAGGCCAACCACGTCGCCCACCGCGACGCGCAGCGCGGCGACGGCATGCTCGCCGCCGCCCACGTCCACGCCACGTTGGCCTTGGCCGCCGCGACCGCGCTCAACAGCCACATGGCCGTTCATCACGACGACCCGGAGATCGCGGCGTGGCGCGAGGCTGCGGGGGTGGCCGATGTCTGAGATCGGCCGCGTCCTGGCCTTCCTGTTCATGTGCGGCGTGGTGGGTCTGCTGGAGTACGCCGTGATCAAGGCGTTCGCGGGTGCCTTCCGCGCTGTCCGCCGGGATGCCCGCGCCTGGCGTGAGCGGCGGCGGGACCAGCGTGCGCTCCGCGAGTACGAGTCCGACTTCGCCCACATCGACGAGCGCGCCTGGCGAGGTGAGCCGTGAGCGTCATCGGCCAGACCGAAGGGATCAAGCACGGCACGTGGGGCGGCTACAAGCAACACCTCCACCGCAAGGTCCCGATGTGCGACGAATGCCGCGAGGCGAACCGCGTGCGCAAGGCCGCAGCGAGGAAAGCGAAGGCGGCCAACCGCCCTGCCACCGAGGGTCAGAAGGCGTGGAACGCCAGCCCCCTCACCTCAGAGCAGATGGAGACGGCCCACCGGCAGCGCCACGCGAAGAAGGCGCCGGCGCCGATGCCGCGCATGTACACGCGGCAGTACCCGCCGTACCCGCCCGGCTGGCAGGACCCCGCGTGGGGTGTGCCGGTCAAGGGCCGGGACCTGGCCGTCGGAGACACGATCGTCCACCTCGGCAAGTGCTACAAGATCGACCGCTTCGAGCCGTACAAGGGCTCACTCGACGCCGAGCTCGGCAAGGGAGCCCGCACCGCCTACTCCGGCACGTGGGACATGGCCGTCGGCCCCGACCGCACCATCCGCATCCGGCCCCGGGAGGGGAGATGACCTACACCTACACCGACGTTCAGGGCCGTGGCCTCACGATCGAACCCGCTCACGCGAGGGCGAACACGGTCTTCGTCGAAGCTGGAGTCGGTGCCAATGTGCACGCCCGCGACCTTCCGAAGATCGTTCGTGAGCTCTATATGGGCACCGGGCAGGAACCGCCCATCGTCCTGTCTCGCTACGTGCCACAGGACGCCATGACGCGGGCTGGCAAGGTGCGCGCGGGGATCCGGCCCGACGGCAAGGACCTGGACCCCGCTGGCGCTCGCCACATCGCCGCGTGGTACGCCACCGCCGCCGACCTGGCCGAAGCAGAGACGGAGGCTGAACGCGCCCGCGAACGAGAGCAGGTCGACCAGCTCACCGCAGTCGTCAAGCGCGCTGACCCCCGGATGGCGGCGAGTGCGGAGGCCATCGCCCGCGCCGTCCTGGCCGCCGGATACACCCGGAGCGAGTCATGAGACCGCAGGACGCGCGCGTGTGGCGGAAGGCCCACCGGGTCGCCCTCAAGGGTGTGCCGACCGGCCGCCGCGCTACGCACCGCGTTGAGACGCAGGACCCCATCCCAGGGTCCTCTTGGTGCCGCCGCCACCCCGGCGAGTGGCCGCCCCACCTGCGCTACCTGATCGGAGGCCAGCCATGACCCGGCACGTCATCATCGACCTCGACGGCGAGCTGCACGTCGCGATCGGCGATTGGAAGGCCCGGTTCCGGCCGCACGCTCCCGGCCGCGTCACCATCCCCACCCTCGGCGCGCTCGGCGAGTGGGCCGGATGGATCAACGACGACAGCCACCCGCTCGGCCTGCCGCGCAACCCGATCGGCGGCCTGGTCCTCACCGGCCTCGGCGCGAACGTCATCCCGTACGCCGGGCCGATCGTCATCACCGGCTGGAACCCCCACGGGCCGACCGAGGTGTGCGACCTCACCGAGGCCCAGATCGCCACCATCGCCGACTGCCACACCGACGCCCGCGCCGCCATGAACGGCGAGGAGGGCGCGCTCTACGACCGGGGCCGGGCGGTCGCCGAGCAGATGCGTACCGCACCCACACCCACCGTCCAACTCCTCACGGGCGAGGAACTCCTCGCCAGGATGCGAGGCCGGTCGTGAGGGGAAAGAAGGCGGCCGGGGCCGCCATCCGGAAGGACCGCGCCGAACTGGAGGCGCGGGCGGTCCGCGCCGAGCACGCCGAAAGGCGACTGACGGGCGAGCTCGCCGAGCTGAAGGCCAGCAGCGAGCGGGAGATCCACGCCCTTCGCACCGCGCTCGCCGAAGCGAAGAAGCAGCGCGACGACACGGTCAACCCGCTCCTCCTTGACGCAGAGGAGCGCATCCGCCGCCTGTCCGCCGAACTGCTGGAGCTGAAGGCAGCCCACGAACGCACCGAGCAGGCATACCACGCGCTGTGCAGCGGCATCATGCAGGGCGCGCTCAAGGACGGGCTCACCCCCGCCGAAGGCACCCGGCGCATCGCGAACCTCTCCGGCGAGAACTTCCACGTCCAGCCCACTGAGGAGGCGGAGAGCGACCCGCAGCGAGCCGCGTTCGAGCACGCCATGCACGCCAAAACGATCAACACCAACCGGCGGCTCCTGGCCAGCGGCGGCAAGGTCCGCACCAGGGCCACGATCAGCGACGCGCCTGCGGACGGTGACGCATGACCCGCGAAGAGGTCGTCCGCCGACTGCGTGAGATGGCAGACAAGCCACCCACCTACATCACGCATGCGGTGCTCCGGCTCGCTCAGGACCTCGAACAGGGTCCCTGGCCGCTGCCGGAGACGGTCCCGGTCGCTGACCTGGAGGCGCTCGTGCGCGCCACACAGCCGCCCACCCGGCGGCCCGGCCTGATCGGCGCCCTCCTCAGGAGGCTCGGATGAGACTCACCGTGACGTTCGAGCTCGGCGTGACGTCCGTAGAAGCGGCCATGAAAGCCATCGACGAATGGGCCGCCAGCCGCTTCAACGGGCGCGGCCTGCACGTCCTCAAGGTCGAAGCCGCGGGCGACGGAGACCCGCACATCCGCGCCCTCACCGCCGGCCACCGGCTCGCCGAACGGCGCCGCCGGCTCGGCATCAGTCAGCACGACCTCGCCAAGCAGGCCCGCGTCCCCAAGGCGTCCATCAGCCGCGTCGAACTCGGCTACCGAGGGCCGCACAGCGCGACCGCGATCGCCATGGAGCGTGCCCTCGACGCTGCGGAGGCATCCCGATGACCACCAGACTCGCCGCCGCCGTCGAGCGCCCCACGGGCAGCTCCGGCCGCGGCGAAGCCCGCGCACCGCACTTCCCCGCGGTGGCGTGGGCACCCGGCAGCCCATGGCGGCGGGCTGCCGGACAACCGGACGGTGATGCACCACCGTCCGGCGGCCCGTCCTGCCCCGGCTGGGGGGTGGGGGCAGGACGGGCCACAGACGCCCGGGCCAGGGAGCTGGGGGGTGCCCTGGCCCGGGTCCACACGCCTCTCTCCGCCCGGGAGCGGAGAGGGGCCATGGCCCCGGCCGGGAAGCGCGAGCCCGGCCGGGGCCACCCGACACGGAGGTGCACCATGCCCCGCAGCGACCACGGACTCGACACCCCGCGCGCCGGCCACTGGACCGACCGCGCCTACTGCCGAGAGCTCGTGCGGCGCGGCGTCGACCCGGATACCTGGTGGCCCATCGGCCAGGACGCCGACGGCCCCGAGGTCACGAAGGCGAAGCGGTACTGCGTCGCGTGCCCCGCCCGGCAGGAGTGCCTCGACTACGCGCTGCGGACCGGTCAGGACCACGGGGTCTGGGGCGGGCTCACGGCGCGCGAGCGGCGCGACCTGGCCAAGGCGGTGGCGTGATGCCCATCAGGCCAGAGGAGCGGCACAGGTACCCCGCGGACTGGAAGCAGATCAGCCATCGGATCCGGTTCGAGCGCGCCGGCGGCCAGTGCGAGTGCGTCGGCGAGTGCGGCCACGACCACGGGATCCGGTGCCAGGCACGCCACGGCGAGCCACACCCGACCAACGGCAAGACGACCGTGCTCACCACCGGCCACCGCGACCACCAGCCGGAGAACTGCGCCGACGACAACCTCGCGGCCTGGTGTGCCCCCTGCCATTTGTCGCACGACGCCGAGCACCACCGGCAGAACGTGGCCCGCACCCGCGAGGCGCGAAGACGGGCGGGTGCGGCATGACCATGACGATCGAGAGGCTGGGGGAACAGTTGGCACGAATCCGCACGATCAAGCCCGACTTCTGGGACGACGATGCCGTCGGAGCTCTCAGTCGGGACGCCCGACTCATGTTCATCGCGACGTGGAACCTGGCTGATGACGAGGGCCTCGTGCGGTGGACGGCCGCGTACCTCAAGGCGCACGTGTTCATGTACGACGACGACATCACGACCGCCGACGTCGAGGCCCTCATGCAGGAGCTCGTCGAGCGGGACATGGTGTTCCCGTACGTCGCCGGTAAGGCCCGCCAGAAGCTCGCCTATGTTGTCAACTTCCGCAAGCACCAGCGGATCAACCGGCCGCAACCCTCGAAGCTGGCGCCACCGTCGATCCAGAGCGGCGATGTCCTCCAGATGTACGTGCGGCGCGACAAGGGCGTCTGCCACCTGTGCAAGTTCGAGGTGACCACCGAACACGATCAGCCGCGCCTGTGGCCGTCGCTCGACCATCTGACGCCTCGCGTGCAGGGCGGTAGCGACTACCCGAGCAACATTGCCTTGTCGCACACCTCGTGCAACAAGTCCCGCCGCGACCGGCCCACTGAGGACTTCAAGAGCTCGCCTGGAAGCCGTTCACTGAGCGATTCACTGAATGGCGCAGTGAACGATGTGGTGAATGAGTCCGGAAATGGAGCAAGGAGCGATTCACTGCCGGAAGGGAAAGGAAGGGAAGGGAAAGGGAAGGTAGATCTTCCCGCCGTAGGCGGGCTTACGGACCGTAACGCGCGCACGAGCGGTGAGGCGCCTCCGGCGCAAGCAGGACGATCTTCCACGGCTACCTCGCTGACGGCCCGTTCCCTGATCGCCGCGATCCCGCGCTACCGCGACCCCGCGCTCAAGCCGTGGTTCCGGCGGCACCTCATCGAGATGGCCGACGTGGCGCTCGCCGCCGGCTTCCACCGTGACGCCATCGCGTACTACGCCGGGATGGTCATCGACGAGCGGAGCTTCGCCGAACACCAGCACATCCGCGAATTCCGGCATGCCCTCCGGCGCCTGAGCCAGGACGTCGGCAACGGTCACGCCTGCCGAAGATGCGCGGGCGATCCCACGGCGGGCCTGTGCTGCGTGCCGGACACCGACCGGGCCTGGACCGATGACGACCAGGCCGCGCTGGAACGCGCCCTCGACGCGCTGAGACCCACCGACGACGAACTCGCGCAGGAGGCGTGATGGGCGACTCCAGCGCCTACGACGACACGCTGTTCCACCTGGACCTGATTCGACGGAAGCTTGAAAAGCTCCAGGCGGCCCAGCTTGATGCTGAACGGCAGGTGCTGCACCGGATCGGCCGCGACTATGTGGCCGGCCTGCTCACCGAAGACGATCTCCACGGGCTCTGCCAGCGCTATCGGGAGACGGTTGTTCACCTCAAGAGGCCCGGGTGGTCGAAGCTGTGGGATGAGGCGGTCCCCTTCAAGAGCTCGACGCTCACGAACTTCTGGGTTATCAGGCGCTACCGGCAGAACGAGGACGGCGCCTGGTCCGGGGAGGGGCACCTGGATCAGCGCGCCCCTCGGCCACGGGACGGGCAAGCCGTGGTCTACGTCCTCTTCGATGACGAGAACGTGCCCTGTTACGTCGGCAGCACCGAGAAGTTCAAGCAGCGCATCGGCACCCACCGTCGCGACGATGGCAAGTCCTTCGTTCGCTGGATTGCGTACCCCTGTCCTGACCGTGAGGCCGCCTACGTCCTTGAGGATCGGCTGCTCAAGGAGCACAAGCCGTACCTGAACCGAAGGGCGGCGCGATGAGCGACCCGTTCGCCGCCGCGTCCAGCCGCCTGCAGTCGGCGATCGCCCGCTGGCTCACCGACCACGGCGTGGCCGACCCGGCGAACGGCGCCGTCGAGATCGCCCACATCGTCCGCGGGCACGGCTGGCGGCCCATGCCCGGCCTGCAGCGGCCGTCCGCATCAGGCGACGCCGTGGCCGCGCCGTCGGAGCGGCCAGAGATCGCCGAAGTGCGTGCCCGATGCGCTGCCGCGGGAGAGCGGCTGCGCGCTGGAACCAACCCTGAGAGGAACCCTGATGAACATTTCTGATCTTGAGACCGTCACGATCGTCCGCGCTGGCGACGGCCGGCTGGCCACGGCCTGCCTGGTGCTCACCTCCGCCGACGCTGACGCGGTCACCGACGACATGCTGACGTCGGCCGACGGCGCGGGCGAGGACATGATGCTCCTGCGCGCCGACGGCAACCGCCTGGTGCGCGTCGAGGTGTCCGTGCTGCCGGCCGACGCCGACCGGATCGTGGCCGAGGCCCTCGCGGTGAGGGCTGTCTGATGGCCCGGCTCTGTTTCGTGGACGTGGAGACGACCTCGCTCGACGATGAGCGCGGCGAGGTGTGGGAGATAGCCGCGATCGTGCGCGACCCCGGCCAGGACGACGCGGAGTACCTGTGGCAGATCCGACCGGATCTGACCACGGCCGACCCCATGTCGTTGCGGATCGGCCGCTACTACGAGCGGCGCCGCCTCAGCATCCACGAGGTTGGCGAGGCGGTCACCGTTGCCAGCCCCGAGTTGTTCGAGGAGTACGGGCCGAAGGCGTCGCCGGAGCACACGGGCGCGAACGATGTGGCCCGCACGCTGGCCCGCATGCTCGACGGCGCTCACGTCGTCGGCGCGGTGCCCGACTTCGACTTCCGGTTCCTGCGGCGCTTCCTGCGCAGGTACAACGAGTGCTGGACCGCGCACTACCACCTCATCGACATCGAGGCGCTCGCCGTCGGCTACTTGCAGGGCAGGGCGAAACGCGACGGCGGCGACAGCTGGGTGAAGCCCGCGGACTTGCCCTGGCACTCGAAGGACATCTACCGCGCGCTCGGGCTCGATTGGAGCCGCGGTGATGAGCACACCGCCCTGGGGGACGCCCGTCTGGTCAGGTCCGTCTTCGATGCGATCACGGGCGGTGCGTGATGGCCGCCCGCATCGCCGTGCCGGTCCGTCTGGTCGAGGGCGGCCACCAGGCGATCTGTGAGACCGCCAACTGCACAGCGGGCCTGGCCGGCGGCCCGTGGCGTTCCGAGATCCACAGCGTCAAGGCCGGCGCCCTGGAAGAGGCCCGCGTTCACCGGCAGTGGCATCGCGCTCAGCGGCCGGTGCCCGCCGAGCCGCTGCCCACCTGGGCGAAGCTGACCACCCTCGGCGGTAGCTGGCGGATCGAGTTCTTCGTCACCGCCAACGGTGTGCACCTCGCAGGCACCGCGACCGGCCATGGCCCGGATCCCGCACACCAGTTGCTCACCGCGATGGAGACGCTCGCCGCAACCCCTGAGAGGAGCACCTGATGGCGCGCGTCGCGATTGAGCTGGCGAACGGCGGCAGGTACCAGCCGGTGTGCCGCGTCGAAGCCTGCACCGCCGGTGAGGACGGCGGCCCCTGGGTTGGCCGGGCGTGGCTGCACGTGGACTCCGCCCGTGTCCAGCAGCAGGCGCACCGCGAGTGGCACGACGAGCAGGACGCCAGGCGCAAGGCGGAGGTGTCCCGTGGCTGACACCTGGCCCGAGTGGGCCACTCTGACGGACATCGGCGGCGGCCGCCACCGGCTCGACCTCGACGGCACCCTGAACGGCACCCGCATGCTGGGCCACGCCATCGGCTCCCTGGAGGGGATGCGGAAGCTGGTCGCCGCGCTCACCGCGTTCGAGGCCGCGCACGAGTCCGTCGCCGCCCTGATCGCCCGCGCCGGGTTGCCTGGTGACGATGCGATCTCTGCGCTGCCAGGGCTGACCTGGCACGTAACGCAGCCCCTCAACCAGGAGGGCATCGCCACCATCGGCGACCTGGTGGATCAGACCGACGCGCAACTGCTGGACGTGCCGAACTTCGGTGAGCGCCGCCTTGAGGCACTGAAGGCCGCACTTCGGGAGGCGTCGTGAGGTCCATGACCCTGGCCCGGCTGCGCGCGATGGCTCGCGCCGCGTCGGGTGATCGGCGGCGGCTGACGATCGTGTCCGGCCCGGACGGCCGCCGGTGGATGGCGTGGCCGTACGGCTGCATCGAGCTGGACGACCGGCGGCAGGCGTGGCTGGACCGGCCAGTGGACGGGTGCTTCCGGTGGACGGCCCAGGGCCTGGCACTGGCGCACTGCGAGCCGGTCTGCAACCTGCCGATCCTGCGCCGGGAGATGCTGCCGCTCCTCACCGCGACCAACCGCGTGTCCGTGGTGCCGACGCGGTGGATGTACGAGGACGGCCTGCTCACCCGCCGCCTGCTGGAGCGTTCCGACAGCCAGCACATCGTGGTCGACGCGGACCTATGGCACGCGTGGCACGTCCCGATCGGCGGCCAGGTGTGGCAGATCGGCGGACGGCACGGGGCGCTCGTGTGGGCCAGCGCCGAAGACGAGCCGAGCGTGGCCCTGCTGCTGCCGGTCCGCGCGGAGGTCGCGCCCGTCCCGCCGGAGGTGGCCGGTGCCTGAGCCGTACTACACCGACGACATGGTGACCGTGCACGTCGGCGACTGCCGCCAGGTCCTGCCCCGTGTGCTGGCCGACGATTCGGTGGACGCCATCTGCTGCGACCCCCCGTACGAGCTGTCCTTTATGGGCCGGGGCTGGGACGCGTCCGGTGTGGCGTTCGACCCGGTCACCTGGAGCGAGTGCCTGCGCGTGGCTAAGCCAGGCGCGCACCTGCTGGCGTTCGGTGGCACCCGCACCTGGCACCGGGTCGCGGTCGCGATCGAGGACGCCGGGTGGGAGCTTCGCGACACGATCATGTGGATCTACGGGTCCGGCTTCCCGAAGAGCCTCGACGTGGGCAAGGCCATCGATAGGGCGGCCGGGGCGAAGCGGGAGGTCATCGGCAACACCGCCGACTTCTCCGGCAGGACGGTCGGGCGCGGCACGTCGGCTGGCTATCACGGCGACCTCGTCTCTGGGCACTGCCGCGACATCACGGCGCCCGCGACGGAGGAGGCCGCCCGCTGGGACGGCTGGGGGACGGCCCTGAAGCCTGGCTGGGAGCCGATCATCCTCGCCCGCAAGCCGTTGGCCGGGACGGTCGCTCAGAACGTCCAGGCGTACGGCACAGGCGCGCTGAACATTGATGCCTGCCGAATCGAGGCTGGCCCTCGGCCGCTCAGGCTCTCCGATCGAACGAACGGCAACGACGTGTACGGCGATGGCTTGCACGGCTCGTATGCGGCCGGGGAGACGAGCATCGGCCGCTGGCCCGCCAACGTGGTGTTCACCCACCACGCCGCGTGCGTCGAGGACGGGCCGTGCGAGCCGGACTGCCCGGTCGCCGACCTCGACCGCCAGAGCGGGAAGGTCGGCGGCCACAGTGTGGGCCGACTTTCTAGGACATACCAGTACGCCCAGCGCTCGCAGGTTCCCTCTGACCAGCCCTTTGATTATGGCGATTCCGGCGGCGCGTCCCGCTTCTTCCCGGTCTTCCGCTACGAGGCCAAGGCCCCAGCGTCCGAGCGCCCCAAGCTCGACGACGGCACGGCACACGCCACGGTCAAGCCCCTCGACCTGATCCGCTGGCTCACCCGGCTCATCACCCCGCCCGGCGGGCTCGTGCTCGACCCGTTCGGCGGCTCCGGTACCACCGCAGAGGCCGCCACCATCGAGGGCTTCCGATCCGTCCTGGTCGAGCTCGAACCCCCGCACGCCGAGCTCATCAAGGCCCGGCTGTCCAAGCCCGTCCAGCCGGTGCTCGACTTCGGCGGAGGTGCGTCGTGACGGCCCCGCGATTCCAGTTCACCGTGTACGGCGTCCCGGCTGGCCAGGGCAACCTGAAGGGCACCCGGCACGGCAAACTGCGGCACGCCAACGGCGACGAGCTCGCCGAGTGGCGCGGCAAGGTCCGCCAGGCCGCCGTCCTCGCCACCGGCGTGCACGAGCGTCAGCCGTTCGGCACCCAGGACTGCGTGCTGTGCGACCAGCCGGCCAAGGTGCACGCCGCGCTGCTTGGCCCGGTCCGGCTGGAGGCGGTCGTCACGGTGGCCCGACCGAAGACGGTCACCGCCCGCTGGCCGATCACCCGCTCCACCTCGGACTACGACCACTACGCCAGGGCTCTGGGAGACGCCTTGATCGGCGTGGCCTATGCCGACGATTCGCAGATTTGTGACGGCAGAGCCATCACGACCTACCCCCACATCCACCCCGACGCCCTCGACGAGCCGGGCGTGCTCATCCGCATTTGGCCCATGGACGGAGACCAGTGACCAGAATCGACCTCACTACCCGCGACCTGCACCAGCTGATCGCCCCCGTGCTCCCGCACGCCTGCACCAGCGCGGACCTGCCCGAGCTGAACGCGGTCCGGCTGGAGACGAGCGGCACCACCATGCACGCCGTCGCCACCGACCGGACGACGATGGCGGCCACTCGACAGCCGGTCGGGTTCACCGACGACGTCGTCATCCACATCGATCGGACCGATGCTGCCGCGCTGCTGAAGCTGTTCACCTTCACCAAGGAGGAGGACCCCGACCTGACGCTGATCCTCGATCAGGTCAGCGTGCCGGTCGGGAACACGTCCCTGTCGGCGCTCGCGCTGCGCATCGACTCCCAGGACGGCACCCGGCTCGTGCTGCACGACCGGCGCATCCCGGGCCAGCCGACCGCGCTGGACGGCTGGCGGAAGGTCATCGGCAAGATCCTGCACCGCCAGCAGACGGTGGGCGCCCCGGCGATCCTGCTGTCCCCGGCGACGCTGCCCCGCTGGTCCAAGGCCGCCGGCAAGGGGGAGAGGCTGTCGGTCTTCTGCGGTCCGGACCCGTCCGACGCGCTCCTCATCGCCGTCGAGCAGCACTTCATCGGCGTCTGGACCCCGGCTGGACACCTCGACGCGGGCGGTGACCTCCTGGAAGACAACCCGTGGCGTCGTGAACTGCCGACGCCCTTCGCATCGGAGGAGGAGTGATGCCTCGCATCGAGGACCTCTTCGACCTCGCGCACCTGGAGCGGCGGATCGCGGACGGGTACGTGCGGGTCCAGCAGCATCCCACGGAGCCGTTGAAGATCTACAACTACACCGAGAAGACCCAGTATGAGGGTGCGACGGCGTGGGACGTCGTCACGATGACCTGCCGTGGCCTGATCGTCGGTCCTGATGGCCTGGTGATGGCGAGGCCGTTCGGGAAGTTCTTCAACTACGGCGACCCGCTGGCAGGTGAACTGGATCTGTCGGCTCCGGCCGAGGTGGTCGACAAGGTGGACGGGTCGCTGGGCATTCTGTACCCGACGATGAGCGGGTACGCCGTCGCGACACGTGGCTCGTTCACCTCCCCGCAGGCGCTTCACGCGACGGGCCTGCTGCGGGCGCGGTACGGCGACTTCACGCCGCCGCCCGGCATGACGGTCCTGGTCGAGATCGTGTACCCGGATAACCGGATCGTGTGCGACTACGGTGGCGCGGACGACCTGTTCCTGCTTGGTGCGGTGGACATCGCCACCGGGACCGTGGTTGGGCCCGACTGGGTTTCGGGCTGGGACGGTCCGCAGGCGCTCGTGTTCTCCGTCCGCACTCTGGCTGATGCGCTGGCGATGCCACCCCGGCTGGGCGCGGAAGGACTCGTGGTCCGGCTGCTGGACTCCGGGCGGCTGGTGAAGCTGAAGCAGGCCGACTACCTGGCATTGCACAAGGTCATCACGAGCCTGAACGCACGCGGCGTCTGGGAGGCGCTCGGCGAAGGCAAGACGGTTGCCGACATCTGCGAGCCGCTGCCCGACGAGTTCCACCAATGGGTGCGCGACCTCGCCGGAGGGCTCCAAGCGCAGGCGGCCATGCTCAATGACGCGACGCTGACCCTCCACGACGAAATCTTGAAGCGACTGGGCCAAGAACACCCGGAGGGCTGGGACCGGAAGCACTACGCGGACTGGGCCACCCGCGCCCCACACCCAGCATGGCTGTTCAACCTCCTCGACGGTCGCGATCCGCGCCCGGCCATCTGGAAGACGCTGCGCCCGGCTGGCGACATGCGTCCCGTCAACCTCTCGGAGGACGCATCATGATCCCCCTCGACATCCGCCCCAACCTGGAGCTCAACCCTTGGGAGGGCACGGGCCGCGAGACTGCTGTGGCGTCGTTGGCGAGCGTCGGGCTGCTGCCGAACGGCACCAGCCAGGGGCGTCCCGTGTTCGCCATGCTCGTGCGACTGGAGGACGGCAGCACGGTCGTGGTCCAGACGACCTGGGCGCTCATGTCGGCCGCCGTGCGGGCGCTGGCCGCGTCGCCGGTAGCTGAGCTGGACCGGCGGGAGCACGGCTGATGGGCAACGTCCGCCTCCTCGCCGCGCTTCTGGCCGCCGTGCTCGCCGTGGCGGCGTGCGGCCCGCCGCCATCCGGCGTCGTGGTCGGCCGCGAGTACGACGCCCCCACGGTGAAGTCGAAGAAGGTCTGCACGACCTCCGGCGCTGGCGCGGCTAAGCGCTCCACGTGCACGAACAAGCCGATGTACGAGCCGGCCGAGTGGGAGCTGACGCTCCGCGTTGGCCAGGATCTGATCGAGGTGGACGTGTCCCAGGCCGCCCACGAAGCGTGCGCCGAGGGCGAGACGTACCCGGCCTGCGCGGAGGGGTCATGATGCGCATCGTCTGCGGTGTGTCGATGCTCGGCGCGGCCGTCTACGGCTACGCACGCGACAACGCCAGCATGGGCCTCGCCGCGCTGATCGCCGGGCTGACGCTGCTGGCCTGGGCCGTCGAGCAGGGCGACTGGACATTCCGCGTGCACGAGGTGGACGGGATCCCGGCGACCAAGGCGATGCGCCGCGTGGTGGCCCTGCTGCTCACGGGCGCTGACCGGCTGTCCGGCCTCGCGATCGGCCGTCTATCCGGCGTCGGCTCGGCCGCCGTGTACGTCTGCCTGGACCGGCTGGAGACGGCCGGCTGGATCGTGGGGGAGTGGGAGCGGCCCGAGCAGGAGGACCGGCGGGGCCAACGCTTCTACCGGCTCACCCCACGTGGGCGGGACCACGCGCTCGACCTGCTCCGGCTCGCCGAGCGACCTGGGAGGGCGCAATGAGGCGGTTCCTCAAGGGCGTCGGTGTCGGGTTCGCCGCCCTGGTGTTGCTCGTGTTCCTGTTCACCCGCCCAGAGTCGCTCGGCGACCTGATTGGCGCGGCCATCGGCGGCGTACTCAAGGGGGCCGACTCGATCGTGATCGTGATCGTGGAGGCGACGTCATGACCCCGCTCATCCTCATCGACGTGGACGGAGTGCTCAACCCGTGGTCTAAGCAGGGCCCGCGCTGGGAGAAGCATCAGGCGGTCGCCGACGGCACGACCTGGAACGTCATCCTCAACCCGGACCACGGGCCCATGCTGCTCACGCTGGCCGCTGAGACCGGCGCTGAGCTGGTCTGGGCGACCACCTGGGACCACGACGCCAACGCGGAGATCGGCCCCCGGATCGGCCTTCCTGAGCTGCCCGTCATCGAGGTCAGGACGCACCCGGGCGAGCCGGGCGTGCACCCGAAGACGCCGCCGGTCGCCGAGTACGTGGCCGGGCGGCCGTTCGTCTGGTTCGACGACGACCTGCGGCGGCCGGACCGCGACTACCTGAAGGCCCACCCGGGCGTCGGCGACTTCCTGATCGTGGACGTCGGCCCGCGCGTCGGCCTCACCCCCAAGCACCTGGAGAAGGCCGCCGAGTGGCTGGCCAACCTCCCGACCCTCAAGGAGACCTGATGGGCACCTCAACCGACGCGATCCTCGCCTACGGCTACGACCTCGGCGAGTGGGACAAGATCCGCGAGGCGGGCGAGTTCGGGGAGCTGGCGCTGCCCTGGCTCGACGACGACAGCGACGACGGCTACCGCGAGCAGGCCGAGCGTCACCTGCTCAACGCCTCTGGCTTCACCGAGGAGTGGACGCCGAAATCTGGCTACTTCGAGCGGGAGGAGGCGGCGAAGGCTGCTCTCGGCGTGCAGTTCGAGACGTACTGCTCGGACAGCGCGCCGATGGAGATCCTCGCCGCGAAGGTCGTCACGGTGGCGCGCGGTTACTGCGAGGTCCTCGACCTGCCCGCGCTCATGACCGAGCCCGCCGAGCACGGCTGGGACGACAAGCTCCGCTGGGCGTGCGAGGCGCTCGGCATAACACCGACCCAGGAGCGCCCCGGCTGGGTGCTCGTCTCGTACTGGGGGTAGGTCGTGCGACTCGAACTCGACCTGTCCGGCGAGGCGTGGCCGGAGTACGGCTCAGACTCCGCCGTCGTGAAGCGTGCCGGCGTCGTCGCCGGGGACATCCCGCACGTCCGGCTCGCCGCCACCACCGGCCAGGGCCCGGCCACGCTCACTCTGCCGTGGCCGCTCTGGCAGGCCGCCCACCGCAAGCTGGCCGAGCACTTCGGCGAGCAGTCCGGCGCCACCGCGTCCACCGACCGGTCGCCCGTGCTCGACGCCATCGAAGAGGCCATGCGCGAGCACGAGCACCGCTGGGGCCTCGGACCAGACCACCCCGACGGCACCGACTCGGAGGAGTGGACCGACACCGCAGAGCAGAGCCTCAAGGCCGCCATCGACGCCGCCATCGAGGGCGAGTTGACCTGGGCTCACGCCTTCGTCGAGGCCGCTGACGCCGTCATGGCCACCGACGACCCCACCGAACTCATCGCCGCCCTCGCCCGTGTGGCCGGCGCGGCAGCCACCTGGATCGAAGCAATCAAGGAGAGATCATGACCTTCCGTAAGAGCAGCTACAGCTACGGCAACAGCAACTGTGTCGAGGTCGAGCCCCGGCCCGACGGCGGCGTGACCGTCCGCGACAGCAAGGACCCGTCCGGGCCTGTCCTGGAATTCACGAGCCAGGAGTGGGAGGCGTTCCTCGCGGGCGTCAAGAACGACGAGTTCGACCTGGGCCGCCTGCATGGCTGACCAGCCCGTTGAGGAGATGCGCGCAGCCGCTCTGTGGCTGCGCGACGCCTACGACCCGCGCGCGGTGGCCAGCGTGGTGGACGGGACGTTTGTCCGCGTGTGCGCCCGGCATGACGAGCCCGCGCTGATCTGCAAGGGCTGCGACTACTTCGACACGGGCACGCCCGAGCTGGCCGCGCTCATGGTGGCGCTGCTCAACGCCCGCGGCCCGCTGCGGACAATGCTGGAGGTCCTGGCCACGATGCTCGCTCAGGGAGGACCTGAGCCCACCGGTGCCCTCGCCTACTCGTACGCGCTCACGACGGCCCGCGCGATCAACGGCAAGCCGCAGGCCGGAATGCAGATCGTGAACTGGGGGGCCGATGTCTGACAACCTCACCCTCTTCGGCGGGCCCGCGCCGGAGCCCGTGCCCGAGGAGTCCGACCACCGGAAGCTGACCCGCCGCCAGCACCGGCTTCTCGACGCGGGCCTGCACCCGCTGACGGTGGTGCTGTCCGGGTCGCTGCGCCTGCACGAGGAGGCCGCGCCTGCGAAGGACCGGCAGGCCGACGGGAGGCGCTGCGGCAACTGCGCGTTCCGGCAGCGCAGCGCGTGGGGCTACCCGAAGTGCACCTTTGGCGACGGCGTGCGCGCCACCCGAGGCACCGCCACCGACGTCCGGGCGTTCTGGAGCGCCTGCGTGGACCACCAGTGGAGGAGCGATGCCTGAGCAGGTGCACGAGACATGCGAGCCGATCCGTCCCGAGGACCTCCCGGACGACCTGGTGGAGCTATTCTCCCGCTCCTACCTGGACGCCGACCCCCGGTGCGGGGCTGTGCGCGCTGGCCTGGCTGCGCTGCTCACCGAGGTGTGCGAGCGGATCGCCCAGGCGGTCGAGGCGCGCTGCATCGACCCGGACTGGCCCAGCGACGAGGTGTCCGTCAACGGCGAGCTGGCCGCCGCCGTCATCCGCTCATGGCCGGAGGACCTCAATGCCTGATCTCCTCCTGCTGGCGCTGGGCGCCCTGTCGCTGCTGGCCGTCCAGGCGGTCGGGATGTGCTTGCTTCTCCTGATCGGCGAGCGCCCCTATGAGGTCGTCGGCTGGTGGGTCGGGTTCACCGGCTGGCTTGTCTGGCTGGGCCCGTACATCGTGCGCCAGCGCCGCCGACACCGCGCCTACCTGGCCCGTCAGGAGCGCATGCCCGCGCCGGAGCTCGGCGAGAAGTGGCTGAACCGCGATGGATGAGCGCTGCAACCTCACCGAACTGATCAAGGCGCAGTGCGCGCACTGCCGGAACGTTCCCGACTCAACCCCGAGGAGGACCACATTGACCCCGAGGACCACCGCCCAGTGGCCCGGCTTCTGCGCCCGCTGCGGCGAGGAGTTCGCCTCAGGCGAGCTGATCAGCTCCGACGGCGCGGGCGGCTGGATCGCCCCGTGCTGCGAGGACAACGATGAGTGAGCGCATGCGGGCCGCCGAAGAGGCCGTGGAGAAGGCGCTGCAGCGCCACCTGCTCAACGGCAACGACACGCTCCTGGCGAGCGCCGCCGTGAAGGCCGCCGCGCCCATCCTGATGGCGGACGTCGATGCGCTCGCCGCCCGCATCCTCGACCTCCACCGTGGCCCCCGCACCGAGCGTCACGGCTCCTGCTGTGCGGACTGCGGTCGGGTCTGGCCCTGCCCCAGTCGGCAGGCGCTCGACGGCCACGAGTACCCCGGCCAAGTGACCGTGCGCCGCGCAGACCTGCGCCGAATCGTTGAGGTGGCCGCGGCCTACCTCGACATGTGCGAGCCGCCGCCAGCCGACGACCTCGCCACGCTGGAACGACTCCGGCTCGCAGCGGGAGGCGACGATGCCTGAGATCCGCCTGCACTGCATCAGCGGCGAGTCGGCCGCCGCCGTGGTGGCCGAGGCCGACCGGCCCGGCGACACCGTGCACACCGTTCGCCAGGACGGCCACGACGTGGTGATCGGCTACCACGACATCAGGTGGCCGATGGACGTCGCCGAGTGGGCGTTCGAGAACGGCCACTGCCACGATGACGACGCCGCCCGGGTCATCGGTGACGTGCAGGTGGGTGCGTGATGGCCCAGCCCATTCGCGTCACGGTGTTCGACCCGGAGACCGGCGAGACGGAGACCCGCGACGTCCAGCCCGGCGACTACGCCGTCGTCACGTGCCTGCCCTGCCACCAAACCGAGGTGCAGGCGTTCGCGTCCGGTACCCACATCATCACCGTCATGGGAGTCCGCCGTGGCTGACTACACCCGCCGCGAGCGCACCACCGTGCACGTCGAGTACGTGCTGCCCAGCCCCACCAACTGGGGCGAGGTCGCCAAGCTGACCGCCGCCATCAGGAGTGAGCTCGGCCAGGAGCTCGCGAGCTGGGACGACATCGTCCAGGTGGTCGCTGCCGACGACGAGATCATCTACCGCTTCGACAAGGAGGACCTCCGTGGACGCTGAACTGCCCCCCATCCGCATCGACGTGGAGGCGCGCCGCGCGTGGCACGGCAGCCAGCTGCTCGACCTTCCCCGCCGCCAGTTCGACGTGCTCGTCTACCTGGCCAAGCGGGCGGGCAGCGTCGTCACCCGGAACGACCTGCTCGCCGCCTTCTGGGGACCCAACTACGTCGGCAGCGGCAAGACGCTCGACATGCACATCTCGTACCTGCGTCACCACCTAGGCGACGACCCCACCGAGCCGCGCTACATCTCCACCGTCCGGTGCGTCGGCTTCCGCCTGGAGGCCGGCACCGCGGAGATCCTCCAGTCGCAGGCCGTCCCAGACGACCCGGGCACGCGCGTCGTGACCGTCAAGGGCGGCGAAGTCCTGATCATCGGGAACGTCGGCGACGTGCCCGCCTGGGTCCACGCCACCGCCGTTGCCCTGCGCGACCAGCTCGGCCTGGCCGGTGTCCTGCTGCTGCCCGGCGACATCGACACGGCCACCCTGCCCAGAGGTGCGCTATGACCGTGATCCAGACGACCGAGGGGAAGCACCTGCGGATGGTGCTGCCCGTGCTCGTGGACTACGTGAACCACATCGGGCAGGGCGTGGACCTGTACGGCCTCAGGGACCAGGCCGCTGAGATCGGCGCGGTGGAGCACCTCCCGCTGATCGACGCGCTGATCGCGGCATGGACGGCAACGGACGGGAAGGCGGGCACCACAACCCCGGACTGGCGGGAGCCCGGCGAGGACATGGCCGCGTACAAGCGCCGGCTGCAGGTGCTCGCTGAGGACGCGATGGTGGAGGTGGTGAAGCGGCCGAACCACCCGGATGTTCCGCTTGCGACGCGGGAGGCCATGGCGGAGGCGGTGGTCGATGCGCTGACCGCCAACGGCTATGTGGTCACGTACGTCGGAGGCGCGGCTGCCCGTCCACCCACCGCCACCTCCTCTTCCACTGCCGAGGGATCATGACCGCCAAGTTCATCGCCAGCCTGGCCGCGCTCGTGCTGCTCGCGGTTCTCTGGCTCGGCTTCGCCTACCTGATGCGCGACACTGGCCTCGCGCCGAGCATCCTCGGCTGGGGCCTGATCGGCTACCTCCTCACCGCCTACTGGGCGCTCGCCTCGGCGGTGGAGAAGTGAGCGAACTGCGAGAGCGTCCCGGCGATCAGCCGCTGCCCACACCTAACGAGCACGCCGACATCCAGTCGCAGGTGATCGCCGACATCGAGGCCCGGCGCGACCTCGGCATTCAGCGGTACGGCACCGCGCTTCAGCCGCACAACGGTCGCGACGCGCTCAGGGACCTGTACGAGGAGCTGGTCGACGGCGCGATGTACGTCAAGCAGGTGATGGTGGAGCGTGCCACGGCCGCCACGCCGGTCGAGCACGGCCGCCGCATCCACGCCGTCATCTTCAACGCCGTGACCGAGGAGTCGCGGGCGCTCGACCGGTTCCTGTCGCTGACCGACCGGGACAAGGTGACGGCCGCCGTCGTGGCCGCGCTTGCTGCGCACGGCTACGCGATCAAGCAGGTCGGGGGTGCGGAATGAGCATCCAAACCGCGACCCGCTACACCGTCACCTGCGACGGCAAGGACTGCGCCGCCGAGCACCACGACCCGGCCTCGGACAGCAACATGTCCGCTCGCATCGCGGCGGGCGTCGCCGGTTGGAAGCACGCCAGCTCCTACCCGAACCGTGCGGGCCGCCGCTCGTACGACTACTGCCCGAACTGCGAGGTGCCGAAGTGAAGCGCCGCCGCAACCTCAAGCCGCGCGATCGGTGGCGCGAGGGCGAACCCTGGGGTGAGTACGTCCGCAGACTCCTCGGATCGAAGCTGATCAACGCCGCACTACAGCGCCGGAACCGTGACCTGCTGCTCTGGCGCTGGCCCGCCGTCGTCCGCGTGAAGTCCGAGTACGACCGGCGCCGCCGCGCCCGAATCAGGAGGAACCGATGACCACTGTCCACGTCGCGGGCCCACCGCAGATGGGCGGTCTCTACCAGGAGTGCTCCCGCTGCGGCTACGTCCTGCAGAACTTCACGGGCGGCATGATCATGGTGCCCGAGGGCCAGGACACCGAGATCCCGACTTTCCCGGAGGGGCGGCGCATCGTCATCTCTGGCAAGGCCGCCTGGGTGCTGGCTGACGACCGTGAGCTTGAGGACGGCGAGACCGAATGCAGGCCCGCGTCATGACCGCGCCGAAGCTCACGCCCGAGCAGCGCCGCCAGGTCGAGCACCTCGTGGCCCGCGCCAGTCGTACGGCGCAGGTGTCGTTCGTGCTCGTCTTCGCTGGCCTGCTGGCCGCGATCTGGCTCGGCGACTGGCGGTTCGCCGCGACGGCCGCGCTCGTGCTCCCGGTCGGCGTCGTCATGGCGGCGCTGGCCGGTCGTCTCCGGCGGGGGCTCGCCGCGAACGAGGAGGAGACGTGACCAGCGACGACACCCTGGACCAGAGAGGGAAGGTCGTGGCCCGGTACGCCCGCCGAGACTGGCGCGGACGCATCGCTCGCTGCCTTCCGTCCAAGGCGGAGCTGAGCGGGGCCAAGCGCCGCCGCGAGTCCACGGGCAGCGACCGGAAGGTCATCTACGCTGACCTCGCGACCGCCGAGACGGCAGCGCGCGAGCTGGAGAAGCTCGGCGCACCGCCGCTGCGCGCCTACCTGTGCAACCGGTCGAAGCGCGGCCACGCACACCTGACGAGCATGCCGTGGGGTGGCCGATGATCCGCCGCCTGATCCGCTGGGTCTACCCCGACATCAAGGTCGCCGAGGACGCCGCCGCCAAGCTGGCCGCCGTCATCAACGAGATGCCGATGGACCAGCAGGCCGAGATGTTCACCCGGCACGCTGAGCTGTGGCACCACGCCTGCGCGGTGGCCACCTGGTCCGACATCCGGCGAGGCCGTCGATGAGGTGTTCGCACGCCGGCGCGGTGCTGGTCGAGTCGGTGGTGACGGGCGAGGTGCTGGCCATGCTCTGCCCTGAGTGCGACCGGCAACTTCCGCCAACTTTCGCCAACTGCCCGCACGACAACGTCATCGACACGCCCGAGTTCGGCGAGCCGCCAGGGCTCGGGATCTGCAACGACTGCGGCGTGTCGGCCTGGTACCCGTCGGAGCTCGATCGTCGGACCCGCGTCCTAGCCGCGCGCTATGGCGTTCAGTACATGCCCTACGTGGCCAGCCTCGACGCGCCCACTCGCGGGGAGCTGAACGCATGACGGTCAAGCGCGTGGTGTGGCTGGCGATCCCAATGGTGGTGCTTGGGCTCGGTGGATACGCGCTGGTCTGCTCGCTCACCGACACATGGCGCGCAGAGTCACCGAGCGTACACGTCATGTGCATGGCACTTGTCGCCATCGGCGAGGCCATGGCCGCGATCGTCATCTCCTCCATGGAGGGCGACCGTGACGCCTGATCCCATCCCGGACCACGACGACCCCGAGCACTACGACCCGGCGTACGAACGGTGGGTCACCGACCACGCCAGCCCCGACCACGAAGGATAGCACCGTGAACAACGAACACCTGCGCCAGAGGTACCCGGAGCTCGCCGAGCTGGTGGACGGCCCGGAGTTCGTGGCCATCGCGCTCGCCTACCAGGCGAAGGACCGCGAGCTCGACCGGCTCCGCACCGAGCGCCGCATCGACGCCGACGCGGAGGCTCTCGCCGACCAGACCCTGATGAAGGGCCTCACCGTCGGGAAGGGCAAGCTCGAACTCAGCCTCATCCCGCCCCGGGAGATCGTTGCCGGCTGGGTGCACACCGCCCGCGAGTTGCTCGGCGAGGCCACCAACTACGTCGAGATGGAGATCAAGCTCGCGGGAGAGGTCGAGCGGTTCGCGTTCGTCCTCCAGCGCGTCGGCAAGCTCACCCCGCACGAAGCCCGGCAGAAGGCCGAAACTGAGCGAGACGAGTGGCGGGAACGCACCGAAACCGCCGAGCGCGACGTTGCCCGCCTCCGTGCTCTCTTCCTGGAGCGATGTGGGGCGATCGAGCGCGTGCGCCATGTCTGCCAAAAGGCCAAGGCGAAGAGGGATGCGCCCGGTATGTGGCTGGTGGCGGGTCAGGTGCTCGCCGCCCTCGACGCCACCGAGGCCCAGTCTGACCACACCCCCAAGGAGGACCAGTGATCATCGAAGACGAGAATGGCCGCGAGTGGACCACCGAGGAGCTGCGCGACTGGGACCGCGAGCCCGGCGAGCCTGAGCAGCGCGAGCCGCTCGACCTCGACTGGGTGCGTGAGCTGATCGCCAAGCGCAACGTGGTGCACGCGGACATGAAGGAACAGCGCGAGGCGGAACGGCTCCTCCTCGACCAAGTGCTGCCCGAGCTGGTCGGCGAGGTGAGCGACTTCCGCGAGGCTGAGGACGTGTGGGCGGACCTGCCCACCCGCACCGAGTGGGCCATGACCGCCAGCGCCAACGAGCCGCCCGGCAACAACGCCCTCTGGCGGATCAGCGCCGAGGCGGCAGAGCAGGCGTACGGGCGTCCCGGCGTCCCGGCCAGCTCTGGTGCCGCAACCTCACCATCGGCGCGCCCGTGGCCATCAGCAACGAAGCGCCGTTTTGAGGCCGCCGTGACCGCACTCATCGTGATCGCCGCCATCGTGACGTACCTCGCCATCGGGCTCGGATACATCGCCCCCCGCTTCGTCGCCCGAGACATGGAGAACAACCTCCGCGACTTCGAGCGCATCGCCACCCCAGAGCGCATGCGGCAGTGGCGCAGAGAAGCGGCAGGGTTCGCCATCCCCATCGCGCTCATCTGGCCCTTCTACCTGACCGGGCGCTGGCTCATTAACCGCATCGTCGCCGCGAGCCCACTGACCACCAAGGAGCTGAAGCTCAAGAACGAGGAGCTAGAGCGGCGCATCGCCGATCTGGAGCGCGACACCGGGATCGGCCCATGACCGATGACCGGCCGCACCCGCACCCGCTCAAGCCAGAGGACCTGGAGCCCGGCGACCACTGGACCCGAGCCTGCCCGCACTGCCCGGCCTACGTCCAGGGCGGCCGGGCCGGGCTCGGCGCGCACATCGGAGTCGTCCACCCCAAGGAGGGGCCAGCTTGAAGAGCATCAAGATCACCGTTCAGTCCTACTCGGACTACGGGCTCTTCTACACCTACCGCGACCACCGAGGCTGGTTCTTGCGGCTCTGGCCACTCACGATCTCGTACGGCGGCGAGCCCGACGGGAGCTTCTGACGTGACTCCAGCCGAAGAGGTCGAGACGTTGGCCGGCGAGCTGCGCGCGCTGCTGCCCCGCCTGAAGGCGCTGCTGACCGACCCCGTGGGCGACCCGACCAAGGGGACGATGAGCCACCACCGCATCGTCGGGTCGCCGGCCCCGTGGCACCCGGAGGCCGGCCCGCTGCTCATGACCATCCACGCCGGAGTGCGAGAGCTGGAGATCGACCTCCGGCACCACGTGAGCGGACGCCTGGGGGAGGACCGCGGCGGCTCGGACGGCAACACGGCGGCGGCGCTGGACGCGATCGTGCGGCTCGTGCACGGGGTGGACGACGACATGGCCCGGGACGCTCGCCGCCGCCTCGACCGGTGGATTGAGCAGGGGCGGCAGATCCGCGACATCGGCGAGTCGGAGAAGTGGATCCCGATCCGCGTGTCGAAGGGCCTGCCGCCCGCGTGCCTGTACTGCAACACCTACAGCTTGCGGGTGGCGCAGCAGTCCGGCCGGGTCCGCTGCGTGAACCCGAAATGCACCGACGAGAAGGGCAACAGGCCGCACGCCAACATCGACAAAAACCGGCTGGACGGGTCCGCGATGCTGGTCTGGGAGGACGGGCGGACCACCTACTACGGAGAGGCGTCATGAAGGTCTCGGACCTCACCGGGGCGCACTGGGAAGCTCTGCGCACACAGGCCCTGCTGGGCGGCTGGGTGGAGGCCCGCCAACGCGGCATCTCGGTGGGCGACTGCGACGCTATCGCGGACGCCGCTTTTGCCGCTGTGCGCGAGCGTATCGAGTTGTGGGCGAGTCAGGTTGATGAGGGGAAGGCATCGTGAGCGACAAGACGTCCCTGGGCGACCGGATGAAGAGCTACGAGGCGGTCACCCGCACGCTGCTTCCGCGCCGCACCTACGCCGTGGTGCGAGTGGACGGCCGGGCCTTCCACAGCTTCCTGAAGCACGCCGACCGGCCGTTCGACGGCGCGGTCATGCGAGCCATGGACCTGGTGGCGGAGGCCCTGTGTGCGGAGATGTCCGGGAGCGTGTTCGCCTTCACTCAGTCGGATGAGTGCTCGGTGCTGCTGACGGACTTCGAGTCCACCGGCACCCAGCCGTGGTTCGGCGGCGTCATTCAGAAGGTCGTGTCCATCGCCGCCTCGACGGCCACCGTGGCGTTCAACCGGTCGTATGGCGTGCGCTTCGAGCCGTCCTACGCCGGCGGCTACGCCACGTTCGACGCCCGCGTGTTCACGATCCCCGACGTGGTCGAGGTCGCGAACTACTTCCTGTGGAGGCAGCGGGACTGCGTACGCAACAGCATCACCATGGCGGCGCAGGCGAAGTTCTCCCATCGGCAGCTCCACGGCAAGTCCACGGGCGACATGCAGGAGATGCTGTGGTCCCAGCATGGCGTCAACTGGAACGACTACCCGGCCGGCGCCAAGCGCGGCAGGGTGTGCGTCCGCCTCGCCGATGAGCAGGACTTCACCTGGACCGACCCGCACACCAGCGACGTGATGAAGTCCACAGCGGTGCGCTCCCGCTGGACGTCGGAAGCTGCGCCGCACTTCACCGCGAAGCCGGACGGGTGGCTGGCGTCGGTCATCCCGCCCATGCCGTCCCTCGTGGCCGACGTGGAGGCATCGTGATCAACACGATCATCACCGCCGTGTCGGTCGTGGTCATGGTGGCCGCGCTGGTCGCGTCGTGGATCACGCTCCGGAGCGTGCGGATCACCAGGCTCTTCGAGGCGGTCACGCATGCCCACAACCAGCGGGCCGCCGCCAACCGGGCGCTCACCGCCGCCTACGTTGCCCGCGCCGACCCGAGCCCGGCGCTGGCCAGCGTGGCCGCCGCAGAGGGGGCCGTCCGCGTGGCCGAGGCGCGACTACCCCGGCGTCACCGGCTCGTGCGCCACTACTTCGCAAGCAAGGAGGCATCGTGATCGTCGTGAGCGGCCCATCAGACCCGTACGTGGCCGCCGGCGAGGTGCTCCGCGCCTACCAGCGGCAGTCCGGCGTGCTCGCCGCCTGGGACCACCTGGTCAGCCTCGACGGCCGCCCGGCAGTGATCGGGACGCTGCTGCTGCGCTGCGACAACGACGGACCGGCCAGAGGAGACAAGGTCGCGGCGGCCATCCTGCGCGCCGTCGGCAGGGAACGGAGGAGGGCGTGAGCACGGTCGAGGAGATGAAGGCACACCTTCGGGCGCGCCTCGACGCGGCAGGCGTCCGCGAGCTGATCGACCTGGACGAACGGAGCGAGGAAGAGCGGCTACTGGAGTACGGACAGTGCCTGCTGTGCTGGGTCGCGTTCACGCCTCGCTTCAGGATCTGGCTGGACGGCAACGACAACATCCATGCCGCCTGCGACGCGGTATGCGGATGCGGGGGAACATGAACCACGACGACATCCGGCAGCGCCTGGCCGCCGTCGAGCGCATCGACTGGAGCAAGACCAAGCGCGAGCAGTGGGACCGGGAGGTCTACGGCACCTTCGTGGACGTGGGCCCGGTCACGATGCTCGGCGCGGATCGGCACGACCCGCCAGCTGAGCACGCCCAAGAGGCGGCGATCGTCGCGTTCCTGCAGAACGCCGCCGCCGACCTGCGCCGCCTGCTCGCCGACCTCGACCACGCCACCACCACGAGAGGGGCCATCATGCCCACCACCAACCCCGTCTACGGCCCGCCCCCGGACCCCGAGCGCGGCGAGCCCACCCGCTACCTCGCCGACGCCGTGGAGGTACAGCGGCCGAACGGCGACGTCGTGCGCATGGACCTCGTGGCCCTGGCCGACGCCGCCATCAACGCCGACCGCGCCGTCGCCGAGCTGCGCAAGGAGAACGCCGAGTTGCGCCGGAAGGTGGCCGCGCTGGAGGAGAGGGCGGACAACCCGAGGTCGGCTCTCACCAGAGCCGCTGACGCGGTAGAGGCGCGCCTGAACCAGCTGGAGCGCGACCTTGAGGAAGTGGAGCGCCAGCGGGGGCGCCGCGATGGGTAACCAGATCATCCGGCAGCCGACTGGCAAGTTCGCGATCTTCTGCTCGGTCACGGACACGATCATCGTCTTGGATGCCACCAAGCGGGAGGTCGTCGAGTGGTTCGCCAGGCGGGCCGCCGAGGCCGCCCGGCGTGACGCCCGCCGGAACGTCGAGCACGTCGCCGCCGGCGAGCCGCGCACGGCGTACTTCCAGTTCGCCATGAGCTGGGAGGAGGCGCTTGCCCAGGACCGCAAGCACCAGGGCGACGCATGGAAGGAGTTCCGGGATGGATGAGTGGACCGTCACCTACCTCCGGTACGGCTCCGAGGGTACGGCCGAGTTCGGCTCGTTGAGGAGCGCCGTCGGCTTCGCCTGCGGCGGTGAGGAGGATTGGAAGTACTCGGCCACGAAGATCACCGGCCCTGGCGGCGTGGTCCTCGATGGTGACGCCCTCGACCAGGCCAAGCGCCGCTTCGAGCTACCTGAGGTGCACGGCGACCTCGACGACATGCCGCTGCCCGACAGGACGGAGGGCGACGATGGATGACCTGGCCGCCTTCCTGCGGGCGCGCCTCGACGAGGACGAGCAGCTGGCGCGAGAGGCGGGCAACCGGCACTGGCTCGTGCAGGACAACACCATCGAGCTGTACCCCGAACACGAGGACGACGGGTACATGCGCTGGCCAACCCGCGCGGACGCCCGCCACGCCGCGAACTGGGAGCCCGCCCGCGTGCTGCGCGAGGTCGAGGCCAAGCGGCGGATCGTTGAAAGGTGCGAGCGCGACCTCCAGACCTATATCGGCACAGGCGTCCACGTCGCCACGTCGTACCTCGTGCTGCGCATGCTGGCGCTGCCGCACGCCGAACACCCCGATTACCTGGAGGCTTGGAAGCCGTGAATGATCTCGTCGCGTTCCTCCGGCAACGCTTCGATGAGGAGGAGCGGATCGCCCGCGACGCCGACGGCATCTCGCGGGACGCGTGGATGGCCCTGTACGGGGACCTCATCACGTCCCGGTCTCTCGACGACCAGCGACGGGTGTTCGGCATCTTCATCGGCACGTTCACCAGCGGCCGGACGCTGGACGACATCGCGGCTAAGCGGCGGATCTTGGAGCTTCATCGGGCCGTGCCGTACCGCCAGTACGACCCGCCCGTGCACATCTGCCTCGAATGCTCAAGCAGACACGATGATCACTACCACGTGACCGACGCGCCGTGCGAGACGGTGCGCCTGCTGGCCATGCCGTACGCGAGCCACCACGAGCACCGGAAGGAGGAGTGGATGCCGTGAGCTGGCCACCGGCAGGCGGCAACTGGGAAGGCGGTGGGAAGGACCGCCAGGGCCGCCGCTGGGTCCACGAGCCGAACAAGGGATGGCGGCCCGACGACAGCCCGCCGCCGTTCCTCGACGTCCCAGAGGTCCAGTACAAGGTGCGGAAGATGGCCGCCCACGTCCCGATCTCCGAGGAGATGGCGATGGACCTCGGGCTGATCCCGGACACCCGGCCGGCACCGCCCCCGCCGACATTGCGGCAGCGGGCCCGCGCGAAGGTCCGTGGAACGATTCGAGAGGCGCGTTGGCGGCTCGCCGCGAAGATCGGCGGCATGAGCCGCGAAGCCGTCGAGGAAGAGAGCTGGCTATGGTGACCGACCCGAACGCGCGGGTGTTCACTCCATGGCCGCACGAACCGACCGACGCCTGCACGCTGGTCCACTGCCACACGCACAACGTGGACGAACCCGAGTACGACGCCTACCGGGTGTGCGGCGAGTGCAGCCACGTCTTCCCGACCGCCGCCGCGCTACTCGCCGACCAGGCCGCGCTCGTCAAGCGGCTCAACGCGAACCCGATCGCCGACCCGAGATCCCCGGACGCGCCGCCCGTGCTCATGGAGGCAGCGACGGACCCGGACACGATCTGGTCGTGCCCGCACTGCGCGCACGACTTCTGAGGGGTGCTCAGTTGTCGTCTGTTGAGTTCAGAGCGTCTGTGAGTCGCAGGTAGTCCAGCAAGACGCGGAAGGGCACGCCCGCCTGCTCGGCCGCCCGGGCAGCGCGGGCCACCGGCTTCAGGTCCTTCAGGTGAGCGGCGATCTCCTGTTCAAGCACGCTCAGGTTCGTCGAGGCGTGCGGCCGGTTCGCCGCCATGAACTTCACTACGTCGGCCGCCGGCGTCGGGGCATCGAGCGGGAAGAGGGCGTACTCGCCGACGGCCCACCGCCACGCCGCGTCCTCGGTGGGCGCGGTCACGGCCGGTGTCAGGTCCACGCCCTTGTCGGTGCCGGCCTCGGGTGGGAGCAGCAGGCGGTTCGGGGTGACGTCGAGGGCCAGGGCGAGCGCCACGAGGTCATCGACGTCCACGCGGCGCGTGCCGTCCTCAATCTTCATGATGCCCGTGGACAGGGTCGGCCGCCCGAGCTTGCCCATCCGCTCAGACATCTCGCGCAGCGATAGGCCCCGCGCAGCGCGCAGCTCGGCGACGTTGCGGGCGATGCGCTTCCCGATCGGTCCCTGCTGCGGTGCTGGCATGGTGCAAACGGTATTCACCAGAACGCGAACGCGCAACCTGGTGCCACCTGCCCGCGAGTCGTTTTTCAGGATGCCAACGGCTGTTAGGATCATACAACCGCTGCGGTTCGGCGGATGGCGTCTCCTCTGCGGAAAGGGTGTCGGTGACTCGAACGCATGCGGTTCGCCGGTGAGCGCACCGCAGCTCCACAGGTTCCGGGCGGCCTGATGGGAGCACAGCTTGTCGCCGCCGTCCTTGCGAACTGGACCCACGTGAGCGACATCGAGTTCCGCATTCTCGTGCGCATGGCGCTCACCGCGCTCGACCACCCCAAGGGCGACAAGCCCGCGAGCCTGTACTTCGGCGGTCACGAAGCGCTCGCCCTCGCCCTGCGCCGACCCTTCCCGACCGGCGACGACGAAGCCTCAGAGAAGGCCCGCAGCAACATCCTCCGCGACGTCCGCCGCGCCATCGCATCCCTGATCAAACAGGGCGCGATCGAGTCCATCGGAGGAGGTCGCGCCGGTCGCCGATCGGAGTACCGACTCCTCCTCATGCCCACCTCCAGGAGGGGTTCATGACCCCTGCACAGCAGGGGCCAATAACCCCTACAGAGGAGGGGTTCACAGCCCCTGCAAGGAGGGGTTCACAACCCCTCCCAAGGAACCACAGAGGAACCACGGATGAGCTACCTAAGGAACCCAGATGGCTTGTCTGAACACGTCAGTACAGGTCCGCGCGCGCACGCGCGAGGCAGGAGGAGTCATGGCTGGTAAGCCGCTCTACCGATACGTGCTCACCTGCGACGGCGGATGCGGAGCAACGCTTGGAGCCAACGGCGAGCTGGAGAACGCCATCGTGGCCCGCACCGTCGCCGCCGGATACGGCTGGGCGCTCGTGCCCAAGCTCCGCGCCAACGGCACGCCAGGCAAGGCCATGCGCGCCGACGGGAACATCGCCAACGCCTACGACGTGTGCCGCGACTGCCAGCCGACCTTCCAACCAGAGCAGATGACCCCGCGCGGCAACACCTACGTCCGCGACCTCCAAGAGGAGAACAAGCGGCTACGCGCAGCGCTGGACAAGCGAGGTGGCCAGTGATCACCCCGGCGCGGCATCATGGAGTCATGGCACGGTGCGCGTGTGAGACCCGATTCGACCGCTGCATCCGGCCAGCCACCGGCGACGACGGCCACTGCGACGCCTGCCGAGACGTCCGGCCCAACGGCGGCACCCGAGAACACCGCATCAAGCTCGTCACCGAAGCCGAGCTGGCCCCGATGACCGCCGACCCAGCGACCGTCTGGGCCGACGCCCACTATGCGATCGTCACCGTCGACCAGATCGCCACGGCCGACCGGCTGGCCGTCCAGTGGGCCGGACGGTGGCCATGATCATCACCGTGAGGCAGCACGAGGGGGCGGCGCGGCCAGATAGCAACTGGACGCTCAGCGATGCGGCAGCACTGCTCAACCCCGAGCTGACCGCCGATCAAGTACGCGCCATGATCGAGCTCTTCGCCATCGAGCCCAACGGGAAGCGCCTCACCGGCCGCCGAGGCAAGCCTCTGCCGACCTACGACCCCGACCTCATCCAGAGGGCTCACGCCATCCTCGTGCGCGCCCGTGTTGACCTTGGAGCAATTGGGGCAGCATAATTCGCCGTAGAGAAGTGTCTCCAAACCCGGCCACGTGCCGGGTTTCGTGCTTTCAGGCCCCGGCCTCAGTGCCCGGCCAACTCCCAGGATCGCCCAGCGTCGGGAGGTGGCATGGCGCGCTTCCGCCCGTCCGGCAAGCCCGTCAAGCCCGTCGTGCCCACCAAGAGCAACCGGCAGATCAGCCGCCTCTGCCCCGAGGAATGGGGCACAGGCTGCCCCGAGCATGGCGGCAAAGCGTGCCGATGCACCGTCACCAAGCGACACACCCGCCCCCACGAGTGCGAATGCGGCAACGAGAAGGGGTGCACGTGCTGACCTGGCCAGACCGCCCGACGTGCCACGACCACGACGGCCATGCCGCCCAATTTGGCCAGCCATCCTGGCGCCCGCCCCGCCCCCGCCGCGGTCGTGAGGACCCGTACGCGGCGACCTACCGCACCTGCTCCTACTGCGGATCCATCAACCCCGAAGACCTCATCGCCGCCGCCTCCCAGCACGCGCTCACCCTTGAGATGGCCGACTGGAAGTACGGCTGGCCGCACAAGTACTACGTGAACGGCGTACCCAACCCCGCGGCTGGCCAGGAGTACCACTCCTACACCTACGGCCAGCGCGAGCACCTGGCCCGGTACGCGGCGCCCGGGTTCGAGGCGGAGCCGTACGACAACGGCATAGGCCGGCAGGGCTGGCGTGTGGTGTCCCGTGTCGACGCCGCCCCAGCAACGATGACCGCCAAGTGGTACAACGCTCACCTCTGCGACCTCGATGGCGATGCGTTCACCACCGTGGCCGACCTGATCGCCGCGCTCGGCGGAGTCCGCTTCGACCTCGACGGCAGCCGACTCCGCTACCACGTGCTCGCCGGATGATCCCCGAGTGGATGTGGATCGCCTGGCTCGCCATCGCCGCGGGAGGGTTCGCCGTGCTGGAGACAGTGGCCCTGATCAACCGGCGCCGCGGCGACACCCTGAGCGAGAACATCAGGCGCTGGCTCGGCATCACCCCGCCGTCCGTTCAGCGCCGGATCGCCGTGCCCGTGTTCGTGGCCGTGCTCGTGGCCTTCATCTGCTGGTTCCTGCCCCATATCGTGTTCGACATCCTCTGACCGGAGCTGCGACCCATGATCGGCATGCACGTCCCCAAGCCCACCCTCGGACGGATCGTCCACTACCGAGGCAAGCAGGGCCGCATGGCCATGCGCGCTGCCATCGTCACCGGCACCGTTGACAGCCTCGACCCCGACGGCATCGCATCCGGAGACGTCCCCGCCCTCGACAGCGAGCTGCACGTCCACCTGTGGGTGTTCACCCCGGGCAGCTCGGGCGGCTTCCCCGAGTTCAACGTCGGACCCGGCGACGAGCCGGGCCAGTGGACCTGGCCGCCGAGGGTGAGCGCATGATCCCCACCGTGGGCCAGACCGTCCACTACGTCTCGCATGGCACGCCCGGCGGCGAGTACAAGAGCGAGTGCCGCGCCGCGATCATCACCGAGACGAACACCTCGGACACGGTCGGGCTGTGCGTGCTCAACCCGACCGGGATGCTCTTCAACCGCACCGTCACCTACCACGACGGAGCCGAGACCCCAGGCGACCCCGCATGCGAGGGCCTCCACGCCGCCGGCCCGCTCCGCTACTGCGCCTGCGGATGGATCGAGGCGTCCTACAAGGGCGGCACCTGGCACTGGCCCGAGCGCACTCCCACACGAGAGCACCCCATCGTGGTCAACATCCCAGGCGTCTCGGACGCGAACCACGCCGACATCGGCCGCCAGGTCGTCGAGGCCATCAAGAAGTACGAGGGCCGCGGCGACAACTTCGCCTGATCAGCCGATCGACAGCTCCACCGGCGCGGCCAGCTGCGCCGCCGTGTACTGCACCCGGCCACGGTGGCTCACCTCGACCCCGTAGAAGTCGAGGCCGCCCGGCACGTCGGCCACGGTGAACAGGAAGATGCAGCCCACGCCCCGCTTCCACGACCCGGCGCCGAGTTGCCCAAGCGCGATCGTCTTCCCGGCCGCGTCCGACACCACCACCTGAGCACCCTCGCGCAGATCGTCGAACCCGCCGCCGCCCCGGCACGTCAGCTCGTTATCGGTCAACACGGCTGGCGGCTCACCCCGCACCGTCACCTGGCCGTCCACCGACAGAGACCCGGACGGCACGCCCGCCACAGACTCCGGCCGCAACCACACCGTCGCCACCACGGCCAGGCCGGCCAGCGCCACCAGCAGGACCACCGAGGCCATCAACACCTTCGCCTTCACGCGGGCATCCTGCACCGCTCCACACCCCCAGCACCAGACCCAAGGAGCGGCATGCCACGCAGCCACGGCCGCAGCGGCTACCGCTGGCGCAAGGCCAGGGCCACGCTCATGCTCGAAGCGCCAGACGTGTGCTGGATCTGCGGCCACTCAGGTGGGGCGAACGAAGCCGACCACGACCCGCCGCTCAAGCAGCTCGAAGCGCTCGGCCTCGACCCGTGCAACCCGGCCTACCTGCGCAGGGCGCACGGCACCTGGTATCGCTGCCCCACCTGCGGCCGGGCCTGCAACCAATCCAAGGGGGACCGGGAACTACCCCCACCCCCTCGCGCATCCCGAGCCTGGTGAACAGGAAAGAGATGCTTTCAGGTTGAGGGCGCTCAGGTGTTGTGGGTCTTGACTGGCCCTCCCGCAGGGGGGAAGTCAACATGGGTCCGGGGGAGAGCTCAACCGGGGGACGTGGTGGTGGACTTCGACACCCTGGCGGTCGCTCTCTCGGGGCCACGTGAGGGCGACACCCACGGGCACCCCGAGGCCGTACGGCAGGTCACCCACCGAGCCCGCATCGCCGCCATCCGCGAGGCCCTGCGCCATGTGCGTGACGTCGATGTGTACGTGATCCACTCCATGCCATCGGCTGAGTGGCTGGCCACGTACGCCGAGCACAGTGCAGAGATCATCACCATCGATCCTGGACGTGACGTGGTCATGGAACGCATCGCACGCGAGCGACCAGCCAGCGCCAAGGGTGTAGCCACACGCTGGTACAACCAGGCGGCCACACAGGGGACCAGGGGACAGGGCAGGGGTGGCCGCCCCCAGGGTGCAGGCGCCCCTACCCCTCACCCACCGTGCACCCCACCACCTAGGACCTCACGGTCATGGTGACGATGAGTGACAACATCATAGTTACATAGTGTGACGAAGATCAATAACATCGCATAGCGTGACATCGACCTGAAAACGGACATAATCCATGTTTGCGCAGGTAAAGAGGGGTGGGGGGCGCCCTCGACATGCAAGATCAACGATCATGGGGTGATCCGCGCCCGATCGCCGTTTTTTTGTGTGGCGCTTGCGGGGGGCTCTCCGTAGTCGGACACCGAGAGTGACCATCCGGACGTAGCGGTCTGTAACCGTCGAAGTGTGACGCATCGTGACGATACGCGGGGTGAGGGATGGCGGAGCCCGAGATTGGCCCAGTCGAGGCGGCCGTGCGCGGCGACGTGGACGCGATGGACGTCACGGGGTCGGTGGCACGGTCGATGGCGGCAGCGGCGTTCAACCTGGCCCGAAAGCTGGACCAGGACGCGGGGATGGCGACGGCCGCGGTGGCGCGGGAGCTGAGGGAGACGTTGAAGGCGTTGGCGGAGGCTGCGGGGGACGATGACGGATCCGATCTCGTCGCTGAGCTGTCCTCCCCGGTGGGGGACGCGCCGGCATCCTGACCGGCAGACGCTCGGGCCGGCGCTGGGCATCATCGCGGCGCGTCTCGGCACGCCGCTGATGCCGTGGCAGCAGTATGTGGCGGACGTGGTCCTGGAGATCGACCCAGCCACGGGCAGGCTGGTGTACCGCGAGTACAACATCACGGTGCCGCGCCAGTCAGGGAAGACGACGTTCCTGCTGGCGAAGATGGTGCATCGGGCGCTCGGGTTCAAGGACGGCCGGCAGCGGATCCTGTACGCGGCGCAGACGCGCGGCGCGGCCCGCCTGAAGTGGGAAGACGAGCATGTCGCCACGCTGGAGACGAGCCGATACCGGAAGCTGTTCACGGTCCGCCGCCAGCTGGGCCAGGAGGCGATCCGGTGGAAGAACGGCTCCCGGCACGGCATCACCTCCAACACGGAGAAGGCCGCGCACGGTGAGACCCTCGACGAGGGCGTGATCGACGAGGCGTTTGCCCAGGAGGACAACCGGGTCGAGCAGGCGTTCAAGCCCGCCATGATCACCCGGCCGCAGCCGCAGCAGGGCGTCGTCTCCACGGCGGGAACGCTGAAGAGCGTCTACCTGCGGGAGAAGGTCGACGCGGGCCGCGAGCGGTGCGAGGCCGGCGCCATGGACACGGTGGCCTACTTCGAGTGGTCGGCGCCGGACGGCGCGGATCCGGCCGACCCGGCGACGTGGTGGGGATGCATGCCCGCGCTGGGCCACACCGTGACCGAGTCGGCCGTCCGGGCGGACTTCGAGTCGATGAAGCTGCCGGAGTTCCGCCGGGCTTACTGCAACCAGTGGCCGGACACGTCGCCGGACCTGTGGCTGGTCGTTCCGGAGGAGAAGTGGCGGCCCCTCGCTGACGAGCACTCGCAGATGGTCAGCCGGGTGGCGTTCGCCATCCACGTCGCTCTGGACCGTTCGTGGGCGGCGATCGCCGTGGCCGGCCGGCGCGCCGACGGACTGTTGCACGTCGAGCTGGTCGACTACCGGCTCGGCACGAACTGGGTGCCTGAGCGCGCCAAGCAGCTGCGCGACCGGTGGAACCCGTGCGCGACCGTCGTGGACGCAGGGTCGGCGGCGGGTTCGCTGATCGCCGACCTTGAGGCCGTCGGGCTGGACATCACGAAGCCCTCGGCGCGCGACGTGGCCGCGGCGTACGGGCAGTTCGTGGACGCCGTGGCCCCCAAGGAGGGGGAGCCCACTCTGCGCTACGTGCCCCACCCTGCGCTCGACGTGGCGCTGGCCGGCGCGGCGACCAGGCTGCTGAGCGACGCGAAGGCGTGGGACGCGAGGGCGGCCACATCAGAGAGCAGCCCGCTCATCGCTGTGACGAACGCCGCCTGGGGCTACGTCACCAAGGGCCATATCGAGGAACCGCCGCCGGTCATGCCGTTCGCGGTCTACGCGTAGG
Organism: Nonomuraea sp. NPDC050404; assembly: GCF_040655495.1. Lineage (NCBI taxonomy): Bacteria > Bacillati > Actinomycetota > Actinomycetes > Streptosporangiales > Streptosporangiaceae > Nonomuraea > Nonomuraea sp. NPDC050404. The sequence continues at coordinate 516,515 of NZ_JBFAKB010000007.1, forward strand.
AGGAGCGATGGCGTTGACGGTGCCGCTGGAGCGGATCACTCAGGAGGCTCGGCGGGTGGACGTCCGCAAGGGCTTGCTCGCGCTGGTGCGACTGCTCGGCAACCTCGTGCTCGGCGTCCCGTACGTGGTCGCTTGGTGCCTGCGCACTCTGGTGCTCGGCGTGACGCTGCTGTGGATCGCCGCGGCGAACGGGTGGCGGGACGCGGGCGAACCGCGAGCGAAGGGTGGCTCTGGTGAGTGAGACGCTGGCGGCGCTGGTTGACCGGCTGGAGGTCGCGTACGAGACCGCGCGCCGGGTGCTGGCGGAGTCGAACGCCCGCTACGGGGTGCCGCACGAGCCGGAGGAGATGCGGGAGGAGTCCGGGCGCTACATCCTGCTCGACGCGCTCACTGCGCTTGTGCAGGCCAAGGCGGCGCTGGAGGTGGCGCGCCCCACGGAGGGCGTGGTGGCGCGGCCTGGTGACACGCTGATCTTCAGGGTGGAGAAGGGGACGTCGCCCGAGACCTTTGAGCGGTTCATCAAGAAGGCTGAGCCCGGCATCATGGAACGCCTCCCTGGCGTGCGAGTCGTCTGGCTCGCTGGCGTCGATGAGGTCGCCGTCTACCGGCCCAGCGAGGACTTCCAGACCTGATGGGTCTGCTTGATCGGGTCGCGGCTGAGGCTCGCGACCGGCGCCAGCGTGCCTCGGGCAAGAAGGACTGGTCTGAGCCGCCGTTCTGGGATCTGGAGAGGCTGCGGTGGCCGTTCATCGGCTCGTCGTCGATGACGTCCGATCGCGAGCAGATCGAGAACGACTTCCCGGGCTATGTCCAGGGGATCTACAAGCGGAACGGGCCGATCGCGGCGTTGATGCTCGTGCGCCTGGCCGTGTTCAGCGAGGCTCGGTTCACGTTCCGGCGGATGCGGAACGGCCGCCCGGGCGACCTGTTCGGGACGCAGGCGCTGGCTCCGCTGGAGAAGCCGTGGCCGGGCGGGACGACGGGTGACCTGCTGGCCCGGATGATCCAAGACGCGGACCTGGCGGGTAACGCGTTCATCGCTCGCGTGCCGGGGACGGATCGGCTGCGGCGGCTCCGGCCGGACTGGGTGACGATCGTGTCCGCGTCGAGGTCGGAGCCCGAGCTGTACGGGGCCGCGTTGGACGCTGAGGTGATCGGCTACTACTACTCGCCGCGGGCACCGGGTGTTCGTACGGACACGCTGCTGCTGCCGTCGCAGGTGGCGCACTTCGCGCCGATTCCGGATCCGGAGTTCTCGTGGCGCGGGATGTCGTGGCTGACGCCGGTGTTGCGGGAGATCAGCTCGGACTTGGCCGCGACGACACACAAGCTGAAGTTTTTCGAGAACGGCGCGAGCCCGGCACTCGCGGTCAAGCTCGATGCCAGCGTCACGCCGGAGATGTTCGCCCGCTTCAAGGCCTTGATGGATGAGCAGCACAAGGGCGCTGACAACGCGTACAAGACCTTGTACTTGGGCGGCGGCTCGGACGTCACGCCGCTGACGATGGACCTGCGCCAGCTCGACTTCAAGAGCACCCAGGGCGCGGGAGAGAGCCGCCTCGCGGCAGCGGCCGGTATCCCTTCGACGATCGTCGGGTTCTCCGAAGGACTTCAGGGATCCAGTCTCAACGCGGGCAACTACGGGAGCGCGCGCCGGCGCATGGCGGACGGCACGATGCGGCCGCTGTGGAGGAACGCGGCTGGGTCGCTTGCGTCGCTGATCGACGTCCCACCTGGCGCGGAACTGTTCTACGACGACCGCGACATCGCGTTCTTGCGCGATGACCGCCGCGATGCTGCCGAGATCCAGCAGGCCAAGGCCGCGGCCATGCGCCAGCTGGTCGATGCCGGGTTCAAGCCGGAGAGCGTGGTCGCGGCGATCGAGGCCGAGGACATGACGCTGCTCACTCACACGGGGTTGTTCAGCGTCCAGCTCCAGCCACCGACCACGGCCACACCGGCTGAGCCGACCGCGGGCGGTCCTACGCCGCCTGCTGACCCATCCGGACCCGATCCGGCAGAGGAGTGATACATGGACACCAAGGCGCTCCGCGTCGAGATCAAGGATGAGGCCAAGGGTCTGGTCAAGGCCGTATTCGCGACCTTCAACAAGATCGACAGTCATGGCGATGTGACGCTGCCCGGTGCTTTCGAGGACGGCGCTGAAGTGCCGATCAGCTCGTACGGCCACACGTCGTGGGACGGCGCGCTTCCGGTCGGCAAGGGCACGATCCGGCAGACGCAGAAGGAAGCGATCTTCGAGGGTCAGTTCTTCATGGACACGACCCACGGCGCCGATACCTTCCGGACGGTCAAGGCTCTGGGATCGCTCGGGCAGTGGAGCTACGGCTACGACGCCCTGGAGTACAGCTTCGGCGAGCACGACGGCCAGCACGTGCGTTTCCTGGCCAAGCAGAAGACGCACGAGGTCAGCCCCGTGCTGCTCGGCGCTGGCGTCGGCACGCGGACCTTGGCCACGAAGTCCGGGCCGCCCGCGGCCAAGACCGGCAGGCCGATCGCGCCGCACGAGTGCGAGGTCACCCTGAGGTCATGGGACGGGGCGAAGACCCTCGCTGGCCTGGCCGATGATCTGCGCCCGAGCGAGCTCCGCTCCGTGTTTGCCTGGCAGGACGCCGGCGCGGACCCGGAGCTTAAGAGCTCCTACAAGCTGGCCCACCACCACGGCGTGGGTGGCCCTGCGAACGTCCGGGCGTGCCTCATGGGCATCGCCCGGCTGAACGACGGCAAGAGCGGCATCCCCGATGGGGACCGCCAGGCCGTGTACGACCACCTCGCCGCGCACCTCCGGGATGCGGACGTCGAGGCTCCGGAGCTCAAGGCCGAGGCCGGCGGCTCCATGAAGTTCCACGAGGAAGGCCAGGCGGTCATAGCCGCCGTCTCCTCCTATATCGATCGCGCATCGGGGGTCCTAGCTCTCCGCGCGCGTAAGGGCAGGACGGGGCTCGCCCCGTCGTCGGCTGAGCTCCTGGGCTGGCTGGACGACGAGATGCGCCGCCTGAAGTCCCTGCTCTCCACGCCCACGGGGCCCGAGGACCCGACCGAGGCCGATATCGCCTCTCTGGTCGCCAGGTCCATCGCCCAGATGCAGAACCTGTGAGGGAGATATGACTGCTGAAGCACCCGAGAGGGTCATCGAGTTCCCTGCGCTGAAGGAGGCGCAGGAGGGGCTCGACGCCAAGCGCGCCGACCTGAAGAAGATCTTCGATGAGGCCGGCGCTGATTACGACATGGGCAAGGTGAAGTCCGTTCCGGGCGACACTCACGCCAAGGTCGACTTCATCCGCCAGCTCAACGACGAGATCACCGAGCGCAAGGCCAAGGTCGACGAGCTGATGGTTCTGGCTCGCGCCGCAAGCGCGGTCCAGGAGGCGGGCCAGGCCGAGACGGGCGATCGGGATGTGAAGGACGACGACCGGGCGCGGCGCACGAAGGACGGGCGGGAGCGGTCCTTCGGCGAGTCGTTCATGAGCAGCCAGGCCGTGAAGGGCTACGTGCGCGGCAGCGGCGGTGGCCCGCAGGCCACGGTCGAGGTGTCGCTGAAGTCGCTGCTGAACACGGGTGGCTGGGTGCCGGAGACGACCCGGACGGGCCGGATCGAGGACCTGCCGACGCGGCCGGCTCCGCACATCGCGAACATGATCCCGCAGACGACCACCACGCAGACTGCGGTCGTCTACATGGAAGAGACGATCTTCAACAACACTGCGGCGGAGACCTTCGAGGGCGAGCAGTACCCCGAGGCTCAGCTCAAGCTGGAGGAGAAGAGCGTCCCGGTCCGCAAGATCGCCGTCTACCTTCCGGTGACGGACGAGCTGTTCGAGGACGAGCCGCGCGCTGAGGCGTACGTCCAGAACCGCCTCCCGTTCATGATCCGGCAGCGCCTGGACCTGCAGATCCTGCGCGGGAACGGCACCGCCCCGAACCTGCTGGGCACCGAGAACGTGCCGGGGATCATCTCGCAGGCCAAGGGTGCCGACCCGGCGATGGACGCCCTGTACAAGGCGATGAACCGGATCCGCACCGAGGGCTTCGCTGAGCCGAACGTGGTCTTCATGTCGCCGCTGAAGTGGGAGCCGATCCGGCTGCTGCGGACGGCCGACGGCGTGTACATCTGGGGCCACCCGAGCCAGGTGGGGCCGGCCACGATCTGGGGCCTGCCGGTTGTGGAGACCACCGCCGCTCCGCCCACGAAGGCGCTCATGGGCGACTACGCGAACTTCGCCGAGCTCGCGGTCCGCAGGGGTATGGACGTGCAGATCAGCAACAGCCACGCCGACTTCTTCATCAACGGGAAACTGGCAATCCGGGCCGATCTCCGAGTGGCGGTTGTCCATTACCGCCCTCTCGCGTTCGCCGAAGTCACGAATCTCTGATTACTGGCCTCTAGCCGTTCGCGGCAGCGGTCAGGTATTTGCAAAGAGATCCCGGACGTGGCGTAAGAGAAGCGAATCCAGAAGGGGAGGGCATCGCGCCCTCCCCTTCTGCGTGCAAGGAAGGAAAAGGCATGCCTTACAAGGGCGGATACCCGCGGGCGACCGACTGGCGCGTGGTGCGGGGCCGATACGACTTCGCTGTCGACGGCGGCGCGGTTGGGGACATCGATCTGACGCTGGACGCGCAGATCCCGGCCAACGCAGTGATTCTCGGCGGCTTCGTCGAGGTGGACACGGCCGTGGTCGGCACGGGCGCGAGCGTCGCGGTGAAGGTCGAGGGTGCGGGCGACATCGTGGCCGCGGCCGCGGTCTCGGGCGCGCCGTGGTCCACCACGGGCCGCAAGAGCGTGGTCCCCGCGTTCACCGGCGCGACCACCGTCAAGACGACCGCAGCTCGCAAGATCCAGGCGACCGTCTCCGCCGCGGTGCTCACCGCTGGCGTGTTCGATGTCGTCCTGTTCTTCGTCCAGCTGCCGGACGCGTAAGGAGGACAGGCATGGCGATCATCGAGGGTGTGACTCCGCGCCCGGGTGCGGTGCGGGTGCTGGCGGCCAACGCCGCTGTGACGCTGGCCCGCGACGACGGCGCGGTCATCCTGTCGTCCACCAACGCGTCGGCCAAGCCTGTGACCATGACGGCGACCCAGGCCGGCCACCAGGTGACGGTGTGCCTGCGGACGCTGTCGTCAACTGGCTCGTACACGCTGGCCGTGAGCGGCGGCACGGTCACGCTGGACGCGGCGGGGGAGGGCTGCCTGCTCGCCTACGACGGGTCAGCGTGGCAGCTGGCCGGCCTCACGGGCGGGGCGACGGTCGCATGAGTGGGGCGGTCAAGATCGACCGGCGGCTGTATCTCGTGGAAGACAAGAGTCGGGTCGTCGAGGCGGGCGACCCGGACGCCCGCTGGCTGCTCTGCGCAGCCGGCGGCGAGGTGTCCCGGGCGGACGCTGAGCGGTACGGCCTGCTCGACGAGCCCAAGCCGGAACCCGAGCCCGAGCCGGAAGAGAAGGCCGCGACCGCGCCGGCGAACAAGTCCCGTCGGCCGTCAGCGAATAAGTAGGAGGGTCCGTGCCGTTCAACACCGCCGGCCAGAACGACGCGTTGTCGGGCGGCATCGGCAACGCGATCACGCACATCGGCGTGAACACGCTGGTGACGGCGCCGCCGACTGACACGAGCCCGGGGACGGGTACGACGGCCGCGGCCACGGAGGCGGCGGGTGGCTCGTACGCCCGGGTGGCGGTGTCCTGGGGGGCCCCGGCTGGTGGCCAGCGGTCGAACTCCGGCCTGCTGACGATCGACGTGCCCGCTGGGACGTTCGGCTTCCTCACCTTCTGGACGGCGTCGACGGGCAACAGCGGCACGCAGTACCGCGGCTGGGTGCCGATCAACGGTGCGGTGAGCGGGTTCGGGACCGTCGATGCCGCGGACCTGACGGCGAACACCGTCACGAGCCCTGCGCATGGCCTGGTCAACACGGATCGGGTGATCTTCCTGAACGTGCTGGGCGGGACGCTGCCGGGCGGCCTGGTCGAGGGTGCCGCGTACTACGTGGTGGGTGCGGCGACGGACACGTTCCAGGTATCGCTCACCTCGGGGGGCGCGGCGGTCGACCTGGCCACGACGCAGGGCGAGCTCTACTTCATGAAGGTGGTCCCGGAAACCTTCGGCAGCCCCGGCCAGCTCACTGTGCAGGCGGGCGCCCTGGTCCTCGATGGGACGGGCGTCTGATGGCGTTGCTGGACGCCACGGGGCGTGCGCGGGTGGCGGCTCAGTGGATGCGGGAGAACGTCATCTCGTGTGCGTTCACCAAGCCGGATCTGGTGGCGGCGGTGGCGGCGGCGGATCAGTGGGTTGAGGACAACGCCGTCTCGTACAACCAGGCGTTGCCGCAGCCGTTCAGGTCGTCGGCGACCGCTGAGCAGAAGATCGCGATCCTGGCCTATGTGCTGTGGCGGCGGATCGGCCGGCTGAGGGCTCGGGAGGACTGATGGCGACTGTCCGGCAGCTCATCAATCCTGATGAGGGGCGTTTCCTGGCGTCGGGATCTGCGACGCCGTGGCAAGAGAATGGCGCGAACCTTCCTGTCCCGGGCCGGGCGTTCGACGCTTCGGTCACGTCGTCGATCTTTTTTCTTCGCCGTCTGGCCAGCTACGGCAGCGGCTCTCTCACCCTGAACATCACCTGGTACGCCGCCGCGGCGTCCACGGGCGTGGTGCGCTGGTCCGGAGCGGTTGCGAAGATCAAGCCCAACACTGACAGCCAGGACCCGCTGACGAAAACTTTCGCGACCAGCACGGACACCGATGACACGCACCTCGGTACGGTCGCCACGCGGGTGCACGGGCACGACATCGTCATCTCCGCGACCGACTCGGCGGCGGCCGGCGACCTGGTCTGGGTTCGGCTCCAGAGGCTCGGCGCGCACGCGAACGACAACATGGCCGGCGCCGCGATCCTGCTCGACGCCGAACTGTCCTACTCGGACACGTAGGCATGGCGGTCCGCTACGATGCCGCGTCCGAGCAGCACACCGCCACTAACGGCCTGCCAGGAAACGTCTACACGCTGACTGCGTGGATCTGGCCCGCGGCGGTGGGCAGCAGATTTCGGACGATCTACTGGCTGAGGACCTTCGCCGACCAGTTCTCTGGCGTCACCATCCGCGACAGCACCAGCGAACTCCAGCTCATCGACTCGGGCTCGCACGCGTTCAATGGCGTGGCCCCCCTGGTTGCGACGGCAGCGACGTGGTATCGGATCGGCGTCGTGGTCTCGGGCGCCGACGCGACGTTCTACAGGGCCGCGGCGGGCGATCCGCTGGGCAGCGGATCGGTCGCTGACTTCTCGCCGCCGGCCGCTCCGCAGCAGTGGACGATCGGTGACGACCCTTATGACGATTGGTGGGACGGCCGCCTGGCTGCCCTCAAGGTCTGGGACGCGGCTCTGTCAGCAGTCGAGGTTGAGGATGAGCTTGCCCAGCACGTGCCGCGCCGTACGAGCAACCTTCTGCGGTTCCATCCGTTCCTGAACGCCGAGCTGACGGACTACAGCGGCAACAACAACGCCTTGTCCGGCGGGACAGGGACGACCACGGAGAGCGGCCCGCCGATCCCGTGGGCGTCAGCGATTCCGACCATCATCATCCCGCCTGCGGTCCCGAGTGGCGTGGACGCTGCCGGTGCCAGCGCGATCGCGGTGTCGTCGTCGGCGATCGCGCGGAAGGTCGTCGCCATATCGGCTCGCTCCTGCCTGGCAGTCGCTGGCGCGGGGGCGGCCCGCAAGGTGGCGCCGGTCGCCAGCGTGACGATGGCGGTGGCCCGCGCCAGTGCCGCGGCAACGCATGTGGGCGTGGTGTCAGGTCAGGCCGGGGCCGTGCTGGCTGGCCGCGCGCAGGTGACCCACATCGGTGCGGCGACCGGCCACGGGCTGCTGGCGCTTTCGGCCGCGGCGTCCCCTCGAAAGCTGGTGGGCGCGCAGGGCCTGGCCCTCGCGGTGGTGACGGCGTCGCACCGTACGCCGGAGGCGGCGCCGCGGCCGGGCTCGATGGGGCTGCGGGTCAAGCGTGGGCCCGAGATGGTGGGCGGGCTGCGGCGGACGGCGTCGATGAGGGGAGGGCGGTCATGAGCTATGACCTCGGGGACCCTGCGGCGCTCAGCATCACGATCACTGATGAGCAGCGCGCGCCGGCCAACGCTGGCAACGTCAGGTTGACGATCACGCTGCCGGACGGCACGACCGACGTGCATGATCCGGTGGCGCCGGTCGAGACGGGCGTCTACGAGTACGTCTACGCGACGGTGCAGGCCGGGATCCACCGGGTGCGCTGGGTGGCCACCGGCGCGAACGCCTCGTCGATGACGGACGTGATCGACGTCGAGCCGGCCGAGGGCTGCCCGTTCATCTCGCTGGTGGACGCCAAGGAGCACCTACGCAAGGACCAGATTCTGACGGAGGACGATGAGGCGCTGCGCCGGTTCATCGGCGCGGCCTGCGGAGTGATCGAGGACCGGATGGGCCACGTCACCCCGACGACCATTGTGGCGGATCGATCGGCTCGCCGAGGCGTGGTGGTGCTGCCAGAGCGGCCGGTCATCTCGGTGACGTCGGTGGTGACGTTGCCGGGCGGCACGGTGGTGGCCGCGGCCGACGCGCTGGCCGGGACATCCGGCTGGACGCTGGAGAACGCGGAGGGCGTGCTGAGCGTGCCCGCCTCGTGCAGCTCGGTGCGGGTGACGTACCGGGCGGGCCGGAGCCCGCTGCCGCGCAACTTCCGCCTGGCCGCCCTCGACCTGGTCAAGCACCTGTGGCAGGGCTCCCAGCACAACAACGGCGGCGGCCGCCCGGCGCTGGGTGAGTCGGACTCGATCGCCGCTCTGGGGAGGCCGTACGCGCTGCCGTACAGGGTGAGCGAGTTGCTGGGGCTGAAACGCCACCAGGAGCGCGACGAACCGCTCGTCGGCTGACTTCCTCGGGCCGCCTGTGCCCGCGATTCCAGGGTCAGGTTCAGCCTGACCTCCAACGACCTGGGAGAACGTGACCGGTGTCCACCATCCCTGCGGCGCTCGACGCGCTCGTGGCGCTCGCTGAGCGCGCCTGGCCGGAGGACGTCATGATCCTCGACGGCCCGCCGACGGTCGATGTCGAACCCGACGTGATCGCGATCGGGTACAGCGGCACGCCGAGCGAGCCCGACGTCCGGAACACGCTCGCGCAGGAACAGCTCGACATGGAGCCGGACCGCGAGTCCTACGACGTGATGTGCATGGCCAGCTCCTGGCGGGGCGACGCGCACCGCCGCGGCCGACCGGACACGCGTACCGTGCGCGCGCGGGCGCTGGAGCTGATCGCCGGGTTCCGCGATGAGCTGGGCCGGGATTCGCGGCTCGGCGGGACGGTGATGCTGGCGCGCATGTCGACGCTGGACATGATGACGGACCAGACAAAAGCCGGGCCGGTCGCGACCGTCAGGTTCGTCGTCCATATCGACGCGTTCGCGGTGGCGTGATGGCGACCTTCAGCGACCCGCAGGACCCGTCGGCCGCGCTCAGGCTTTTGTCGAAGCAGCTGCAGGGCATCCCGAAGGAGCTGCGCCAAAAGCTGAGGCCAGCCTTGAGGGCGGCTGCTGAGCCGGTCGTCGCGGACGCTCGGGGCCGGGCCAGCTGGTCGACGCGGATCCCGCGGGCGATCTCGATGTCGGTCCGGTTCAGCCGGGATCCTGGCGTGATCATCCGGGTTCGTCGGAGCGTCGCGCCGCACGGTCGCGCCTACGAGGGGATCACGGGCGCCAGCCACTTCGTGCACCCCGTGCACGGCCACCGGGATCGCGAGGTGGCGGAGGAGACCAAGCCGTACCTGGAGCCTGCGGTGCGGGCGGCGGCGGACACGGTGCTGGCCAAGGGGGTCGCGGTCGTGGATGAGGTCGCGAGAGAGAACGGCTTCCGATGAAAGGGGAGTGCTGATGGCCTTCAGGCTGCAGAGTTTCTTCGAGCTGGAGGCCGAACTGACCTCGCCGCTCGATCTGACCACGCCGACGTCGAATCTGCGGCTCGCCCGCCAGCTGGCGCTGGCCACGGGCACGGGTGCGGGCCAGGCGGACATGATCTGGTCGGACAGCTTTTCGATCACCGCGTCGAGCACGCAGGCGATCGACCTGGCGGGTTCGCTGGCCGGGCCGCTGGGCGGCACGCTGACGTTCGCGAAGATCAAGATGGTCGTCGTGGCCGCCTCGACCACCAACACGAACAACGTCAACGTCGTGCGCGACGGCTCGGCCGGCGTGCCGCTCTTCCTGGCGGCCAGCGACGGCATCCCGGTGAAGCCGGGCGGGCTCTTCGTGTGGTTCGACCCGTCGGCCGCCGGCGTCGCGGTGACGGCCACCACGGGCGATCTGCTGAACCTGGTCAACAGCGCGGCGGGCACGCCGGTCACGGGCGACGTCGTCATCGTCGGCGCGTCGGCGTAGGGGGCGCTCATGGACACCGTGTGGATCTCGCACCCGCGCCTCGGCGACCGTGACCCGGTCGAGGTGCCCGCCAGTGCGCTGCAGGAGCACCAGCGGTCGGGCTGGGAGCTCGTGGACGCGCCGGATCGGCGGCCGGAGACGATCGCCGCGCTCGTCGCTGGCGGCTGGGACCCGGAGGAGGCTCGCGCCGCTGTGATGGCGGCGATGCCTGACCCGCCGCCTGACGGATCTGGCCAGCCAGACCAAGCCCCGGAGGACGCCTCCGGGGCTTCTTCTTTGCCCGAATCGCCGAAGGGTCGGCGCTCTACCAGGGGGGATAGCTAATGCCCGCAACGCCGATCACTCCGGCTTCTCGATTCTTCAGGCCCGGCATCACGAAGGTGTCGTGGATCGTCTCGATCGCCAACATCGCGGCCCCGTCGCGGGCCGAGCTGAATGCGGGCAGCGACCTGTCGAAGGATGTCGCCGACATCAGCGGGTGGATGGTCTCCGGTCAGAAGATCGACACCCCGGACCTGAACTCCAGGTTCGTGTCGAACATCCCGGGCCTGACCAGCGCCGATGAGTCTGCGATCACGTTCTACGCGGGCGAGACGGGCGCGGACGTGCGCACCCTGATGCCGCGCGACACGGCCGGGTACATCGTCTGGCTCGACGGCGGAGACGTCGCCGGCCGGAAGATGGACGTGTTCCCCGTCCGCGTCTTGTCGGTCGGCAAGGTCCGCAGCATGGGCGCTGAGGCCGCGAGGCTGACGATCCAGTACGCAGTCACGTCCGAGCCCAGCGAGAACGTGACCATCCCGGCATGACGGACCGCCTGCTCAGCCGGAAGCGCCTGGGCGCCGAGCATCCGATCCGGATCGACGACGACACGGAGGCTCGGCGCGAGGTTGAGCGGGCGAGCTGGGAGCTTGCACTGCTGCGGACAGCGGGCAACGCGGACGACGCTGCGATCCGGAAGGCCAAGGCCGCCCTCAAGCGCGCCGAGAAGCGGCAGCGGGACTGCTACGAGTTCATCCCGCTGCGGGCACTCCCGGCCGATGACTTCGAGGCGCTGATCGGGCAGCACAAACCCAGGCCGGACACCACGGACGACGTTTGGAACGGCGACACATTCCCGCGCGCCCTGCTGCTGGCGTGCGACGAGTCCGGCCGGTCGGTGGAGGACTGGGAGCACATCTTCAAGTACGTCCTGTCGGGCCCGGAGCAGCTCCTGCTCTTCAACACGGTGGTCCGGCTCAACGCCAGGACGCCGGATGAGTCGCTCCCAAAAGGTTGGGCGCAGATCGAACCCTCCGACTAGAGCTGGACGTCTGCGCCGCCTACGGCATCCCGCACTCGGAGTTCCTGCGATGGGAGGACGCCGACCGGGACAAGGCGATCTGGCACCACATCTGGCAGCGCGAGACGTGCCGCACGTGCGGCACCCGCGAGGAGGAGTGGGATCCGGCGCGCGGCGGCCACCACTGGGCGTATGTCGGCGAGAAGCGGCGCTGCCGCGGCTGCGAGATCAGAGAAGCGACCCAGGAGACGGTGACGGCCGATGACGGCCGCGGAGTCCACATCGTGATGATCCGGAACGAGGAGGCGCGCTCGCATGCCCACCCGTGACCTGATCCTCGCGCTGAAGTCGAAGTTCGACGACTCCGGTACCACCAACGCGCAGAAGGGCCTAAAGCAAGCCGAGGACGCTTCCAAGCGGTTTACGCGCGAGCTGGAGAACCTGGAGAAGCAGGCCAAGCAGCAGGGCACGACCCTCACGAAGGCCGCAGCCGACGCTGGTCGTTTCGGCGACCAGCTCGACGATGTCGGCCGGACCGCGATCAAGACCAGGCGGCTGCTGGAGGATGCAACCCGCCGCCTGCCGGAGATCGAGATCACGGCGGACTCCAGCGATGCCGAGCGCGAGGTGGCGGATCTCAAGAAGCGCTTGAGTGAACTGTCCGGCAAGCGGATCGGCATCGACCTCGACGCCAGGGCGGCTGCGGATGAGGCGGAGAAGATCCGCCGCCAGTTGACCGCGCTGGCCGCGATGCATCCCGAGGTCCTGGTTGGCGCGAACGTGGACAGGGCTGTCCGCGACCTGGACCGAGTGGAGCGGGAGGCGCGCGACCTCGACCGCCGGGTGACGGTGGACGTGAACGTGGACGGCGCCGCGGCGGCGACTGCAGGCCTCGGTCTGGTCCAGTCCGCGTTGACGCTGATCCGTTCGACCGGTCCGACGACGTGGGCGGCGGTCGCGGCTGGCATGGTGTCGCTGCCGGCGTTGTCGGCGGGTGTCGCGGGCGCGGTCACGGTGGTGCTGGGCGGCGCGCTGGCTGGGATCGGCCTGGCGGCGGCCCACGGGAGCGATGCCGCGCAGGACGCTATCGGCCAGCTCAGGGCGACAGCCGAGCGCGAGGCGGCCGTGATGGGCCAACCCTTTGAGGCCGTCTGGACGCGGATCGTGCAGGTCGCGGAGCGAGAGCTGGCCGAGCTGTCGCCGGTGATCCGCCGCAACCTCGACGACCTCGCGCCGGTCGTCGAGGATTTCGTCGACGACGCTGGCGACAGCCTCGACGAGCTGACCCCGGCCATTGATGCCGTGCAGAGAGCTTTCGCTGCGGTGCTCGCTGATCTGGGCCCGAAGATGCCGCAGATCATGCAGCATCTGGCGAACGCGATCTCGGCTGTAGTGGGGGCCATCGAGCGGGACCCCGCCCTCGTGAGCGATTTCGCGGTCAACCTGGCCAAGATCGCCGAGTGGGCGGGTAACGCAGTCGCGTCGCTGGCCAAACTGGTGCGGACGGTGCAGGAGAACGCGAACGCCTTCAAGGCAATCGCGACCGTGGTCAACCCGGCCGCCGGCGTGCTGAGCCATTTCGGTGTGGAGGCGGCGAAGGTCGAGCGGCAGAACATCGCGATGGGCCAGTCCAGCGGGCCAGCGGCCTCTGGCCTGATGTCGATCGCTGCGAGCGCTGATGAGGCGTCGGGCACGATGCGGACGGCGTGGGCCGACGCCTACGCGTCCTTCGTCGATCTTGCCGGGGTGATGGCGTCCGCCCAGCAGCGCACGTCCGGCGTGAACACCATGGCGCAGGCGCAGGCCCGCGCGGCTGAGGCGGCGCGGCAGGGCGCCGAGCGGATCGCGCGCGCGGAGCGGGACCTGGCCGACACGCAGGAGCAGAGCGCGGAGCGGGTGGCCGCGGCCAAGCAGCGCGTGAAGGACGCGCACCGGCAGGCGGCTGAGGCGGTGGAAGCCGCCCAGGAGCGGGTGCGTGATGCCCAGGCTGCCGTCACGGCAGCCGTTGAGCAGGGCGCGGAGCGTGAGGCAGCAGCCCAGCGCCGGGTGGAGGATGCGCGTCGGCGACTGGCGGACGTGGCTGAGGATGGGGCGCGGCGGATTGCGGACGCTCAGCAGCGGCTGGCCGATGCTCAGCAGGACGCTGCGGCCAGGCAGGTGGATGCTGAGCGGCGGGTGCAGGATGCCCATCGGCGTACGCAGGAGGCGGTTGAGGATCTGACGGCCGCGCGGGAGCGGGCTGCCGAGCGTATCGAGGATCTGATTGCGGCGGAGTCCGGCGCGGCCCTTGATGAGGAGGGTGCGCAGCTCGCGATCGACCGGGCCCGGCAGCGCCTCGATGAGATCGGCTCAGATCCTGAGGCGACCGACCTCGACCGCAGAGAGGCTGACCTGGCGTACAGGCAGGCGCTGGCCCGGTTGGAGGAGGTCCGCCGCCGGAACGCCGAGCTTCGCGAGGATTTGGCGGATGCGCAGCGGCGCGGTATCGATGGCAGCACGGAGGTCGTCGATGCCATCGGCCGTATCGAGGACGCGCGGCGCGCCGAGTCGGAGGCGGAGGAGGCGGCGGCCCGGCAGCGGGAGGAGAACGCCCGCACGGTCGCGGACGCCGAGCGGGCGGTCTCTGACGCGCACGCTGAGGCAGCCCGCCAGCGGGAGGACGCCGCACGCCAGCTGGCCGACGCCGAGTCGGAGCTGGACCGGACGCGGGTCGAGAATGCGAGAGCGGTTCGGGAGGCGCAGCAAGACGTTGCCGCTGCTCAGAAGGACGCCGCGCAGGTGGCCAAGGACGCTGCACGTCAGGTGTCGGAGGCGCAGGCTGAGGCGGCCAAGGCGTCGCGCGACGCGGCCCGCGACGTCCAGGATGCCGAGCGGGCGGTTCGGGAAGCCCGGCAGGAGGCGGCGAGGGACGCGGCGGCGGCGGTTGACAACGTCACGGGGTCGTACGGCCGGTTGCGCGGCGAGGCCAAGCTGACCTCGGAGGAACTCCTCCGCGAGCTGGAGAAGCAGGTCCGTGACCAGGAGGCGTGGCAGGACAACCTGATCAAACTCAGCGCCCGGGTGCCGCCTGCCATGCTCGATGAGCTGGCGAAACTGGGGCCCGGCGCCGCGAACATCGTGGCAGCCGCGGCGGACATGAGCGACGAGGAACTGTCCAAGTTCATCAGCCTTCACGGCCGCAGCGGCAAAGAGGCGGGCGAGGTCTTCGCCCAGAACTTGCAGGACGCCGGGCCAGCGTTGCGACACATCGCTCAGACGCGTGGTCAGGAAGTCGCGGACAAGGTGCGCGAGGGCATGGACGGCGGCCGCCGCAGCGTGTTCGAGTCGGCGCAGAAGCTCGGGATCGAGATCGATAACGGCATCGGCAAGGACAGGACGGTCCGGGTTTTCGTCAAGACGGAGTACCAGGATGACCTCAGCCGGGAGGCGCTGCGGGCAGCGGTTGGGATGGCCGACGGCGGCATCCTGACCTACGCGAACGGAGGCATCCGCAGCTTCGCGGGCGGCGCCGAGAACCACATCGCGCAGATCGCCAGCGCGAACACCATCCGCATGTGGGCCGAGCCCGAGACGGGTGGTGAGGCGTACATTCCGCTCGCGATGAGCAAGCGGGCCCGCAGCGAGGACATCTTGTCTGAGGTGGCGGAGCGTTTCGGCGGCAGGTTCTTCAAGACCATGCCGGTCAGCCGTACGCCTGCGTCGGCGGGTGGCAGCAGCGGCGGCATGTACCGGCCGGCCCCGGTCTACAACATCAGCGTCAACGGCGGGCTGGACTCGGGCCCGGAGATCGGGCGTCGGGTCGTGAGCGCGATCCAGGAGTTCGAGCGGCGCTCCGGTGCTGGTTGGCGGCGTTCGACGTGAGCCTGCCGACGATCAGCGTCGAGGTCATGTTCGACAACGCGTTCCCGGCCGGGAACGCGAAGGTCAACAGCTTCGATGGTGGGACGAACGGCGTCACGATCAGCACGGGCAACTCCGGCGGGGCGAGCGGGTCGGCATTCAACGCGATCGTTGGGTCGCCGCGCTTCTCGAACTCACCGGTGTTCGGGTCTGGCTTGTCGGCGTTCAATCCCACGTCGGGCGCGGACTGTCACATGGACTGGACGGGCCTCACGCAGACCGGGGATGTTTTCTGCGCCCGGATGTACGTGTATCTAATCAGCGCGACCGGGACGCAGCGCCTGTTCATGCTGAATGGGCCGTCCGGCCAGGTCAGCGGCGTGTGGATCTTCTCGAACCGGATCATCCGGCTCTACCAGGGCTTCAGCACGGCGATCGCAGCTCCGCTGACCACGCCGCTGCCGATCGGCCAGTGGTCGCGGCTGGAGATGCGCTGGACGATCGACAGCGGCGGCAATGGCACGGGCGAGATCTGGCGGTACGACGACCCGAACAGCGCGATCGCCACCGATTACGCCATCTCCAGCGTGATCGCCTGGCCGAACGGCAAGCCCAACTCGTGCGAGTGGCATCTCCAGCGGGACGTCAACGGCTACTGGCACATGGACAACATCGCCGTCAGCGACCAGCGCCTCGGCCCGGTGCAGGGCACGTGGACGGACGTGACCCTCACCGGTCAGGGTGGGATTTCGACCAGGCGCGGCTCTGACCGTGTGGTGTCGCCGGTGGTCCGGTACAACGCTGGCACGGCGAGCGCGACGCTGAAGAACGCCGACCGGCGGTACGACCCGACCTTCTTGGACGGCCCATACGCGACCGGTGCCCGCAGCAAGGTCACGCCCATGCGGCCCCTCAGAATCCGCGCCGAATGGGATGCGGTCACGTATGACGTGTTCCGGGGCTACATCGATCAGTGGGACGTCGATCATGTCGCCGACATCTGGTCCGAGGTGGTGGTCACTGCCAGCGACGGGTTCAAGGTGCTGGCCAACCGCAAGAGGGCGGCCGTCGGCGCGGTCGGCGCGGGGGAAGATGCCGGGGCGCGGGTGGAGCGCATCCTGACCAGCGCCGGATGGCCTGCCGCCGACCGGTCGATCGCCATCGGCGACAGCACGTTGCAGGCGACGACGCTGGAAGGCGAGGCGCTTGCGGAGTTGCAGGCGGTCGCCGAGTCGGAGATCGGCGAGCTGTACATCGACGCGGGCGGCAACGTCGTGTTCCGCAACCGGCAGGCCCTTCTCCTGGAATCGCGGTCGAACTCCGTGCAGGCGACGTTCGGCACGAACGGGGAGTTCACTCCTGCCGTTGCGCGCTTGGTTACGGACGATGCGACCCTGTACAACGAAATCAGAGCCCAACGCGAGGGCGGCGTCGAGTATGTCGCCAATGACGAAGCCAGCCAAGACGAGTTCCTGATCAAGACGTTTCCGGCCACCTCTCTGATGCTGGAAACGGATACCCAAGTTGAGGCGTACGCGGGCTGGATTCTGTACGTATCGCGTGAGCCCGAGGTGCGGTTCGATCAGATCGAGATCCACGCGCACGCCGATCCTGACACGCTTTTTCCCATAGTTTTGGCCAGGGAGATCGGCGATCGGATCCGCATTCGCCGTCAGCCAGCCGGTGGCGGTGGCGAGATTGTCCGCGATGTCTTTATCAGGGGCGTCAGCCATGTCACGACCGGCGCGACCTGGATCACTACGTGGAACTTGCAGAGCGCTACCAAGTACGGATCGTTCTTCACGCTCGACAATGCGGTGCTTGGCGTGCTCGACTCCAACGCGCTCGGATATTGAGGAGAGGCATGCCGGTTCGTTCTCCGCTGCGTTTCGCCGAGCACATGCTCCCGGCTCCGACGCCCATCCTGGAGTGGGCGCACTTCTGGGAGTGGCTGGACTCGCAGCGCCCCCAGCCCGCGCCCCGGCCCACCGGCCACAACCCGGACCTGACGGTCATGGCACGGGTGGATGAGGGCCGGTGGATTGCAGACTGCCCGTGGGGGTGCGGCGTCTCCTTCAACCTGCCCCGCAATGCCACCACGTTTTGGTGCACCGAGTGCGCGGGCGGCGGCTGGGGCAATACCGCCGAGCTGGCCTGGCCGGACAGGATGCCCGAGCTGACGGTCAACCTGGAGTCGTTGCCCGCGATTCTCCAGTTCTGGCCGTGCGCGTCCTGCCTGCTGAGACCCGCCGTCGGCCTGTGCGCGACGTGCAAGGGAATGCACGGGGAGGCGACCTGACATGGCAACGGTGCCGAACCCCCGCACATGGACGGTGGGCGAATTGTTGACCGCATCGAAGCTGAACACTGACCTTAGGGATGGCCTGAATTTCTTGCTGTCGCCACCCCTCGCGTCGCTGATCAAGGGCAACTCCCAGAGCATTCCCAACAACTCCACTCAGACTGTCACCTGGGTCAGCGAAGAGATTGACCGTGACGGCGGGCATGACAACGTGACCAACAACTCGCGCTATACGGCCCAGAGCGCGGGATGGTACAAGTTCACGCTGACGCAAACGTGGAACTTCGGAACGACGGGGATTCGCCAGTCGATCATCCGCAAGAACAACACCACCAACCTGATCGTCCACTTGTACGTGCCGATCGGCGGCGGCGGTGGCGCCAGCGGGGCGCTGTCGGGGATCGCGTTCCTGGCCGTGAGCGACTACTTGGAGGTCCGGGCCTTCCAAGACTCAGGCTCAGCGCTCGACTTGCAGAGCACCGACCGCTGGTCGCTGCTGTGGGTCAGCAAATAGCCCGGCCCTGCCGTAATGCCGCAACACAGTCCGCCAAAGAGGCCCACTCTTGCGAGGGAGCGATGTGACCGATGAGCCCTCCCCGGGTGAGCTGTCCCGCCGCCTCGACGGGGTGGTCATGAGCCTCGCCCAGCTCATCCAGCGCGCCGAGTACGCCAGCGACCAGCGGCTGATCGAGCGCCGGTTCACCGAGGTCGAGGGCGACGTCAACGAACTGCGCCAGACCCTCCTCGACGAAGTTCGGGCTCTGCGGGGCGACCTGGCCGCCGCCGTGACCAGGCTCGAAGCGGCCGACGAGAAGCGCGAGGAGAAGCGTGGCGGCAACGTCAAGCAGATGATCTACTCCGGGATCCTGCCCACCCTCTTCATCCTGATCACCATCGCCGTCCAGATCTGGCTCGCGCCCGGGGGCGGAGGGTGATGGGCCAGCACGTGCGCAACATCCGCCGCAACTGGGTGCTGATCGCCGGTGTCGCCGTCGTCGCAGTCCTCGGGCTGTGGGTGTCGCTCCAGATCGGATCGCTCGGCGACCGCGTACGGCAAGCCGAGGACGACCGCCAGGTCCTCGTTGATCAGGTCAAGAAGCTCGGCGGGGTACCGCTGGTGTCGCCCTCGCCGGGGCCGCCCGGGGAGCGCGGCGCGATCGGACCATCCGGGCCGCCCGGCCCATCGGGGAAGCCGGGGCCATCCGGGCCACCAGGCCCACAAGGCGACGACGGAGACGACGGCCAGCCCGGCACCCATGGCCCCGCCGGCACGGAGGGAAGCCCCGGACCGCGCGGCGAACCCGGCGCCACCGTCACCGGGCCGACCGGACCACGCGGAGAGCAAGGACCGGCGGGTGAGGATGGCCGACCCGGACCGCAAGGCAGCCCGGGGCCTCAGGGCGAACGAGGGGTCACAGGAGAACCAGGTCCGCGCGGTGAGCCCGGCCCGGCGCCATCGTCGCTGACCATCCCCATCGGCGAGACCACCTACCTGTGCAGACCTGACCCTGCTGGCTCGACTACCTACACCTGCACGCCACAAGCAGAAAGCGGGCAGGATCCCTGACCCTGCCCGCTTCCCTATGCCTGCCGAGCCCAGCCATGCCTGGCCCAGACGAACCGCACCCGGACATGCCAAGCCATGCCAAGCCAAACCGTGAACACCGCGACTCTAGCCCACCGGAAAGGGGCTGACGTGGCCATCGACCTCATCACACGCCAGGAGTGGAAGGCCCGCGCCCCGAAGGGCGCCTACGACCATCTTGCGCGGACGCGAGGCTGCAAGATCCATTATGTCGGCTCGCGGGTCGATCCCAAGCTGGCCGAAGACCATGACCTCTGCTTCGCCACCGTGCGCGGAATCCAGAAGGCCCACATGAACCAGGGCTGGTTGGACTTCGGGTACACGGCAGCCGTCTGCCCACACCGGAAGGTGTTCGTCGGCCGAGGACTCCACCACCTGCCTGCCGCCAACGGTAGCGGCTTGAACGCCAACCACTACGCCGTGCTCGGGCTGGTTGGCAACAGCGGCCTGACCGTCCCGTCCGACGACATGCTGCACGGCATCCGCGACGCGATCGAGTGGCTGCGTGCCGAGGGCGGCGCCGGGCCGGAGATCAAGGGCCACCGCGACGGTTACGCCACCGACTGCCCCGGGCCGAAGCTGTACGCCTGGGTGAAGGCCGGAGCGCCACGGCCCGGCAGCAAGCCGGAGAAGGCACCGCCATTCCCTGGCCGTCTCCTCCGTTACCCGCCCTCGACGCGTGGTGCCGACGTCTACTCCTGGCAGGCCCGGATGCGGGATCGCGGCTGGGACCTGATCCCGGACGGCGACTTCGGGCCGCGTTCGGCGGAGGTGTGCCGAGCGTTCCAGCTCGACTCGACGGCGCAGGGCTGGCCGCTCGACGCTGACGGCATCGTCGGTCCCGCCACCTGGCGGGCCACATGGGAGCGTCCCGTCTCCTGAACTGGAAAGAGTTGCTTTCCAGTTCAACCCCTGACCAGGCATACCGCCGGGCAGGTCCAAGAATCCGACCTCCAAGGAGGGGTCATGCTCGCATCCATCATCCGTACCGTCGTTCCGGTCGTCGTCGGCGTGCTGCTCGGCTGGGCGGCCAAGGTCGGCCTGGATTTGCCCGAGGGCGCCGTCGCCGAGCTGGTCACCGTCGCCATCACCGGGGCCTACTACGCGCTCGGTCGGTGGGTCGAAACGTGGTGGCCGGCGGGTGGCCGGATCCTGCTCGCTGCTGGGTTGACGGGCAAGAAGCCGAACTACGACTTGGCTGCCTAGACCACGGCGTGAGGGTGCCGTGCAGGTGGCCCGCCGCGTACCTGAGGGTGCGCGGCGGGCCGTTTTCCGCATGCCCTGAACGCCCGGCGTCGCTACGCTGGACGTGGCCGGTGACAAGAGGTCCAGGGGACCTCTTCCTTCGGGATAGCCGGTTCACCCGCCTCTGCCACGGGACGCCGTGGCACGCGCTCAACTATCAACTCTGCGTGCGCTCGATGTATTGGATCGCCTTGCGAAAGATCTCAACGTCCTCGCGAAGGACTCCGAGCGTGTGATTACACCTCCAGCAGAGGAGCGCACGGACGCACTTGCCGCACGTCTTCTTGCCTGGGCAGCAAGAGTGGTCATGATCGACAGCGAAGGCGCGTCCGGAGGAACACGCCGGAGCCTGGCAGATGGCGCACCCTCCGCCCTGCTGAGCCAGCAGGTTCGCATAAGTGGCAGGCGACAGTCCGTACTTAGCCAGGCGGTGGGTGTCGCCCTGGCAGGCTTTGCAGAGACCCTGAAGCTTGTCGGGGGATGAGCTATTTGCGTTGAACGCCGATGCGGGCAGGATGCGCATGCACTGCCGGCAGGTCTTCTCGGCGGGAGCAGAGTTGAGCTGATAGCTGGCCTTCAAAGCGGCCTTTTGGGCGGAGATGCATCCCTTGCACTTGCTCTGGCGCCCATCCTTCAGCGCCCGGTTTGTGCCGAAGCTGTCCAGAGGGAAGGTTTCGCCGCACGCGGTACACGCCTTCATCCCGTGATCCCCACTCCGTGAATGCCGCTACTAAACCATCAGCATTCTAGGGGCGTTGAGTGATAGTTCGCGGCATAGCGGCGCAACGAGCAGCCCACCTTCTTTGGGAGGTGGGCTGTTTTCGTCATGCGAAGGAGAGCATGTACCAGGGCTCTCGGTTGCAGCGGTCGCACACCTTGCCGGGGATGCCGGATGAGTCGCGGCGGTGGTGAGTTGCCCCGGGCTGGTCGCAGTTGACGCACGCCGCCGGGGCGAGGTAGCCATAAACCATCGGCTGGCCGCCTACGTCGAATGGCGCGCCGACTCGCTCGATGACCTCTTCGACGGTGGTGCCGTCCTTCTTGCTGACGACGACCGGGCCCGGCTTGATCAGTTCGGCGGGGCCGTAGGCGACCCATTCGCCGCTCTTGGTCTTGCGGAAGGTGATGGTGGCGCTCACGCTGCCAGTGTCTCTCGTGCGGCTGGGCGTGTCAGGGGCGCGGCGGCGGACGCCTGGGAAGGGGTACGCCGCCGCGCCTGGCTCATTTCGGCATGGCCGAAATGAGCGCATATCAGACCATAGGATCTTTTTGTCCGTAGGCCAAGAGATTTCCTCGAATTTCTGTGCTAGACGTTCTCTACGTTCTAGACGTAGATGACGTCGAGGTCGTCGGGCACGTGGTTTACGTTCACGAGCGTGACAGTGGATCATCACGACCCCACGCCGATCTACCGGCAGATCGCCGCCATCCTGAAGGCCAAGATCCTTTCCGGCGAGTACCAGCCGCGCCAGGTCCTGCCGTCCGAGCTCCAGCTCCAGCAGGAGCATGGCGTGGCCCGCGCCACGGTACGGCACGCCATCGAGGCGTTGCGCGATGAGGGCTTGGTCTACACGCTGCCACAGCGCGGCACGTACGTGTCCCCGCGCGACCAGACGTAGCGCTCACGAGATGCAGGCGTGAATCAGTCGCGATGGGGGCGCGCATATCTTCTCCTTCGGCTCGGTGGTGGTCACCGCCCTCGGAGGGAGGATTGCCCTCCGCTGCGACGGCCAGCCTGATGGACCTGGCCGGCGCGGAGCACCCTCCGAGGGCGGCTCTTGTGTGGCCCCGCCCTTGCGCCTCCACGTGGGCGGGGCCGAGCCCGGCGGACTGCTAACGCCGGGCCGTCTGGCACCGGCCCCCCGGTGGGACGTGTGCGAGGCTCGCCGGGGGGCCGGGCGTCTTCAGTTGTTCACTGCGGGGTGGCCCCAGGCCGCCTCTCCATGGGCCTGAGGCCACCCCTTGCCCTCCTCTGGGCTAGTGGTGCTCGCCCGGCAAAGGCGTCCAGAGAAGGGGTCTTGCGCCCGGCTCCCGGCCCGCAGCAGCCGTCCGGGAGCCGGGACGTCTATGGCGGTTCCACCACCGGCCTAATCCCGTGCAGCTCAACCACCTGGGCGACGGCGAACGACCGAGAGTGCCAACTATGGTTGGTCCACGAGATGAAGATGTTGCGGGCGTGCGGCGTCGGCTGGCCGGTGATCGGTGTCGGCTCGTACAGGTCGGCCAGTACACCCGCCGATGTCACCCCGGTCGCGGTGCAGACCATGACCGGTTCGTCCTGCAGCATCCGGCACTCGGCGAGCGCCTTCGGCATGCACGCCCAGCAGCACGGCGGCGCGTTCGTCCGGCCCGAGTCGAGCCCGGTTCGCTCGAACACGCTCTTGACCAGCAGCCACGGGAAGCGCCCCGTCTCCAGGTCCACGGCCGGGTAGCCGCACACCTGGCACAGCAGATCGTCCATGCACTTCCACTGGCGCAGCGTGTTCAGCTTGCGCATCCGCTCGTGGCCGCGCACATCCGACGGCTGGTCGCGCAGGTCGAGGACGCGGGCACGAAGGATACCCAAGGCGTTACGCCGCACCCCGCCGGGACCGACCCAGTCGTTCTCTCCCGGAGGCTGATAGGACAGCCGCGGCCCACCGCAAGGAGTGTCCTCGAACCAGATCGGGTCCTTGACCAGCTCGTTCGAGTAGGCGATCACGTACGGGACTGTCGTGTAGCCGGTCATTCACACCACCGCCCCAGCGTCAACCTGGTACATAGCCAGGTTGATCACTCCGGCGTTCTCGTTGAAGAGCGAGCTCTGGTTGGCGGTCCACTCGACGCGGCGGGCAACCCATATCGGTGCGGACTGGAACGACCTGGCGGTCGGGATCCGCCGCACCAGCCATCCCGGATGGGCGCCCATCAGCATGTCGCACATCGCCGCGGCGTTCTCCGGGATGTCGTAGTAGGCGCGCGTCTCGGCCTCGTTCACGCCCCACCTCCTTGGCAGCCCTTGAGTGCGGCGGCACAGCCCGGGGCGGCGAACCTTGGGCCGTGCCGCCATTGCCGCGCCCGCCCTGAGCGCGACGGCGTGGCGGCGAACGTCCAGGACGAGTCGCCGCCGCCACGCCTGCCTGTGGGGGTTCATGGCTGCCCGCCCCCCAGCAGCCCCAGCTCGATCAGCAGCCACCCGACGCGGATGGCTTTCGCCGGATCGAGCTGCAGGATCGGCATCTCATCGAGATCGATGTGCACCAGGGGTGCCGCGTCATCCGGGCCCTGCCGGAGGTCTGCGAACAGGCGCGGCCCGAGCACGTCGGCGCCCACCGGCTCCAGGTGCACGCAGTGGATCTCGGCGACGTGACGCCGATCGCGCGCATAGTGGGGCGCGGTGCACCAGGACGGGCACTCATCGTGCGGGTCGCTGGTGCAGTTCATCGCGGGCCGCCCGTCAGCCGGACCACCCCCGGCGCATGGTGCCGCGCCAGGATGAGCGGGCCCGCGGTCAGGTAGTCCAGCGGCTGCTCGTGGTCCAGGCGCACGTGCCGGAGGTGGCCAGTCGCGCCTGGTGGCAGTCGCAGCATCGCCAGGAGAAGGTCCGCCGTCGCCTGGTCGCCGCTGCCAGCGACACCGCCGGAGCCGCGGCCCGGACCGCCCTGCGCCGTCCACTCGAAGATCGGGGGCAGCACGGCATTGACGACCGGGATCACCTGGGGGAGTGAGTCCATGGCAACGCAGTGTACGCAACTAGGCCACGGCTGGCCAGGCCCGGCCCTGCCTATGTCTTGTTTGGCCTGGTCAGCTAGGTTCTGACGTGTGAAGATCGATCCGGACGGGCTCCGCGCGCCCTACCTCCAGCTCGCCGACGCGCTACGTGCCCGCATCGAGGCCGGCGAGTTTCCGCCGGGCACCCGGATCCCTTCACAGACACAGCTTGAAGAGGAGACCGGTCTCAGCCGCAACACGATCAAGAAGGCGCTCGACGTGCTCAAGCGCGAAGGGCTGCTTGTCACCGCGCCGGGTCGCGGCCTGTTCGTCGTCGAACATGGCGACGCCCCGCCGACCAGATGATCAGCGGGGCGTGACAGCGTGGATCAGCCTGCCTTGCCCTTGCGGCCCACGGGGAGGAAGCCTCGCCGTCGCGCTTCCCGAACCCATCGGTAGACGGCCGACACGGGCACGCTGGCCTCCCTGGCAAGGAGCGTGGCGGGCGCCTGCGTGATCGCTGCCGCCGCGCGATAGGCGTCGGCCACCTCCGCATAGAACGTGTCGGGATCGGTGCCGCCCGGTCGGCGTAGTGGCTGGCGCTGGCATCCTTCCCCATTGGCTGCCGCCTCGATGCGTGCGAGGCGCAGCGATCGGAGGATATCCGCCGTGATCGCTCCTTCGAGATGCAACCCGGTCACGACCCGGCGACCGTCGTCGCCATGCTCAAGCCGTACAGAGACCGTCACGCCCTCGGGGCCGGGCACGGTCGTCCAATTGCCGCTCACTGGCCATTCTCCGCGAGATGGTGGCGCAGCTCAGCCATGAGCTGACGCGTGAGGTGGCCTCGGGCCGTGCGTGCCCTGGTTGGCTGGCTCAGGTCGGTGTCGGACTCCCGGAGTCGGCGCTCCCGCTCGGCGCGCAGGGAACGGACATCCCAGAGTTCGGTCATGGCGTCGGAGAGGGCCTCGGGGGTCACTCCTAGCTCTGCGGCGCGGTCGTACAGGTCGGTGTCCCCGCCCTGCGTCTCGGCCGCTCGCTTAGAACACTCGACGGCCTTCCGCGCGAGATCAGGAATGGCCTCGACCGCAAGGTGCGCGACGCCCGGCTCTGCGAGAAGCGCCCACGTCTCGGAGAGGCTCCCGGTGCCGTCCGCGAGGAGTGTAACGAGGGTGGTTGGCTCACAGAGGGCTGCGGTCATGATCCGGGGCAGCGTCAGGAACTCGTCAAGGGTCAGTTGCCGGGCGCCGGTCTCGATCCGGGAGACGGCTGAGGCATCCCAAGACAGCCCGACCGCCCGCGCAGCTCTTGCGACGTCGGCCAGGACGACGGCGCGTGCCTCGCGCAGGCTGCGCATGTTCTGCCCCACGATCCGCCCGACACTCACGGCGCGGCCTCGTCGTCGAGCGCGGCCAGGACGGCGGCGGCGAACGCGCCCACCTCTCGCGACACCCAACCGCCCTCGGCGCCCCTGACGGCCTCCTCGCAGAGCTGCCAGGCGCTTGCCCCGACTTCGGCCTGCGACGGCGGTTCGGCGTGGTTCGGGTGGTCGCCGAAGAGGACGCACACGGGAACGCCGTAGCACGCGGCAAGCTGTTCGATCTCGTCAGCCGTGAAGCTCTTGGTCCGCCCGCTGTCGGGTGATCGCTCGGCGGCGCTGTAAGTCGGTTCGGTCCAAGCGGGTCCACCGATCTCCGTCAGGCGGGCCACGGCATCCGCCTGCTTCATGCCCGCGAGCCGACGTAGGCGGCGAAGGTTCAGCGCGACGCGATGGCGCGCGGGGCGCTGCTCGTGATCCTCGGCAGGTCCACGCAGCACGGCCACGAGCGTTGCGGTGGACCATTCCAGCGCCTTGGCGATCGCTTCGAGGCTTTCCATGCTGACGACCTTGCCGTTCTCCAGAGCGTTCCACGTGTTGACGTGGACGTCCGCCCTGGCCGCCGCAGCCCTCTGGTTCACTATCCCGAGTTGGATGCGTCTCTCCCGGACTACGCGCGCCAGCGCGGGCCAATCGCGGTCGCTTCCTGCGGTGCTCACAACTCCTGCCCTTCACGTCGGGGGTTGGGAAAGGGTAGCCCCGCCACCCGGCGAGGGGTGACGGGGCGACGACCTCAGCTCGCGCGCCGGTCCGGAACGCCCGCGGCCTCCAGGCGCGCCCGGCGCCGCTCCCGCAGGCTGACGACGCCCAGGCGCTGCCGCTGAGCCTCCAGCAGCGCGCGGCCCTTCTGGATCAGCTCGTGGACGCTCTGCTTCCGGATGCCGAGGATCGCGACGATCTCGCCCAACGTGTAGTCGCCGCCTTCGCGAGCAGAGCGGGCCGCGCGCGCGATGGCACGCAGCTTGGTCCGGCGCAGGTCCTCCATCAGCTCATCGATGAGCACCAGGTTCGCCGGGTCCCCGGCGGCGTGGTCCTCCAGCCGCTTGAAGAACCGGCTGAGGTTGGCGGCGAGCTCGGCGGGCTCGGTCACGTGGTCACGGCGGCGGCTCACGGAGTCACCTCCCTGAACTCCTGGAGCGCCTTCTCCCTTCGGACGGCACGGAGCCGCGCCCCGCCCTCGATGCGGGCCAGCGCGCGGCGGGCCTCCTTGAGTGGCTTCTCGATCTCGTCGAGGATGCCGCGTGCCTCAGCGATCAGCGCCGGTACGTCGCCCCGCTCAGCCCAAGGTGTCCAGCAGTCGCCGATCCGGTGGAAGCCGATGTCCTGGATCTTGGCCATCAGTGGGTAGACGGCCTCGGTGGCGTTCTCCCAGTCCCACTCGCCGAAGTCGGCGCGGGTGATCTCGGTCATGACCCCGCCTCCTCGCCGTCGAGGGCCGCGGCGGTGGCCTCCAGGGCGTCGGCGATGTCGGTGCGGCCGTGGTCCTGGTCCCACCAGACGAACGCGGTCAGCGGGCTCTCCACGGGCGTCAGCGTCAGGCGCTCGGCGACGGCGCGGATCGCGCGGTTCGGCAGGCCGTCGCCCGTCTGCCCGGCGGGTAGCACCTGAGCGACGGCGGCCAGGACCGCGTTCCCGGCGCGGAGCTCCTCCCCGGACCGGATGAGGGCGGCGGCGTGTCGGAGGACGGCCGGGCGGAGGTCAGGCTGAACCTGACCCTGGATCGCCGAACGGAGTTTCCGCAGGACTCCGTGAAGGCTGGCCCGCGGGAAGACGCCCAGAGGCCACTCAGCCATCCGGCCCTCCAGCCACGCGGCCGGGTCTGCGAGGTCGAATGCGACGGTGAACGCCGAGACGCGCACGCCCGGCTCGGGGGAGCGGTCGAGCACCGCGAGGAGGGCGGCGCGCTGGCCGTCGGTGATGTGGATGCGGACCCGCATGACTTCGAGGATCGCTGCAGAACTTCGGCGCGCGGAACCCTCCGGGGAGATGATGGGGGGAGGAGCGGTCATCAGACCCTACCTTCACATGATGTGCAACGTCCCCTTACGAACGTGGCGGGCCAGATGGTCGTGCCGGTGCTGGTGGCGCGCTCGGAGGACGGCCTGGACGAGGAGGTCTTCAACGCGCCGCCGCGGCCGCTGGACGGCCCCGCGCCCGCCGCGCGCGTGCCCGAGCCGGCCACGGCCTGATTTCCCGCAGGTGAGGGGGCGGTCCCGGACCGCCCCCTCATTCGTATGTCAGCAGGTCTCCCGGCTGGCAGCCCAGTGCCCGGCACAACCGCTCCAGGGTGGAGAAGCGGATCGCCTTGGCGTGGCCGTTCTTCAGGATGGACAGGTTGACGACCGTGATCTCGACGCGGTGCGACAGTTCGGTGAGCGTCATGCCGCGCTCCTTGAGCAGCTCGTCGAGCCGTACCCTGATGACCTGATCGGCCATCAGATGGTGGCCTCGACCTCTTCGAGCAGGGCCAGGCCCCGGCGTACGATCTCCGACACGCCCAGCGCGGCGAACCCCGCCACGACACCGGCCGGCAGCAGGCCGGAGGGCTGGTAGATCGGATAGTTCTCGGTCAGCAACATGGAGGAGAGTATGACCTCCGCCGCCGTCCCCAGCACGCCCGACGCGAGCGAGCCGGCGATCAGGATCCAGCCGAGGCCGCGCAGATGGCCGGCCGTGACCGCGGAGAACAGCGCCCGGTCGCCGGAGCGTGCCCGGCGCAGCGCGCGGACCAGCGTGAGGAGTGCCAGCAGCGCCGTGGCGGCGCCCGGTCCCCACATCAGCAGGTAGAGCAGCCCCGCCAGCGGTGCGGCGCCATCGGGACGGACGATCACCTCGGCGGTGACGTCGCCCACGGAGGCGCCCTGCGCCGCCATCCCGGCCGTCGGCACGTCGTACACGCGCAGCGGGATGCCCAATCCGTTCGGCGTGTCGAAGAACGCGATCATGGCGTTCGCGGCGAGGGCGGCCAGGGCGCCCAGCAGGCCGAGAACCAGGGCGATGCTCAGCAGGGTCTCAAGCCGGATGATCCATCGAGTTGGCATAACGATAATCGTAAATAACGAAAGTCGTTATGTCCATCGGTTGTTGGGGCGGTTGGGGCTGTAGGGCCCTATCGTGGAGAGAAATCTGATACGAGCTATTGGCGGGGATATGTCCGACGCAGAGCCGTCTGTGGTCGCTGACCGGTACCGGCTTGACGAGCGCATCGGCGGCGGGCCGATGGGTGAGGTGTGGCGGGGGTACGACACGCGGGCAGACTGGGTCGTGGCCGTCAAGGTGCTCGGAGCCAGGGCCGCGGGGGCCGCCACGCGGGAGGTGCTCAGGCAGCACGCCCGTTCGGTGGCCAAGGTGATCCACCCGAACGTGGCCATGGTGCTGGACGTCGGCGAGCACGACGGAGCCCCGTTCCTGGTGATGGAGTACCTCACCGGGACCAGCCTGGGCGAGGAGCTGGCGGCGCGCGGGCGCCTGCGGATCGTCGAGGTGTGCGACCTGATCGGGCAGGCGGCGGCCGGGCTGGACGCCGCGCACCGGGCCGGGGTCGTGCACGGCCGGATCGGGCCCGGCAGCTTCCGGATGGCCTCCAGCGGGGTGCTCAAGGTCGTCGGGTTCGGCCTGGACGAGCACGAGCCGGTACGGGAGGACGACCCGTACGCGGCGCCCGAGCGGGCCGGGGGGCAGGCGGCGCGGGCTCCCGGGGATGTGTACGCGCTCGGGTGCGTCGCCTACGAGCTGCTGTGCGGGCAGCCGCCCTCCGAGACTCCGGACGGCCGCGCGCCGGGACAGGACGTTCGAGGGGGCGAGGGGAGGCTTGTCCCGCCCAGCGCGATCAGGGCCGAGGTGCCGCCCGAGCTGGACCGGCTGCTGATGGCCATGCTCGCGCCGGATCCGGCGCAGCGGCCCACCAGCGGGGAGGCGATCCGGCGGACGCTGGCGGCCATCGCGCGGCCGAAGCCCGCTCCTGCGGGGCCGCCCGTGACCGGTGTGTCCCTGCGCGACCCGGGCCTGCAGGCGGGCATGGCGGGTGCGGGCATGGCGAGTGCGGGGATGGCAGGTCCGGGGATGGCAGGTCCGGGGATGGCAGGTCCGGGGATGGCAGGTCCGGGGATGGCGGGCCCGGGGATGGCGGGCCCGGGGATGGCGGGCCCGGGGATGGCGGGTTCGGGCGTTGGTCCCGGGGGCGTTGGTCCCGGGGGCGGCGGCGTTGGAGGTGGGAACGGCGGGTCCGGGGCCACCGAGGTCCTGCCCGTCGGCGTGCCGACGGGTCCCGGGCACGCGCCGCGCGCCGGTGACACCGCCGTCTACGCGGCGGGCGACTACGAGCCGGAACCGGATCAGGGGCCGAACCGCAAGATGATCCTCCAGCTCGGCGTTGCCTGTGTGGTGATCGCGGCCGTGACCGTCGGCATGGTGATGCTGGCGGGGGCGCGGGAGGAGGAGCCGGTCGCGGTGCCCACCCCGGACGCCAGCCCCACCGCCCTGGTGACCTTCCCGACGAGCCCGTCGCCCTCCGCCACCGAGGATGAGAACCCGTTCGATGACTTCGCGACCACCCTCGACCCCGAGGCGGAGCCGGACGCCCTGATCGGCACGGCCGCGCCCAAGGGCACGCTGGGGCAGGAGATCCCGCCCGGCGGGTACGGCGAGTGGCTGCGGAGGTTCGATGAGAACCTGACGCTCCAGCAGTCCATGGGCGGCATCGACCCCAAGGTCGCCGACAAGGCACGCGACCAGCTGCAGAAGGCGGCGAGGAGGCACTCCGACGGGAACGCGCGCTCCACTGTCCACGACATAGCGGGCGTCTACCGCGATCTGGCCAGGGCCCAGCAGAAGGGCGAGATGGGGGCCGGGCCCGCGTCGGAGTTCATGCAGGAGTGGCAGCTCCCGGCCGGCTAGCCGGTTCGTGGGAGTTGCCGGTCGGATGTGGCCGGCCGGTTCGTGGGAGCTCCCGGTCGGATGCGGCTGGCGGTTCGTGGGAGTTTCCGGCCCGGATGGGATGAGACGGGCAATAGTGACGTAACGGTCATGGCGCGTACATTGGGCGAATGACCTTCGACTACCCGGCGCGCAGGACGCGGCTCGCCGAGCTGTTGCCCGCCCGTGAGGTCCACGCCCTGCTGGTCACCTCCCCCGTCAACGTCCACTACCTCACCGGGCTGGTCAGCTCGAACGCCGCCGTACTGGTCAGGGCGGACGGGACGGCGCTGCTGGCGACGGACAACCGCTACATCGAGGTGGCGCGCACGCTGGACGTGCCCTCGGTCGAGGCGTCGGACGTGGCGGGCACGCTGGCGGCGCCGGGCGCCGGGATCGAGGCGGCGAGCATGAGCGTGGCCGCCTATCACCGGCTGGGCGAGGGGCTCGTGCCGCTGGGGCCGGTGGTGGAGCTGCTGCGGGCGGTCAAGGACGAGGCCGAGCTGGAACGGCTCCGTACCGCCTGCGCCATCACCGACCGGGCCTTCGCCGACGTGAGCGCCCGGATCGCGCCCGGGATCACCGAGCGGGGGCTGGCCCGCCTGCTCGACCACCGCATGACGGAACTGGGCGCCGACAAGCCGGCCTTCGACACGATCGTGGCCGCCGGCGAGCACGGCGCGATCCCGCACCACGCCCCCACCGATCGCGAGCTGCGCGCCGGAGACCTGGTCACCATGGACTTCGGCGCCCGCTACCAGGGCTACCACGCCGACATGACCAGGACGGTCAGCCTGGGCGAACCGGTCGCCTGGCAGCGCGAGATCTACGACCTCGTCGCCGCGGCCCAGCGGGCGGGCAGGCACGCCGTGACCCCGGGCGCGGAGTCCGGGAACGTGGACGCGGCCGCCCGCTCGGTCATCGAGGAGGCGGGCCACGGCGGCCACTTCAGGCACGGCCTCGGCCACGGGGTCGGACTGGAGATCCACGAAGAGCCGTTCCTCGGCCCTTCAAGGACCGGTAGACTAGAGGATCGAGTTCCGATCACCGTCGAGCCCGGGATCTACCTCCCGGGGCGGGGCGGGGTTCGCATCGAGGACACCCTCGTGACACGTGAGGGCGGGCCGGAACTCCTCACAAAGACGACCAAGGAGCTGCTCGTCCTCTAGAGCGGCCGCACGCGGGAGAAGAACGAGTGGCGACGACCAACGACCTCAAGAACGGCATTGTGCTGAAGCTCGACGGCGGGGAGCTTTGGGCCGTTGTGGAGTTCCAGCACGTCAAGCCGGGCAAGGGCGGCGCGTTCGTGCGCACCAAGCTCAAGAATGTGCTCTCGGGCAAGGTCGTCGACAAGACCTTCAACGCCGGCGTCAAGGTCGAGGTGGCCAACGTCGACAAGCGCGAGATGCAGTTCTCCTACCGCGACGGTGACGACTTCGTGTTCATGGACACCGAGACCTACGACATGGTCAACGTCTCCAGCGGCACGGTCGGCACCGCCGCCAACTACATGCTGGAGAACACCACGGCCACGGTGGCCTTCAACGAGGGCTCCGCGCTCTACGTGGACCTGCCCGCCGCCGCCGAGCTGATCATCTCCGAGACCGAGCCCGGCCTGCAGGGCGACCGCTCCACCGGCGGCACCAAGCCCGCAAAGCTGGAGACCGGCGCCGAGATCAAGGTGCCGCTGTTCATCACCACCGGCGAGAAGGTCAAGGTCGACACCCGTAGCGGCGAATACCTCGGCCGGGCCTGAGGTGTCGGCACGCGGCAAAGCACGCAGGCGGGCGCTCGACATCCTCTTCGAGGCCGAGTTGCGCGACGAGGATCCGCTGAAGATCCTCACCGAGCGCGTGGAGCGGCAGGAGCCGCCGGTCAACGAGTACACCTCGGCGATCGTCGAAGGTGTGGCCAGGCACCACATGCGCATCGACGAGCTGATCACCACCTACGCCGAGGGCTGGACGCTCGACCGGATGCCCGCCGTGGACCGCAACCTGCTGCGCGGGGGCACCTACGAGCTGCTCTGGATGCCCGGCGTGCCCGAGGGCGTGGTCATCAGCGAGTGGGTGCACCTGGCGGGGGAGTTGTCGACCGACGAGTCCCCGCAATTCGTCAACGGCCTGCTGGCCCGCTTCAAGCAACTCAAGCCAAGCCTCACCCTTTAGACAGCCTTTCCGGCGGGCCGGGAGCGCGCGTTCGGGGTACGTTCCAACCACGCCGGGCCGCACGGCTACACGGTTGCACGGCTCGCGAGGCGAGGAACGTGTCGTCGTCGCGCGGTCAGGCGTCCGCACCGTCTGCCGGGCCGCACCGCGACCGTACGAGAAGGGGCGCGTCACCAGCCGCGACGCGCCCCTTTTTCCGTGCCCGGAGCCCGGTGGCTATCGTGAGTGACCGGTGGCTATCGTGAGTGAATGGTGACGGAAGACGACGTGCGCCGGCTCGCGCTGGCGCTGCCCGAGGCCACCGAGAAGCCGATGTACGGGACGCCCGCCTTCTACGTGCGGGGCAAGTGGTTCGCCCGGGTCCGGGAGGAGGGCGACCTGCTGGCGCTTCCCGTGGCCTCGCAGGAGGACAAGCAGGAGCTCATCGCGGCCGAGCCCGGCAAGTTCTGCACCACGCCGCACTACGACAGGTCCGCCATCGTGCTCGTGCGGTTCGGGGCGGTGGACGCGCGGGAGATGGGCGAACTGCTGGCCGACGCCTGGCGGCTGCGCGCCCCCAAGCGGCTGACCGCCGAATCCGGGGGATGAGCCTCCGGAGCGTCACCCGGCGCGGCGGCTCCAGCGGATGATCTTCATGTGCCTCAACCGCGGTGCGGCGGCTTCTGCGGATGAGCCGCCGGTGCCCACCCCGGCTTCGTGGATTGACCGGGATGGGTCTGGCCGGTGGGGAGCGGGAGTCGTCGCGTACGGCGTAGGCTGGGGCCCGTCCACGAAGAGAGTCGTTCGCGAGGTGCACGTACGCGACGTGCACGTTCGCGCGGTGTGCGTACGCCGAGCGCGCGTCCGCGAAGGCCGCCCGCTGCCGGGGCGTCCCTCGCGCGGGCGCCCGTCGCGGCGGAGAGGGAGGCGAGCCGAGGGTGCGTGCTGAAGGCGTCACCACAAGGACCCCGGCGGTGCGGACCGCCGTCGTCTGGGAGGCGTTGCGGTCCATGCTGGCCGAGCGCACTGCGGCCACCGGCAGGGAGTCGCTCGACATCGTCGACGCCGGCGGCGGCACCGGCGGGTTCGCCGTGCCGCTGGCCGCCCTCGGCCACGCCGTCACCGTGGTGGACCCGAGCCCCGACTCGCTGGCCGCGCTGGAGCGCCGCGCCAAGGAGAAGGGCGTCGCCGTGCGCGGCCTGCAGGGCGACGCGGCCGACCTGGGCGAGCTGCTCAGCCGGGACGCCGCCGACCTGGTCCTGTGCCACAGCGTGCTGGAGTACGTGGAAGACCCGATCAGCGCGCTGACCGCGGTCGCGGCCCTGCTGCGCAGGGGCGGCGCCGTCAGCGTGCTGACCGCCAACCCCGTGGCCAGCGCCATCCACCGGGCGCTGGCCGGGCAGTTCGACGAGGCCAAGGCCGTGCTGGACGACCCCAGCGGCACCTGGGGCGATCGCGACCCCACGCCCAGGCGTTTCGCCGCGGACACGCTCGTCGAACTGCTGAGCGCGACCGGGTTCGCGGTCGGGGCCATCCACGGCGTGCGGGTCTTCGCCGACCTGGTGCCCAGCAGGCTCGTGGACGGTGAGCCGGGCGCGGCGCAGGCCCTGGTGGCGCTGGAGCAGGCCGCCGCGACCCATCCGGTGTTGCGCGACATCGCGACGCAGTTGCACGTGCTCGGGCACCGGGCCTGAGGCCGCCGGAAGGAAGAAACGATGACCGCTCCCCTCGGTATAGAACGCCTGTTCGGATAGACTCGAAGGCGTGTCTCGCAAGCAGATCTCCGGCATCGGCCCGGTCCCGCGGACCGGGGCCGATGACAGCGGCTGCCCGATCCTGCACGTCGACATGGACGCGTTCTTCGCCAGCGTCGAACTTCTCGAACGGCCCGAGTTGCGGGGGAGCCCGGTGATCGTGGGCTCCCCGGCCGGGCGCGGCGTCGTGCTCAGCGCGACCTACGAGGCCAGGGCGTACGGTGTGCACTCGGCGATGCCGATGAGCAGGGCGCGCAGGCTCTGCCCGCAGGCCGTCATCATCCCGCCCGGTCACGGCAAATACTCCGAGGTCTCCAAGGGCGTCATGGAGATCTTTCACGCGATCACCCCGATGGTGGAGCCCATCGCGTCCGACGAGGCGTTCCTCGACGTCGGCGGGGCCCGCCGGCGGCTCGGCCCGCCCGCCGCGGTGGCCGCGATGATCAGGGAGCAGGTGCTGGAGCGCTACGGCATCACGTGCTCCGTCGGCGTGGCGAGCAGCAAATTCGTGGCAAAGCTGGCCTCCAAGCAGTGCAAGCCCGACGGCCTGCTGGTGGTGCCCGCGGACCAGGTCGTCGACTTCCTCCACCCGCTGCCCGTCTCGGCCCTGTGGGGGGTCGGTGAGCGCACCGAGCAGTCCCTCCAGCGCCTGGGCATCCGTACGGTCGCCGATCTGGCCAGAGTGCCGCCCAGCACGCTCCAGCGGGAGCTGGGGCAGGCCGTGGGCGCCCACCTGTCGGCACTGGCCTGGGGGCGCGACGAGCGGGCCGTGAGCACCCACGTGCCGGACAAGAGCATCGGCAACGAGGAGACGTTCGCGGCGGACGTGGACGACCCCGAAGTGATCAAGCGGGAACTGCTGCGTCTGTCGGAGCGGGTGGCGGCCCGCATGCGTAACGCCGGTCACGTGGGCAGAACTGTAAGTGTGAAGCTACGCCGCGCCGATTTCACCACGATCAACCGCTCGCGCACGCTGCGCGAACCGACCGACGTGGCACAGGTGATCTACGCCACCGCCTGCGAGCTGTTTCAGGCGGCCGGTCTCGAACGGGTGCGTCTGCGCCTGGTGGGGGTCAGGATGGAGAACCTGCGGCCGGCCGGAGAGGCCACCCGCCAGCTCAGTTTGGGCGAGAAGGAGACCGGGTGGCGCGAGGCCGAGCAGGCCATGGACAAGGCGATCAGAAGATTCGGGCCCGATGCGGTGCTCCCGGCGTCGCTAGTACGTGGCAAGCTTGATGAAATAGAGACATGACGTTCGATGTCCGGACATCCTGGGGGCGTCCATGTCAGGATTTTGGGGTAAGGGGGGCGAGATGGGCCACAATAGAGCCATGACGTCACCTCCGGTTTGGTCTGCGTTGGACGTTTGCTTTCGCCTACGTCTACAGCCTCGTATTCTGGGGATAACCGACCGCGAGGTTCGGACACCCCGTGTCGTCCGTTGCCGTCTTCCCCGTCCTGGGGCCGTCCTTGGGAGGCGCCGTGCCGCTCTCTGAGCACGAGCAGCGCTTGCTCGACCAGATCGAGCAGGCCCTCTACGCCGAGGACCCGAAGTGGGCCAACACCGTAAGGATCAGTGACCCGCGCAGCCATTACAAGCGTCGCCTGATCAAAGCCTCCATCGGCTTTGCTCTGGGCGTCGTCATCATGATGGTCGGCGTGGTGATGAGCCTGATCCCGCTCGGCGTCGGCGGTTTCGTGGTCATGCTCGCCGCGTGTCTGTGGGGCCTGTCCAGCTGGAAAAAAATGAATGGGTTCGGTGACTCCGCCGCCCCAGCCTCGGGCACGGCCCCACCTCCGGGCAAGCAGGCCCGCCGGGGCAACCGGGGTACTTTCATGGAGCGCATGGAAGAACGCTGGCGCCGTCGTCACGACGAGCGCTGATCCGGCAACCGGACGACGCGTGGCCGCCCCCTCCGGGGACGGCCGCACGTATGGTCGGTGCGGGGATGACAGGACGTGCGGTCAGGCACAGGGGTGAGCCGAACCCGCCGTCCACATCCGAGCCGGTCAGTGCCATGGAGCCGATCACGCGTGCGGCCCGCCCCCTCTCCGCTTGTCTTCTAGTGGTCGTCGCAACACCCCAGTTGAGGGGATGCGATGGACTTCGAGATCCGGGAGGGTCGGGAACGCAGTCAAGGCCGCAG